>JBIIRD010000047.1:0-44586 GCA_044341745.1 Prosthecobacter sp. | reverse complement strand
GCCGGTGCTCAGCCTCCCGCCGGTGCTCAGCCTCCCGCCGGTGCTCAGCCTCCCGCCGGTGCTCAGCCTCCCGCCGGTGCTCAGCCTCCCGCCGGTGCTCAGCCTCCGCAAAACCCGCCAACCATGGGTAAACCTCCTGGCGGCCAGCCCGCCGGCCCACGCCAGGCTCAGCGCCCCCGTCCTCATCATCGCCGCATGCCTCCCCGCCAGGGCGCTCCCCGTGCCAGCGATCCCCTGCCCGGCCTGACGGACGATCTGCTCACCGCCTTTGCCGACGGCCGTGAAGAGTTCACCCGCCGCGAGATGCCCGTGGGCGGCCTCGGCCCCATTTTCAACAACAACTCCTGCGCCTCCTGCCATAACCAGGGCGGTGTCGGAGGCGGCGGCGTGATCACCGTCACCCGTTTCGGCCTCTCCTCCGACGAGGGTTTCGACCCCCTCGCCGACCTCGGCGGCTCCCTCCTCCAGGTGCGCAGCATCCACCCCGCCGCCCGCGAGATCATCCCCATCGACGCCAACGTCATCGCCCGCCGCCAGACCACCCCGCTCTTCGGCCTGGGCCTGATCGAAGCCATCGCCGATGAGACCATCCTCGCCGGGGTCTTCGTCGGCAAGCCGGACGGTGTCCAGGGCAAGGCAGCCATCGTCACCGACGTGACCACGGGTGAGGAACGCGTCGGCCACTTCGGCTGGAAGGGTCAGCACGCCACCTTGCTCGCCTTCTCCGCCGACGCCTACCTGAACGAGATGGGCATCACCAACCGCTTCTTCCCCGAGGAAAACGCCCCGAACGGCCGCGCCGACGTGCTCGCCACCTACGACACCGTCGCCGATCCCGAGGACACCACCGACCCGGTCACCGGCAAGGCCGACATCGACCACTCGGCGGATTTCATGCGCCTTCTCGCCCCTCTTCAGCCCCGCACCCTGAACGCCGCCGCCACGGCAGGCAAGGCGCTGTTTGAATCCGTCGGCTGCGCGGTCTGCCACACGCCCACCCTGCAGACGGCCGTCAACGACATCGCCGCCCTCAGCGAAAAAGCGGTCAATCTCTACTCCGACCTCCTCCTGCATGACATGGGCGCCCTCGGCGACGGCATCGTCCAGGGCAACGCCGGGCCTCACGACATCAAAACTCCGCCGCTCTGGGGCGTGCGCGCCAGCGCCCCCTACCTGCATGACGGCCGCGCCCCCAACCTCGACCGCGCCATCCGCATGCATGACGGCGAGGCCGTCATCTCCCGCGACCGCTACAACGCACTGACACCGCAGGAGAAGCAGCAGCTCATCAGCTTCCTGAACTCGTTGTAATCCCCCGGAGCCTGCAAGCACAACGCGGCCATGCCCAGAGCGTGGCCGCGTTTTTCATGCCTGCATCAGACCGTCCTCTCCTGCGGTTGAGAACCCGCCGTCCGAGGCTACCCATGCGCATGCTTCTTCCCGCCGTGCTCCTCATGATGGCCCAGCTGGCCCCGGCACCCGCCACGCTTCCCTGGGCCTCCACGATCACCCGCAGCCCCGCAGGCGCCTTCCCAGACCTCAAGCCCTGCCGTGTCAGCTATGACCTGAGCTGGAACAACCTGCTCTCCGCAGGCTCGGCCAGGGTGGTCATGCAGGAAGCTGGAGACTTTCAGGTGGCCAGGGCCGAAGCCGGCACCAGCGGCCTCGCCCGCACGCTCTGGCTTTACGACTGCACCATGACCTCCGTGATGCACCGCGGCGAACTGCGCGCCCTGCACATGGAGCACTCGGAGACTGACACGCGGGAGACCGCCGCCTACCAGGTGCGCTTCGGCGACCGAGAGGTCAGCACCCTCACCTCCCTCACCCCCGCCGGAGGCAGCACGAAAAAGACCACCCAGGTCTGCCCCTACGGCCCGGTTGATGACCTCCAGTCCGCCATCCTCTACGTCCGCAGCCAGCCCCTGAAGACCGGCGACGCCATCACCCGCGTGGTCCAGCCCTTCGACCGCCCCTACCTCGCCACCTTCACCGTCACCGGCCGCGAGCAGCGCAAGGTCGAGGGCGTGGCCTATCCAACGATCAAACTCGATGTGAAGATCCGCCGCCTCGACCGCAGGACCCTCCTGCCCGGCAGCTTCAAGAAGATGAAGACCGCCACCATCTGGGTCAGCGACGATGCCTGGCGCCTGCCGGTGGAGATGCACGCCAACGTCTTCGTCGGTTTCATCTCCGCCACCCTGACCCGTCGCGAGGAGCTGACCGGTCCCGAGGCCCAGGGCACGCTGCCCCAAGCCATGAAGCCGTGACCGAAACGCCGGGCACCCGCGCCCGCTTCTGGCTCAAGGACGCCTGCCGTCGAAGTCCAAGAAGCGCCGGTCATGCGAAGCAAAGTAGCTATGCATCCCCTTGCCGGATGCGGGCGGGCCTGCCCCCCGGTGCTTGCAACCCTGCGGGGCGCAAACAAAAAGGCTGTCTCGAAAGACAGCCTTTGAGGGTTGAATAGGTTGGATTGGCCCAACAACGAGCCGGGGAAATCAGGCGGAGGGCGCGGCGTCGTTGTGTTCGACGGGGGCCTTGGGCATCGTGAAGCGGAAGCGGATCTTGCCACGCTTGGCGGCGGCGCGGGCCTTGCGCTTGGTGCGCTCCTTGGGGGTTTCGTGGGCGCGCAGACGGCGGACTTCCTCAAAGATGCCTTCCATCTCGAGCTTGGTCTTCAGGCGCTTGAGCGCACGGTCGATCGGCTCACCTTTGCGGATTTGAACTTCGGGCATACTGAAAAAGGGGTGGGGTTAAAAAGGGCCGCGATACTACGGCCCCGGCTTCTTCCGTCAACCGGAAAGATGACCGGGTTGAAAACGGCTCGGCGGACGGGTGGTGGACCCAGGAGGGCGGTTGCAGGCGCCTGGAAGCCAGGTAGGAGGGCAGGAGCATGTCCGAAAGCCCCGTCCCTTCCCCCCGCATCGCCTCTTCCATCGGCGGCCTGCCCTCGGCGGTCGGCTGGGCGCATCTGCTCATGGAAGACCGCCTGCGGCCGGGGGATTCCGTGATCGACGCCACCTGCGGGAACGGTCACGACACCCTGTTCCTGGCGCAGCTGGTGGGCTCCGAGGGGCGGGTCTGGGCCTTCGATGTCCAGGAGGCGGCCGTGGCGGAGACGCGGCGGCGGCTGGCCGAGGCCGGGGTTGGCACGGCGACGGTGGTTCATGCCGGGCACGAAACCATGGCCGAGCATGTACCGCCGGTGCGGCATGGGCAGGTGGCGGGCATCATGTTCAACCTGGGCTACCTGCCAGGGTCCGACAAAAGCGTCATCACCCTCACCGAAACCACCCTGCGGGCCTTGTCGGTGGCGCTGGACCTGCTGGCGCCGCGCGGGCTGCTGACCCTGGCGGTTTACCCGGGGCATGAAGGCGGTGCCCAGGAGCAGCAGGCCATCACCCAGTGGGCGGCCGGCCTGTCACCGAGGCACTATGAAGTCCAGCTCCTGCGCCCCATCAACCGCAGCGCCAGTCCGCCTGAATGCTGGGTGGTCTGGAAGCGCTGAGACTTTCCAGGCTCAGCCATAAAACGGCCAGCCCTGGAGCCTGGGAGGTCCCAGCGACTCCTGCTCAAACTCGCCCCGGCTTCCGCTTTCGAGCATGGCCCGAAGCTGTGCATGACAGTCGCTCATCCGCGGCTCTGTGAGGAGTCGGGCGAGAAGCTGGCGATCCCGATGGGAAAGCGCCGGAGAGTCCGGCTTTGGTTTCCACTGCATCTGGAAGGCCGAGACCTCGCGGCCGGCGACTTCGCGCAGCCGGTTGAGAATGGCCCAGCCGCTGGGGTCGGTGTCGCCAAAATGATGCAGGGGGAGATCCCGGGGAAGCTTGTGCAGCAGGGTGCATACGGCCTGGGTGGGAAAGGAAGTGGCGACGATCAGGGTGTCGTGGTCCGGGTTGGCCCGGACGAGTTGAAGGAACGTGGTTTTGCGGTTTTCCACCAGCAGCACCCGGCGGGCGGCCGTGCTGAGGAAGGTGGCCTGCTCCAATTCGGCCAGGGCCAGGGTGGATTCAAAACGCAGGTCGAGGGTGGTTTGACGGCCCTCGCCGTGCAGCGTCAGCGGGCCTCCGTAGTGAAGCACGCTGTTACGGGTCTGGATGCCCAGCGCCTCCAGGGGGGTCTCGCGTTCAAACAGCAGCTCCAGGGCGCGCTCGACGGCGTTCTGCCGGGACTCGAGCCCCTTCGAATCCAGGCCCAGCCGGGTGCTGGCATCGCGTATGAGCGTGCCCTCCGTCCATTCCCGGCAGGTGAGGGCCCAGAGCAGCTCCAGTTGTGATTTCAGGTCTTCCGGCTGATGCCAGTCGAAAGGGCCGAGCATGCGGGGCTGCTGAAACGCCTCTTCAAGACGGCGGCAGAGGCCTGACCAGATGTCCGGCAGCAGGGCATGCGTCCTGGACTGAAACTCCCGAACCAAGCCGAGCGCCCGGGCCTGGCTGTCGGCGGCCGGCCGGGTGCCGAAGCGGTCATGCAGCCAGGCCTCGGATTCCTGGGGCACCTCGATCCTGTCGATGAACTTCGGTTTGCGGCGGTTCGGCACGAGCTTCAGCGGCAGGCTGGCCGCCTCCCGCTGGGCGGCCTGGCGGTCTTCATGGGTCTTCAGGCCGGCTTCATCGAGCAGTGTCTCCCAGTCCCGCCTGAAAGCCTGCACCAACGGGGTCACCCGGCGTTTCCGGGCGGCCATCCACTGTTGATGCAGGACTTCAAGCCAGCGCATGGCGCATCAAGGGGTCAGGTTGCCCGGCCTGCAAGCCGAAGTGTTTCACCGCGCTGCTGCCGTGGTTGCATTCCTGGTTATTCCATCAGTTCGACGAGGCGGCTGCCCTCGACGCGGACGACCCAGTTTTCGATGTTCTCCACCTGCTCGGTGGACTCGTCGTAGGTGCGTTCGACACGGCACTGCACGACGGTGTCGGCGTGCTGGAACATCGTGGGCAGGCGGTCCTCGGGGAAGGCCATGATGAGCTGCAGGCCGAAGTTGCGGGCGAGGGCGAGGCAGTCGTCGATGCGGTCGCCGCTGAGCTTGCTGAATGCCTCGTCCATGACGACGAGGCCGAGGTTCTGCTGCTCCTCGCGGCGGCCGAGGTCATAGACGCGGCGGAAGGCGGCGAGGGTGGCGACAAAGAAGGGCGCCTGGTTTTCACCGCCGCTCTGCTTCTTGGCGCTTTTGTTGAGGCTGATGGCGGCGGCGTCACCGCGTCCGGCGGGCTTTGCCTCGATGTCCCAGTGATGGTAGTAGCGGTAGTCGAGGGCGCGCTGGTGGCGCTTGTCCTCGGGGTTGTCGGCGGTGTCGATGGCGGCCATGAGCTCGGCCTTGGCGCGCTCGATGTCCTCGCGGGCACCGGCGTTGAAGAGGTCCATGTCGCTGCCGCTGGGCAGGCCCTTTTCCACCAGCGTCCAGATGGCGCTGTGGGCCTTGTCGGCGCGGCTGGTGAGCTGGTAGCGCCAGCCGCCGATCTCGTGATCCATGGCGCGGTTGAGCTCACGCTTGGTGCGGTCGGCCTCGCTGAGCTTTTCTCGAAGCACGTCGAGCACCTGGTGCTGGAGGCGTTCCTCCCACTCGCGTTTCGCGGCCTCGGCGGCGGTCTTGTAGCGTTCGAGCTCGTGGGTTTCGAGCTCCTCGCGGCGCTGGTCAAAGGCATCATTGCCCTCCTCGGCGGCGTCGAGGGCCTCGCCGATGTCCTTGTGGGTCTCGATGAGGGCGGCGCGTTCTTCATCGCGCAGGCGACGGGCCTCCAGGGCCTGGCTGTCGAGGCGCAGGGCCAGCGCGGCGGCCATTTCCACGGCCTTGCGCCAGGAGGTGGACTTCTGTCGTTCGGCGCTGATGCGCGCGGCGATTTCCGCGTCGTTGATGCCGCGCACCAGATTCCGTGAGGTCTGCCGCGCGATGCGGGTCTGCTCCTCGGCGGTGACTTCCTCGGCCAGGGCGTCTTCAAGCCGCGCCTGCTCGACGGAGAAGGCGGTGATGGCGGTCTTCAGGCTGCCGATGCGTTCGTGAATGCCTTCCAGGGTGGCGTTCTGCACACGCAGGTTTTCCATGGCCTGGACGTTGTCGGGCGTGGCGAGCAGATCCCAGGTGGCCTGGAGTTCGCCGAGCTCCCTGCGCAGCCGGGGCAGCTGATGGATTTCGTCGCTGCCCGCCGGCGCGGTGAAATGGTCGAGCCGCCATTCGCGGCCGCGGTTGAGGAAGGCGCGCAGATCCTCGCAGTCACGTCGCACCTCCTCGATATCCGCTAAAGTGAGGCGCAGCTCGTTTTCGCGCTGATCGCGCAGCCGACGCAGGCCTTCCTCGCCGAGGGTGTGCTCTTTTTCCGGCGTCAGCTTCACGCGGCGCGGCGGGTCCTTGAGCCAGCCGTCGAGCGACAGGGCGCGCGCATGTTTGTCGAGCTGCGACACCTTGGTGACGGCGATGATGCCGCCGAGCAGGTGGTCGAGGTAGCGGCCCGCGACTTCATGGCGGGTTTCCAGGAACTCGCGCAGGGAGCCTTTTTCCACCTTCACCGGCAGGCTGCGGACCTCGTCGGGATGCACCAGGGACTCGCCCGGGCTGGGGGTCTGCTGGGCCTGGTCCCAGGCGGCGCGGAAGTCTTCGGGAAGAATGGCGCGGCGATGCGTGCCGAGCATGGCTTCGAGGAGGGGCCACCATTTTTCCGCCGTCGGTTTCACCTCGACGACGCGTCCGAGGGCCACGGCGCGCTGGCCGCGGGCGAGCAGGGCGTTGAGCAGCGGCGCGGGGGCGGCCTGGCCTTCCTGAAGGTGGCCGAGGTCCTTCTGCAGGGCCATTTTCCGCATTTCATGTTCGGCCAGCCGCGCCTCGATGGGGCGCAGGGCCTCGCCGGCCTCGTCCTTGAGCTGGATGTAGGCGGCGGTCATGTCCCGCGCGGCGGCGAGGGCCCGGGTTTCGTCCGCGCTCTGCATGGCGGCGAGGCAGGCGGAGGCTTCATCGCTGACGTTCAGGCCCAGGCGTGAGGCGTGCAGGATCCAGTCCTGCCAGCGGCGGAGGCGGTCACGCAGCACGTCACGAACGCCCGAGGCGGCGGCTTCCAGACGGGTGATGTCCTTGTCGAGTTCGCGGCGGCGGCGGTCGTTCTCCTCGAGCTTGAGCGCCTTGTCACCAAGGGCGGCGCGGGCGGCCTCGACGGCGCTGCGCAGGCGGTCGCGTTCCTGGAGGGCGTTTTCGTGGGCTTCCAGGTTGTCTGCATGCTCGGCGCGGCGTTCCTCCAGAAGCGAGCGGCGGCGGGTGAGGTTTTCCAGGGCCTCCTCGTGCTTCAACGCGTCGCTGAGATGCGTGTAGAGGGCGGATTCACGGCGGGAGCTGACCCAGTTCTGATGATGGCCGGAGATCTTCTTCAGGCGTTCGAGCTGGTCGTACATCTTCTCCAGCCGCTCCTGGGCGCGGCGGTGTGCGTCGACGCTGGCCTTGACGGCGCGCACGTCGGGCATGCCGGGCTCGAGCAGGAATTCGCGAACAAACTTTTCGAAATTGCTCTCGGGCTCGAAGGCCATGGCGCGGGGCAGGGTCTTGCCCATCTGCTCGGCGTCGAAGCCGAGGTGGCTGCGCAGGGCCATCTCCTCCAGGTAGGCCTTCTGACGATCCCAGACATCGCCGTCGAGCTCGCGCTTCACGCGGGTGCGGAAGACCTCCTCGGGCAGGAACTGCATGGCCTCGGGGCCGCCGTCGCTGTTGAGGAAATCCTGCCAGGCGAGGCGGCGGCCGGCGCGGAACCAGATCGTCGAGGGCTTGGCGCTGGGGCTTTCGTACTCGATGCGCGCGCCCCAGGTTTCGCGGCGGGGCTCGGTTTCACCGGGGCGCTGCGGCCAGGTGAACTCGAGGGCGGCGAGGGTGACGCTGCTGGGGCGGAGATAACGTTCCTGGCCGTCGCGGCCGGTGGTGTTGGTGTCGCAGAGGCAGTAGCCGCGCAGGCTGCGCCCGCTGCCCGCCCCGGCGGCGGCCTTGTTGAAGCGGCTCTGCTGCTCGCCGAGCATGACGAATTGGATGAGGTCGAGCAGGGCGCTCTTGCCGCTGCCGTTGGCGCCGGTGATGAGGCTGAGGCCGGCGACGTCGATGAACTGCCGGTAGCCGTACCAGTTGACGGCGAGGATGCGGCTGAGGGTGATGCGCGGGTGGCTCATGCGGCCACCTCCCCGGATTCAGCGTCGGGTTTGTCACCGGAGGCCGGCTGGTAAAGGTCTGCGCGCGACTGCCAGGCGCTGATGTCGTCGAAGGGGATGACGCGCGCCAGGCTGGGCAGGACTTGAATCTGCATCTCGCCCATCTGCAGCATGCCCTCCGGCCGCAGGGTGCGGATCAGGCGATGGCGGCGCAGTCGGACGAGGCAGGCCTCGATCTGCGACTTTTCCGGCGTGGCGATCTTGTCGAAGAAGACCTTCAGGGCGGCCCAGAGCTGGTCAACGGTGACGATGACGGCCTCCTGGTGGCCGTTGCTGATCTCGTCGTCGTAGAGGCGCCAGAGCGTCAGCAGCACGAGGGTTTCGTCCTTGTCGAAGCGGCCGAGGAGCTGGCAGGACTCCGTGCGCGGCCGGGCCTGGAGCAGGGATTGTTCTTCATCGACGATGAGCTCCAGAGCGAGCGGGGCGAGGTAGTCCTCCAGGTGCGCGCGGTAATGGTCCCGGGCGAGCAGGAAGAGGTCGCGTCCGCCGCCTTCGTCGCCGAGCAGGACGCCACGTCCGAGCAGTTCGGCGAGCACGTCCCGAAGAGCCGCCCGGTCCGAATCAGGCACGTCGCTCCAGAAGCGCGGCCAGAGGGGGTCGGAAGAGGAGGCGGACATGGGGTTGGAGCGGGTGATGTAGGAAGAAGGCCCTGGCGGGCAACCGAATGATGCGCCCAAGTGGGGGTGCACACCTGACTTCGCCGAGCTTTTCGTGACAGGATTTACAGGATTGGCATGATTTACAGGGTGGGAATCAAACTGTCCTGCGCCAGCCTTGGGCTTCGTTGCGGCGCAGGTGGCTGCTGTTTTCACGCCTCCCGGGCCACGGAGAACCTTTCGATGCGGTGCCCGGCGATTTCGTCGTGCTCCAGGATGTGCGGTTCCAGGCCGTGACGGCGGCGCAGGCCGTCAACGCTCCAGCGGACACGTTTGCCGGTGAGGGTCGGGGCGTGCTGGTAGGCGACGATGGCGAGCAGGTCGAGCAGGTCATCGGTGGTTTCAAGCTGGATGTCCTCGGTGCTGACCCCGCCGCCCTTGGAGGGGACGAGCCTGGCGACCAGTCGGGCAGCGCGCTGGGGGGTGAGGGCGAGCCGCTGGCGCTCCTTCCAGGCGGCGAGCACGTCGTCAGGGCTCTGTCTGCCGCCGCCGCTGGCGCCGAAGGTGAGGTCCACGGGCGCCTTGCTGCGGCGCGGGCGGAAGAGGGATTCGGTGCCGAAGAAGAAGCGGGTCTCGACGCAGCGCGGGGCGAAGTCGGCGGTCTGGCCGGCGAAGTCGGAGAAGCGGCCGCCGGCGTGGGCCTGGTTGAGGCTGTCGCAGTAGGCCTTGACGATTTCGGGGCGGCGGCCGCGCAGCTCGGTCTGGTAGCGGTAGCGCTGCTGGCTGAGACGGTTGAAGGCGGCCATGCGCAGGTCGATGGCCTCCGCGCGCCGTTTCAGGCCGCCGAGGTCGCGCTCCAGGCGGGTGAGCAGGCTGACGGCGAGGTCATAGGATTCGCTGTCGTCGTAGCCGTAATGGTTGCGCAGGCCTTCGGCGAGGCGTTCGCGCATGATCGGGTCGTCATGGCGTTCGGAGACGGCGCTGCGGGCGCGTTCGATGCGCATGAGCAGGCCGCCCCGGCGCAGGGCGTCATAGCAGACCATGTGCTGGCCCTGGCCGAACTCTTCGTAAAGGAGATTGAGGGTGTCCGCAGCGGTGGCGGTCTGGCGCTGGCGCTGCTCGAAGCCGGTGACGATTTTTTCGACGGCATGGAGCTGCTCGATGGCGCGTTCGAGGCGCTGGGAGAGATCGTTGAGGGTGGAGCGGAGCTGGTCGGGCTCGTTGAGGCGCGGGTCGAGCACGCCGCGGTCCTCGAGGGTCTGGCAAAGGCCGCGCAAGGTGTCGGCGAAGGTTTTCAGCTCGGCGACGCGGTCCTCGGCGAGGTCGCGCAGCATGCGCATCAGGGGTCGGAGGCCGGGGGTGATGACGGCCCAGCGTTCGTGCAGGCCGAGGGTCTGGTCTTCGAGCCAGCCGGCGGCGATGAGCCGGTTGAAGAACTGGCCGGCACGCTGGCGGGCGTCGCGCAGGGCCGCGCCTTCGTCCTCGGCGAGGAGGGAGAGCGGGTGGCGGGCGAGGATTTCGCGGATGATCTCGGTGGTTTCCCGGTGGGAGAGGCGACCGGTTTCACCGGCCTCGTCAATGAGCCGGTCCGCGCAGTCCACATAGATGGGCGCCGAAGGCCGCGCGAGGGGGCGGAAGAACTCCACCGGCACGCTGCGGCTGAGGCGTGAGCTGAGGGTTTCGGGCGGCATGGGGGGGAACTAGGCCGCGTTTGGGAAATGGCAAGGCTGTCGTGGCGTTCTGGGACCATCGCTTGACCCCTCCGGGGTGTGCTGGCACCTTCGAGGCTCCTTGAAAGGCTTCTTTTCCAGTGTCGTGAAGCTTGTGCTCGGCAGCGGTCTGCTGGCGGGGGGAGTGTATTTGACGTCGGACACCTTTGGCAGGACCTGGCGTGAGTTTGTGGTTAGCGAGCTGGCCCAGCGCGGTCTGCATCTGGATTTCCGTCGGCTGATCATCAATCCGGTGGGCGGGATCGTGGCGCGGGACGTGCAGGTGTATGCGGATGCGGGGCGTCGCCAGGTGCTGGCGGAGGTGAACCACCTGAACCTGGACTTCAACCTGGGCAGGCTCATGGAAGGCCGGTTTGTGGTGGAGGGGCTGGAGTTGAGCCATGCTCGTGTGGCCCTGCCGGTGGAACCCGAGGCCGGGACACAGAAGAAAATCGGCGGGCCAACGGTGATTGAAATCGAGGATCTGAACGCCCGGGTGTTCATCCAGGAGGGGCGGCTGGAGATCCGCCAGGCGGAGGGCCGGCTGGCCGGCATCGCGTTGAATGTCACGGGCGAGCTGCTGCTGCCTTCGGCATCATCCCGGGAGCCACGGCAGCCGACGCCCGACAAAGGCGCTTCAATTCCCCAGATGGCGGACCTGGGCAGGCATCGGCTGGGGATTCGCAAAGCCCTGGACTGGCTCGCCCGCTTTTCCTTCACCAGGGCGCCCAAGCTCAGCCTGGAGATCCATGGGGCGCTGTCTCAGCCGGAGGACATGGTGGCGCGTTTGTACTTTGATGCCGACGGGTTGAGCTACGACAGCTTTGCCTGCGACTCCCTGCGTGCGGAGGTCGAGTACTCGGCCGGCATGGTGGACCTGACACGCTTTTATCTGAAGGACCGGCTGGGCGAGGTGAATGCGAACGCCAACTGGACCCTGGGTGCGGACGACCTGCGTTTTCATCTGACCTCGAGCGCGGACCTGCCGGGGCTGGCCAGCGCCTTTCTGAGCAATGAAAAGCTGAGGGAGATCGTTTTTTATGAGCCGCCGCACCTGGCCCTGGAGGGAGTGTGGCATGTGGGAGGAGGACTGGCCGGGCACAAGCGGCCCGTGCATGTCACCGGCAGTCTGGAATGCGGCCGCTTCGGCACGCGCGGCGAGCTGTTTGAAGGCCTGAAGGCCATGATTGGTGTGGCGCCGGAGGGTGTTTACATCCGGGACCTGCAGCTGAGGCACAAGTCCGGAACCCTGGCGGCCCAGAGCCTGGTGCATGAGCAGCAGGGCACCCGGTACGACCTGGTCCTGCGCATGGATCCCCGCGCCTTCCTGCCCTTTGCCCAGATGAAGCAGACCCGGGAGATCATCCAGCGCTTCGAGTTTTCACCGGAGTCCTCGATCCACTTCGAGCTGACCGGCAGCGGCCCCGAGCCCGATCCACAGCAATGCCTGAACAAGGGGCGTGGCGACCTGCGGCGTTTCAAATACAAGGGTCTTTACCTCGACGAACTGCAGGCGGATGTGGAGTTCAAGCACCCGATGCAGCACTATCGAAATGTGAAAATCCGGCGGCCGGAGGGTGTCGGGGAGGTGCAGAGCGTCGAGGTTCATGACGAGGAAAAATGGGTGAAGCTGGACGGTGTGAAGTCCGCCATGGACCCGGTGGGAGTGGTCGGGGTGTTCGGGCCCAAGACGGCGGAGATCATCGCCCGCTACCGCCTGCCCAACACCACGCGTGTGGAGATGGACGGCACCCTTTTCTACCGGGCCCCGGAAAAGAACGACTTCCGGGTGAAGTTCAGCCATCCGACAGGCACGGGCCGCTATCCGCTTCTGGACCAGGAGCACATCATCAGTGCGCCGGTGGGAGAGCTGGTTTTCAAGCAGACGGAGCTGAAGTTTGACGTCAGCGGCCAGCTTTACGGCGGGCCGATGAACGCCCGCGGCACGGTCGATCTCAGACCGGACGTGGATGGCTTTTCGGTGGAGGTGAAGGCGGCGCGGTTCATGCAGGAGATCTTCAACAAGAGGGTGCCCTTTGAAAAGGTGCGGGCCCTGGTGACGGAGTCCGGATCGCAGACAAAAGTGGACATCGGGGCGACCCTGCTGGACGGTGGTTTTACGCTGAAAGGAAGCTTTGGCGGCCCTCGCGGACCTGAGAGCTACGCAGGGGACATGGAATTGAAAAACATCAGCCTGGCGCGGTTTTCAGACGCCTTCATGCGCGGCAGCGACTCCCAGGGGGACGTGACGGGGCACTTCAAGTTCACCGGCAAGCTCAGGGACTGGTCCGCCCTGAAGGGCAACGGTGCGCTGACCATCCTGAACGGTGATCTTTACTCGATCCCCATCGTCGGGGTGCTGGCACCCATGCTTGGCACCATCCTGCCCAAGCAGATCGCCGGTTACAACATCGCCAAGGAGGCCGACTGCACCTTCGAAGTGGCCGACGGCAACCTGGTGACGAAAAATTTCGAGGCCCTCACCAGCACCTTCAAGATCCTGCTTGACGGTCGGATCGACTTCCTGCGCGATGTCCTCGACATGGACGCCCAGGTCCGGGTGCGCGGCCTGCCAGGCATCGTTTTCCTCCCGTTCAGCGAACTGCTGGAATACAAGGGCACAGGCTCGGTTTCGGAGCCCCGATGGGAGGCGAAGCTGTTTCGGGGAGTGGACCGCAACCCCCGTCAGGACAGCCCCCGGGAAGCTCTGAAGGAGGGGGAAAAGCCCGCCGCACCAACTTCGGAACCGGTGCTTCCGAGACTGAAAAAGGCCCTGACACCCCTGTTCAAAAGCCCAGGCACCCGCTGAAGCCGCCCCGAAGCGGCCCTCACCCCGGCCTTGCCAAACTAGCAAAGTCGCCTAGCCTGCGCGCCCTTTTTCCCCGGCCATCTGAAAGCAGACCAGGGCAAAAGCCCCCGCAAGCAACCCCCGCCCCCGCCTTTGAGCATGAACATCAACGTCGAACACCAGCCGAACTGCCGCGCCGTCGCCCACATCCGTGTGCCTGGCGAGGAAGTTGCCAGGCAGCGTAAAAACATCGTGGCCTACTACGCGCAGAACGTCCGCCTGCCCGGCTTCCGTCCCGGCAAGGTTCCGTCCGCCGCCGTGGAAAAGCGCTATGGTGCCGACATCCAGTCCGAGCTGGAGCGCCAGCTCATCAGCGACGGCCTGCGCGAGGCCGTGAAGCGTGAGGGCCTGGAGGTCCTGAACGTCCTCGGCGTCAACGACCGCATGACCCATGACACCGACAAGAGCTTCTCCTTCAGCGCCGAGCTCAGCCTGGCGCCGAAGTTTGATCTGCCGGAATACAAGGGCATCCCCGTGAAGCTGCCGCGCATCGAGGTCACCGACGCCGACATCGACCACGATCTGCTGCACCTGCGTGAGCGCTACGCCACCTTTGAAGACGTGGACCGCGCCGCCGCGAACGGTGACTGCGTGGTGCTCAGCTACAAGGGCAGCCTGGACGGCCAGCCCCTGGCCGAGGCCATGCCGGAGGCGCCCAATCATCTCCAGGGCATCGAGGAAAACTGGTTCCTCCTGGACGCCGAGGAGGACTTCCTCCCCGGATTCTACGCCAGCCTTGTCGGCATCGTGAAGGGCGAGGACCGCAGCCTCAGCATCACCCTGGGCGACGACTTCGGCTTCGAGGCCCTGCGCGGCAAGACCCTGACCCTGGCCGCGCACTGCAAAGGCGTGAAGAACAAGGCGGTGCCCGCCCTGGACGCCGAGTTCATCAAGAAGATCGGCGGCGAGGAGATGACCGAGGAAACCCTGCGCAGCGAGGTGAAGGAGGCCATCCGCCGCCGCCGCGAGCAGAACCGCGAGAACGCCAAGGCCAACCAGGTGATCGCCCACATCTTTGAAAAGCTCGAGTTTGACCTGCCCCAGGAAGTCGTGAACCGCGAGGCCCAGCGCCGCACCAACGACATCGCCATGCGCGCCATGCAGCAGGGCGTGCCGCAGGAGGAGCTGATCAAGCAGCAGGACGAGATTCTCAGCAGCGCCACCCAGCAGGCCCGCAACAGCGTCAAGGTCAGCTTCATCCTCGGTGAAGTTGCCAGGAAGGAGGGCATCATCGCCACCGACCAGCAGCTCATGATGGCCCTGGCCAACATCGCCGCCCGCCAGAAAAAGGCGGTGAAGAAGTTCATGCAGGAGGCCCAGAAAAACGGCATGATCGACGGCGTCCGCGAGGACCTCGTGCTCGAAAACGCCCTGCAGTTCCTGAAGGACAACGCCCAGGTCGAGGAGACCGACCCCGAGCCTGAGCATTGTGACCAGCATTCGCCCAAGGCCGCCTGAGCCGCCTGAGCGACAGCCCCTGAAACCCTCCGGCCGCCGGAACCGCATCTCGCCGGTTCCGGCGGTTTTTTGGTGACCTTCAAACGCATACTGCCACTTGCTTCCCGGCCGCAGGTTGGCAGGGTGGGATTTCACCCACCATCATGGCCAAGAAAGCAGCATCCAAGAAACCCGAGTCCCTTCACCGCAAGCACAGCTCAGCCGTCGTGGACGGCGTGGAGCGCGCAGCATCGCGCGCCATGCTGCATGCCGTGGGCTTCAAGCGCGAGGACTTCAAGAAGTCGAAGATCGGCATCGCCAGCACCTGGAGCATGGTGACGCCCTGCAACATGCACATCGACCGCCTGGCCAAGGAGGCCGCGAAGGGCGTGGACGCCGCCGGCGGCAAGAGCGTCATCTTCAACACCATCACCATCTCCGACGGCATCTCCATGGGCACGGAGGGCATGAAATACTCCCTCGTCTCCCGTGAGGTCATCGCCGACTCGATCGAAACCGTGGTCGGCTGCGAGGGCATGGACGGCTACGTCGCCATCGGCGGCTGCGACAAGAACATGCCCGGCTGCCTCATGGTCATGGGCCGCATGAACCGCCCCAGCGTCTTCGTCTACGGCGGCACCATCCTGCCGGGCTGCATCGGGCCGGAGAAAAAGGACGCGGACATCGTCACCGTCTTCGAAGCCGTCGGCAAGCACGCCAACTGCCAGATCACCGACAAGGAGCTCGTCGACATCGAGGAGCATTCCATCCCCGGCGAAGGCTCCTGCGGCGGCATGTACACCGCCAACACCATGGCCAGCGCCATCGAGGCCCTCGGCATGTCGCTTCCCAACAGCGGCGCCCAGGCCGCCGTCTCCAATGAGAAGCTCATCGACTGCTTCGACGCCGGCGCGGCCGTCATGAACATGATCAAGCGCGGCATCACGCCCCGCGACATCATGACCAAGGAGGCGTTTGAAAACGCCATCACCCTCATCATCACCCTCGGCGGCTCCACCAACGCCGTCCTCCACCTCATCGCCGCCGCCCACAGCACCGGCATCAAGCTCGGCATCGAGGACTTCGTCCGCATCGGCAAAAAGACCCCCGTGCTCGCCGACCTGCGCCCGAGCGGCAAGTATTTCATGAACGACCTCGTGAAGATCGGCGGCACCGTGCCGCTCATGCGCATGCTGGTCGAGGAAGGCCTCATGCACGGCGACTGCCTCACCGTCACCGGCAGGACGATGAAGGAGAACATGCGCAACTCCAAGATTGTCTGGCCGAAGAGCCAGACCATCGTCCGCCCGCTCTCCAACCCGATCAAAAAGGACAGCCACCTCGTCATCTTCAAAGGCAACCTCTGCCCCGGCGGCGCAGTCGGCAAGATCAGCGGCAAGGAAGGCCTCAGCTTCAGCGGCAAGGCCATCGTGTTTGAGTCCGAGGAAGCCGCCCTCCAGGCCATTCTCAACGACAAGGTCAAAAAGGGCCATGTCATCGTCGTGCGCATGGAAGGCCCCAAAGGCGGCCCTGGCATGCGCGAGATGCTCTCCCCCACCTCCGCCATCATGGGCAAGGGCCTCGGCAAGGACGTCGCCTTCATCACCGACGGCCGCTTCAGCGGCGGCAGCCACGGCTTCGTGGTCGGCCACGTCACCCCCGAGGCCTTCGTCGGCGGCCCGATCGCCGTCATCAAGAACGGCGACCCCATCACCATCGACGCCGTGAAGCGTGAGATCACCCTGGGCATCCCGGCCAAGGAGCTGAAGGAGCGCCTGGCGAAGTGGAAGCAGCCGAAGCCCCGCTACACCCGGGGTGTGCTGGCGAAGTTCGCCAAGCTCACCAGCGATGCCAGCCAGGGCGCGGTGACGGACCTGGGGCTGTGATCCCTGCGCCGAAGTGCTGAACCTGGGGACTTCAGGACGGAGGCCGACAGACGCCTGTCGGCACCTGTCCGGCCGCCCCCGCCGGATTTCAGGTTGAACAAGCAGATTCAAAAACCCATACTCCGGCTCCGCTCCCGGACGAAGCCCTTCCATCATCCCGATTCATGATCCCCGCCCGCCGTCTTCTTGCCCTCGCCTCCGCGTCCGTGATCCTGGTGTCCTGCCAGAACGGGCAGAACCCGTTTAAAAAGACCAGCAGCGGTGGCAATGACCCGTATGTGATGAACTACCCGTCTGACGGTGGTTACAACCCCTATCCTGACCAGCCTGGACGCCTGGCCGGCGCTGCGCCAAGCTACGAAACGCCGGTGGCGCCCGCAGAGGCCGATCCCTACGCCTTCAACGCCGCCAGCCACACTCCGCCCAAGACGACCACGACTTCTTCACCCAGTTCGACAGCCCGGAAAACGGTGGCCTCCAGCAGCAGCAAGCCGAAGTCCTCCACCACCTCCTCCAAGTCCAGGCCCCCCGCGAAAAAATCCTCCGGCAGCAGCTCGCACACCGTGACCAAGGGCGATACGCTCTATGGCATCGCCCTGAAGAACAAGACGACCGTGGCAAAGATCAAGTCGCTCAACGGTCTCAAGTCCGACCTCATCCGTCCCGGCCAGAGGCTGAAGCTGCGCTGACACCCTTTTTCGAAAACCCCCGTCCACGGCAGGGATCGCACTGTGGAGGAAAGTCGTCATGAGCTTCAGCTCGTGACCGCGTGAGAGGCCTTCGGCGCAATTTGGGGAAAACGGGATAGTGACAGACAAAGACCTCTGTGTCTTCATCGCGGTTTCCTGGGAGCGTGACTTTCGGCCTTCCCCTTCGGCCCCGACGCAGCGGGGCCCTACCAAGGGTCTGTGATTCATCGAGACTCAGCGAGGCTGGGGCCAGCAGAGTGGCCATCTCGCTCCGCCAAGATGAGCGAGAGGCTTGCGCTGGCAGGAAGATTTTTCGGAGTTCGGGAACGGATGGGGCTGCCGGGTCGCCCGCTCATCTTGCGGAGCAAGATGGCTTGCTTCGCATGCCCGGCGCTGATGAAACCATCGGCAGGTTTCTGCGCGGACGTTCAAGCCCAAGGGGCGATCATCATGCGCTTCATCTCGAGACCGCGTGCAAGATTTTCCAAGCTGCAGGGTTCAAAAGGGCTGGTGACGGGTTGAAGCTCATCACTACTTGGAGACCTGTCTCTTCGTTGGATCACCAAAAGGCTTTTCATTTGGCAGGGGCAGAAGCACCTCCGGAAATCTCCTCGTGCATATTCCTCCCGAGGGTGGTTGTTCCGACGGCCCCGGACATGCTCACATAAACCGAAAAGTGAGCCTTCTGATCCGGCGACCAAAAGCCGATGGAGTAATACCATTTCCTGCTGTCTGAAACGTCATGAAGAGAAACGGCATGCACCACCCACTGGTCCCCATCCCGGAAAAGCCTGCGCATCTCCTGGCGGGCCTTCCATTCGGCTTCTCGAGAGCTCAAGGGAACGGGCCGGGAAGGCTCCCAGTCCGGACCGGCGGTGACGTCGTCACGGCCGAGGTTGTTTTGCAACCACACCCCATCAACAATACAGGTTGAATGAGTGAGTGTTGATGGGTCGATGGAGTGCGGCTGTAGCCCAGCCAAAACCTCGGGCATGAGATGGATCAAGGGTTCCTTCCTCGCAGGCTGACTGGCGCGAGTTCCAGAATCACCAGGCCCCCCACGGCTTGATGAGACAGTCGCCTGCTCCTGCCTTGCCTGAGTCAGCTCCTGCCGAACGGACTTCAACTCCTGCCTGAGCCTGTCTGCTTCCGTTCGCAGGGACTGCGCATCAAACTCGTGTCGCAAGGAAACCTTGCTGGCTCGCTCCAGATCCTTCTGAGTCCTGTCGGCTTCCTTCTGCAAGGCTTGAAGCTTCAGACTGTCGCGCTTCAGGCGGGTGACTGAACAACCTTGCATGACGATCACAACGGCCCCGGACATCACCAGCAGCGCCAGCATGACTTTGCGAATTTCGAAGTGCATGAAACCAGGGATTATCCAGCCTGAATCTGAGCGGCAATGCCCAAGCGTTTTGCTTCGAAATCGAAATGACAAACTGACGTCGCAGCCCATTCAAAGTTCATGGAGAAACCGAACTGGAACCGGCTTGTTGTCTCTGCCTTGTCAGCCGACCTAATGGAGCGTGAAGCCCGGAGTGCCGGGCAGCAGCGAGCCCTTTCCTGGGAACACCGTCGGGATTCCGCAAAAGCGATCCACCCTGTGGTCGTGCGTCACCTTCGCCACGCCTCTGACGGGACCCCGGTGGGGTCCGCCATCGGAATCCGCCAAAGCACACCTTTCCCCAGGAGAGGCCGCTGCACGTTCACTCCTGGGCTGCATGACCGGACCCCGTCGGGGTCCTTGGGAACCTGTGGGCTTGATGGATTCATTGGCACAAAAGACCAAGAGAGGCGCACATCTTCCTCGCCTTCGACTTCGGCCCCGACGCAGCGGTGCCCTACCATGGATCAGCATCATCTAGAGGCAGCGAGGTGGCGTCAGCAGAGTGGCCATCTCGCTCCGCCGAGATGAGCGGAAGGCTTGCGCCAGCAGGAAGGATTTTCGGAGTTTGGGGACGGTTGAGCCAGCCGGACTGCCCGCTCATCTTGCGGAGCAAGATGGCTACTTTGCTTCGCTCTCTCGACGCTGATGAACCCATCGGCAGGTTTCTCTGCGAACGTTCAAGCCCAAGGGGCGTACGCATCATCGAGAGGCAGCGGGAGTGCGTCAGCAGAGTGGCCATCTCGCTCCGCCGAGATGAGCGAAAGGCTTGCGCAGAAAGGAAAGTTTTTCGGAGTTCGTGAACGGCTGAGTCTTCCAGGTTGCCCGCTCATCTTGCGGAGCAAGATGGCTACTTTGCTTCGCTCTCTCGACGCTGATGAGCCCATCAGAAGGCGAAAGGCCTGCGCCGGCAGGAAGAGCTCTTCGGAGTTCGTGAGCGCTTGAGCCAGCGAAGCCACCAGCTCCAGGGTTCACCGAACGCTCATCGCATTCGAAGAGCCACACAGGGGCTTGGCAAACTGGGACATTCCTCGGTGATTGTTCCCTGTTCGTTGAACATTCCTGACTTGGTAGGCGACAGGAACTCGAACCTCCGCTGACCGCCGCCCTTATCACCCTTCCTCGGTCACGTCTTCCGTCGCAGGCTCCTCGCTGGCGGGCACTTCGCCGCCGGCGTCGGGGTGGATCTGGTAGTCGCCAGACTTGGCGTCCTTGGTGATGTGGATGTAGCCGCGCTCGCCGGCCGCCTGCACAAGGGCGGCGAAGCTGCGGAACCCGTGGTAGCGCTCGCTGAACTGGGGCTGGCGGCGCTTGATGGTCTGCTTCACGGCGGAAGCCCAGATGGCCTGGTTGCCGCCGCGCTCGTTCATCATGGCGTCGACGGTTTCCATGAAGACGTCGATGGCCTCGTCGGGATCGCCGGCGGACTTGGCGGCGGGTTCGGAGGAAGGGGGGGGGAGAGCCGGAGCAGCACCGCCGGACTTGGGTGGCTGGGCGGCGGCGCCCTCCTTGGACCTGCCGGGCTGGGGCTGCGGCTTCTTCGGCTGCGGTCTGGCGGCCTGCTTGCGGCGCGGCTGCTCGCGCACGAGATCGTCGTAAAAGATGAACTCGTCGCAGTTCTTGATGAAGATGTCGCCAGTGGAGTTCTTCACACCGACGCCGATGACGTGCTTGTTGTTTTCACGCAGCTTGCTGACGAGCGGGGAGAAGTCGGAGTCGCCGCTGACGATGACGAAGGTGTCCACGTGCGACTTGGTGTAGCAGAGGTCGAGGGCGTCCACGACCATGCGGATGTCGGCGCTGTTCTTGCCACCCTGGCGCACATGGGGGATCTCGATCATCTCAAAGGCGGCCTCGTGCATGGCGCGCTTGTGCTCACGGTAGCGGTCCCAGTCGCAGTAGGCTTTTTTGACGACGATGCCGCCCTTGATGAGCAGGTGTTCGAGCACCTTGCCCATGTCGAACTTGTCATACTTGGCGTCGCGAACCCCGATGGCGAGGTTTTCGAAGTCGCAGAAGATGGCCATGGTGTGCTCCCGATCCGTGTTTCTCATGCCGCCATGCTCAGGGCATTGACGGTGCAGGGCAAGGCAAACCCTCGGCGGATGCCATCAGGGGGCCGGGATTCCAGATTCGACAAAGTTTGCATCCTGGACGAAGGAGCGGCGTTCTCATTTGTCCGCCCCCGATGACTTTTCTGATCAAACTGCTGCGTGCCCTGGTCCCCCTGGCGATCCTGGGAGCCTGCGGATATGCCGTGTGGTGGCTGGTTTCCAATCCGCCCGAACCGCCAAAGATGACGGCGCCAGCCATGCTGGTGCGTGTGGTGGGCAGCACCCTGAAGACGACGAGCCATGACCTGCTGGTGCATTCCCAAGGCGTGGTGCAGCCCCGGACCCGGAGCTCGCTGCTGCCGGAAGTGAGCGGCAAGGTGGTGGAGATGAGCCCGTCCTTCCGCCCGGGCGGTTTTTTTGCCAAAGGTGAAGTGCTCCTCAAGCTGGACACCACGGATTACGAGACGGCGGAGATCATCGCCAAGGCCGAAGTCGCCCAGACGGAAGTGGTGCTGGCCGAGGAAAAGGCCCGGGCGGAGCAGGCGCGTGAAAACTGGAAGGCCCTCGGCCGCATCGGCGAGCCCTCGGCCTTCGTGGCGCGCGTGCCACAGGTCGCTCAGGCTGAGGCAAATCTGGCGGCGGCCAGGGCGCGGGTGCTGAAGGCGCAGCGCGACCTGGAAAGGACGGTCATCAGGGCTCCCTACGCCGGCCAGGTGCTGGAGCAGAATGTCGATGTCGGCCAGTTTGTCACCCAGGGCACCGTGCTTGGGCGGGTGTTTGCCGTGGATTACGTCGAGGTTCGCCTGCCGCTGCCGGAGCGCGAGAGCCAGTTTTTGAAGCTCCCTCAGCCCTTCCGGGACCAGGCGGTGGCGGCCACGCCCAAGGTGATCCTGAAGGCCACGGTGGGCGGCAGGCCCGTTTCCTGGGAAGGCCGGGTGGTCCGGGTGGAAAGCAGCCTGGATCAGCAGACGCGCCAGATGATGGCCGTGGCCCAGGTCACGGACCCCTATGCCAGCAGGGAGGACGGCACCCCGCCGCTGACCATCGGCGCCTTTGTCGAAGCCGACATTGCCGGGGAGAAGCTGGAAAACGTGTTCATCATCCCCCGCCAGGCCGTTCGGGCGGGCAACGAGATCATCCTGATCGAACGACCGCAGAACACCCTGCGGCGCATGATCGTGGAGCCTCTTGCCAGCACGGAAAAGTACATTGTGGTTTCCGCCAAGGCAGCCAAAGCCCCCAAGGAGGGCGCGGTGCTCTGCCTCACCCCCATCCCCTTCCCGGCGGATGGCGCCCGGGTGCTGCCGACCATTGACGGCCAGCCTGCGGAACCCCCCGGACGAGGCCCCCAAGCTCCCGAAAACAACGAAACCGAAAAAAGTCAGAAGCCTCCGGTCGTGAGCCAAAAGGCGGATACCTAAGGGTTAAGTCGTTGAATTAGGCTAAAGTCAGCCGAAACATCGTCTAAAGCGATGTCAATGAGAGACTTGTGCGAATGTCTCAAAAATGATAGAAGCTTCGTTGACGAAGTGAGTCACCTATTTTAGCATATTTAATAGTCAACTTTGACTCTCACATCCAACTGACCTTATGGCGAAACTAGTAATCATAGACGACGAAGCTGCAATCCTTGAGCTGATGAGCAAGCTCTGCCGAGCTGCGGGTCACACCGTATTTGGTTGTACGTCAGGCGTGGATGGCATTGCGGCGATTCGTCAGCAGCAGCCTGAACTGGTCATTGTGGACCTGCGAATCGGCGACGTAAACGGTCTCGACCTCGTGAGCATGTGTCGCGAGCAGTTTCCCGGCACGGCCGTCATCATGGTCACCGGACATGGCAGCGTTGAGACGGCCGTGGAGGCGATGCGACTCGGCGCCTTTGACTACCTGACCAAGCCTTTCGACCTTGGGGACCTGATCAAGACCGTGAATCATGCGCTGGCGAGGAATGGCGCCGCAGCCACCCAGCCTGCCGCCATGCCGGCGCCCTCGACGGTGCGCAGCAGCTCATCCTCGAAACTGATCGGCCACAGCGATGCCATTCAGCGCATCTTTGAAATCGTGCGTCGTGTGGCTGACAATGACAGCCCCGTGCTGCTGGAAGGCGAGTTTGGGGTCGGCAAGCACATGGTGGCCCGGGCCCTGCATGAGGCCAGCCGTCGGAGCAACGCGCCGTTCAAGGAGCTTCAGTGCAGCGCCCTGCCTGAGGAAACGCTGGAGGCGGAGCTCTTCGGCCATGGTGGCAGCGCCCAGACGGGCATCTTTGGCCGGGCCGGAGGCGGCACGGTTCACCTGGCGGAGATCCATGTCCTGCCGCCCCGCATCCAGGCGCAGCTGAACACCTTCCTGGACGAGGCGATGGCGCGCCGCAGCGCCTGGAACACGAATGCGAGCGACTTCCGCCTGGTGGTCAGCACCACGATCTGCCTGGAGGAAGCCTCCAAGAAGGGCAGCTTCCGTGAGGACCTCTACTACAAGCTCTCGGTCGTGCCGCTGAAGATCCCGCCGCTGCGCGAACGCCGCGAGGACATCAAGCCGCTGGTGGATCATTTCCTCAAGGAGCTGGCGGAACGCACCGACACCCGGGCCAAGGGCATGGATTCCTATGCGCTGGAGTTTCTCGAGAAGTATTCGTGGCCGGGCAACATCTCCGAGCTGCGCAACGCCGTGGAGCGTGCCTGCGCCTTTGCCGAGGGCGACCGCATCCGTCCGGCGGACCTGCCGACCAAGGTGAGCCAGCAGATTGAGGTGCCGACTCATCAGGCGACGAGCGGCACGACCCAGCTTCCCATCGGTTCACCGCTGGATGACTTCATCCGCGGTCAGGAGCGCCTGTTCATCAACGAGACGCTCAAGTACAACAACGGCTCCCGGGAAAAGACGGCCTCCATGCTCGGCATCAGCATCGCCACGCTGTACCGCAAGATGGGCCTGAACCAGGAACGCAAGACGACCGCGTAAGCCGTTGCCGCCGGACCGGCTTCAGCGGCTCGCCGCCTTCACCACCTTGAAGCCGGTGAACTCGGCATGGCAGGCGCGTGTCGGCGCCCAGGTCGCGTCGTTGCCACCGTGGAAGGTTTCGAAATACAGGCCGTCCACGTTGAAGGTTTCGGAGCTGCGCCATTCCATGTCGAGGCGCTCAACCATCAGACGTTCGCCCTGGCCGGGAAGCGTGGTCCAGACACGCAGGATGCCGTCGCGTTTGCCGCCCGTGTTCATCACCACGGCGATGCGGACCTGGACCGGCTGACCGGGGGGGAAGCGGAAGTCCTCGGGAAAGGCGAAGCTCTCACCGTACTTCCCGGGCTGGTTCTTGTGATAGACATAGGCTTCGCCCCGCCCGTCGCGCCGCCACATCAGCCGCGCTGAGAAACCGTTTTCCCCGTTGGCCGGCCGGCCGCCGCTGACGTTTTCCGGACCACCGCAGAGACCGGGCAGCTTGCCGCCTTTTACAAAGTCGAAGTCCTCGCCAAACCGGAGCGTGTAATGCAGCTCGGCGGCCTTGTGCTTGCCGATGGGCCAGCGCCATCCGGCACCGCCCTTTTCAGGACCAATCTGACCGGGCACATAATCCACCCGCAGCCAGCGCAGGCCGTCGTGTTCGGTCAGGCTGACATGCCCTTCCTTCACGCCGTCTTCAAACTCGCAGCCCGGCCAGTCCTGCCTCCAGCGGCTCTCCGTGTAGGATCCTGCGGCACCGCTGAAGTTCACGACGAGGGGCGGATCGGCGGCAATGAGGGGTGTGGTGCAGAGGAAAAAGCAGGCGCTCAGATGCTTCATGACGGCGCAGGTTGCGGGCGGCAGCCGCAGGCGGCAACGCTTTTTGTTCGGCTCTTCCTCAAGGCTTGTGCCTCCAGGTGAGATGGAGGGCTTTTTCGACGCGATTCACCAGGTGGGCAGGATGAACAGGTCTGAAAAATCCTGCTTGTCCTGTGAATCCTGTCACTGAGGCCATGAGAACCCATCATCGGCCGGCTTGATGCATCAGCCCCGGGTCTTCCGGGAGGTGCTGGAAAAAGGCGGCGGCCTCCGAGGTTTTCGTTGCGCGGCCCGGGGCGGCCGGAGTTTGATCCCGGTCCGCTCCTCATGCTCCGTCCACTTCTTCACTGCCTGCCCCTGCTGCTTCTGGGGCTCACCGCCTGCACTCTGTCCGGGGCCGGTGACCGCGTCGAACCGCCGGAAGGCTACATCGCGGTGAGGGACCTGGATTATGCCGGGCGTGACAACCCGCGTCAGAAACTGGACCTTTACCTGCCGGAGAAGCCGTCGGACAAGCCCCGCCCGCTGATCCTCTACATTCATGGCGGTGGCTGGGAGGGCGGCGGCAAGGACGATGCAGGCGCGCTGCTGCTGTTTGCAAAGCAGGGCGGTTACGCGGCCGCGTCCATCGGCTACCGGCTCACGGATGAAGCACGCTGGCCGGCGCAGATTCACGATGTGAAGGCCGCGCTCCGCTGGCTGAAGGCCCATGCGAAGGATCATGGCATCGACGCGGAAAGGGTCGCGCTTTTTGGCATCTCGGCGGGAGGGCATCTGGTGAGCCTGCTCGGCACAAGCCAGGGAGTGAAGGAGCTGGAGGGTGACGTGGGCGTCCCGGGAGAAACGCTGAAGATCCGCTGTGTCGCGAACTTCTGCGGCCCGGCGAACTTTCTCACCTTTCCCGGCCAGGGAAGCGTCATAGATCCGGAAAAGCCGGGCACGGCCATCTACAAGCTTTTTGGCGGACCGCTGAGCCGGCATCAGGCCGAGGCGAAGGCGGCCTCGCCCGTCAGCCATGTCAGCGGCGATGAGCCTCCCTTCCTGCACATCCACGGCACGGCGGACAGGCTGGTGCCCCAGGCCCAGGCGCTGGAGTTTGACGCCGCGCTCGACAAGGCGGGGGTGGAGAGCACGCTGCTGACCGGCGAAGGGGCTCCGCATGTCTTCTTTTCCGAGGATCTGACGACCAAGATGCAGGCCTTTTTTGACAAGCATCTGCAAGGCAGGCGGGCTGATCTCCGGCAAGGTCCGGTCCTTTGGCAATGACAGCACGAATCCTCATCATCGGCGGCGGACTTGCGGGCACCACGGTGGCCTGGCGGCTGCTCGAGCGCGGCGTGCCGTTCATGATCGTGGACCGCGATGAACCGCTGACCTCCTCCAAGGTTGCCGCAGGTCTTGTCACGCCGATCACGGGCATGCGCCTGAACCTGAACTGGCGCTACGACACGATTCATCCCGAGGCGCTGGCGTTTTATCGGTCGATTGAGAAGCGGCTCGGGACCCTTTTTTATCATGAGGTGCCCATCGTCAGGCTGCTGCGCGACGAGGGCATGGCCGAGCTGTGGCGGAAACGCAGCCGGCAGGCGGAGATCCAGCCCTATGTGAATCCGGCGCCGCCGGTGCCGCTGGTGGATGAAGAGGTGTTCTCCGCGCCCCATGGCGGCTTTGAGATGCGTCACAGCGGCTGGATGGACACGGCGGCGTATCTTCAGGCAAGCCGCAGGCACTTTGAAAGCCTCGGCTGCTGGCAGACCGGTGAGTCGGACGGCTCCCTGGTCTGGCGTGGCGAGGTCTTCACCCACGCGGTGTTCTGCATCGGCTGGGAGGCGGCCCGGCATCCCTGGTTTGACTGGGTGCCCTTCCGTTCCGCACGTGGCACGGTGCTGAAGCTGCAGGCGGACACGCAGGGTGAAAAGCGCATCATCAACCGGGGCTGCTGGCTCATCACGCGCGCCGACGGCACGTTCCGCGCCGGACCGACCTATGAGCTGGACTTTGACGTGCCCTTCAAGCCCTCGGCCGAATCGATCCTGGAGCTGGAGGTGAAGCTGCACCGTCTCTACAAGGGCAGTTACGCCGTGCTGGACGCGCAGTCTGGCGTGCGTCCGATCGTGCCCCGCAAGCGTGCCCTCATCGGCCTCCACCCCGCACGCCCCCAGGTCGGCTTTGTCAACGGCCTCGGCTCGAAGGGCGTCCTGCGCGCACCCTGGGTGGCCCGGCAGTTTGTCGAGCACCTGCTGGATGGGAAGCCGGTGGAGGAGGAGCTGGACCTGGCACAGAACCTTTAGCCCACCACAAGCTCCACCGGGCAGTGGTCGGAGCCGTGGACGTCGTCGCGGATCGTGCAGGCCTTCAGCGCGGGCCTGAGCACGTCGGACGCGAGCCAGTAATCCAGACGCCAGCCGATGTTCTTGGCGCGGGCGTCGGGCGTGCGCTGGGTCCACCAGGTGTAGCGGCCGGGGCCTTTGTCGAACTCACGGAACACGTCCAGGAAACCGGCTTCGAGATGCTCGGTGAAGCTCGCGCGCTCGGCGTCGCTGAAGCCCGGGTTCATGCGGTTGCTCCTCGGGTTCGCCAGGTCGATCTCCTGGTGGGAGACATTCAGGTCGCCGCAGCAGAGCACGGGCTTTTTCCGTTCAAGATCCTTCAGGAACCCGCGAAACGCGGCGTCCCATTGCAGACGATAGGGCAGGCGGGCGAGCTCGGCCTGGGAGTTCGGCGTGTACACCGTCACCAGGAAAAAATCCGGATGCTCCGTGGTGATCACGCGGCCCTCGCGGTCATGCTCGGCGATGCCCATCCCGATGATCTCGGACTTCCAGGGGATGCGGCTGAGAATGCAGGTGCCGGAGTAGCCCTTTTTTTCCGCGCTGTTCCAGACGGCCGAATACCCCTGGAGGAAGGAAAGGTCCACCTGCTCCTGCATCGCCTTGGTCTCCTGGAGGCAGATGACGTCGGCGTCGGAGCCGAGGAGATATTCACGCAGGCCCTTGTTCAGGGAGGCGCGGATGCCGTTGACGTTCCAGGTGGAGAGCTTCATGGACGCATGAGCTAGCCGGTGTCGTTGATTGTTCAACCAGAACAGCCGACGCGCAATCTGTGACAAGCGAGGTGGATCATGACGGGAGGTGAGGTGCTTTTATATTCCCATGGACCCACAAACCCATTCCCGCTCCCGGTGGTTGCTCGGCCTTGGTGCTGCAGCAGCCGTGTCTTTCGCATCCACTGCCACCGCCGGCACCCCGGCCGTCTCGGCAAAGGCTCCCAACGTTCCGGTCGAGGCCGTGAGCTGGAAGGAGCACACCATCGCCCCGGTGACGAACCCGATCTTCTTTGAAGACGCCGTCATCCGCTCCGAGATCCGCCCGATCTTTGTGTATCACAACATCGACGACCAGTTCCTCGGCGGCGGCAACGCCCAGCTCTATGCGATGCAGATCCGCTATGCGCTGACGGACCGGCTGGCCCTCATCGCCACGCAGGACGGCTACTTCAACATCCACAACAAGGCGCTGGCCGATCCCCATGGATGGATGGACCTGGCCCTCGGCCTCAAGTATGCGCTGATCGACAATGAACCTGCGCAGTTCATCCTCACCCCCGGCTTCACCTTCCATGTGCCCACGGGTGAACGCGATGTGTTCCAGGGTCGCGGCGGCGGCGAGTTCAACCCCTTCATCTCGTTCCAGAAGGGCTTCGGTGACTTCCATGTGTCCGGCAACCTGGGCGTGCGCCTTCCGGTCAATGGTGACGAGCAGAGCACGGTGGGCCACTACAGCCTGATGCTCGACTACTACACCTGCCGCTGGTTCATCCCCTTCGTCAGCTTCAACGCCTTCAGCGTGCTGAGCGAGGGCAACAACATCGGCCTCGACACGGAAGGCTATGACGTCATGAACTTCGGCGCCGCGAACGCCGGCGGCCGCACCCAGGGCACCCTTGGCGTGGGCTTCCGCTCCAGGATCCTGGACAATGTGGACCTCGGCCTCGCCTATGAGAAGGCGGTCATCCGGCCCTACGGCCTCACCGAGGACCGGTTCACCTTCGACGTCTGCATCCGCTTCTGATTTCCCGGGATCGTCGGTTCGGTCTCAGGTTTGTTGACACATCGGGCGCACGGAACGCGAGTTCCGTGCGTCATTTTTTATCGGCGCCCGGCGCGGGCGCGGATTTGAAGGCGGCCGGGGCGACTTCACCAACGGCCTTTGCGATGAGTTCCTCAATGCCCGAGGCGAAGCGCGTGGGCCTGCCATAATAAATCATGGCGCCGCCCGCCTCATAGCCGCCCTCCTCCCAGACACGCTGGGAGGGGATGTAGCAGGGCACGTCATTGGTGTAGGCGTTCACCCAGGTGCGCGAACGGTCGTACTGCTTCTTGAAGCGCAGGCCGTAGTCCACGACGACCTCTCCCGGCAGGTTGATGGTGAGCAGGCTGTCGGCGAAGGCCCAGGCCTGCACCATGTAGGGCAGGGAGTCCGGCACCTTTTCCTGACGCTGGACCATGCCCAGGAAATGCCGGGCGTGATGAGCGGTCCACTTGTTCTTGTCCTCGGTGCGGGCGCGCCACCCGGCCTCGTCCGGCAGGGTGTCGTAAGGCAGGGAGATCTCCCTGGTGGAGCAGGTGACGGGACCGGCCACGGGCCGCATGGGTGAGTTGATCACACGGACGGCCTCCCGGGCGAGGGTGCTGCCATGCAGGACGGCGAGGGACAGCTCGCGGCGCGGGTAGGGGTTCTGGTCGGCGCCGCAGCCGATGGCCGTGAGGGCCACGACATTCGGAAAGCGCATCTCCAGCTCCTTCTGGGCGCAGCCCGCCCAGTCAGGGTGGGTCTTGTTGATGCTGAGGGTGGTGCAGTGGCAGGCGTAGCTGGTGAAGAGGGCGCGCAGCTCACCGTCGGCGGACTTCACACGCAGGACGGGAAGCGCATGATCCACGGGGCCTTCAAAGTTGGGGCTGTTGGAGTAGCCGGTGGCTGTCTTGAGCCGGCGGTTGAGGGCGAACTGCACCTTGCCGGAACCCCAGTCCACCTGGGAGGGCTCCTGCCTGTTCAGGGCGTTGATGACCACCTCGGCCAGCCGGCTGGTCAGGAAGGCGGCGTACTCATTCACATGCCGCTGCTCCTCCTCGGGCAGGTCCTGGCCGAACAAAAAGGGAAGCACCCCGGGAAGCGCCGGCGCGCAGTGGGTGTGGCTGGAATGAAGCGAGAAACGCGCGTCCTCCAGAGCCAGGCCCGCCTTCTGAATCCTGCCAAGGACCTCGGTGCGCATGGAGGCGGGCACGCCGCAGTTGTCCACGGTCAGCATCACCACCGGCTTGTCCTGGTCCCAGGTCAGCGCCAGCGCCTTGGCATGCAGGCTCATCTCCACGCCTTCGTGCTCGCTCGTCCGGCTGCCGTAGCCGCTCAGCCTCACCGGGCCCGTGGGCGTGATGTCGATGCTTGCCGCCCCCGCCCTCCAGGCGGCCTGTGACTCGTTGACGGACAAGGCGATGAGGAGGCTGATCGAAAGTCCAAGGCAGGGCGTGCGTAAGCTTTTTTTCAGAAGCATGACTTCAGTATCCCAGGACAGCGCCGCCCTCGCCAAGCCTGCATTTGCATGCCGTGGTGATGAATTACCGATGCAAATGTGACCAAAGTGGCCGACAACAGGCCTTCCGACCGCTTGTCAGGCGGGATTTTGGAATGGAATTCCTGCCTGCGGCGTCTGAACCGCCTCATCATGAAAAAAAGCAAAGCCTCCGCTCCGCATCGTCCGCCCCCGCGCCTCTCCCGCTGGAGGTCGTTCCAACGCTGGATGATGCTCGGACTGATGACGGTGAGCCTGCTCGGCACGCTGGCCGTGGCCGTGGTGGTGGGCGTCTATTCCCAGATGGCGAAGAAATATGACCTGGCGGCACTCGGCCAGATGCCTGAACGAACGATGGTCATGGATGCGACCGGAGAGCTCCTGGGCCGGATGCATGGGGAGAACCGGGTGGTGGTGCCGCTGAGCCAGGTCTCGCCCCACTTTGTCCAGGCGCTGCTGGCACGCGAGGACAGCCGCTTTTACAAGCATGGCGGCATCGACTTTTACGGCGTTGCCAGGGCTGCGGTGCGCAACCTGAAGGAGAGGCGCGTCGTCCAGGGCGCAAGCACGCTGACGATGCAGCTGGCTCGCAACAGCTACCCCGACCTCAACGACCGCTCCTTCCACCGCAAGATCCTGGAGATGATGCTGGCCCGGCGCATCGAGAAGATGTGGAGCAAGGAGCAGATCATCGAGCATTACGTGAACCGGATCTTCTTCGGCACGGGCGTCTACGGCATCCAGCGCGCCAGCCAGGTGTACTTCGGCAAGCACGCCAGCCAGCTCAACCTGAGCGAGGCCGCGCTCATCGCCGGCATCATCCGCAGTCCGGTGCGCTTTTCACCCTTCCGCAACTTTGAAGGCGCCATCAAGGAGCGTGACGACGTGCTGAAGCGCATGCTGCTGCTCCGGCTGATCACGCCCGAGGAGGAGCTGCAGGCGCGCTACGCCGACATCGCGGTGCGCGCCCAGCCGCTTTTCCAAAGCCAGGGCGACTGGGCGCTGGACGCCGTGAGACGTGACCTCGACCGCCTGCTCGAGCAGCATGAGATCGATGACGGCGGCCTGCTGGTTTACACCACCCTGAGCAGGGAGCTGCAGACCGTCGCCGAACAAGCGATGGAACAACGCCTGGCCGCGGTGGAGGGGCTGCCGGGCTACAGGCATCCCGCCAAGGCGCAGTTTGACGGCACCTGGGATCCCTCCACCGAGCTGACGACCACTCCCTATCTTCAGGGGGCGCTGGCCATGATCGACAATGAAACGGGCGGCATCCTGGCCCTCGTCGGCGGACGCGACTACCGTCAGAGCAAGTTCAACCGCGCCACGCTTGGGCAGCGCCAGATCGGCTCCACCGTGAAGCCTTTTGTCTATGCCTCCGCACTCGGCGCAGGGTTCCTGCCCGGAACCTTCATCGAGGACGCGCCGCTGCGCCCCGGTGAGATCGAGGGCGCCGATCCCGCCTGGAACCCGCAGAACTCCGACGGCCGCTTCCTGGGCATGCAGACGCTCACCGCCGGCCTGGTGCAGAGCCGCAACACCATGACCATCCGCCTTGGCAACTACGCCGGGCTTGACCGTGTCCTGCATGTGCTGGGCGAGGCAGGCATCGGCGGCCATGCGGCGAGGAACCCGCAGCTCTTCATCGGCAACCTGGCCGGCAATGCGCGCGAGCTGGCCAGCGCCTTCACGGTGTTTCCCAATGACGGCGTGCGGCGCCGGCCCTTTCTCATCCACAAGATCACCGACAAGGCCGGCAACGTCCTCTACGACGCCAGCGTCATCGAGGTGGAGGTGCTGACTCCGGGCGTGGCCCATGTCATGCGGCGCATCCTGGCCCAGGTGATGGACAAGGGCACGGCGGCCAGCGTGCGCAGCCAGCACGGCTTCAAGGAGCCGGGCGGCGGCAAGACCGGCACCACCAATGATTATAAGGACGCCTGGTTCGCCGGCTACACCGACCGTTTCACCTGCGCGGTCTGGGTCGGCCTGGACAAGCCGGCCACGATCATCGACGAAGGCTACGGCAGCCGCATGGCCATCCCGATCTGGGCGGATGTGGCGAAAAAGGCGGTCGAGCTCGGCTACATCCCGGCCGGACCGCGCACGGAGCCGACGCTGACGAGCGTCGCCCTGTGCCGCAGCACCAGCCAGCTGGCCACCCCGGCCTGCCAGTCCGCCGGAATGGCGTATGAGGACGAGCTTCCCTACGACCTCGTGCCCCAGGGCTTCTGCCAGCTTCACAGCGGCCTGGCAGGCGAGGCGCCGCGGGCCTCCCGCCCGTCCGGGCCAGGCCTCTTTGACCGCATCCGCAGCTGGTTCAGGTAGTCGGAACCTGACGTCAGGCCGGAAGCCGGCCGAGCACGGCCCGGGCGACCTGCTCAGGTGTGATCAGCGTCATGCATTCGTAATGGCCGAAGGGGCATTCGCGCTTGAAGCAGGGGCTGCAGGGCACCTGGTGGCGGATCACCGTGTGCCGGTCGCCCAGAGGGCCGGTGAGCACGGGCTCGGTCGAACCAAAGATGCTCACGGTGGGCACGCCAAGCGCGGCGGCGAGGTGCATGGTGCCGGTGTCGTTGGTGACCAGGAGATGGCAGCGGCGCAGCTCGGTGATGAGCCCGGCCAGACGGGTCTTGCCGACCATGTTTTCGTGCTTCGCCGCCTCTCCCACCAGCTGGGAAAGCTGCTCGCCCATCTTCGCCTCGCCCGGCGCGCCGAAGAAGACCCATGAGGCGGCGGGCTGCTTCTGGGTGACGAGCCTGATGACCTCCGCGAAGCGCTCCAGCGGCCAGCGCTTCGCGGGACCATACTCGGCCCCTGCGCAGATGCCGATTCTCAGGCCGTTCTCCGCCGACGGGGCGGTGACGGCGGGAAGGCGGGTCTTTTCCGGGTCGGCGCCCACGGACCAGGCGATGTGCAGGTAGCGCTGCGTGTGATGCTGCGGCGGCCCCTTCGTCTTCACCTCCTTCACCTTGTGCCTGAGCAGCAGGCTTCTGAACGATCCGGGATAGCCCGAAAGATGCCGGACGCCGCCCAGCCGGAACTCCAGCGTGCTGCGGGTGCTGTTGGTCAGCAGGACGCCTGCGGAATAGCGCACCCCGCCGCCGCGCAGGCGGCGCGCGACGCTGAGCAGCGGCTCCTTGTCCTGCTTGCCGATGTAACAGTCCACCTCGGGCTGCGCCTCCCAGAGGTCACGCAGCTTTTCAGGACCGAAGACCGTCAGCCTCAGGTCGGGGCGGCCGGCCTTGAGGGCGCGCACGGCGGGGAGGGCCATGCAGGCGTCACCAAGCCAGTTGGGCGACCTAACTAAAAGTTCGAAAGGCTGGAGCCTGGCGGCGTCATAGTTCGGAGGAAAGGCCGTGCCGCGGCGGTAGCGGTCGAGCAGGAACCTGGGGTTGGGCGTCTTCCAGCGGTTGTGAACCCAGAACCAGTTGTGGGGCTGCCGGCGCACCATGGCCTCCACGACCCGGTTCATCTGGGCGGTCAGGCTTTCCACGGACGGCCGGGGTTCCGACGGTGTGAAGGGCGTGTAGACAAACCGCCAGCGCGCCGGCCCGTCGTCATAAACGGCCACGGCCACCAGAAAGGCCTGGGAGCGCAGGGCGATCATCGAGAACACAGGCGTGGTGGAGGCGATGCGGTCGAAGAAAGGGCACCAGACGCCGAGGTTGCCCGCGTGCTGGTCCACCAGGATGCCCAGCATGCCGCCGCCCTCCCTGAGGTGCTTCATGGGGCCGTGGAAGCCGTCATGACGGCTGAACACAGCGTAGCCCTGCCTTTCCCGGCGGCGCAGGACATGGGCGTTGAGGTAGGGGTTGCGCAGCGGCTGATATACGGTCGCGGGCCGGCGGCCGAACGAACAAAAGGTCGGCAGCTGCGCCAGGATCTCCCAGCAGCTCAGGTGGCAGACCAGGCCCAGCACCGGCCTGCCGGAGTCAATCGCCGCCTGCATGTGCTCCATGCCGTCCATGGTCACCCGGGACTCAATCTCCTCCCGGGTCATGGTGGGCAGCTTGAAACTGCAGAACACGTTGGCGAACAGCGACAGGAAATGTTCCCGCGCCGTCCGCCGGATCCAGGCGGCGTCCTTTTCACGGCCGAAGGCGATGTGCAGGTTGTCGAGCACGAGGCGGCGGTATTTTCCCGCCACCAGCCAGGCGAGCGCCCCGGTCATCCGGCCAAGCCTCCACACGGCGGTGAGCGGCAGCAGCTTCAGAAACGTCTCGACGCCGCGGAACGCCATGAACGTGAGCCAGTGCCCCGCGAGTTGAAATCGCGTCTGTGAATCCGGGTCTGGCTGGCTCATGGGAACCTTTTTCTGGCACAGGCCGGGAGCGCTGGCAACGGAAGACGATTCATCCGCAGGCCCCGGCAAACCGGACCAGCGCCCTCGCCCTTTCCTGCCAGGTGATCTGCGCCGCCCTCTGCTGCGCACGCCTGACGGCCTCCGCGTAGGCCCGCGGATCATCCAGAAGCCCCACCGCGGTCTGGACAAAGGCCGTGGTGTCCCCTTCAGCCACATAGTGCCCCGATTCGTCCAGCACCTCGCGCACGGACGGAATGTCCGTGCCCAGGGCCGGGATGCCGTGGGAAAGGTAGTCGAGAGCCTTCACCGGACAGGTCAGGTGGCGGTTGTAATAGGTGTCCGCGAGCATCACCACGCCCAGGCTGCCGCGGGCGGCCAGGGCGGCGTTCAGCTCCGACGGCGGCCGGAACGGCACGGCCTGGATCATGGATTGCAGCCCTTTTTGTTCGGCGCTGCGCCGGATGCGCAGGGCGTCCTTTTCATAGCCGCCCCAGAACTCGGTGCGCACCCCGTGCCCGGCCAGCAGAACGGCGGCCTGCTCCATGAACGACACGCCCTTGGCCCCATGCATGTGGCCGACATAAAAAAGCGTCCTCGCCCGGCGGCGCGCCTCCACGTCCGCAGGAGGACGGGGCTCGGTGCCCAGCGGCAGGGCGGTGGTCGCCTGTCCCGGAAACAGCCGCTGGTAGCGCTTCTCCATCCCGCGGGTGATGCAGACCAGGCCTGAAATGCAGGGCAGGAAGAGCCGCTCCAGCCACTTTTCCCGCAGTTCCCGAAACCTCGGCCGGTGCGGACGCCAGGACAGGTCGGCGTAAAGGTCATGCAGCTCATAGAAGGTCCGGATGCTCCTGTTCCGGCTGATCCAGGCCATCTGCGGCAGCAGGCTCGCCTCCCGGGTGAACAGGAGGGCCGGCCCCTTCCGGGCCTGCTTTTCGACAAACTCAACACCCGCGCGGCTGATGGAGGCGCTCGAGTTTCCCAGCAGCACCGGCCTTCGGGCGACGCGGTGGACCGTGAAGTTCGGCAGCGGCTCCAGCCCGTAGAAGTTCCGAAGATCCTCCCCGGTCTCGTCATCCTGCCCTCCCTGCCCAACAAAAAAGTGGGAAGAGTGACCCAGGGTGGCGAAGGAATGCGCGTTGCGCAGGCTCATGTTCACGATCGGCCCCGGGTGCTTCCAGGCGCGCTTGTTGATCCAGACGACGGTCATCCTGCACTCCATCACGGCGGCGAGGACCTCGCAAAAAGGGCTTGGCAACCATGTTGTTACAAAACCCGGACAGGCCTGACAAATTCCTGAACTAAGTCTGGTCAATTCTGGAAATTATAGTAGAATCACACCAAAAAAGCGGCGCATGACCAAGCTCATCCCCTCTCTCTGCGGCATTCTGCTGCTCATGACCGGCACCTCCCGGGCACAGACAACCGGCGTGCTGCGTGAAGTCTGGAACAACCTGGACGGCAGCACCGTCCCCGACCTGACCCTGAATGACAACTACCCTGCCGCGCCCGTGCTGCGCATGGTGGACGCCAGCTTTGCCTCACCGGTGAACTGGGGCGAGCGCTACGGCCTGCGCATGAGGGCCTGGCTGACGCCCGAAGCCACGGGCAGCTACACTTTCTATGTCAGCGGCGACGACAACTGCGAGCTCTGGCTGAGCACCAGCGATTCGCCGTCAGGCAGGGTCAGGATCGCCTCCTTTTCGGGCTACACGAACCCGCAGCAGTGGACGAAGTTTGCCTCGCAGAAGTCTGCGGAGATCCCTCTGGTGGCGGGACAGCGCTATTACATCGAGGCGCTGATGAAGGAGGGCTACGGCGGCGACCACGTCTCTGTCGGCTGGGCCGCCTCGCCGACGGGGGCGGCATCCATCATTCCCGGCAGCGTGCTGACGCCTTTCGAAACACCGGCGGCAACACCTTCAGGAGTGGTGGTTGAGGCAGGCAGGCCGGTGTCGCAGTTTGCGCCCAACTTCATCGTCGATCTTCACGCCCAGGCCGTCAACGTGGCCAACGCCAACATCACGCCCTCCATTCAGTGGACCCAGGTGAGCGGACCGGCGGCCACCATCGCCACACCAACCCTGGCTTCGACCAGGGTCACGGTGACGGGCACCGGCACCTATGTCTTCCGCGCCACCGGCACGGTGGGAGGCACAACGGCGACGGACGACGTGACGGTGACGATCGCGCCGCCCCTGGCGCCGGACGCCGGCAAGGCGTTGGCGGAATATTGGTTCGGCGTCTCCGGCAGCTCCGTCGCCTCCATGTCAAACAGCGTGCATTATCCGAAGTTTCCGCAGTCGCACCGCATGGTCACCTCGCTGACGTCCACAACCTCCCTGGCCGACCAGTATGGCGAGAGGATCCGCGGCTTCATCCTGCCTCCCGTCACGGGGAGCTACCGCTTCTTCATCGCGGCGAACGAGGCGGCGGAGTTTCGCCTCGGCTCGGACGCCTCGCCCGCAGGCCTGGTGCTTCAGGCCTCGGTGGCGCCGGCGGTGAACGTGGGTGACTTTGCCAGCCAGGCCTCCCAGGCCGGCGGCGTGGTGACGCTGACAGCGGGCCGCAAGTATGCCTTTGAGATCCTGCACAAGGAGGAGTGGAGCTCGGATCATGTGAGCGTGATGTGGCAGCAGCCGGGCCAGGAGTTCATGAGCGAGATCAGCGGCGAGTTCCTCGCGCCGCCCGCGGATGCGGCCGCCGTGACCGCCGCCGCGCAGGAGTTCCGGCTGACCCAGGACTACAACCTGTTCGCCGGCCGCGACGCCACGCTGTACTGGCCGCGCAACACGCTCAACCTCTCCGCCTTTGAATCCCGCCGGATCTGGGGCAGCGACACGCCCTCGCGACTCTGGACGATGGTCAGCGGCCCCGGGGCCGCGCTGTTCTCCGCGGCGGACAAGGCGCAGACGCTGGTGACCTTTCCCAGGACCGGCACCTACGTTCTTCGTTATGCCGTCACCACGACCTCCAACACCAGCACGGACGACATCACTGTGAAGGTGGTGAACGCGATCAATGCCAACGTCGGCAGCTTCACGCGCCAGGTCTGGTGGAACCGCAACTACGGCAGCATCGCCCAGCTGCGTGCGGACGCGTCCTTTCCCGACAACCCTGACTTTGCCGACTCGATCCCCGACCTGCGCCAGTCGCAGAGCTGGGCCGATCTTTACGGCACGCGCGTCACCGGCATCCTCAACGTTCCCGCCGGAGGCACGGCGGACGTGAACTACACCTTCTACGTGTCGGGCGATGACGAGGCGGAGTTCTCCATCAGCACGGACGCGACCCCGGCCGGCCTGCGCAAGGTCTGCTTCACCACGAACTACACCAGCGTCGAGCAGTGGAACCGCGACGCCTCGCAAAAGTCCGCGCCGGTGCCGCTGAAGCCGGGCGGGCGCTACTACGTCGAGCTCGTCCACAAGGCCACCTGGGGCGCGGATCACTTCGCCGTCGCCTGGTCGCCCGAGGGTGACAGGCTACCGCAGGTCATCCTGGGCAGCTATGGTGAGCCAACCCAGAAACTGGCCGCCTTTGACAAGGACCTGTCCTTCTACGCCAGCGCGGGCCGTGACCTGAACTACTGGTGGCCGCATGACCGCGTGCAGCTTCAGGGCCGCATCATCAACGCGCTCGGCCGCAGCGGAACCGCCACGGCGCAGTGGACGCAGGTCTCCGGACCGAAGGCGACCTTCCTCTCACCCACCAGCCCGGCCACCGATGTGCTGCTGACCGGCGCTGGAACCCATGTCTTCGAGCTCGCCGTGACCGAGGGGACGCGCACCAGCCGGGATTCTGTGACGGTCACGGTTCAAAAGCCCTTCGTCAACGGCACTGGCGCCCTGACACGTTCCGTCTGGCTGGATGTCGAGGGCGGCACGCTCGCCAGCCTCACCACCTACGACCCTCAGCTGGCCTATCCGCATTTTGAAGACCTGCTGCCAGGCACGGAACCGCCGCGCAACTGGGCCGACTACTACGGACAGAGGCTGAAAGGTTTCCTGACCGTGCCTGTTTCCGGCCGCTACACCTTCTGGATTGCCTCCGATCATGCCTCGGACTTTCAGATCGACCTGCTCGACAGCCTCGGCCTGCGCCGCCTGGCCTACCTGGACCATGAAGGCCATCAGCCCCGCGCCTGGGATGATCATCCCGAGCAGAAGTCCGTCGAGGTCGAGCTCCAGGCCAACACGCCTTACCCGCTGCAGGTGCTGCACAAGGAGCGTGAAGGCAGCGACCATGTCTCCCTGGCCATGAGCGGCCCGTGCACCAACGGCAGGGAGCCGGTGTCCCGCGCCTTCCTCACGCCGCATCATTCCGCCCCAGCCTTCAATCCGGAGATCACCGTGGCGCTCGGCGGCGACCGCACGCTGCTGTGGCCGCAGAACCAGGTCGCCATCGCCGCGCTGGTCTATGACCTGAACGCGGGCCCTGGCCCGCTGACCTATCAGTGGAGCTGCGCCTCGACCAAGGTCAGCTTTGACAACACCCGCAGTCCTGTCGCCATGCTCAGCTTCACCGGCCCGGGCGTTTATGAAGTCACCATGACCGCCAGCGACGGCACAAACACCGCTGTCGACTCCCTGCTCATCACGGTGCAGAACCCGCTCACGCCCAAGTCCGGCGGACTGCTGCGGGAGGTCTGGACCGGCGTTGGCGGCTACTACCTCACCGACCTCACCAACGCCGCCGCCTACAAGGAGAACAGGCCCAGCTTCAAGGACATCGTCCCGAACTTTGAAACGCCCGCCAACTGGGCCGACAGCTACGGCCAGCGCCTCAGCGGCTTCCTGCAGGTGCCGGTGGAGGGCGACTATGTCTTCCTGATCTCCAGCGACGACCAGAGCGAGCTGTGGCTGAACGCGGCCGGCGAACCCGCCAGCGGTGCCAGCAAAATTTGTTCGGCACCCTGGGCCACGGGCCGCTACAACTGGACCGCGAACGCCGCCCAGAAGTCGGCCGCCATCCACCTCGTGCCCGGACGCCGCTACCATGTGATGGCGCTGCAGAAGGAGGGCGGCGGTGATGACTACCTGGCCGTGGGCTACCGGCTTGCCAGCCAGACGGATGCGCAGGTGCAGGTGATCCCCGGCGTACTGCTGAGCCCGCCCGACGGCGTGACCGCGGAGCAGTTTGACTCCGAGATGAGCGTCAAGGCCGGCCCCGCGCAGACCGGCTACTGGCCGAAGAACCGCTACACCGTCACAGGCACGGCCATCGACCTGGTCCCCGGCCCGCAGGCGCTGGCCTACCGCTGGAGCGCGGTCAGCGGCACCAACAGCGTGAAGTTTGACTCGCCGACGGCCCTGACCACCGGCGTGGAGTTCACCGCTGCGGGCAACTACCAGCTGCAGCTCACCGCCACCGACGGCAAAAACAGCCGCAGCGCCACGACGAGCGTCACCATCTCCCCGGCCCTGGGCGTCGGCACCGGCTCCATCCTCGCGGAAGTTTTCGAAGGCATCACCGGCAGCTGGGTCACCGACCTGACCAGGAACGCCAAGTATCCCAACAGCCCGGACAGGCGCTTCCAGCTCCGTCGCACGGAGATCGCCTCCAACACGGCCGACAACTATGGCATGCTCATCCGGGGCTATCTTTACGCCCCGGTCTCCGGCGTGTACCGCTTCAACCTCGCCTCCGATGACTGGAGCGAGGTCTATCTCAGCACCAACCGCACGCCTGACAAAAAGGAGCTCATCTGCTTCGTGCCCTCCGGCACGGATTATTATGAATGGCGCAAGTTCCCCGACTATCAGCTCAGCCGTCCGGTGACGCTGACGAAGGGGCAGAGCTACTACCTCGAAATCCGCTTCAAGGAGAGCGGCTGGCGCGATCACCTGGCGCTCGCCTGGCTGTGCCCCGGCAAAACCAGCTTTGAGGTCATCGACGGCGCCTTCCTGGCCCCGCTGCAGCTCACCGACAAGGCGCCTCCGGTGATCTCGCTCACGGGCGGCGGCACGCTCACCGTCGGTGTCGGCGGCGATTTTTCGGACCCCGGCTTCAGCGCGGTCGATGCGGTGGACGGTGACGTCAGCGGGTCGGTGCGCGTGGAGGGCAGTGTCGACACCTCAACGCCCGGCACCTATGTCCTGCGTTATGTCGTGACCGACAAGTCCGGCAATGAAAGCGTCGTCGCCACGCGCCGGGTCACGGTCGCCGTCGCCGCCAACACCGATCCAGTCTATCCGGCCGACACCAGCGGCAGTCATTCGACCAAGGCCTGGACGCCGCCGGCCACGATCAGCGACATGGAGGCGGCACGCTTCCTCAAGCAGGCCACCTTCGGCCCGACTGAGGCTGACATCGCCAAGGTGAAGCAGCTCGGATTTTCAAAGTGGATCGACGAGCAGTTCGCGCTGCCTCCCACGAGCCATCTGGAGCACCTCGACCGCATGGCCCTGTATGAAGGCGCGCAGCAGAAGCTGCTGGAGCTGTCGCGCACGGCCGGCACGCTCGGGCTTCCCGGGGCGGTGATGCCGACGGCCAGCACGCCGCTGAACACCGAGGACAGGCTTTACAGCTGGTGGACGATCGCCATGACCGCGCCCGACCAGCTGCGCCAGCGTGTCGGCCTGGCCATGAGCGAGATCATCGTCATCTCCGACCGCTCCGGATCGGGCCTGCGCAACTATCCGCGCGGCTGCACCAGCTTTTACGACATGCTGGTGAAATCCGTGACGCCCGGCAGGCCCTACCGCCAGCTTCTGGAAGAGGTCACGCTGAACCCCATCATGGGCACCTGGCTGACGATGATCCGCAGCTCGAAGACGAAGCCGGATGAAAACTACGCCCGCGAGATCATGCAGCTCTTCAGCATCGGCCTGGAGCACCTGAACAAGGACGGCACCTTCAAGCGCGACGGCTCCGGCAACGCCATCCCGACCTACCGCCAGGAGGAGATCCGCGAGCTGGCCCGCGCCTTCACCGGCTGGACCTATGCGAACTCCCGCAGCTTCACCTGGACAAGCTCGGCGGATGTCATCAACCCGATGATGTCCTTCGAGGACCAGCATGACCGCGGCCAGAAGGTGATTGTCGGCGGCGCCACGGTGCCTGCGGGACAGACGGCGGCCCAGGACGTGCGCCGCTGCGTGGACGTGCTCGCCGCGCATCCGAACGTGGGTCCCTTCTTCGCCAGGCGCCTCATCCAGCGTCTCGTGACCAGCAATCCGAGCCCTGCCTATGTGTACCGTGTTGCCAGGGTCTGGGATGACAACGGCAAGGGTGTGCGCGGCGATGTATGCGCGGTGGTGAAGGCCATCCTGCTGGACGCCGAGGCGCGCACGCCCGGCACCGCCGCCGTCTCCGGCAAGCTCAGCGAGCCGATGATCCGCCTGAGCCGCGTCATGCGGGCCTTTGCGAGGCCGCCGAGCAGCAACCCGCCGCTGCTGGGCCGCTATGTGATGTGGAATGCGCTGGATGAACTCGGCCAGTGGCCCATGCAGGCGCCGACCGTGTTCAACTTCTTCCACACCGACTACGCGCATCCGGGGCCGCTGCTCGACGCCGGCATCGTTTCGCCCGAGTTTGAGATCACGACCGAGCTGACCACCACGGACACCGCGAACTATTTCCACGAGGGCGTCACCAACGGCTTCTACACCGACTCCGGCGGGCGCATCACGCTCGACCTCACACCGCTGACCAGCCAGTGGGGCACGCCTGACAGTTTGTTCGGCAAGATCGAGACGCTGCTGCTCGGCAGGCCGATGTCCGCCAGCCTGCGCTCCAGCCTGCAGAGCATTCATGCGCTTTATCCGACCAGCCCGACCACCGGCGTCCGGGTCATGCTTCAGCTCCTCACCGCGTCGCCCGAGTTCGTGACGGAAAAGTAAGTTCAGCCGCCCTCCCCCGACCTTTCATGAACGCAGAAAATCTCCCCTCGCTGCTGACCCGGAGAAGCTTCCTCGGCAGAAGCGCCTGCTCGGCGATGTCCACCGGCTGCCTGCTGAACACCATCCTGACGCTGCGCCGCGTCAACGCCGAGGCCCTCGACGTGCTGCAGCCCGGCACGCCCTACAAGGCCATCGTCTGCGTCTTCCTCTACGGCGGCAACGACGCCAACAACCTGGTCATCCCGCGCGAGGCCGCCGCTCATGCCAAGTATGCCGCCAGCCGCACCGTGCTGACCATCCCGCAGACGGACGTGCTGGCCCTGAACACGCTGAACGACGACGGCCTGCAGCTCGGCCTGCATCCCTCAATGACGGGCATGCGCGACCTCTACAACAGCGGCAAGGCGGCGCTGATGGTCAACACGGGCACGCTCATCGCGCCGGCGACGATGGCCGACTACCGCAACCGCACCGCCGCCATTCCGGAGAACCTTTTCTCCCACAGCGACCAGCAGATGCAGTGGCAGACCAGCGCCAGCACGATGAACGCGGCCTACAACCAGACCGGCTGGGGCGCACGCATGGCGGAGGCCCTGGTCGGCGCGCAGCAGCGCACCAGCGTCTCGATGCTCGTCAGCCTCAGCGGCACCAACTTCTTCCAGGTCGGCAGAACCATGTTCCCCTTCCGACCGGGTCCGGGCGGCACGCCGGTCTTCCGCCTCGGCCAGGGCAGCGCGGCGCAGGACGTCACGCGCTACACCGCCTTCCGCAACATCCTCAACGCCGAGTACGCGAACCTCATGGAGGACGCCTTCGCCGACCTGTCGAACAAGTCGATCGTCGAGGCCGACACCATCAACGAGGCGCTGAAGGGCACGAGCACCTTCCCGACGATTCCCAACTCCGGGCTCGGCGAGCAGCTGCGCACCGTGGCCAGGCTCATCCAGGCCCAGGGAGCCCTCGGCATCACCCGGCAGATCTTCTTTGTGGCGACCGGCGGCTTTGACACCCACGGCCCGCAGCTGGCCGACCACGCCAACCTCCTCGGCGGCGTCAGCTCGGCGATGAAGGGCTTCCAGGACGCGCTGGACACCATCAACATGGGCGACAGCGTCACCACCTTCACCGCGAGCGACTTCAACCGCACCTACGACAGCAACGGCCGCGGCTCCGACCATGGCTGGGGAAGCCACCACCTGATCATGGGCGGCGCTCTGAACGGCGGCCGGGTCTACGGCTCCTTCCCCGATCCTGACATCAACCTCGCCGGCCATCCGCTGAACACCGGACGCGGCAACTGGATCCCGACCACCGCCGTGGATCAGTATGCGGCGACGATGGCGAAATGGTTCGGCCTCAGCGACACGCAGATCCGCGACGTCTTCCCGAACATCATGAACTTCGACGCCGACCTCGGCTTCATGAAGGCGGCATGAAGAAGCTTCTCCGCCCCCTGGGGCTCGCGGGCCTGCTGCTGATGGCGGTGCTCTTCGGCCTCATGCTTGGCAAGGGCGGCGGACTGGCCGGCCTCTGGGAGGATGTGCGCAGCCTCTGGGCGCATCCGGTGAAGGGCCTCGACCCGGATGACCCGGTGCTGAAGGCCGGGCTGCCGGAACCCGATCCTCTTGCCGGGCTGCCGGACTCGCCGCTCAACGAGCTTTTGAAGCCGGACCTCACGCCGGAGCAGCAGACCCAGGTGGTCGGGCAGATGCTGATCGACTACTGGACCAGCGTTCGCAGCCTGCCGAACGGCAGCTGGGACGAGGTGCGCGAACAGCTCGCCGGGCATAACAAAAAGCAGGTCGCACTGGTGCCGAAGGAGCACCCGGCCCTGGCCACCAACACCTTCCGCGCGAAGCCGGACGCACCCGGCATTCATCTGCATGTCATCTCAGGCAGCGGCTGCGCCTTCCAGCTCATCTATGAAGGACCGGACAGGCAGCCCTTCACCGACGACGACCTGGTGCGCAATTTCCCGCCGGACCTCGAGTTCAAGTGAGGCCGGGGGATGCTTCGACATCAAACATTGAGCCGGCAGGCACGGGCGGTAACATGAGCTCCGCATGAACATCCATCATCTGGAGCTCTTTTATTATGTCGCCAAACATCAGGGCGTGAGCGCGGCGGCGCGCCACATCCCCTACGGCATCCAGCAGCCGGCGATCAGCGCCCAGATCATCCAGCTTGAGGACAGCCTTGGGACGCCCCTTTTCCAGCGGCGGCCCTTTCAGCTGACGGCCGAAGGGCGCGAGCTGTTTGCCTTCATCCAGCCCTTCTTCCAAAACCTGCCCAAGGTGGTGGACAAGCTGCGTGGCGATGACCGGGCGCGGTTGCGCATCGGTGCTC
>JBIIRD010000046.1:0-44674 GCA_044341745.1 Prosthecobacter sp. | reverse complement strand
CGCTCCGTCAGCCGAAAGGCAACACAACATCCGCAAACAAACCCAACACCCAAACCAAACCGCAAGCTGCCGCCAGGCTCTCATAGAAACTGGCTCAATCTCCGGGGGCAGATCAACGCGGGTTCTGATGGACGTAGTTCAGTCTTGCGAAGTAGCTCTCCGCGTAGGTGAGATGCGTCTCGCGATAATTCTGCCACAGCCGTGTGCGCCCAGGCGTTTGATCTTCCACATTCAATCGCTGGGTGGCCAGGCTGTGAATCTTCCGGATCACCTTCCGCAGGGTCTCTGCTCCTGGCTGAGGGCTCTGCACGACGACGTGGTAATGATTCGAAAGCACCGCCCAGGCTTCGAGTTTCCAGCCGGCTTCCGCGAATGCGTCGAAGATCAGCTGCTCAAACCAATCGCGTCGGCCAGGTGTGTTGAAGAGAAGTCTTTGATCGCGGGCACGCGCCGTGATGAAGTAGACGCCGCTTTCAGAAAGCCGATGCGGTGGTGCATGCGGCCAGTCGCGTGTGCCGCGAACGCATGCCTCTTCAGATGGAACATCAGGCCACATGATGACCTGGCATGAATGCAGCACCGCGCATGGGTCAACCCTGGAGTGTTACGAATCACAGACAGGAGAGTTTCTTTGAGAGCGCAGAAACTCCAGGCTTGCGCAGGTGCGTGGGTTCGCTGGCTTGAACATATCAGACCCTATCAGTCCATGTCATGGGCGAAGAACGGGCGGGCAGCCGGCGTTTCTTCGATGCATGCGCCTCCTTGCCCTTTCCCTGCTGCTGATCGCCGGCTTCGTGACCGCCGAAGAAAAACCGGATCTGCCTATCATCGACCTTTCCGATCAAAAGGAGCGGCACACGATCCTCGCGGCGGGAACGGAGCAGGTGTACCAGGGACATCCGACGACAACCCTGCTGGCCGACGGCAAAACGATCTTCTGCGTGTGGTGCATCAACCACGGAGGCGCGGCGGGGCCGATGGCGCGCAGCGATGACGGCGGCAAAACGTGGACGCGGATCGACGACACGCTGCCGGAGGGCTTCAAAACGCATCAGAACTGCCCGAGCATCTACCGCATGACCGATCCCGCAGGCCAGGAACGCCTGTGGGTGTTTTCCGCGGCGAAAGGCACGCGCAAGGGTCCTGGCATGCCGAGCATCATGAGCGAGGATGCAGGCAGGACCTGGAAGGAGATGCCGCCGCTTGGCTTCCCCTGCGTGATGACCTTCAGCAGCATCGTGCGGCTCAAGGACGGCCGGTACCTCGGCCTTTACCACAAAGGTCCCGGAGGTGCGGACAAGGCGCCGCTGGAGGTGCTGCAGACCCTCACCGCCGACGGTGGTTTCACCTGGAGCGAACCGAAGGTGGTGGCGAGCGTGGCGGGCAAAAACCCTTGTGAACCCTTTGTGTTCCGTTCCCCGGACGGTGCGGAGCTTTGCTGCCTGATGCGCGAAAACACGCACAAGGAGCGCAGCCTGGTGATGTTCAGCCGTGATGAGGGCGCGACCTGGAGCAGGCCCGTCAACACCAGCTGGGGTCTCACCGGCGACCGCCATGCCGGTGTGTTCACGAAGGACGGTCGCCTAGTGATTGCCTTTCGTGACCAGGCCCTCAACAGTCCGACCCTGGGCCATTTCGTCGCCTGGGTCGGCACCTATGACGACATCAAAAACGGCAGGCCCGGTCAGTATCGCGTGAAGCTGCTGCACAGTCATGCCACGCGGGTCAGCGACTGTGGTTATCCCGGCATGGAGCTGCTGCCGGACGGTACCATCGTGGCCACGACCTATGTGAAATACGCGCCGGGCAAGGAGAAGCACAGCGTGGTCAGCGTGCGTTTTGATTTGAAGGCTGCCGATGCGCTGGTGAAGGAATAAAATAACCGCTCGTCATTCCTCACCGCTGAGCACCACGCTGCCGGTGGCGAGCCGGGTGCCATCCTGGGTGGTCAGTTCACCGCTGACCTGCACCAGGCCGGGCATCACCGCGTCCTGGCGGGCCTGAATGGTGAGCGTTTCACCGGGCGGGATGGTGCCGAGGATCTTGAACTGGCGCACGGCGGTGAGGCGCATGTTTTTCAGGGGCTTGTCCGCGCGGCTGCTCTGGGCCAGCACGCCGCCGAGCTGCGCGAGCGCCTCGATCATGATGACGCCGGGCAGCAGGGGCTGGCCGGGGAAATGACCTTCGAGAAAGGCCTCCGTGCCCTTCAGCGTCCAGCGCCCGGTGGCGGAGGTGCCGGGGATGAGCTCGATGAGTTCATCCACGAAGCGAAAGGACGGTCCGTGGGGCAGGGAGGAAAGCGCTTGGAAAAGGCCGGTGTGCTGCGACATAATCGACCTGTTTTAGCGATGAAGCACGCGCCTGACAAACGGCAAACCACCCACCCTTTTTCCAGTCCGGCATGATGACCCAGAACCCACCGGAGGACAGCGGACGTCTGACACTGGCAAGCGGGCTTCGTTTTGCCACGGCGGGCCTCGTGCTGCTGATCTTCTGGTCGGCCTGCGCCTTTTTCCTTCTGCCGCTGGCGGGCGCGACGTTTCATCTGCGTCAGCAGCCGCGGCGTCGTGAGCTGGGGCAGTCGGCGCTGAACCTGATGTTTCGAGGCGTGGCGGGCATCCTGAAGAGCTTTGGCGTGGTCGAGGTGTCGTATGAGGGCTTTGACCGGCTGAAGCTGCTGACCGGGCCGCTGATCCTGGCGCCAAACCATCCCGCCCTGTGGGATGCCGTGTTCGTCATCGCCGAGGCGGGTCGCGCGTCCTGCGTGCTGAAGGCTTCGCTGATGCACAACCCACTGCTGGTCGTGGGCTCAAGCATGGCCGGCTTTGTGAAGAATGAACCGCTGCATCGCATGCTGAAAACCTGTCTGGAGAGACTGCGCGGCGGCGAACGCGTGCTGTTTTTCCCGGAGGGGACACGGACGCGGCCGGAGCATGGCGCGGTCAACCCGCTCACCGGCAGCCTGGCGGTGCTGGCACGTCAGTCGCGGGCTCCCGTGATGCCGGTGATCATTCAGACCAGCAGTCGCTATCTCGGCAAGGGCTGGCCCATCTGGCGGCTGCCCCGCGAGACGGTGCATCTGCGGCTCAGCCTCGGTGAACCCCTGACCTGCGGGTCGGATGAGGAAACCGTCGATTTTCTCGAACGACTTCGCGCCGTCTATGTGGCGGCGGGCTGCGGCGGCAGGGCGGACGTCTCCTGAAGCCCCGGGCGGCCGGGGTTCTGCCGAACCAGAATTGCGATCCGCTTTGGAAAGAAGCCGCGGCGCCGGGTCGAATTGCTTGCACCCATGAGACTCCGACTTCACGCCCTCTCCCTGCTGCTTGTCACCGCCGCCCTGGCCACCGACCCCGCACCGCCGCCCGGCTTCAAGGCCATCTTCAACGGCAGGGACCTCAGCGGCTGGCATGGCCTGAACCCGCACTCGGTGGTGAAGCTCCAGGGCGAGAAGAAGGAGGCCGCGCTGAAGGCGCAGCGCGACGAGTTTCCGCAGCACTGGCGCGTCGAAAACGGCGAGCTCGTCAATGACGGTCACGGCGCCTATGCGACGACGGACGCGGACTTTGGCGACATCGAGCTGCTGATTGAATACAAGACCGTGGCGAAGGCCGACAGCGGCATCTACCTGCGCGGCACGCCGCAGGTGCAGATCTGGGACTGGAACCAGGTCTTTGATCCGAAGAAGCCGGACCGCAAGCCGCACCTCGGCTCAGGCGGGCTGTTCAACAACACGCCGGGAACTCCGGGCCGCGACCCGCTGGTGCTGGCCGACAGGCCCTTCGGTGAATGGAACAGCTTCCGCATCCGCCAGATCGGTGCCGTGACCTGGGTGTGGCTGAATGACAAGCTCGTCGTCGATGGCGCGGTGATGGAGAACTTCTATGACCGCAGCAAGCCGCTCGATGCCAAAGGTCCGATCATGCTCCAGACGCATGGGGGTGAGATCCGCTGGCGGAACCTCTTCGTGAAGGAATACAGCGCCGAGGAGGCAGCGAAGATCCTCAAGGATGCCGGCAAGTAAGCAGAGGCCTCAGGGCCAGCCTTGCAGCATCTTCAGGCCCTCGCGAAACCGTGGCGCGAGGGCCAGGCAGTCGAGCAGATGACGCCTGGCCTGGGCGGCGTCCTGTTCACGCAGCAGGACCGCCAGGCGGAAGTGCGTCATGGCAGCGCCTTGCGGGTCCAGGACCAGCACGCGACGCCAGGCCGCGATGGCCTCCTGCGGCAGGTTCAGCTTTTCCGAGGCCTCGGCATGGGCCTGCTGGGGCGTGCGTAGAAAGGGATTGAGAGCCATGGCGCGCGCGGCGTTGGCTCGAACCTGGGGCCAGTCCTGCTTCTTCTGGTCGAGCTCCATGAGGCGGAGGAAGACCGGCATGAGGCTGGACTCGTGCTCGGCCAGATGGCGCAGCATGGCGATTTCCTCGTCGTCCCGCCCGAGTTCGCGAAGCGCGGTCGCCTTGAGCTGCCAGCCGCCCTCAGCGCTGAAGTCCTCGGGCACCAGGGTGATGAGACGTTCGGCAAGCGCGAGCACGCCCTGCCACTCTTTTTGTTCGGTCAGGAGTTCGGCCTGTCGGTGGATGCCCCAGAGGCTGGCGGGATGTTTGCGCAGGTATTCCGCCAGCGATTCAGGATCAAGGGGGTTGACCTCCTCCGGCGCCGGCTTGCCCCAGTCGGCCGTGGCTCCAAAGGCCGCTGCCTTGGATTCCAGGTATGTGGCAAAGGCGGGCTCCAGTTTCTCCATCGGCTCCGTGTTCGCCGTGATCGCGTCATTGATTCGGCGGCCCTGGGCGAGGTCGCGCAGGATGCCCTGGAATTTCTCCGTGCCGAAGCGTTCCAGCAGGTAGCCGACGATCTGGCTGGACTGGAAGTAGGCAAACATGAGGTGGTCCTCGTCCTCGGCGTTGAGGAAGGCGCTGCTGAGCTGGCTGACGGGCGTGGTTGCCTTGTCCTCGAGGATCATGCGTCGGAAGCGGGCGTCCATGGCCATGCCCCAGACGGGGTTGCGCAGGCTTTCCTCGTGGACGCTGATGCCCTCGCTGAGCCAGCGCGGCATCTTGTTCTGCGTGAGGTTGAGCGTGACCACGTGGCAGAACTCATGCCAGAGCGTCGCCTGCCAGTTGTTGCGGCCATGGGCGAGGCCGCCGGGGCTGTTCATGGTGATGACGGTGCCGAAGCAGACGCCGAGCAGGCCCTGGCCGCCGAGGCTGCCGAAGGTGCGGATGGCGAAGTCCTGCTGCTCGCCGAAGAACTCGACCATCACGGGCTTCTTCAACTCGAGACCGTACTTGGCCGTGAGCACACTTTTGGCTTCGCGCAGCAGGGCCAGCGCCTCCTCGCCATACACGGGCCAGTCGCGTTTCGGCAGCTTCAGGATGAAGTCGTCAAACACCTGGGTGGTGAAGCCGCGCATCTGCTGCTCGAGCAGGCCGATGTTATGGGCGCGGACGTTGTAGCCGTCCTTCTCGCGGATGGCGGCGGCCAGCTTCCAGGCCTCATCCTCTTCGCCCAGGCGCAGCAGGTCCTGGCAGAGCGCGACCTTGGCGGGCAGGTAGCCAGGATCCATCTCAAGCGCCTTGCGCTGATGCCGCGAGCCTTCGGCAAAGCGGTAGGCGCGCGATAGCACACGGCCGATGATGTGATCGACCTCGGGATTCTTGTCCCAGCGTTTCAGGCCGCTGGCACGAGCGCCTTCAAACTTGGCGGCGTCGGCGGCGCTGAGCTGGGTGATGGCGGCCAGCAGGGCCCAGGCGACCGGCGAATTGTCGCAGGTGGACAGCACCTTCTGCACAAGCCCGGCGGCATCGAGGAACTTCTCGGAACTGATCATGGACTCGGCCTGGTTCAGCAGGGCGCCGACGTGGCTGGGATTGAGCTCCAGCGCGCGCTTGAGGCTCTCCGCCGACTTCTCACGATCACCGGTGGCCAGGGCCAGAGCGAGCCCGACGCGCAGGTCGGCGGTTTCACCGCAGGCCTTCAAACCGGCGCGGAAGACCGTGGCGGCGCGCGCGGCATCGTCCTTGTCGAGCGCGAGCCTTCCTTCGGCCAGATAAGCGGGCTCGAACTTGGGATCCTTCTTCAGGGCGGTCTGGAAGTACTGGGTGATGACTTTTTTGGCATCGGCTCCGAGGGCGAGGGCCGCCTGGCCCAGGGCCACCCAGTCGGCGGCGCTGCGATCCTTGGCCTGCCCGGACTTGGCGGCGGCGTTCACGGCCTTGAGAGCCTCATCGGCGATGTCCTTCCTTCCCAGCCGCAGGGCGGTGGTGTGCTGGAGCATGAGCAGCTCCAGATGACCGGGAAAGGTTTTCACGGCGAGCTGCGCCACGTCGCGCGCCTCGGGTTCACGCCCCAGTTCCAGCAGCGCCTTGAGGCGCAGCGTGCGCCATTCGGGCGATTTCATGCCGGCCTGGATGGCGCGATCGGTGAGCAGGGCCACGTCCTCGTAGCGTCCGGCGGCGAGGATCCGCCGCATGGGCTCCAGGTTGTCCTCTTCAAAGATCTTCTCCAGGTCCTGGCCGTGCAGGGCGGAGCAGAGGAGGAGGGACAGCAGGGCGCGTCGCATGAAAGCAAAGAACGCGCCCCTGGGCGGCCTTTTCTCAAGCCTTCGGCATCACGCCGGTGTCACGCAGGATGGCCAGGATGTGGCCGCGCTCGGAACTGCCGAGATAATCAAAAGTGCCGCTGCGGTCACGGCCTTCGAGGATGTCGTCCAGCCGGGCCAGCACGGTCTTCTTCAGGTGCGGGTTCAGGTTCCGGAAGGTCAGGGAATGAATCATGAAGCTGCAGCGGTGCTTGAACAGACGGGTGTTGAGCTGGAAGTCCTTGAGCGAACGGCCGTCCTTGGACTGCGGTGCGCTGGCGGTGAAGGCGATCTGGAAGTCCTCCTCACCCTCGATGCCGCCGTCGGGCAGGGCGGCCTCGTCCTTGAACAGCAGGGCCTCCACGACGTCCTCCGCGCAGTGGTCGATGATGCGCCTGGCGGTGCCGACGGGCTCGCTTTCCACCTTTTCACCCAGCTCCTTCTGCAGGCTGGACTGCATGTGCATGGCCCGCATGGAGGTGTGGTTGGCCTTGGTCAGGATGTTCTGCACCGAGGTCTGATGCTCCAGGACCATGAGGGCGACGATGTCGCTCTTCTTGCGCTTGTAGGGGGAGGTGTCGAAGAAGCTCGTCAGGTCGGTGACGTTCGCCCCTTTTTCGACGGGCATGTCGCAGGTATTGTCCGGATTTTCCCGGGCGGTGACATTGCCGCGATGGAGGGTGTCACCATGCCTGCCGGTGACATACCAGCCGCCCCAGCGGTCGGAGAACGGCGTGGTCGTGTCCACGACGGTGCTGCCCTGGCTCATGATGGGGTGGCCTTCGGGACCGGGGAAGACGGAGCGCACCAGCACGCCCGGCACCTCGGGGGTGAAGGGACCGCCATGGCAGCTCAGGCAGCTTTGATCGCGCTCAAAATGCAGCGGCTTGGAGTCCTCCACCGTGGGGTCGAGCAGGTAGAAGATCGGGCCAAGCTTCGGGTCGATCGTTGAGATTTCGAGGGCGCCGCCGACGGAATAGCCCACATAGGCGTCGTCGCTGAAATAGATCACCCGAGGTGTCTGCGGGCTGATGCGGTCATTCTGTTTGCTGGTCTTGGAGAAGACCATGACCTGGGATTCCTCGGGGATGCGGAACTGCTTCAGCACGCCGCGCAGCACGCTCCAGGCGTCGCTGCGGTCGATTTTCAGCTTCCCGGACAGCATGAGCCTCTCCATCTCATAGGCGGCGTCGCGCGGCTGCGTCTCCGAATAGTGGATGGGCGCCTGCTCATACTCGTTCTCAGCGCGCGCATGGAGTGCGCACAGGGCGAGCAGGGGCAGAAGTCGGCGAAGGTTCATGGCGAAAGGTTGAGCAGGGAGAAATACGGAACTGGAGTTCCGCTTATTGCCTCTGGCTTGCCCGGCACTGCGCCTGTATTGGCGCGGCCTTCGCCATGCTTGCGGCAGGCTGAGGCGATTCTGATCACGCCGCGGCCTTCAGGGCGTAAATCCGGCATCGTGTCAGAAGGCCGGGGAATGAAGGACCAAGGACCAAGGACCAAGGACCAAGGACCAAGGACCAAGGACCAAGGACCAAGGACCAAGGACCAGGGGCCAGGGGCCAATGACCAGGGAAGTTCCAAGGTTCAATTTTTAAGGATAGGATTCATTCGTCACGAGCCTGAGGCTCGAAAGAGCTGAGCCTGGAGTGAAACGAGCAGCGCGAGTGGCAACTCCAGGACCATGTTGTCACCCCCACGCTGGAGATTCACCGCGTCCTGGAGGGACGCGAGAAGCCATCCAAAGCCCTGCGCAACCGCCAAGTCCAATCGCCCTCTTCTTGCGCCCTTCCAGGGCGCTGCCAGGAACGGTGAGGGTTAGGCCCTATGAATCCGGTGGTTCACGCTCGCCGAGCCTCGCTTCACCACCGGCTCATTTCTTTCGAGCCTCCGGCTCGATGAATCCGTCATCCTAACAACACACCAAGCCCACCCGTTTTCAGGGTGAGGTGGGTGCGCTTTCGAGATGCCGGATGGATGGTTTAATACACGTCGCGGCGGTAGCGCTTGGCTTCCTTCAGGGCGGCCATGTAGGCGACGGCCTCCTCGGGGGATTTGCCGCCCTCCTTCTCGAGGATCGTGTGCAGGGCCTTGTCCACGTCAACGGCCATGCGCGAGGCGTCGCCGCAGACATAGACGATGGCGCCCTGCTCCAGCCAGGCGAAGAGCTCGGGGCCGTTCTCCAGCATCTTGTGCTGCACGTAGATCTTCTCCGCCTGGTCGCGGCTCCAGGCCGTGGTCAGCTTCGTCAGGGTGCCGTCGGCCAGCCAGGTCTCGAACTCGTCCTTGTAGAAGAAGCAGGTCTTTTCACTGACCTCGCCGAAGAACATCCAGGCCTTGCCCTTGGCCGCAGTGGCCTGGCGTTCTTCCAGGAACGCACGGAAGGGGGCGATGCCGGTGCCGGGGCCGATCATGATGACGGGCACGTCCTCGTGAGGTTCGGGAAGACGGAAGCCCTTGCCGTGGTTGACGAACACGGGGATGAGCGTCTCCCCGACCTGGATGCGTTCCGCCAGGAAGGTGGAGGCCACGCCGCCGCGTTCGCGGCCATGGCTGCTGTATTTGACGGTGGCCACGGTGAGGTGGACCTCCTTCGGATGCGCCTTCTGGCTGCTGCTGATGGAGTAAAGACGGATGTTCAGCTTCTTCTGGGTGGCCATGAACTCCTGCGGCTCAAACTTCGCGGCGGGATTTTCCAGAAGCAGGTCGATGACGAAGCGTCCCCAGAGGTACTTTTTGAGGTCCTCCTTGCGCTCGGGTTCCAGCAGGCCGTTGAGCGGCGTGTTGCCGCCGGTCTTCTCGATGATGGCCTTGATGAGCTTGTTATCCACCTCGGTGATGAGGGTGGCTTCGAACAGGGCCTGGCGGATCGGCACGTCGGCGGCGGTCTTCGGGTGCTTGACGATCTCATCACCGCTGAAGCCGAGGGCCTTGAGGGTGTCCTCGACCAGGGCGGGGTCGTTGGTCGGCTGCACCGCCAGGGAGTCGCCGGGCAGGTATTCCAGCTCGCCACCCTCCAGGTCGATTTCATAGTGGCGGGTGTTTTTCGGAGCGCCGGGGCCGGAGAGGTCATAGGCCTTCTTCACTTTCGCGATGAAGGGGTTCTTCACGTTATAGACAGGCTTTCCAGCGGCAGCTTCGGTGCTCATGAGGATCGGGATGGGTTGGCGAAAGGCCGCGCAGGCTAGGACAGGGCGGGGGGTTGTCAATGCAGAGGGGAGCCCGCTATTCAGCAACTCCCATGCCGCTTTCGCAGGGCAAGTGCCGAAGAAGCCGGAACCTGTGAAGCAGCGCCTGCCGCCCCCTGGCGAAAGGATTTCGGCAAAGTGAGTCCGGTCCTGACGTTGAATCCCCGGGCCCCGGGCGATCCCTGGCTGCCAGACTCCTCCATGAAAAAACTCCTCCTGATCCTTTCCGCCTGCTCCCTGGCCGCCGCCGCCGAACCAGTTTTGCTTTTCTCCGATGACTTCGCCCGCGATGAAAAGACGCCGGGCAGGGAGGACATCGGCAACGGCTGGACCAGCAACAGCGCCTGGCGCGCCAAGGGCCATCAGCAGGTCGATCTCATCGACGGCGTGATGCATGTCACGAAGCATGCCGAGGCGGATCATGGCGTGGCCATCTTCCATGACGTCGCCTTCCAGGACGGCGCGGTCGAGCTGCGCTTCAAGCTGGGCGAGGGCGATGACCTCGGCGTCGACTTTGTCGACCGTGAGCTGAAGAGCGTGCATGCCGGCCATCTGTGCATCGCGCGGGTGACGAACAAGGCGCTGACGATCACCGATTCGAAGACCGGCGGCATGGACAACGCGATCCGCGAACGTCGCCAGAAGGGCGACAAGTCGCCGGAGCTGGCCGCGCTCCTGAAAACCAAGACCAAGTCCTTCAAGCTCGATCTTCAGCCGGGCACCTGGCACACGCTGCACATCACGGTCGCAGGCGACACGATGTCGGTGAAGATCGACGGCCAGGAGACGGGCAGCTTTGCCAGCGAGGGCATCGCTCATCCGACGAAGCGCATGATCACCCTGGCGGTGAACAAGTCGGCGGATGTGGATGATGTGAAGGTCTGGAGGTTGAAGTGAACCGGATGCGCCGCCTTGCCCTCGGTCTCGTCCTTGCCTGCGCCGCCGCGGCGCAGGTGCCGTCGCGCCATGAGGTCGTGGCGGACTGGCCGCGGCTGCCCGAGAAGCATGAGCTGGGGCTTTGTGCGGGAGTCGGGGTGGATGCGCAGAACCGGGTGTTTGTGTTTCATCGCAGCGGCAGGAAGTGGTCGAACCCGTTTCCGAAGGAGACGATCGCGCGGCCGACGGTGAGCATCATCGACGGTGACAGCGGGCGGCTGCTGGGCTTCTGGGGTGAGAACCGCTTCATCATGCCGCATGGGCTGAGCCTTGATTCTGAAGGCAACGTCTGGCTCACGGATGTCGGCCTGCACCAGGTTTTCAAATGCACGCCGGAGGGCAGGGTGCTGCTGACTCTGGGCGAGGCCGGCGTGCCGGGGGCGGACAAGACGCATTTCAATCTGCCCACCGACGTGGCCGTGCTCGGGGATGGATCCTTTTATGTGAGCGACGGCTACAAGAACACCCGGGTGATCAAGTTCAGCGCCGAAGGCCGGTTTGAGTTTGAGTGGGGTGCGAAGGGCGCGGGCAACGCCGAATTCAACCTGCCGCACGGCGTGGCCCTCGATGCCCGGGGCCGTGTGATCGTCTGCGACCGTGAAAACGAGCGCCTGCAGGTGTTTGATGCGCGCGGCGGTTTTCTTGAGGCCTGGAAGGGGCCGCAGCTGGGCAAGCCCTATGGGGTGGCCGCCACGCCTGACGGTCGTGTTTTCATCATCGACGGCGGTTCGCCTTCGATGCGGCCGGAACTGCGCGGCAAGGCGGTGGAGCTCGACCTCGGCGGCAGGGTCGTGGACAGCTTTGGTTCCTCTGGCAGAGGTCCGGGCCAGTTTCAGCTCGGCCATGACATCGCGGCCGGTCCCGATGGCGCGGTGTATGTGGCGGAAGCCACCGGGACGCGGGTGCAAAAGTTTGTTCGGCGGCCCTGAGCCTCACTGAAGCTGCAGGGTTGGCGGCAGGGTGACCGGGCCGGTTGCTGGCTGGTGGTCGTCCGGAAAGATGACGGTGATGCTTTGCACGCCCTCCTGATGGCTGGAGCTGAGCAGCCAGCGTTTGACGAACTCCGCCACCGAGCCGCGGGCGGCTTCGCGGATGCGGTCGAGGTGGGCCTTGTTGCCGGCGCGCTTCTCCAGGGTGGGCGTCAGCTCGCGTTCCAGGCTGGCGAGGTTTTCGGCGGCGTTGAAGCGCAGCCAGCCAGCCTCGGATTTCTTCTGCATGCCGTCCGTGCGCACGGCGGGAGGCGATGAGGGCCGGAGGGCGGGAGCCCGGACGATGCAGCGGCCTGAGTCCACCTGAACCTGCCAGTTCTCGGAGATCTTGATGTGATAGCGATAGACCACCGGCGTGCGGATTTCGGAAACCGTGGTGCCCAGGTAGACGAGCTCGTTGAAGGCGGTCTTCATGTCGAAGCGCGTCACGGTTTCATCCGTCTCCAGCGTGGCGACCTCCAGCACGTCGCCATGCGTGGCGGTGATGCGGGTGATGGATTCACGGAAGGTCGTGCTGATGTCCTGCCCGACGAGCCTGCCAGGAAGCTCGCGCAGCCAGGCCCCCGCCTCCCTGAGGGCGCCGAGAAAGAACCAGGCGGCCGTCCCGAGCCCGAGCAGGCCTAACAAAACCAGCATCAAAACGCCCTTCAGGCAGCCGCCCCGCGCGGGGGAAGCTGGAGGCGGGCTCTGAAGATGAACCTGCTCGGACATGAACGCCACTATGCCGTCCTGCGGCCGATCCGGCCAAGGCTTTTTGGGGCGGGCATCTTCAGGGCCATTTCGCCAGAACCCGGCCGTCGGCGGTCTTGAGAACGAGGCCTTCGAGCCTTGCCATGCCGGGGCCTGCGCAGGGATCCAGGCGCAGGGCATGCAGGGTTTTGGCCTCCTCGATGCGCAGGCTGTGGACCTGCCATTCGCCGTCGTGCTTCACGTCGAAGTTGGCATGTCGGCCCTTCGGAAGCAGGGTCTGGGCGTCGGTGGTCCAGTAGAGTTCACCGCTGCCGCTGGCATGGCTTTTCAGCCTGAACTCAAGAACATAGGGGCCTGGCGCGGCGAGGTCGAGGCGCTCAAAGGCGAGGCCCGGATCTTCGCCGCTGCATTGCAGGATGAGCTGGGTTCCCTCAAGGCTGAGCTTGGTTCCCTTGCGGGCACGCGGCAGGGTTGAGGCCGCGGCCTGCTTCTTCCTGCCCTTGCCCTGCATGCCTTCGGTGAGAGGCTTGTCGTAGTCGGTCCATTCGCGATGCCGCTGCGGTCCGGCCTGGCTGGAAACCGGGGCGCGTTCCCTGGCGGGGGTCATGAGGACATGCTCGGCCATGTCGGTCCACTGCTTCACCATTCGCTCGACGATGTCCGGATGCCGGTCGGCCAGATTGTTCAGTTCGGTCCGGTCTTTGCGCAGGTTGTAAAGCTCCCAGGGTCCGCTTTGAAAGCTGACGATCTTCCAGTCGCCATCACGCAGGCCGCGGTCGGCCGCGAACAAAAGATGGATCGGCGGACGGTGCTCGAGACGGCCGCCGGCGATGATCGGAACGAGCGAGGTGCCGGCGAGCGGTGTAGGCTCGCGGCCGGGGAAGGTTTCTGGAACCGGGGCTCCGGCGAGCTCGGCAAAGGTGGGCAGGACATCGACGAGGTGGGCGGGCGTGTCGATGAGGCCGCCGGGCTTCTGCTTCAAGCCGGCGGGCCAGTGCAGGATGGCGGGCGTGGTGATGCCGCCCTCGAACTGGTTCTGCTTGTAATAACGGAACGGGGAGTTGCGCGCCCAGGCCCAGCCGGTGCTGTCACTCCAGGTCGTGCCGGGGTCGAACGGCGACGCGTCGGGCTCGGGCCGTCCGCGGTCATAGGGGCAGGCGCCGTTGTCGGAGACGAGGAGGATGACGGTGTTCGCGAGGTCACCGTGCTTCTCCAGGCTGGCGATGAGGCGGCCCATCTCCTGGTCGATGCGGTCGATCAGGCCGGCGTAGGCGGCCATGCGCTTTGCTTCCCACACTTTTTGTTCGGGCCTGAGCTGGTCCCAGGCGCGCACATGATCCGGTCTCGGGCTTTCCTTCAGGTCTGAAGGAAGCAGCCCGGCCTGCTTCTGCCTGGCGACACGCGCGGCACGTACGGCGTCCCAGCCGATGTCGTAGCGGCCGAGGTATTTGCGGTAGTCCTGCTCCAGGGGCTGCAGCGGCGCGTGGGGCGCGTTGAAGGCGATGTATTGAAACCAGGGCTTCTTCGCGGCGCGGGCCTCGTCGATGAAACCGAGGGCGCGGTCGACGTTGGCGAGGGTGGTGTAGAAGCCCTGGTTCGGCACCTCCCATTTTTCGCCGTTCAGGCGGAAGGTCTTGTCGCCGAGGTAGTAGTTGGTCGCGCCGGAGAGGTGGCCGAAGTAGCGCTGGAAGCCGAAGTCGGTGGGCTGCTTCTCGAGGTGCCATTTGCCGGTCATGGCGGTGAAGTAGCCGGCGGGGGCCAGCACCTCCGGAAGGGTCACGGCGCGGCGCAGGCTTTCGTCACCGGCCTGGCGGCACCAGCGTCCGCTGAGCAGGCTGACACGGGAGGAATGGCACTTGGCGGTGTTGTAAAACTGCGTGAAGCGCAGGCCGTTGGCGGCGAGGCGGTCGAGGTTGGGCGTCTCGATTTCACTGCCGTAGCAGCCCAGGTCGGAGAAGCCCATGTCATCCACGAGGACGAGCAGGAAGTTGGGCGTGGCCGCCTGCAGCACGGAGCACAGGCCGAGAATGAGGAGGGGCAGGCGCATGGAGGTTTATTTCAGCGGCAGGTCGAGCGTGAACTGGTGCTGGTCCGGCTCATGAACGTAGGGGGTGTCCTCGACGAGCACCTGCTGGACGACATCGTAGGTGAGGACGTGGACACGCTTTTGGTCAGGCACGAAGCGGAGCAGGCGCAGGACGGGCTGGCTGAGGTAGTCGCTGAGCAGGGAGGTGACGGGATGGCCGTCGTCGGCGGGCGTGGTCAGCCTGAGCGCGGTGACGCGGCTCTGGTCGCCGCAGAAGATGAGGCGCAGGTTTGCATGCCTGCGGAACAGCTTGTCCCACATCTGCCCGCCGGTGTTGCCGCGGTCGCCGTGGATCTTGACCCAGCGCATGCGGCCCTTGGCGTCGTGGATGTAGCCCTTCTCCTCCTTCGGCTTGTCGAGGATGCCGAGGTCCATGTGGGTGGTGACGAGCGCCTGCCGGTCCGCGTGTTTTTTCAGCAGGGCGTCGGCCCAGGCGAGAACGTCGTCCGGGGCGTTGCATTCGAGGCTGAGGTGGATGAACCCGACGCCGCCCGCGCTGAAAAGCTGGGCGCTGTTGACGTTGTTGGCGGAGACGTTCTGATCCTTGCGAGCGTGCGTGTAGCTGCCGAGGTACCAGGGCTCGGAGGCAAAGCTGGCGGCGGGAAAATGCTGCTGAAAGAGGTGGGCGTCGCCCTTGCTGGTCATGTCATGATTGCCGACCGTCAGGCTGAAGGGCGTCACGCCGCGCAGGCGGTCGAGGTGCTGCTTCGCAACAGCCCACTGGTCGGCGTTGTTCTTGTCCACGATGTCGCCGACATGACTGACGAAGACGATGTTCTGGTCGGCCCGGTGGTCGTGGATCCAGCGCACCTGCGCCTCGAGGTTTTTGTTGGTGACGGGATCCGTGCTGTCCGGCGTGGCCTTGCAGCCCCTGCCATGGTAGCTCTGCGTGTCGGGGATGACGACGATGGTGAAGGTCTTGTCCGGCAGCGCGGGAAGGGGGCGTGAGCCGATCATCGTGCGCTTTTTCGCCTCCTGGCCGGAGGTGGAAAGGCACAGGCAGGCGATGAGGAGGCCAAGAAAAAGAGGTTTCATGAATAGGCAGAGGGTCAGTCCAGCTTCACGCTCGTCACCCAGGCGGGGCCCTTGCCGCAGTCGTAGGTTTTCAGAGGCGTGAGAGCCCCGGTTTCAGCGTTGCGACGATAGACGATGAGGCGGTGCGAGCCTTCACCGGCCGAAACCACGAAGGTGTCGCCCGGCGTGAGAGCGAAGGAGCGCGGGGTCTTTTCCGTGGGCGTCTGGCCGAGGGCTGTGAGTTCACCGGTCTGCGTGTTCACGGCAAAGATGGCAAGGCTGTCGTGGCCGCGGTTGGAGGCATAGACGAAGCGACCGTCGGCGCTGACATGGATGTCGGCGCAGGAGCCCTTGTCGCGCCACTCCTCGGGCACGGTGGGCACGCTCTGCCTGGCCTTGAGCGTTCCCTGCGCGGCGTCGTAGTCGCAGAGTGTGACGCTCTTGCCCTGTTCGTTGACGAAGTAGGCCCAGCGGCCGTTGGGATGAAACTGCATGTGGCGCGGCCCCTCGCCCATGCCACCGGGAAGGTGGGGGGGTTGGTTAGGCGTGAGCATGCCGGTGCGTTCGTCAAAGCGGAGCTGCTCGACCTTGTTCAGCTCGCCCACGTGCGGCACAAAGGCGAAGCGGTTCGCCGGATCGGTCTGGATGCAGTGGGCCTTCTTGCCGGTCTCCAGCGTGACGACGGGCAGGCCGGTGACACGTCCGTTTTGAATGGCGGATGAGCCGATGACGCCTTCGCTGTAAGAGGCCGCGAGCAGCCAGCGCCCGGTTTTGTCGGCGAAGACGTAGGCGGCGTTGAAGCCGGCGTCGGCGAACGAAGGATTCGACAGCGCCCCGGTCTTCGGATCGACGGCAAGCGTGGCGAACTGTTTCGTCGTGCGAACCGAGGCGTGGAGGTGAAGGTGATCCGGACTGAGGGAAAGGCTGCCCGGTGCGCCTGGCAGCAGGGCTTCACCTGTTTTTGAGAGCGCACCGGTCGCTTCATCCAGCGTCCAGACCGCGATGCGTTTTTCGCCGCTTTCAGAGACATAGACGACCGTGGGTCCGGCCAGCAGGGAGCTGGCGATGCAGAGAAGGGCGAGGAGCGGTTTCATCGTTGGAGGGGAGCAGGTTGAAACGGTGGTTGAAGGAGCGAGCCTTCATTTGTTTCGCCGGGCACGATTGGGCCATCGCGCTTGCACGGTGTTGGAGAAGGCTTCTCGCATCCTGGAAGGATGCGGTGAAGGTGAAACGTGGGTGCGGCGACGCGGTCCTGGAGTTCTCACTCGCGGTGCTCGTTTCACTCCAGGCTCATCTCTTTCGAGCCTCCGGCTCGCGACGCATGAAGTCAGCCCTTTGAAACTTGAGCCTTGGAACTTCCCTGGTCATTACCTTCCAGGCGTTGCATGATGGCTCCGTCCTGCTCATGACCCCATCACTTCGGCTCCAGGCTCTTCAGCTCGATGTTGCGGAACCAGACGGGCTGGCCTTCGGCCTGGAGGGCGATGTGGCCGTGGCTGAGGCGGAGGGGCGAGCCTGCCTCGATGAGGTCGGTGGCGGGGGCGTTGTTGTTGGTGGGGTCGAGCTGCGGGTGCTGGTAGCGCAGGACTTCGACGCCGTTGATGCGATGGATGATCTCATCGTGGCCGCGCACCTCGACCTCGGCTCGCACCCATTCCCCGGCGGGGAAGGTGGGGGCGCTGGACTTGACGATGTGTTTTGTGACGAGCTGGCCGCCGAGCTCGACATGGGTGCCTGGCGTGCAGAGGTTGCCGGTGGAGCGCGGGCCCTTGCCCTCGTCGGCGAGGAACTGCATCTCGAGGCTGGCCGGGAAACCCTGGTCGAAGCGCAGGCTCTGCGGTGGCTGCGCGTGGATCATCACGCCGCTGTTCAGGTTCACGTACTTCGGCGCGTCGGGCATCATCGTGCCGGTGAAGCGGTACTCCAGGCGCAGGATGTAGCGGGAGTAGGCGAGGTTGGTGTAGAGGTGACCAAACTGTTCGTTAAACTTGTCGTAGCCGTCGTAGCTGACCTTGAGGATGCCGTCCTCGGCCCGGAAGGTGCCGGCATGGTTTTCTCCCAGCGGGCGTTTGGCGATCTTCACCGTCCAGCCGCTCAGGTCCCGGCCGTTGAACAGGCGGATCCAGCCCTGCCCGGCCTCCTCGGCAAAGGCTGGAAGCCAGGAGACGAGGCAGGAAAGAAGAAGGGTTCGTGGGAGCAGGCGCATGAGAGTTGGGTGTCGACGGCCAAACGCTGGTCGTCTGGGTGAATGGCAGGAAGGCAGGCGTCAGGCAAACAGTTCCGTGACCGCCTTGCCCTTGCCGTCCTCGGTGACGTAGAAGGGCCGGCCTTCGATCTCGAACTCGGTCTTCGGGCTGATGCCCATGGCGGTCATGATCGTGGCGTGCAGGTCCATGACGGTGACGGGATTCTTCGTGGCGACGAGCGGCCGTTCGTCGGCGGTTTCGCCGTAAAGGCAGCCTTTCTTCATGCCGCCGCCGAACATGGCGACGCTGGTGCCGCCGGTGAAGTGGCGGTGCAGGCCGTAGTGCTGCGCCTCCTCGATGCGCTCCACCTTGAAGGTGGCCTGGTCGTTGGCGTTGGAACCCGGCCTGCCCTCGATGAGGGCATCGCGGCTGAACTCGCTGGCGATGACGATGAGCGTGCGGTCCAGCAGGCCCCTGGCCTCCAGGTCCATGACGAGCTGGGCGATGGGGCGGTCAATCTCGCGGTGCAGGCCGGCGACGGTGTCGTGTCCGCTCTTGTGGGTGTCCCAGTAGAGGAAGGGCACGTATTCGGTGGTGACCTCGACAAAGCGTGCCCCGGCCTCGACGAGCCTGCGGGCGAGCAGGCAGCCGCGTCCGAAGCGGCCGGTGTCATACTTCGCGTAGCTGTCCTTCGGTTCGAGCGTGATGTCGAAGGCCTCGCGCTCCCTGGCGCTGAGCAGGCGGTAGGCGTTGTCGAGGCTGCGCAGCATGGACTGCTGCTGGTAGTCGCTCATCACCTCGCGGTTCGGGCTCTTCTCGACCAGCCTGCGGAAAAGCTTGTCACGATTGGCAAAGCGCTGGGCGTCCATGCCCTTCGGCGGTTTCACGGACTGCGCGGCCTCCTCGGGGAAGGGCAGGTTCATCGGGCCGAACTCGCTGCCGAAGAAGCCGGCGGTGGTGAAGGCCTTCAGCTCCTCGCTTTCGCCGACGCCCTCGAGGCGCTGGCCGATGTTGATGAAGGCGGGCATGACCGGATTGCGCGGGCCGAGCACGCGGGCCATCCAGGAGCCGATGTGCGGGCAGGCGACGGTCTGCGGCGGCACGTAGCCGGTGTGCCAGTGATACTGGTGGCGGCTGTGAAGAATGCTGCCCAGGTCCGGCTGCACGGCGCTGCGGATGAGCGTGGCGCGGTCCATGACCTTGGCGATCTCCGGCAGGCCGGCGCTGATCTTCACGCCGTCGAGGCGGGTGTCGATGCCGGGGAAGGTGCTGAGCATCTTCTTGACCTCGAGGCCTTTTTCGAAGGGCGAGTAGCGTTTGGGGTCGAAGGTTTCCGGCGCGGCCATGCCGCCGGCCATCCAGAGCAGGATGCAGGCGTCGGCCCGGGCGGGCGGCTGCTTGACGGTTTCGCCGGTCCTGCCCCAGATCATGCGGGGTTCGCCGCTCATCCATGCGGCGGTGCCTGCGGCGGCGAGCTTCTTCAGGAAGTCACGGCGGACGAGGTGTTCAGGCAGATGCGGGTCGATGTCCATGCAGGTCAGGACAACGCCGGAACGGGGCCGACCTTGCTTGGGCCTGCATTGAGGCGATGGGACCGGGCCGGATCAGGCGCCGAGGCTCAGGTATTCGCGGACCGTGTGATTGAGGGCGCGACGTGCGGGCGGGAAGGCGGCGGCCACTTCGGACAGGGTGTCATCGAGGGCGAACTCCCCGGCCAGCGCATGGCGGCCGGCGGCTTCGAGGTGGCTGACGACGACCTTTTCATAATAGTCCACGTCCGGAGCGCCGCGGCGCTCGGCGCGGCGGTGCAGGAAGTCCGGGTAGAGGCAGGTGAGGACCAGGAACTGGTTGGCGCACTGCACATGGATGAAGAAGCGCTCGTGGGCGCGGGCGTTTTCCAGGGCCTGGATGTAGTCCACGCTGTAGAGGCTCTCCAGGCGGTTGTTCGGTATCGTTTGTTCGGCCGTGGCGGGCAGGCCGAAGTCCGCGCACACGACGGCGATGTAGTCGGCGACCTCGAGGTCGTCGACGCCGGCCTGCTTCAGGGTGTGGCGGACGATGGTGAAGAAGAACATCTCCGGCGAGAGCAGGGCGGCGCGGCGGCCCATCACGACGGCCTCGAAGAGCTTCGGGTGGTCGAGGATCATCTTCACGGCCTCCGGGTCGTCGAGCAGGGTCATGAGGCTGTCGCGGTCCTGCGGCGTGAGGGCGAGCGAATCGCGGATGAACTGCCAGTCGGCGGCGGAGAAACGATACCAGCAGCCTGGGCGGGGGAATCGGGTCATCATGGCGTGCGATGATTGGGTTCAGCCTCCTTCAAGCACGGGTCGTGCCAGGTGGCTGATGCCGGATTCGATGCAGGAAGAGGCGGCTTTGTTCGAATCAAAGCGTCCGTCTGCGGACCTCAGGCCTCATGGGCCTGCAGATCCTCGAGGCTCACAAACTCGAGCGCATGAATGTGGGTGGCCTCCAGAACGACGGGCGGTGCCATGCCCGCCTCCAGGGCCTCGGCCCAGCGTGTGACGCAGAGGCACCATGAGTCGCCGGCCTTGAGGCCCGGGAAGTCAAACTCCGGCATGGGCGTCGAGAGGTCGTTGCCACGGGCGCTGCTGAACGCCAGGAAGTCGTCCGTCATCACGGCGCAGACGGTGTGCAGGCCGATGTCATCCGGTCCGGTGCGGCAGAAGCCGTCGCGGTAGAAGCCGGTGACGGGCTTGAAGCAGCAGCCTTGAAGGGGGGTGCCGAGGACGTTGGAGGGCATGGGTTGGAAGGGGTGAAACCTGGCTTACCAGCACAGGCCCTCGTAGCTCCAGGGCAGGGTCTTGAGCTCGCGCCAGCCATTGACGTCGATGACCTGCTGGCCGGGACGCGCCAGGGCGGCGAGGGTTTCCAGTGGGGCGCACTTCTGCGAGGCGATGATGAGCTCGGCGTCGCCGATGACTTCGGAGACGTCCTGCTTGAGCAGCGACTCGAGGTGGGGCATGCGGCGCTTCATCTCGGCGGCGTTGGCGCCGATGAGGCGGGAGAGGTTGAGGCTGGGGTCGTAGATGCGCAGCTCATAGCCGCGGCCGAGCAGGGTTTCGGCAACGGCGACCATGGGGCTGCCACGCAGGTCGTCGGTGTCCGCCTTGAAGGCGAGGCCGAGCAGGCCGACGCGGCGCACGCCCTTGCTGGTGATGAGCTTCAGCAGGAGGTCGAGGTGGGCGTGGTTGGTGTCGAGCGTGTTGTCGAGCAGGGGCAGGGAGATGCCCTCCTGGCGCGCGAAGGAGAGCAGGGCGCTGACGTCCTTGGGCAGGCAGGATCCGCCGAAGGGCGTGCCGGGCCGCATGTAGTAGCTGGAGATGTTCAGGCGCGTGTCGCTGCAGACGACGTTCATGACGCGCGAACCATCTTCGCCGAGATGCTTGCAGAGGCGGCCGATCTCATTCGCGAACCCCACCTTGAGGGCGTGGAAGTAGTTGCAGGAGTACTTGATCATCTCGGCGCCTTCCCAGGCGAGCACGGCGGGTTCGCCGCCGAGGAGCTGGCGGGCCTCGTCGCTCTCCGGCGGGGAGCCGTCATGGGTGCCGACGACGGCGAGGGAGGGCACGCGGAAATCCTTCACGGCGGTGCCTTCACGCAGGAACTCGGGGCAGTAGTAAACCTGCACCTGGCCTGAGGTGCGCAGGTCCTCGAAGAAATCGCGGACCATCTGGCGCGTGCTGCCGGGGAGCATGGTGCTGCGGAAGAGCAGGACGTGCTTCTTGCCGCTGCTGCGCAGCACGGCGGCGATCTGTTCGCTGACCTTGCGGACGAAGTCGAGGTTGAGGCGGCCGGACTCCAGGGAGGGCGTGCCGACACAGATGATGCTGACATCGCTGCCGAGCACGGCGTCCTGCGCGCTGATGGTGGCGGAAAGGCGTCCCTCCCGGCGGGCGGTGCCGAGGAGGTCGTCGAGCTCGGGCTCGATGATCGGGCTGCGGCCGGTGTTGAAGGCGTCGACCTTCTCCGGCTGCACGTCGGCGCCGATGATGACATGCCCCTGCTCGCCCAGGCACCCTGCGGTGACCGCGCCGACATAACCCAGACCAAAGATGCTGACCTTCATGGACTTGCCTCTTAGCACAGGCCTTTCTGAAAAGCCAAGTCCTGCTTGCCTAACGATTCGTAACGAAAGGCCATGCGTCATCTCATCCTTGTTCTGGGCGACCAGCTTGACCGCCGTTCGGCGGCCTTCGACGTCCTGGATCCGGGCCAGGACCGTGTCTGGATGGCCGAGGTGGCGGAGGAATCGACCAAGGTCTGGGTGCATCAGGCACGCATCGTCACCTTTTTCTCGGCGATGCGGCACTTTGCGGAGAGCCTGCGCGCAGACGGGATCCCGGTGGAGTATCGCCGAATCAACGATGTGGAAAACGGCGGCAGCCTTGCGGCGGAGCTGGAGGCGGCGGTCGCCCGGCTGAAGCCTCGGAAGCTGATCATGGTGGAGGCGGGCGAGTGGCAGGTGCGGGAGGACCTCCAGGCGGCGGCGCGGCGTCTCGGCGTGGAGCTGGAGGAGAGGGAGGACCGGCATTTCCTGGCCAGCCACGAGGACTTCGCCCGTCATGCGCAGGGTCGGAAGCAGCTGAGGATGGAGTTTTTCTACCGGGAGATGCGGGTGAGGCACCAGGTTTTGATGGACGATGGCAAGCCCGTCGGCGGCACGTGGAACTACGATGTCGAGAACCGGGGCAGCTTTGGCAAGGAGGGGCCGCCGCTCAAGCCCGCGCCGCTGCGTTTTCCGCCGGACGCGATCACTCGTGAGGTCATCGACGAGGTGCGGGAACGGTTCGGCTCGCATCCTGGCGACCTGGATGCGTTTGACTGGCCGGTGACGGAGGCGGAGGCGCGGCTGGCGCTGGCGGACTTCATCGACAACCGGCTGCCGGAGTTTGGCAAGTACCAGGACGCGATGTGGACGAGCGAGCCCTGGCTCTACCACAGCCGCCTGAGCGCGGTGATGAACCTGAAGCTGCTGGACCCGCGCAGGGTGATCGCGGCCGCGGAGGCGGCCTATCGAAAAGGCAGGGCGCCGCTGGCGGCCGTGGAGGGCTTCATCCGCCAGGTTCTCGGCTGGCGGGAGTATGTGCGCGGCGTTTACTGGCGCCTCATGCCGGGTTATCTGGAGATGAACGAGCTGGGCTGCGACCAGCCGCTGCCGAAGTTCTACTGGAACGGGGAGACGGAGATGAACTGCCTGCGTGAAACCCTTGGCCAGACGCTGCGCCTGGGCTACGCGCATCACATCCAGCGGCTGATGGTGACGGGCCTGTTCGCCCTGCTGTTGGGCGTGCGTCCGCGCGAGGTCCACGAATGGTACCTGGCGATGTATGTGGACGCGGTGGAATGGGTGGAGCTGCCAAACACGCTGGGCATGTCCCAGCATGGGGACGGCGGCATCATGGCCAGCAAGCCCTACGTCGCCTCGGGAAAGTACGTCCAGCGCATGAGCAATTACTGCGCGGGCTGCCGCCTTGACCCGGCCCGGGCGAGCGGGCCCGGGGCCTGTCCTTTCACGACGCTTTACTGGGACTTCCTGATGCGTCATGAGCCTCGCCTGCGGCGCAACCAGCGCATGGCGATGCAGATGCGCAACCTGGACAGGCTGAAGGAGGCCGAGAAGGCGGCGATCCGCGGCCAGGCGGCGGCGTTGAAGCAAAGTTTGGCAGGCTGAGGCGGCTGGCCGCGACGCAGGATGCGGCTTACTCGCCGGGCAGCGGCTCCGTCGGCCAGGTCTCGACCCAGGGCAGACCATACTTGTTGAGGTCGGCCATGAAGGGGTCAGGGTTCAGCTGCTCGACATTCCAGACACCGGGCTGGCGGTATTCGGCGGGGTTGGTGAGGAGCTGACGGGCGGCGATCATGGCGGGCACGCCGGTGGTGTAGCTGACGCCCTGGGAGTTCGTCTCCTTGTAGCAGTCCTGGTGGTCGCAGATGTTGTAAACGTAGTAGCGCAGGGGCTTGCCGTCCTTGCCGGCGCCTTCAATCCAGTTGCCGATGCAGGTCTTGCCCTTGGTGTCGGGGCCGAGGGTGCCGGGCTCGGGCAGAAGGGTCTTGAGGAACTCGATGGGGATGATGTCCACGCCCTTGTGCTTCACGGGATGGATGCCGGTCATGCCGACGTTCACCAGCACCTCCATGTGCTTGATGTAGGCGTCGCCAAAGGTCATCCAGAAGCGGGCGCGGCGCATGGGGATGTGCTTGGTGAGGCTCTCCAGCTCCTCATGGTAGAGGCAGTAGATGTTCTTCGGGCCGATGCCGTCGGGGAAGGGGAAGCTGCGCTTGATCTCCAGGGGCTTCGTCTCCACCCAGGCGCCGTTTTCCCAGTAGCGGCCGTTGGCGGTCACCTCGCGCAGGTTGATCTCCGGATTGAAGTTGGTGGCGAAGGCCTTGCCGTGGTCGCCGGCGTTGCAGTCGATGATGTCGAGGGTGTCGATCCTGCTGAAGTGATGCTTCAGGGCATAGGCGGTGTAGACGTTGGTGACGCCCGGGTCGAAGCCGCAGCCGAGCAGGGCGGTGAGGCCGGCGTTCTTGAACTTCTCCTGATAGGCCCACTGCCAGTGGTATTCGAACTTGGCGACGTCCCGCGGCTCGTAGTTGGCGGTGTCGATGTAATGCACGCCTGCCTCAAGGCAGGCGTCCATGATGGTGAGGTCCTGGTAGGGCAGGGCGACGTTGATGACGACCTCGGGTTGGAAGCTCTTCAGGAGCTTGACGAGCTCGGGGACGTTGTCGGCGTCGACGCCGGCGGTCTGGATGGGACGCTTGAGCTCGGCGGCGATGCCGTCGCACTTGGACTTGGTGCGGCTGGCCAGCATGATCTCGCCGAAGACCTCGGGGAGCTGGGCGCATTTGTGGGTGACGACACGGCCGACGCCGCCGGCTCCGATGATGAGGACTTTATGGGACATGAAGGGTCTGGAGGGAAAGGGGGTGGGCAAGGGCCGCGGAGGCACGGTGAGGAGGTGCGCGATTCTAGGCGGCGGGGGGGGAATGCAACGGTCAATGTGGTCACATCACAGGAACTCAGGCCCATGGGGTGGAGTGGAGTAGCTGAAAGGGGTGAGCACAGTGGAGCACGGTGCCCGACTTTGGGATCGTCTTAAGCCATGGGCTGATGAATGATAAGATTTTTCATGATTCCTGGGCTTTCGCAAGGAATCCGCAGGGACTGTCGCATCAACCAGTTGCCTTGCAGCCCTGAGTTCAGGCACCTGGGCTTGGGCAGGCCGCGCCGTTCCGGGGCAGGCGAAAACACCCTTGCAAAATTTTTGCCCGCAATCATAAGAGCGCCCCGTTCGTTTTTGAACGCGCCAGCGTGCCACTGTGTCACATGGCGTCCCCTTCGCAAAACAACCCATCAACCATGACAGTGACAATATGATCCAAGTGCAAAACCTCCGAAAAGAGTTCGGTGCCAAGGTGGCCGTGGACAATGTGTCCTTCACCGTGGAAAAAGGTGAAGTTCTCGGTTTCCTCGGACCCAACGGCGCTGGCAAGTCCACCTCCATGCGCATGGTCACCGGCTACTTCAGGCCCACCTCGGGCAGCATCAAGATCGGCGGCGTCGATATGCTGGAAAACCCTGAGCTGGCGAAGAAGAGCATCGGCTACCTGCCGGAAAACGCGCCGCTTTACTCCGACATGACGGTGGCCAGCTTCCTGGGCTTCTGCGCCGAGGTCCGGGGCATCACCGGCGCGGCCAAGTCGAAGGCGATCGACCGGGTGCTGGACCTCTGCTTCCTGCACCGGGTGCGCAACCAGAGCGTGGACACCCTTTCGAAGGGCTACCGCCACCGCACCTGCTTCGCCCAGAGCATCATTCATGACCCGGACATTCTGATCCTGGACGAGCCGACGGACGGCCTGGACCCCAACCAGAAGCATGAAGTGCGTCAGCTCATCAAGAACATGGGCAAAAACAAGGCGATCATCTTCTCCACCCACATCCTGGAGGAGGTGGACGCCGCCTGCTCGCGCGCGATGATCATCGACCGCGGCAAGGTCGTCGCCGACGGTACGCCCGAGTCCCTCCGCAAGCTCGTCCCCGGCTGCGCCAGCCTGGACGAGGTCTTCCGTTCCCTCACCCGCTCCGACCTGGAGAAATAAGAGACCGAGACAACCCCTGACCGCTCTTCTTCCCACCCATGAAAAATTCCGATCTCGCGACCACGCTGGCGATCTTCAAACGGGAGTTCCTCTCCTACTTCAACTCGCCTGTTCTTTACGTCATCGTCGTCATCTACCTGCTGGCGTCGATGGGCTTCACCTTCTTCTTCGGCCGCTTCCTGGACAGCGACAACGCCTCCCTGACGCAGACCTTCTTCTTCTGGCATCCCTGGATCTACATCGTCCTGGCTCCGGCCGTGGGCATGCGCCTCTGGTCTGAGGAGCACCGCCTGGGCACCTTCGAGCTGCTGATGACCATGCCGCTCTCACCCTGGCAGGCCATCGTCGGCAAGTTTGTCGCCGCCGCCCTCGTCTGGGCCATCGGCCTGGCGCTCACCTTCTCCATCGTCATCACCGTCTCCTGGCTGGGCAATCCCGACCCCGGGCCGATGATCACCGGCTATGTGGCGAGCTACATGTACGCCCTCGGCTGCCTGGCAGTCACCAGCGCCGCCAGCGCCTACACACGCAGCCAGGTGGTCTGCTTCATCGTCAGCGTGGCGCTTTGCATCCTGCTCACGCTCATCGGCTACCCGGGCATCGTGGACAGCGTCGTTCGCACGCTTCCGGGCTCCCTGGAGGGCCTGGTCCGCTTCGTCAGCTACCTGAGCTTCATGGATCACTTCTATGAGATGACCAAGGGCATCTTCGTGATCCGCGACGTGCTCTACTTTGTCTCCGTGATCGTGGTGGCCCTGATCATCACCCACCTCGGCCTTCGTTCGAAACGCGCCTGATCCAACCGTACCAGCGAACTGAGAACCCTCACACGCGAACTTCCTCATGAATCTGAACAGCAAAGAAGGCACCGCAGGTCTCACGGCCCTGCTGACCATCGCCATCGTCATCGCCGTGAACTTCCTGGTCGGCGGCCTGGGCTTCCTGAACGGCCGCTTTGATGTCACCGAGGACAGGCTCTACACCCTTTCCCAGGGCACCCGGAACATCCTTGACCGCCTGAATCCGGACGAGCCGGTGACCATCCGGTATTATGTGACCACCGAGGACCGGGTCATGCCGCCGATGCTCAAGACGCATTCTCGCACGGTGCAGGACCTCATCCTGGAGTTCCAGAAGGCCGCCAAGGGCAAGGTCATCCTGGAGAAGATGGCGCCGAACCCCAATACCGAGGACGAGGACAAGGCCCGCGAGGATGACATCCAGGGCGTGCCGGTGAACACCGACGGAGACAACGTCTACCTCGGCCTCGCCATCCAGTGCGCCAAGCAGAAGGAGGTGCTGCCCTTCCTGAACCCGAACGAGGAGACCGCTCTCGAATACAATGTCGCCCGCGCCATCCAGAAGGTGTCCAAGGAGAAGAAGACCGTCGTCGGAGTCATGAGCTCCATGCCGATCATCGGCTCGCCCATGTTCCCCTTCCAGCGCCAGCAGGGTCAGCAGCCCTGGGTGCTGATCCAGCGTCTGCGCATGGATTATGAGGTGCGTGAGGTCCAGATGAGCGCCACCAGCATCGACAGCGATGTCAGCGTCCTGGTCGTCGTGCATCCGGCCGACATCACCGAGCAGGCCGAGTACGCGATCGACCAGTACCTGATGAAGGGCGGCCAGGTCGTCGCCCTCGTCGACCCGCAGTGCCTTGTGGCCCAGCGCGTCTACAGCGGCCAGCAGAATCCGATGACCGGCCAGCCCGGAGGCGTGGTCAATCCCACGTCCGACCTGCCCAACCTCTTCAAAGCCTGGGGCGTGACCTACAACAAGGCCGACATCGTCGCCGATGTGAACTACCGCACACAGCTCATGGGCCGCCAGACCCCGGTCGCCCTGCGCCTGCCCAGTGAAGCCCTCAACAAGCAGGAGCGCATCACCGCCGACCTGCAGAGCCTGCTGTTCATGATGGCCGGCACCCTCGATGTGGTCGCCAAGGATGGCATCAACGCCACCGTCCTCGCCGCCTCCTCCGAGGCCAGCGAGCTCATCGACAACACCACGGCCGAGAAACTGCTGCGCGAGCCTGTCTCCAACTTCAACGCCAGCGGCAAGAAGCAGACTCTCGCCGTCATGCTGAAAGGCAAGTTCAAGACCGCCTTCCCGGGCGGCAAGCCCAAGGCTCCCGCCGAGGCCAAGCCCGAGGGCGGCGGTGCGCAGGATGACGCCAGCGCCCCCAAGACCAGCGCGACGCCTGCCGCCGCTCCGGCTCCGGCTCCGGCCGCCGAACCGAAAAAGGACGAGGCCAAGCCCGCCGAACCTGCCAAGCCCACGGACGGCACCATCCTGGAGTCCCAGAACGCCGAAGGCGTGGTTGTCGTCTTTACCGACGCCGACATGATGTATGACGCGTTCACGGTGCAGCAGGACCCGATGACAGGCGGCATGATCGCCGTCGACGGCAACCTGCCGATGTTCCTGAACACCGTGGAAATCCTCAGCGGCGGCGGCGATCTCCTGCAGGTTCGCAGCCGCGCCAGCACCCGCCGCCCGTTTGCCAAGATGGACGAGCTGCGTGAGAACGTGGAGAAGAAGTTCCGCCCCAGCCTGACCCAGAAGCAGGCGGAGATGGACAAGATCGCGGCCGACATGGGCCCGCTGCGTGTGAAAAACGGCCAGTTGGTCGATCCCGCCCAGATCAAGAAGCTCCAGGAGCTCATGGACAAGCAGACCCAGATCAAGCGAGAGATCCGTGAGATCAAGAAGGACCAGAACAAGGACATCGACTTCACCCAGAACATCATCACCCTGCTGAACGTCTTTGGCGTGCCGCTGCTCGTCGTGGCCGTCGGCCTGACCCTGGCGATCCGCCGTCGCGCCGCCACCGCCGCCATCTGACCTGGTCGTCCGAGAGAAACGCAACCTGATTCATCAGCCATGAAGAAGCTCCTTATCCTCCTGGTCGTCCTTGGCGGCCTCATCGGTTTTGCCGTCTATTATCAGAACGAGCAGAACAAGACCCTCAACACCGCCGCCACCCGTGGCGTGAAGCAGCGGGAGTACCTCCTCCCTGACCTCCGCGTCGAGGCCCTGCGCAAGTTCATCCTCAAGGACGACAAGAACACCGTGACCATCACGGTCAGCGATGACCTGAAGTCCGCGGTGGTCGCCGAGCGTGCGGGCTACCCCGCCTCGATGGACAAGCTCAGCACCACGATGAGCGACCTGCGCGAGCAGAAGATCTCCAGCAAGGTGCAGATCGGCAAGTCCGCCTGGGCCAGGAACAAGCTCAAGGCGCCGGGAGACGGCGCCGAGGGCATCGGCACGCAGGTCGAGATGAAGGACGGCGCCGACAAGGCCCTGGCCACGCTCATCCTGGGCGACAACACCGACATCTCCGGCACGAACAACCCCAACCCGATGATGGGCGGCACCAGCCAGAGGCTCGTGCGCACGATCGAGGACGGCGAAACGATCTGGCAGGTGAGCAACACCTTCTTTGACCTGGAGGCCAAGGCTGAGAACTGGATCGACAAGTCCTTCATCGACGTGCAGAAGATCAAGGAGATCGCCGTCACCGCCCCCAAGGCCGACGATTCCTGGACGATCAACCGGGCCAAGGACGCGGACACCGACTTCGTGCTCGTCACCAGCCAGGCCACGGAGTCGCTCGACAACTCCAAGATCTCGGCCAGCAGCCTGCTGTCCTCGCCGAGCTTCAACGACGTCAGCCCGAAGGAGAAGGCCGCCGAGCTGCTCAAGGACGCCACGAAGGTGAAGATCACCACCTTCGACGGCTTCACCTATGACATCCAGGTCGCCAAGCAGGGCAAGGACGGCGGTGACAAGTACTACATGAGCGTCAGCGTCGCCGCCGACATTCCCAAGTCGCGCGCGCCGGTGAAGGATGAAAAGGAGGAGGACAAGAAGAAGGCGGATGAAGCCTTTGCCGCCGACAAGAAGTCCCGCGAGGAGAAGCTGGCGAAGGAGCAGAAGTTTGCCGGCTGGGTCTATGAGGTCAGCGAATATACCGTCAACAACCTGCTGAAGAAGCGCAGTGAGATCGTGAAGCTTGAAGTGCCCAAGGCGACGGAGCCCGCGAAGCCGGCGGCATCAGCCCCTGCCTCCCCGCCCGCGGCCGGCGCCTCGAATCCCGTCAGTGTGACCACGCCCCCGGTGTCGGTGCCGGCGCTGCCGGAGAAGGCCGAGGCCGCGAAGAAGAACTGAGCGGAAGCCGAGGCAGAGAATGAAAAAACCCCTCCCGGACCTGGGAGGGGTTTTTTGTTAGACTTTGCGGAAGACGGTTGAGGCAGTCAGGTCAGCGCCAGGAAACGATGTCATCCTTGGTGTTGCGGACCTTGTCGGCCCCGAGGCACTGCACGCCTGAGCTGGCCGGAAGGAACTGCGGCGCCCTGGCCGAAATGCGCTGGTCCACGTTGCTGGCGTCAGGGTTTTCAATGCGGTTGTCCAGGTTGGTGTCCAGCATCATGTAATAGGGCATGCCCCAGATGTCCACGAGCCGGACATTGCCGCCGCTGCCGGTGCCGCCGCTTGGGTCGATGATGCCGAAGGAGCTGCCGTTCTTCGCGATCTGAAGGTCGATGAACTTGATGCCGCGCGGATTCATGTTGGACGGGTCGCTCGGATCGGTCATCGCCATCAGGACGTTGACAAAGTTGGTGGTGCCGTCGGTGAGGATGGGGTCGATGTCATCGCCGCCGCTCGATCCGCTGAGGTCAACGGGGAAGCGGTTGTACTCCGTGCGGTAGTGGCCGACGGCGACCTGCAGGTCCTTCATGACGGCCTTGATGCGCGTCGTGTTCGCCATCTGCATGACCTTGTTGGTCACGGGAACGGCCAGCGAGGCGAGGATGGCGATGATGACGATGACGACGAGCAGCTCAACGAGCGTGAATCCTCGCCTTGCGGGATGGATGAATGTGGATGTTGTTTTCATGGTTTGTTGCGGGGGGTGGCTGCTTCAGTCGACATGCGCCGGCATCAGGACGGCTCATGAATCATCTCAAAGCGTAATCCGCTTAAATCATAAACGAGGCCCTTCCGTCAAGAGTCCCGGTGCCAAACATCAAGGCGTCGTCTTGATGAGCCCGTGTGAGAGCGCCTTTGCGCGCCTGAAGTTTTGATTGTCAACTTGTGCTTGCATCCTATAATCGAAGGATAATTATCGGCGCCCATTCGAAACAAAAAAACATCAAGCCGGTTATCAACCCCACATCTATGGCAAAAGCAGCGAGCACGAGCAGCAAGGCAGTGAAGTACGTTTATTCCTTCGGAGCAGGAAAAGCGGATGGTGATGGCTCCATGAAGGCGCTGCTTGGTGGCAAGGGGGCGAACCTTGCTGAGATGAGCCGCATCGGCCTGCCGGTGCCTCCCGGGTTCACCATCACCACGGAAGTCTGCACCTACTTCTACGACAACAAGCGCACCTACCCTGCCGTGCTTCAGAAGCAGATGGAGGAAGGCATCGCCAAGATGGAGAAGATCATGGGCTGCAAGTTTGGCGACGCCAAGGGCATGCCGCTGCTGGTCGCCGTCCGTTCCGGCGCACGTGACTCGATGCCGGGCATGATGGACACCATCCTGAACCTCGGCCTCAACGACGAAACCGTCCTGTCGCTGGTCAAGGCGACCAACAACGAGCGTTTCGCCTGGGACTGCTATCGCCGCTTCATTCAGATGTATGGCGACGTCGTGCTCGGCGTGCAGAAGAGCGAAGGCGAGGACCACGAGCCCTTCGAGACCGTCATCGAGTCTTACAAGCACGAGAAGTATCACAAGGACATCATTGACAGCGACCTCAGCGCTGAAGACCAGAAGGAGCTCGTGAAGCGCTTCAAGGCGCTCGTCAAGGAGCGCACCGGCAAGGTGTTCCCCAACAATCCCTGGGACCAGCTGCGTGGTGCCGCCGGCGCCGTCTTCGGCTCCTGGATGAACGACCGTGCGATCGTTTACCGCCGCAAGTACAACATCCCGCATGAGTGGGGCACCGCCGTGAACGTCCAGGCCATGGTGTACGGAAACACCGGCAACGATTCCGGCTCCGGCGTGGCGTTCACCCGCAACCCCGCCAACGGCGTCAACGAGTTCTACGGTGAGTTCCTCATCAACGCCCAGGGTGAAGACGTGGTTGCCGGCGTCCGCACGCCTGAGCCCGTTGCCCAGCTTGAGAAGGAGATGCCCAAGGCCTACGCTGAACTGATGAAGGTTCGCCAGATCCTTGAGAAGCATTTCAAGGACGTCCAGGACGTGGAGTTCACCATCCAGTCGGGCAAGCTGTTCATGCTTCAGACCCGCAATGGCAAGCGCACCGCCGCCGCCGCCCTGAAGTTCTCCATGGACATGGTGAAGGAGAAGCTCATCGACTGGGAAACCGCCATCCTGCGCAACCCAGCCGACCAGCTTGAGCAGCTTCTTGCTCCCGACTTCGACATCTCCGAAGTCAAGAAGGCCAAGGAGCTTGCCAAGGGCCTGCCTGCCGGTCCCGGCGCCGCCTCCGGCATCATCTACCTCAATGCCAACCGCGCCGCCGCCGCCGCCGAGGCAGGCGAAACCGTGCTGCTGGTCCGCAACGAAACCTCTCCGGAAGACCTTCGCGGCATGATCGCCGCCGCAGGCATTCTGACCGCCAAGGGCGGTGTCTCCTCCCACGCGGCCCTCGTTGCCCGCCAGATGGGCAAGGTCTGCATCTGCGGTGCCAGCGCCGTTGAAATCGACTACGACAAGAAGACCGTCACCATTTCCGGCCAGGTCTTCAAGGAAGGCAAGGACAGCCTCAGCATCGACGGCACCGCCGGCACGATCTATGGCGGCAAGATCAAGACCGGTCCCTCCTCCATTGTCACCGGACTGCTTCACAACGACCACGCCGCCCAGGCCACCGAGAAGTTCAAGAACTTCAAGCAGCTGATGAGCTGGTGCTCCAAGGTCTCCCGCCTCCAGGTCCGCACCAACGCTGACAACCCCGAGCAGACCGAAAACGCCATCGCGTTCGGCGCCCAGGGCATCGGCCTCACCCGCACGGAGCACATGTTCTTCGAAGGCGACCGCATCGACGCCGTCCGTGAGATGATCCTCGCCGACAACGTCGCCGACCGTGAGAAGGCTCTTGCCAAGCTGCTTCCCTACCAGCGTGAGGACTTCACCGGCATCTTTGAGGCCCTCAACGGCCTGCCTGCCACCATCCGTCTGCTTGACCCGCCCCTTCACGAATTCGTTCCGCATGAAGCGGCCGCCCAGGCCGACCTTGCCAAGAAGATGGGTGTGTCCGTCGACAAGGTGAAGAGCCGTGTGGCCGCCCTGCACGAGTTCAACCCGATGCTCGGCCACCGCGGCTGCCGTCTCGGCATCGCCTACCCGGAAATCACCGCCATGCAGGCCCGTGCCATCTTTGAGGCCGCCGCCGATGTGGCCAAGAAGAAGATCAAGGTGAAGCCTGAGGTCATGGTGCCTCTCGTCGGCTTCAAGAAGGAGCTCGACCTTCAGGTGGAGATCATCCACAACGTCGCCAAGGCCGTCATGGCCGAGAAGAAGGTGAAGTTCGACTACATGGTCGGCACCATGATCGAGGTTCCCCGCGGCGCCCTGACGGCGGACGAAATCGCCCAGACCGCCCAGTTCTTCTCCTTCGGCACCAACGACCTGACCCAGACCGCCCTCGGCATCAGCCGTGACGACATGGGCTCGTTCCTGATGCCCTACACGGAGAACGAAATCTTCAAGAAGAACCCCTTTGCCACGCTGGACACCACCGGCGTCGGCCAGCTCATCAAGACCGCCATCGAAAAAGGCCGCAGCACCCGCCCTGACATCAAGCTGGGCATCTGCGGCGAGCACGGTGGCGATCCTGACTCCGTGAAGTTCTGCCATCAGGTGGGGCTTTCCTACGTGAGCTGCAGTCCTTTCCGAGTCCCCGTTGCCCGCCTTGCCGCCGCGCAGGCTGCCCTCGAGGAAAAGCGTGCCGCTGCGAAGGCCGCTGCCGGGAAACCTGTCCGCGGTGCCGGCAAAGCCGGTTCCACGGCAAAACAAAACAACAAAGCAACCAACAACAACACACATACCATGGCTAAGAAAGCTGCAAAAAAAGCCGCCAAGAAGGCCGCTGCTCCGAAGAAGGCCGCCGCTCCGAAGAAGGCCGCTGCTCCGAAGAAGGCCGCCAAGAAGGCTGCTGCTCCGAAGAAGGCCGCTAAGAAGGCCGCCAAGAAGAAGTAAGCTGACGGGTCTCGCATGAGACCTCCCACGGCGAAGCAATTCGTCATCAAAAGCCCTGTGAAGTTCCTGCTTCACAGGGCTTTTTGTCAGCTAAAGAGCCGTCCGCCACCCATCTCCCATGGCCATCCTCGAAGTTCGCAATCTCACCAAGCGCTGGAACGGCGGGCGCCTTGCGCTGGACAACGTGAGCTTTGAGATGAGGCAGGGTGAAATCCTGGGGTTGCTCGGTCACAACGGCGCCGGGAAAAGCACCGTGCTCGGCATCACCCTCGGCATGGTCAGGCCGGACGCCGGGGAGGTGTTGATCAACGGCTGCTCGGTCCAGAGCCAGCGCGCCCGAGCCCTTGGGCAGGTCGGCGCCATCTACGAGGCGGCGCACTTTTATGACTACCTCACCGGCTGGCAGAACCTGCGCGTGCTCTGCTCGCTTTCGGGCTGGTGGGACGAGACCGAGGTGGGGCGTGTGCTGAAGCTGGTCAACCTGGACCAGCGTGCGCATCACAAGACCCGCACCTACAGCCATGGCATGCGGCAGCGCCTTGCCCTGGCCCAGGCCCTGATGCCCAGGCCGAAGTGCCTGCTGCTGGATGAACCGACCGACGGCCTGGACCCGGAGGGCATCCGTGAGTTTCGTGAACTGGTTCTGAAACTGCGCTCGGAATTCGGCATGACCATCCTGCTCAACTCCCACCTCCTCGCCGAGGTCGAGCAGATGTGCGATCGCTGCGTGATCCTGAAGCAGGGCCGGAAGATGTATGAGGGCGTCGTGCCCTCGCAGCAGAAGAGGCAGCGGGTCTTTCAGCTGCAGACCCGGGACTTTGCCAGGGCTCGTGAGGCGGTGCAGGCCGCCGGCGCCACGGTCGATCCCGTCACCAGCCTGGTGGAACTGCCCGAACACCTCAGCGGGCATGAAATGCTGCGCCGCATCGTGGAGGCCGGCGCACGTGTCGATTCCTGGACCGCCCACCGGCCCACCCTGGAAGAATTCTACCTTGGCATGACCGGCGCATGACCCTCTTTTTTCATCAATGGAAGAGCGAGCTGCTGAAGCTCTTCGCCCGACGCCGCACCTACATCGGCTTCGTGGCCTTCATCGCCCTCGAGCTGGTCATCTGGCTGCTCTTTGAGTTCCTCAACGGGGAGAGGCGCCTGGCCTGGCTGATCGCGCGCCAGGGCCAGTCCTTTGAGCAGTATGACTCCTGCCTCACCCTGGCCTTCATCATCATTGGTTTGTCCGTGCTGCTGCTCGGCGCCATCTACCTGGCGCTTGTCGGCGGTGACATCGTGGCCAAGGAGGGCGAGGACGGGCACTACCGCCTGCTGCTCGTGCGCCCGATCAGCCGCGTCAGGCTGCTGGGCATCAAGTATCTCAGCTGCGTCGGCTACACCTTCCTGCTCATCCAGTTCATCGTCTGGACCTCCTTCCTGCTGGGCCTGGTCCTGAAGGGCTGGGGCGGCGGCTTCTTCGTCGCCACGCTGGATCCCGCGATTCTGGAGTTCTATCCCTGGGGGGAGGGGCTGCGGCGCTTCGTGCTCAGCACGCTGCTGGTTTCCTTCAGCATGACCGTCGTCACCAGCATCGCGTTCTTCTTCTCCTGCTTCCCGATGAAGCCCGCCGCCGCCACCATCGGCGCGCTCACGTACTTTCTCATCGACCGCATCGTTCGTGAGACGGGCTTCATGGACAGCTACGACCAGTTCCTGCTCACCAAGCACATCAGCGCCTGGGCGCTCGCCCTCAAGGCCGAGATCCCCTGGGCGGTCATCCTGCGCAGCATGACCGTCATCGCCGCGGTCAACCTCAGCCTTTTCATCGTCGGCACGGCGTTCTTCCAGTCCCGCGACCTCAAGTCATGATCCATCTTGAAACCGTCCATGAGCTCCGCGCCTGGCGCCGCCAGGCGGGGCGCGTCCTCCTTGTCCCCACCATGGGCGCGCTGCATGAGGGCCATGCCCGGCTGGTGCGCGAGGCCCGCCGCATGGCCGGTGACTCGGCCCGCGTGGCGGCGACCATCTTTGTGAACCCGCTCCAGTTCGGGCCTAACGAGGATTTTGACCGCTATCCGCGCACCCTGGAGGCGGACCTCCGGCTTTGCGAGGAGGCGGGCGCCGACCTCGTGTTCGCCCCGCCGGTGCAGGAGGTCTACCACCCGGACCGCAGCATCAAGATCACCGAGTCCTCGCTGTCGGCCGTCCTGTGCGGCGCAAGCAGGCCGGGTCATTTTGACGGCGTGTGCACGGTGGTCGCCAAGCTCTTCAACCTGGTGCAGCCCGACGAGGCCCTGTTTGGAAGGAAGGACTACCAGCAGCTCGCCGTCATCCGGCGTCTCGTGCGTGATCTCGACATCCCCGTCGTCGTTCATGGCGTGGAGACCGTGCGCGAGCCGGACGGCCTGGCCATGAGCTCAAGAAACCGCTACCTTTCGCCGGAGGAGCGCGCCCAGGCGCCCGCCCTGCAGGCCGCCCTGCTCAAGGCCCGTGACGCCTGGCTGGCCGGCGAGCGTGACGTCCCGCGCCTGCTGCAGGCCATGCGTGAACACGTGGCCTGCAACGCGCCGTTGTGCCGCGAGGATTACGTCAGCATCGTTGATCCGGACAGCCTTCAGCCGCTGGCCCGGGTTGAGGATCATGCCGTGGCGCTGCTGGCCTTTTGGTTCGGCAAGGCACGCCTGATCGACAACCTCGAGCTGCGGCGCTGATGCGCCCGGGCGTCCGCGCGGCCCAGGGATGATGACGAGGCGGAGGACTGTGTTACACCTTTTGTTCAACCGCCATGAAACGCCGCCGCCTTTTGCAGACCCTCGCCGCCGCCCCGCTGGCCGCCGCAGGCGCGGGCCGCAGGGCGCCGTTCCGGGTTCTCTACAGCAACGATCTCACGAACATCACCTCATGCACCAGTCCGTATCACCGGCAGCACGAGCCGTTTCGCCCGGCGATGCTGGAGGCCTCCGTGGACGAGGTGTCCGGCCTGGTGGACGCGCATTTTCTCCAGCCCGGCCTGGGCGTGGTGCCGCTCTGGCCGGGCGGGGTGCTGCCGTTGAAGGAGCACTTTGAATGGGTGCGCAGCCGTTATGGGACGGAACCGGATTCGTTCTCACGCTTTGTCCTCAACGGCGGCGACCTGGTGCAGGTCTTCATCGACCGCTGCCGGCTGAAGGGCCGGGCGGCCTTCATCTCGCTGCGCATGAACGATGCGCATCACAAGGAGCTTGTGGATCCGAAGCCGGGAGACCGGCCGGGCGGCAGCATCGGCATGAGCGTGACGCGCTGGTATGCCGAACATCCGGAGCATCGCATCAGGCCCGGCTCCCTGCGCGGCGCCGACCTGGTCCTGAACTGGGCGGTGCCGGAGGTGCGCGGGCAGAAGCTGGCGATGATCCGTGAACTGTGCGTGCGCTACGAGATGGACGGGCTGGAGCTCGACTTCCTGCGCTTCTACAGCTACTTCCGCGAGGCGGAGACGCCGCTGGAGCAGCGCCGGGCCATCATGACGGCCTTTGTGAAGGAGGTGCGCCGCCTCCTTGGCCCCGAGCGCTGGCTCTGCGCCCGCGTGCCCTGCCACCTGCCCGCCCTGGACGTGCTCGGGCTCGACCTGAAGGCGCTCGTCGCCGCAGGTCTCGACATGGTGAACGCCTCCGACCATTATTTCACCACGCAGCAGCATGACCTGGCGGCGATCCGCGAACAAACCATGGGTTCGGCCTTGTACTTCGAGCTCTGCCACACGCTCTGGAAGGGCGACAAGGTGCAGGCGGGATATGATGTCTTCCCGTTCCGACGTGCCACGCGCGAGCATCTGCACACCAGCGCGCATCTCGCCTATGCCCGGGGTGCGGACGGCATCAGCCTGTTCAACTTCGCCTATTACCGCCGGCATGGCCAGGGGGAGGGGCGCGGGCCGTTTGGCGAGCCGCCTTTCGAGGCGCTTGGGGACCTGCGCTCACCCGGGGTGCTGGCACGCGCGCCGCAGCATGCCTTCATCGCCTCCGGCTGGAGGGCGCCCGGCATGAAGCCGCTGCAGGTGCCGCGCAAAATGGAGCCGGGCAGGGTGGCGAAGTTCAACCTGGAACTCGCGGCTCCGGCCGGCGGCTGGACAAAGGACGCCCGTGTGCGCATCCAGGCGGATGCAGGGCTCGGCGCCTCGGCATGGAGCGCCGCCTTCAACGGCGAGGCCGTCGCCGCGTCCGCCGACGTTTCAGAACCCTTTCCCGTGCCCTACCCATCGATGATGGGCGCTCCGGATGAACTGCGGGCCTGGACGGTGCCCGCAGGCCTGCTGCGTGAGGGACGGAACACTCTTGAAGTCACCCCACACAATGCCCCCGCCTGTTCCGTACTGTTTGTGGACCTTGCCGTCGCCGCCTGAAATTGCTCATGAAAAGAAAACTCACCCTGCTTGTTGCCGCGTTATTGGTTGCCGGAAGCTGTCCGGCCGAAGTCATCGAGGCCGACCTGCTCATCGTCGGCGGCAGCGAGTCCGCCTGCGCGGCGGCCATCCAGGCCGCCCGCCTGGGCGTGAGGAGGATCGTGCTGGTGAACGACATCACCTGGCTGGGCGGCCAGTTCAGCGCCGAGGGCGTGGGCTGCCTGGATGAATGGATCGTGGTGAACGGCAAACGGACGAACTTTCCGCGCAGCGGCCTGTTCCTGGAGATGGTCAGGCGCATCCGCGCGCACAATTCGGCGAAGTATGGCAAGGCCTGCCCCGGCAACGCCTTCTGCGGCACCGAGACGATCGAGCCAAAGGCCGCCGCGGACATCTTCGAGGCCTGGCTGGGCGAGCATTCATCCCAGGTGCGGGTGCTGCGAGGCTGGGAGCCGGTGCATGTCAACGTGAAGTCCGGCACCGTCACCGGCGTGGTTTTTGACAAGGTGTACCCGGAGCCACGGCTGGGCGAGAGTTGTGAAGTGCGCGCGCCCCTGACGCTCGACTCCTCGGACTGGGGTGATGTCATCCGGCTCAGCGGGGCGAAATATGGCGCGGGTCCGGATTTAAAGTCGCGGTTCGGCGAAGAAAGCGCGCCGGAGGCCTTTGATGAGGCGGGCGCCCAGGAGATGAACCCCATCTCCTACTGCGTCGTGCTGCGGGAGACACTGGGCAGGGATGCGACCGTGCCGCGTCCGCCAACCTATGACCCGGCCTCGTTCAAGTCTCTCGACAAGGGGGCCCCGTGGGTGGACAGCGACATGAGCGCGGGCATCTACTCGCCCAGCGGCAACAGCCCCTACACGCATCGCCGGCTGGTGGACCGCTGGCACAACGGCTTCGAGCCCGGCACGGAGGCCACCTTCATCAACTACCCTGTGCAGGACTATCCGCTCTGCCAGCTCCCGCAGCGGGTGCTCGACGCTCTGGAGAGGACGGAGCCCGGCGCCTCGAAGAAAAACATCGTCCATCTCACGCCCGCGCAGCGCCGGATCATCTTTGAAGATGCGAAGCAGCATGCGCTGGGCGTGCTGCATCATCTGCAGACGGCCGTGCATGACCGCGTGGGCGATTTCCCCCAGTCCTTCCGCTACATGCGTCTGACCGAGGAGTTTGGCACGCCGGACAACCTGCCGCCCAAGCCCTATGTGCGTGAAGGCCTGCGACTGGAGGCTGTGCACATGCTGCGCGAGCAGGACATCCGCGCCGCCACGCGCGAGCCGATGTGGGCGAGGCTGATGCCGCAGGACGCCGCCTTTGCCTTCCAGTTCAACATCGACTTCCACCCGACGCGGCGGAAGTACCTGACCGGTGACCACAACGGCCCCTGGCAGTTCATCCACACCAAGGACCGCGGCTGGCACACGGACACGGACCGCGCCGTGCTGCCGCTGCGCGGCCTGGTGCCGGTGGAGATGGACGGGCTGCTCGGCTGCGGGAAGAACATCGGCGTCAGCAGCGTCGTGCAGTCGGCCCTGAGACTGCATGGCCAGATGATGCACGTCGGCCAGGCGGCCGCCACGCTGGCGGCGATGAGCCTGCGTGAAAAAGCCGCGCCCCGCCGGCTGGTGGCCGATCCTGCACGGGTGCGGGAGCTGCAACTCAGCCTGGCACGCGGCCACGGCGGCCCGGGCCTCCAGCTCTGGCCCTGGCAGGATCTGACGCCGGACGACCTCCATTTTGAAGCCGTGAACATGCTTTCGGTTCGCGGCGTCTGGAAGCCGGAGCCGGAGGATGTCTTCTTCCGCCCGGAAAAAACCGTGACGCGTCGGGAGCTGGCGCGTCTGGTCGTGCGCACCTGCCGCCTGCTGCCGGGCGCGAAGGACTGGCCGAAGCACGGGCAGCCCCTGTATGGCGACGTGCCGGCGGAGGATCCCGATCGTCGTGAAATCGAGGCGATGGTGAGCTGGGGTGATTTTGCGCCACTCGCCGGCAAGTTTCTGCCGGACCAGCCTGCGGCCTGGGCGACGCTGCACGCCTGGCTGACCCGGCTGAGGCTGCCCGTCACCAGCGGGCTGGTGGACGGAACCGACCACGGCCTGAAGCGCGCCGACTATCCGCTGTCGCGCGCGGAGGCGGCGATGCACCTGTGGCGGGTGATTCAGATGGGCGGTGAGGTTTGTGCACTCGAACCTTAAGCCTGTCAGGCAAACAGCTCCTGGATCGCCTGGGTGCCGAAGTCCACGACCGGGAAGGGCCGGCCCTGCGGCCCGGGCAGCTCGGTGTGAAGGTCCACGCCGAGCGCCTGGTAGATGGTGCCGACGATTTCCTTCGGGGCGACCGGACGTTCGGTGGGATAACCCCCGATGTCGTCGCTTTTGCCGATGACCTCGCCGCCCTTCACGCCGCCGCCGGCGAAGTTCACGGTCCAGCAGTTCGGCCAGTGGTCACGGCCGCCCGCGGGGTTGATCTTCGGCGTGCGGCCGAACTCGGCCAGACAGGTGACCAGCGTGTCGTCGAGCATGCCGCGCTGGAACAGGTCCTCGATGAGGGCGGTGTAGCCCTGGTCATACATCGGCGCGACGATGTCGCGCATGCCCTCGATGCTGGTGAAGGGCTTGGAGCCGTGGATGTCCCAGGTGATCTCGCCGAAGACGGTGATGAAGGTGTTGACCGTGACGAAGCGCACGCCGCGTTCGACGAGGCGGCGTGCGAGCAGGCAGCTCTGGCCGAAGCGGTTGAGGCCGTAGCGTTCGCGCACCTTCAGCGGCTCCTTGGTGAGGTCGAAGGCCTCGCGGGCCTGGGTGCTGGTCATGATGCGGTAGGCGGACTCAAAGTTGGAGTCCATGAGCTTCGCCTGCTCGCTGTATTCGAAGTTGCGCACGCTGCTGTCCACCAGCTCGCGAAGCTGCTTCCGGCGTTCCAGGCGGACCTCGCTGATCTCCTTGGGCGGCAGCAGGTCGGGCACCTTGAAGTCCTTGGCGGAGGGATCCGAGTTCAGGACAAATGGATCGTAGGCCTTGCCGAGGAAGCCGGCGTCCTGGCCATGGGGCATGTTGCCGCCGGTCGGGCCCATGGTTTCCGGCAGGACGATGTGGGAGGGCAGGTCGCTGCGCCGCCCCTGGAGGAATTCGAGGGCGCAGCCGACGTGCGGTGTGATGATGCCGCCGGTGAAGAGGCGGCCGGTCTGCATCATCTGATGGCCGGTGTCATGCACGGCGGCGGCCGTGTGGTAGCAGGAGCGGACAAGGCTGAACTTGTCGGCGATCTTCGCGTGCAGCGGCAGGATCTCGGAGATTTCAAACGCGTTGCTCTTGGTTCGGATGGGCTTGAACGGCCCGCGGATCTCGCTGGGGGCGTCCGGCTTCATGTCCCACAGGTCCTGCTGGCTCGGCGCGCCGAGGTTGAAGATCATGATGCAGGACTTGCTGCTCTTCTTCGCATCGACACGGCCCTCGGCCTTGAGCCTGGCAAAGCCCGGCAGGGTCAGCCCGATGGCGCTGAGCGCGCCGGCGGAGAGAAAGTCACGGCGCGACACACCATCGCAGGTGGTGACGGAGCCTTGGTCGGTGAAGGTGAACATGGGCGGGACGGGCGTGGATTTCCCGGATAATACGCCGTTCCGGCCCGGGTTTAAATGGAGGATGCCACTTTGGTTAGGCGCATTTCCCGGCACGACGGCGCCTGGGAGCGGGTTTGACAAAGCGCGCTTGTCCGGCAAGGCATGACGCATGTCCGCGAAACCCGACCCCGCCACCCTGCCGTGCAGCCCTCTGGAGGAGACCTCCGGCCTGAAGTATTTCCCCCGCATGCTGGGCAAGATCCGCCTGCACGCCCAGGGCAGGCTCTGGGATGAGCTGCATGCCAATCTTGGCAAGGGCTCGGACGGCGCCTGTGTGGAGTTCCTGCATGTCGGCTATGAGGATCTGAAAGCGCGGGTGCTGCAGGGCGGCACGGACGAGGAGATTCTCGACTGGTGCCAGCAGCACGGGCGGCTGCTCAATGACACCGACAGGCTCGTCTGGAACTACTACACGACCAAGCTGGGCTGGAACGACCACATCTCCGCCATCCTGGCCAAACGCAAGGCGGACGGAGGCCTCGGCGACCGCGAGGACATCCAGACCATTGCGCATTACATTGACGTCGACGAAGGCCGGCTGCCCTGACCATGGGCCTGCATGATTCCGTTTCTGCGGTTGAAAACCTGCCGCCGCCCTCCACCCTCCGCGCCCGCTTTTTCTTATGTCCTCCCTCAAACTTCTCGTCACCGGATGCAAAGGCCGCATGGGCCAGGCCGTGCTTGCAGCCGCCCAGGCCCAGGGCGTGGATGTCGGCGCCGCCATCGACCTCGGGGACTCCTTTCCCGAGGCGCTCGGCAAGTCCGACTGCGTGATCGACTTCACCTCGCATCATTTCACCACGGAGCTGCTGTCCGAGGCGTTGAAGCAGAGAAAGAGCCTGGTCATCGGCACCACCGGTCACACTAACGAGGAGCTGGACGCCATCCGCGAGGCCTCCAAAAGCATCCCCATCGTCTTCGCCTCGAACTTCAGCGTCGGCGTGAACACGCTCTTCTGGCTGACCCGCAAGGCGGCCGAGCTGCTCGGGCCGGACTTCGATCTGGAGGTGGTCGAGATGCATCATCGCCTGAAGAAGGACAGCCCCAGCGGCACCGCCCGCACCCTCGTGGAGATCCTCGCCGACGTGCGTGAGCTGCAGTATGACAGCGACTGCCGCCACGGCCGTTTTGGCGATGTCGGCGCGCGCACCAAGGCGGAGATCGGCGTGCATGCCGTGCGCGGGGGTGACGTGGTGGGGGATCACACGGTCATCTTCGCCAATGTCGGCGAGCGCGTGGAGCTGACCCACAAGGCCAGCAGCCGTGACACTTTCGCCAACGGTGCCGTGCGTGCCGCACGCTGGCTGGCTGGAAAGCCGGCGGGCCTGTATGACATGCAGGACGTGCTCGGGCTGAAGTGAGGCAGGGCGGGGAAAGTTGACGATGGTTGACGGTTGATGACTGTGGTTGACGATGGTTTGGCCGAACAACCGAGAACCCACGTCTTCTTTTGCAATACACCGACAAGCATCGTTTCGGAATCGCCCTGGGCTCGAATCTTGGAGACCGGGAGGCGAACCTGAAGCGCGGGCTGGAGATGCTGGTCGTAAGGATCCGGCCATCGTCGGTGATGGCGGGAGGCATTTATGAAACGGACCCTGTGGACTGTGCTCCGGGAACGCAGGCCTTTCTAAACACGGTCGTCGAGATGGAGGCGGCCGTTTCTCCCCGTGAGCTGCATGAGCAGCTTCAGGCGGTCGAGCAGGCGATGGGGCGTCCGGCGCTGCGTGAGAAAAACTCACCACGCACCCTGGATCTTGACCTGCTTTATGCGGGTGATTTTGTCAGCGGGGATCCGGTGCTGATCGTGCCCCATCCGCGTCTGCACCAGCGGCGCTTCGTGCTGCAGCCGCTGGCGGACATCCGGCCCGGCCTGGTGCTCCCGGGTCAGGCCCGGAGCATTGCCGAACTTTTGGCTGGACTGACGGACAACCCGGCCGAGGTGCGCCTGCTGAAGAAGGCGTGGTGGTGAGAGGCCGGGCCGGGACGAGTCGATCGGGTGCCATGCTTCATTGCCCGCCCGCCATGCATCGGAGCAGTCGGCCATCTGAGACAGGAAACTTCGGGCCGGTGGAAAAGTCTGGATGAAGAGGCGGTCCGCCGCGTTTGTGTCAGTTCGTTTCATCATGTTCCGCCGACTCACCGCCCTTGTTTTCCTGCCCCTGTTTGCCAGCGCCGCCCCGCGTTCCGAGCATGTCTTCGTGATCAGCTTTGACGGTGGCAACCCGGCCATCCTCCAGAAGGCGGACATGCCGAACTTCCAGCGGCTGGTGGCCGAGGGGGCGCACACGTTTGAGGCCAGCACCATCCTTCCTTCCAAGACCCTGCCCTCGCACACCTCCATGCTGACCGGCGTGGACATCGCGAAGCACGGCGTGGACTGGAACGACTACCTGCCGATTCGCGGCGCGGTGAAGGTGCCGACGGTCTTTGAGCTGGCCAGGCAGGCCAACCCCGCCGCTTCGACGGCCCTGTTCTGCGGCAAGATCAAGTTCCGCCACCTCTGGAAGCCCGGCACCATCGACCTGTTCGACTGCGGCGGCGTCTATGATGAGAAGCCCGTGCCTGCCACCGAGGAGAAGAAGCTCGTGCCTGCCCGGGGCGTGGTTGAGCGTGCCGTCCCTTACATCCTGGAGAGGAAGCCCGCGCTCTGTTTCATCCATCTGCCGGACGGCGACACTGTTGGCCACAAAATAGGTTGGGGCTCGCCGGAGCAGCTCG
>JBIIRD010000098.1:0-16331 GCA_044341745.1 Prosthecobacter sp. | reverse complement strand
GATTCAACGTCTTCGCGCCGCAGCTCTTCTGGTACCGTCCCTTCCGTCACAACCTCTGGGTCGTCATGTTCGTCTGCATGTGCGTGAACGCCGGCATGTGGTTCGAGCGCTACGTCATCATCGCCACCACCCTGGAGCGTCACCTCACCCCCGGTTCCTGGCGCACTTATGAGGCCACCTGGGTCGATAAGTACACCTTCCTCGGCACCTTCGGCTTCTTCATGATGCTGTTCCTGCTCTTCCTCCGCTTCCTGCCGGTCATCGCCATCGGTGAAGTGAAGGGCGTCCTGCCCCAGAGCGACCCGCATCATCACGACCACGGCAAGGAAGGCGTTCAGGAGGAGGACCTCATGGGTTATCCGGACCGCCACGTCCCCCGTGAAGCCGTCGCCGCCTGATCCGTTCCAACGTCCCCGATTTTCCTGTCATGAGCACCCTTAAACGAGTCCACGGATACCTCGCCGAATTCGACGGCGCGGCCGACCTCTACCATGCCGCCGAGCATGTCCGCGACGCCGGTTACCAGCGCTGGGACGTGCACACGCCCTTCCCCATCCACGGCATGGACAAGGCCATGGGCAACCCCAAGTCCATCCTGCCCAAGCTCGTCTTCGTCGGCGGCATGACCGGCACCTGCGTGGCCTTCACGCTTCAGACCCTGACCCAGACGAACTTCTGGTCCAGCATCGGTCTCGGCTTCCTTCAGACGCTGGCGGAAACCTACCCGACCATCGTCCAGGCCAAGCCGACGGACATCTGGACGCTGCCGGCCTTCTTCCCGGTGATGTTTGAGCTGACCATCCTGTTCAGCGCCTTCACCACCCTGTTCGGCCTGCTCGCCCTCATGGGCCTGCCCCGCCTCAATCACCCTCTCTTCGCCTCGAAGCAGTTCGCCAAGTTCTCCGATGACGGTTTCTTCGTCTGCATTGAGGCCCGCGATCCGAAGTTCAGCCAGGAAGGCACCAAGGCCCTCCTGGAAAAGATCGGCGGCAAGAACATCGAGCTGGTCGAGGACGAGCTGTAAAAGCCTCCGCCTCTCAAGGCAGACCGGATTCATCCATTCAAAGAGCCGCTTTCGAGCGGCTCTTTTTTTGTTCGGGATCCGCCCTGGTTTTGGGATCGCCGATCTCGCAGCCCCCTCATGCTCGGGGATGCGCGGCCTCGTACACTTCCTTCATGCGCTGGGTGGAGACGTGCGTGTAGATCTGCGTCGTGCTGAGGCTGGCGTGACCAAGCAGCTCCTGGACGCTGCGCAGGTCCGCGCCGTTGTCGAGCAGGTGGGTGGCGAAGCTGTGACGCAGCTTGTGCGGGGTGATGTGGACGGGCAGGCCGCTGGCCCGCCAGTATTTCTTCACGACATCATCAATCGCCTGCGAGGTGATGCGGCGGCGCAGCTTGCTGAGGAAGAGCGGCCCGTTGTGCACGCCCGCCTTCTGCCGGTAGCGCTGGATGGCCTGCATGGCCGGACCACCGACGGGCAGCAGCCGCTCCTTCCGGCCCTTGCCCAGCACGCGGACGGTGTCGCTGTAGCTGTCGATGTCCTCGACGTTGATGCCGGCCAGTTCGCTGAGGCGCATGCCGGTGGAATAAAAAAGCTCCAGGATGGCGGCGTCACGCTCCGGCGCCCAAAGGCTGTCCCGGGGGCTTTTGGGGAGCTTCAGCGGCAGCTCCAGCATGGCCAGGACCTGGGACTGGGTCAGCACCACGGGCAGCTTTTTCTCCTGCTTGGGAAGCTGGACGTCGAGCAGCGGGTTGCTGGTCCAGCCCTGGCGTCGGGTCAGCCATTTGAAAAAGGAGCGCAGGGCGGCGAAGTGCAGCCGGATGGTGGCTCGGCCCAGCTCGCGCTTCATCATCTCAAAGAGATACTGGCGGAAGTCGTCGGCGGAGAGAGCCTGCCAGGTGCTGAAGCCGCGATGACGGCTGCGGAACTCGCTCAGGGCGTGGTCGTAGTTCTCCAGGGTGCGGGGCGAGGAACGCCTTTCGACCTCCATGAATTCAAGGAAGCCGGCGACCAGCGGGTCATCGGCAGCCTTCAACGGTGCCTCGCTGGAGGTTGGAGCGGAGGGCTGAACTGGCTTGTGTTTCACCGGCTGGACGGAGAAAGGAAGGAAAAAAGAAGGGGTGGGTCGGCCTTCATAAGCCGGATTTTGTCCCGCCGGCCTTTCGACCGACGGTGTGACCATTTATCTGACGACCCCTCGCGGGGCCGCCCCCTGCCTGCGCAGGATGCGACTATTACCCGGAGCTATCCATCCCCTCGCGGGGACTTGCGGCCAGGCGGGCCGTTTCTCCTGTTCTGTCTTGCACCGCATGGGGTTTGTCGTGCCTCCTTCCTCACGGTTGGAGCGGTGGGCTCTTACCCCGCCGTTTCACCCTTACCCCCCTTCGCTCTTGCGAGCTTCGGAGGGCGGTTTGTTTTCTGTGACACTTTCCATGACCACGGGTTGCCCCGGGGCCTCCGACGCTTGCGCGCGGCATGCTGCCTTGTGGTGTCCGGACTTTCCTCTCGTCTGCGAACCGCCGAAGCGATCCCGTCGAGCGGCCACTCCGGCCGACCCGCCGCCAGCTTAGCTTTTGATGAGGACAAGCAAAACGCAAAAACAGGGTTTTTCACGGGCGCGGCGGCAATCCCGGACTTGTCTTTGCCTCGGTGTTCTGGTGTGAATGCCGCCTTCCCTCATGGCCTACCGCACCACGCCCGCTCCGCTGACCACGATGCCGCACGGCATCCCCTTCATCATCGGCAACGAGCTGGCGGAGCGCTTCAGCTTCTACGGGATGCGGGCCATCCTTTACCTCTTCATGACCACGGCCCTGGTCACGCACGAGGGAGCGGCCGACCTGATGAGCGAGGCCAAGGCGAAGGAGTGGACGCACCTCTTCATCGCCGGCGTCTATTTCACCCCGCTGCTGGGGGCGCTGATCGCCGATCTCTGGCTGGGCAAGTACCGCACCATCATCGCCCTCTCGCTGGTCTACTGCCTGGGCCATCTGGCGCTCGCCATCGACAACACCCGCTCGGGCCTGGTCGTCGGCCTGACGCTGATCGCCATCGGCGCGGGCGGCATCAAACCCTGCGTCTCCGCCCATGTCGGCGATCAGTTTGCCGCCACCAACGCCCATCTGCTCTCAAGGGCCTTCAACTGGTTCTACCTGTCCATCAACCTTGGCGCCGTGGTGTCCCAGCTCCTCACTCCGCTGCTGCTGGAATGGTACGGGCCGCATGTGGCCTTCGGGGTGCCGGGCATTCTCATGTTCATCGCCACCGTGGTGTTCTGGATGGGGCGCAACACCTTCGCCCATGTGCCGGCGGACCGGGCGGGTTTCCTGCGCGACCTCCGCGACCCGAAGTTTCTGCGCGCCCTGGCCGGTCTGATTCCGCTCTTCATGCTCATCGCGGCGTTCTGGAGCATCTTTGACCAGAGCACCTCGGCCTGGGTGGAGCAGGCGACGAAGATGGACCTGAAGGTCTTCGGCCTGCAGCTCAATCCGGCCCAGCTCCAGGCGGTGAACCCGTTTTTCATCCTGGTGCTCATCCCCCTCTTCACCCTGGTCATCTACCCGAAGCTGGGCCGCCTGCTGGATTTCACGCCGCTGCGCCGCATCGGGGTCGGTTTCCTGCTCACCCTGGCCACCATCTATGTGTCGGGCTGGATCGAGCAGCAGATCAGCGCCGGCCTGCGCCCCTCCATCGGCTGGCAGGTGCTGTCCTACCTGCTGATCACCAGCGCCGAGATCCTGATCTCCATCACCGCCCTGGAGTTCAGCTACACCCAGGCGCCCAGGCGGCTGAAATCCCTCGTCATGTCCCTGGATCTCATGTCCGTGGCGCTCGGCAACTTCTTCACGGCCCGGGTCAACGCCTACATCGAAAAGGTCGGCGAGGCGGCCAACCTGGGCGGCGCCAACTACTGGTGGTTCTTCCTCAAGGTCACCAGCGTGACGACGGTCCTCTTCATGGTTGTGGCCTGCTTTTACAAGGGGCGCACCTACCTGCAGGATGACGAAGCCTCGGCCTGATCCTGTTCTGCCATCCGTCCCACCTTTGGCATGAAGCCCGGTCCTGTTCTGTCCTGCCTGCTGCTGCTGATGCTTGGTGGCGTGGTCCTCGCGGGGCAGACCCTGAAGCCGCACCCCAAGGCTCTGCCTAACAGCCACGCGCCCGGAGAGGTGGACCGGCCGGAGATGGTGAAGTTCATCCAGCCGGATCCGACGGTGCTGCCGGGCATCGTGGTCGATGACACCCAGGCCGAGCTGGTGGGCGACTGGCAGTATTCCACACACACGCCGCCGTATGTCGGCCTGGGGTATCTGCACGACATGAAGTCGGGCAAGGGGAGCAAGTCGGTGACCTTCACGCCGCAGATCCCGGAGACAGGCCTGTATGAGGTGCGGCTCGCGCATTGCTTCAATGTTCGTCGTTCGACCCGCACGCCGGTCACGATTCATCATGCGGAAGGCGAGACCACCCTGCGCATCAACCAGCAGGAGCAGCCTGCCCATGGGCACCTGTTTCGTTCGCTGGGGGTGTTTCGTTTTGCCGCCGGCAGGGCAGGCTGGGTGCGGGTGGGCAATGAAGGCACGGAACCTGACAAAGTGGTCATCGCCGACGCCGTGCAGTTTCTGAAGGTGAGCCGTAAGGACTGATCAATCCTGGGCTTCGCCCTGCTTTTCGGCCGTGCTGCGGGAGGCGTCCGGCTTGTCCGGCACCTCCATCTCCACCCACTCGGGGCCTTCCTTGCTGCGACGCCATTCATTGTAGGTCAGGACGATGATCACGCCGGTGATGGCGGCGCTCGTTTCCAGGATGAAGGGCGTGGCCAGCCAGCCCGCCAGGGTCATGAAGGACTTCGCCAGCAGCTCACGGGCGATCTCGTTCGACTGCCAGGCGACCACCACGCCGGTGATGAACAGCACCAGAATGATCAGGGGTGCGATCCACCAGCCGCGTTTGGGCGGGGGCGTGGTCGGAGGCGGAGGCATGCCCGAGGCTTACTCCATGCCCCCGGTATTTCCAGCGATCACTTTTCCATCTTCCGCTTCGGAAACCGGGACGGCTTTGACGATGCGCATGGCCATCGGGAGCTGGCGGCTGCCGCTGGCCGTAGTGGCGAGCCCCTGGGGCGGTCCCTCCAAGCCGGCGGACGGCAGGGTGCGTTCGGCGTTCTGGCGTCCGCTGAGGGCGTAATGTCCCCAGACTCCCGATCCAATGAGCACCAGGACAAAGGTGGCCAGTCCGGCCAGCATGGGCGTGCGGCTGGGCTGGGCCAGCCGGGAACTGTCCTGGCTGAAGCTCGACCCTCGGGGCAGCACCCAAGGACCATGGCTCTCCGTCAGATAGCGGTAGTCACGCGGGCCGCCCAGCACGGCACCAGGCAGCCCGTCGAGAACCTCCCGGGCATCCACCTCAAGATACTCGCTGTATTGACGCAAAAAGGCGCGGGCATAGGTCATGCAGCCGAAGGCCGCGTAATTGTCCTGTTCAAGCAGGATCAACCTGCCTGCCGGGATGCGCGTCTCGTGTGAGGCGTCGGGCAGACTCAGGCCGCGTGACTCGCGGGCGGCCTTGAGATGCTGTCCGAGAAGGGCGGGCATGTCGGGCGTTTCCAATGATTATTAGAAACATTACACGACTTGCCAGGGCGGCGGCGATACTTTTTTTCGAGCTCGCAGGAATGCAGCTCTCCGTCTCTTCCTTCAGCGTTGCTTGGTCATCGCGCCCCGCAGGGCGGTGCGGTAGTTCACCACCGCGTCGGCGATCGCTCCCGCCACGGAGGCACGGTAGGTGTCCGAGGCGATCAGACGGCATTCGTTGCCGTTGGTCACGAACCCGCCCTCGAATAGAATTCCCGGGCGCTTGCAGCCGGTCAGCACGCTCCACTGGGCGCGCTTGATGCCGCGGTCGACAAACTTGAAGCGGCTGATCACCATCGCATGCACGGCGGTGGCGAGGGCGATGTTGGCGGAGTCGTGGGAGTTGCCGGTCAGGCCGTAGGCGTTGAAGCCACCGCCACGCTCCAGGCTGGCGGCGCTGCCCTGAGGCGTGAGGGCGAAGGTCTCGATGCCCGTGGCGGCGCTGCCTCCGGAGTTGAAATGCAGGCTGATGAAAATGCTGCGCGGTGTGGCATTGGCGATGGCGACACGTCCGCCCAGGGTGACAAAGCTGTCGTTCGGGCGGGACAGGATGACCTTGAAGCCTTTCTTCTGCAGGGCGTCGCGCACGGAGTAGGACATCTTAAGCGCGAAGTCCTTCTCGTAGCCATAAACGCCGCGGGCGCCGACGTCATGGCCGCCGTGTCCCGCGTCCACCACGATGGTGTCAAAAGGCTCGGCGTCGGTGATGTAGGTCGGGCGCAGCACGGGATCGATCAGCTTGCAGAGATCCAGCCTCGAGAACAGCGCCCGACCGCCGGATTCCTGCACGGGGAAGCTGAGGATGAACTTGATGTTGTTGATCAGCATCTCCTGGCTGCCGATGGTCGCCTTCAGGATGAGGTTGTTGGAACGCAGCCAGACATGCTTGCCGTCCACCTTGTAGGAACTGAATCGGTAGAAGCTGTGGATGCTCTCTCCGGTCACGTAGTCACGCCCGCTGATTTTGACGATCTGCCAGCCGGTGCTCTTGGTGTTCACCGGCAGGGGCTGGCTGGGGGCGGAGGATTCAGAAGAGGGCGCTGCCTTCGTCTGCTTGTCGTCATCATCATTGCCAAACTCTCCGTCGCCTGACCTGGTCTCAGCCATGGCCGGGGCTTTTTCCAACTCCTCCTTTTTGACGGGTGCCGGCGCCTTGGCGGGCGACGCGACGGGCTTGGCTGGAGCGGAGGACTTTTTCGCGGTCGATGACCCGGAGCCTTTGCCCGAGCTGCTCTGAGTCACCGTGCCCTTGGGCTTGATGGTGATCTTTTCACGCTTTCCCGACGAGGAGGATGTCCCGGATTGGGAAACCGTCGCCGGCCTGGCCTTGGGCGTCTCCTTGACCTTTTCCGGTGCTGGAGCCGGTGGAGGAGCTTCCGGGACGGAGGGCGGGGGGGCTTCCTGTCCGCCTCCCCCGAAAATGCGCTTGAAGAAACCGCCTTTGCCAGCGGATTCCTGGGGCAGGGTGACGTCCGCCTGGGCGGTGGCGAGACCAAGGGCGAAAAACGCCGGACCAAAACGACGGAGGACACAGGATGTCTGGGGCAATCTCATCATTCTCTAGGTCAAACTGAAACGCGGACGGGCCGCCTCAAGACGATTAGATTAGTACACTCCGCCCTTTTGGCAATCGGTGAGATGCAGCTTCCAGAGTGACTTCGGGAGGCATCGGTAAAATTTATGCGCGTTTGTTGGCAAACGCGGTGTAAAAGCCATAATGCCGAGCCCCATGAATCCTGCCTTCGCCCGCCTTGTCACGCCTGCGTTGCTGATGGCTGCGGTCATCATCGCCGCCTGTGCCACGCCGACGAACCGCTCTCGCATCGGCCAGTGGGAGTCCCGCTATCATGACGGCCAGCTCGGCCGGGTGACGCCCGACCAGCTCCTGAAGGAGGTCAACCTCAGCGTTGACCTCATCCCCGCAGGCACCGCCGGCAGGAAGATCTACCGGCGCATGACGCCGAAGTACATCACCATCCACAGCACCCAGAACTACTCGGGCAACGCCTTCAACCATGCCCTCGCCCTGCGGCGCGGCGCTCTCCGTGCCCCCCGGCGCAAGGGCGGCAACCGCATCGGCTACCTGACCTGGCACTTCACCGTCCAGGACAACATCGCCATCCAGCACCTCCCCTGCCGGGAACAGGGCGAGCACGCGGATTTCGACGGCCCCGGCAACAACACCAGCATCGGCATCGAGATGTGCGAGCACCGTGGCAACGACATCGGCCTCACCATCGACAAGACGGCCCGTCTTGCCGCCTACCTGATGTACACCTATGGCATCCCGCTGAACCATGTGGTCCCGCACTATCACTGGCCGCGCATCAGCCCCTACATCAAGGATCCCCACAAGAACTGCCCGCATTTCCTCATGGACGGTGGCAGGCCCCGGGGTACCTGGCAGTGGTTCCTCAACCGGGTGAACCTCCATTACAACCGCCTCATCCCGGGCGCCGCCCGTTCCCTCGGCTGATGTGAAACCGCTCCTCCCAGCCCTCCTCCTCGTCGTCGTCTGCACGGCCTTCCTGACCCTGGCTCAGGAGGCGGACCGTCCCCAGGCCGAGCAGGTGGCCGTGCTGAAGGATAAACGCATCAATGAAAGCTCCGGACTCGCCCCCAGCCTCCTCGTTCCCGATGTCTTCTGGACCCTCAACGACTCCGCCAGCGACCCCTGCCTGTTTGCCATCGATCAAACCGGCCGGACCCGGGCCAAGGTGCGCCTGCCCGATGCGGTGAACTTTGACTGGGAGGACATCGCCTCCGCCAGGGGCGCTGACGGACGGGCGCGGCTGTTCGTCGCCGACACGGGCGACAACCTGCACGTCCGCCCGGCCATCACGGTCTATGAGATTCCCGAGCCGCCCCTGCCCGAACAGGCCGACAAGGAGATCCTCTCCGACAAGCCCAGGCGCTGGCATGCCAGATACCCGGATGGCCGTCATGATGCCGAGGTGCTGCTGGTGCATCCGCTCACCCGTCGCCTTTACCTGGTGACCAAAAGCCCGCAGGGGCACAGCAGCGTCTACGCCTTCCCTGAACAGCCCGGCGACGAAAGCCCGATGGTGCTCGAAAAGCTGACCGATCTGGAATTCCCGCCCAGGGCCCATCTCGGCAAGCGCCCCCACGATGCCTGCATGACCACGGCGGGTGACTTTTCACCGGACGCCACCCGCCTGGCCATCGGCACCTACAGCTTCATTCACGAATGGACGCTGAAGCCCGCCGATCCTCTGCAGGAGCTTTCGAAGAAATCGGCCCGTCTCATCGAACTGCCGGTCCTGCCCCAGATGGAGGCGCTGTGCTATGGGGCTGATGGCCGAACGCTCTGGTTCACCAGCGAACGATTGCCCACGCCCTTGTTCCAGATCCAACGTCGCTGAACGGAGGCCACATCATTTCGTGCTCATCGCGTCGCTGCCGACCGAGAAACTCGGCGCTGCAGAGCGGTGCATTAAATTCGAATGCACAATTGCTCATGCGCAATGTCGCCTTGTCTTACCCGGGCGTCTTTTACAGATTCGAGGCCTGTGACCGTGACACAGGATTAAAGACATCCTCAAAAACACACATGAAACTGAAACACATCCTGTTCCTTGTGGCGCTCACGGCCGCCACTCCCTCCATCCACCTCGGCGCCGCCGAATCCAAGGCGCCCGTCACGGCCGAAGGCTCGAAGCCCGCCGCGAAAAAAGCCCCCAAAAACACCTACCCGCTCTATGGCAAGATTGTCGAGGCCACGTCCAAAACCCTGACCATCGTGCGCAGTGACGCGCCAGATGCGGAAAAAAGACAGTATGCCCTCACCGCCGACACGGAGATCGTTCACGGCGACACCGCCCTCACCTCGGATGAACTGAAGCCCGGTCTCTGGGTCGGCGGCATCCTGAAGAAGTCGGACGGCGACGGCAAGGACGTCGTGATCAAGGTGAACACGGCCGTGAAGCAGAGAGGCGGAGTGAAGGTGGCCGCCGAACCCAAGGCCAGTGACGATGCCGAGGCGAAATCCTTGCCTGCGAAGAAGAAAGCCAAGGCCAAGGAAACCGCCGAGTGATCACCGGCATCGACGCGAGATGAATCCCAGGCGGCGTGGAGCCTTCCACGCCGCCTTTTTGTTTTTCGTCGGATCCCCGCGTCAGCGCCTAACTAAAGGAATGTCTACGCTCCGTTCCGATCCCCGCGCCAGCACCGGATCGCGGATTTCCAAATCCGCAGCCGGGTGGTCCGCCCCTGCGCACGAAACATCCCTCAACCTCCATCCACACGATGAAGGGCCCGTCATCTCCGAAGGAAACGCGTGCCTATGCCAGACATCCCCCTGCGCTCAAACCTGCTGCGGAATCGGAGTTCCGCGCTCCGTTGAGAACACCTGCGGAATCGAGAGCGTCCCGATCCCCGCGCCAGGCCTAACCACAGAGAAATCCGCGATCTTCCCTGAGACGCAAATGTGCGTACAAGCCGCCCGTCGCACGGGATTTTCCCTTTCGCGCCCCAGGCTCTGGCTATCCTTCGCGGCATGCCCGACTCCTTCACCCGCCGCGACTGCCTGCGCCGTCTGGCGCTGGCCTTGCCGGCAGGTCTGGCGGGCTGCGTGAGCCCGGGCGGAGCGGGTCTCGACGGCGGCTCCCGTCGCAACCTGGCCAAGTGGGAGTTCCAGCAGCGCTTCCTCGCTTCGGGCGCACGCTTCCGCTACCTGCCCTATGGCGGCCAGGGCCGTGCCTGGACCCTGCAGATCGAACGCCTTTACCGGACCTTCCGCACGGACTCACGCGTCGGTTACGCGGTGAAAAATCTCCACACCGGACGCTACCTCGCCGAGCACCAGGCCGACCAGCTCTTCATGGGCGGCTCCATGCCCAAGCCGCCGATCGCCGCCATGCTGCTCGAGAAACGCCAGGGGGCCTGCAGCTACGAGGAGTTCATGCACATCGTCTATGTCTGCGACAAAAGCCTGAACTCCTCCTGGATGGCGCTTCATTCACGCCTGACGCCGGCCGATGAGGCGTCGTTCCGCTGGCGGCACCAGCTGCCCTTCAGCAACATCCTCGGCAACCAGCTCTCTCCGCGCTTCTACGCGGAGTTCTTCGATCGCTGCGTGAACTACCGGTTCGACCATGGCTGCGAGCTGCTGCTCGAGGCGATGCGGCGCGACCAGTACGGCTTCGGCCGCCTCTACCTGCCACGCCACATCACCTATGCCGGCGGCAAAACCGGCAACTACGGCGAATGGGATCACGAGGCGCTGTTCTTCTATCACGGCGCCACTCCCTATGCGATCACGCTCTTCACCCGCGGCAACATCGCTCCCGGCAAGATGAACTGGGCCCTCGGCGCCCTGATGGGCGGCCTCTACCGCGAACATGTGGCGACGGTCTGAAGGAAGCGTGAAATCCGAAGCTCGAAGCTTCCCCTCCTCCCCTAACAAAAGATAAGTCCGCCGCCGCTCAGCCTTTCCTCGGGAACTTCGCCAGCAGCAGCTTCTCCGCTTCCTCCAGCTGCTCCTTTTGCGCCGGGTCGGCGGCGTGGTTTTTCAGCTCCGCAGGGTCCTGCTCGGTGAGGTAAAGCTCGCGCGCCACCACGGCCCCGGTCTGCCAGTCGCGCCACTCGGTGTAGCGAACCTCGGGTGTGCGGATGCTGTAGCCCATCGCCTTCGGCTGCTTGGAGGGCTCGCGGTCGAAGTAGGCCGGGCGCGGATGCTGGGTGAAGGCGGCGCTCTTGACGCTGCGGGCGGGATCCTTCAGCACAGGCACCAGGCTGTCGCCCTCGAGCTGTGCCGGCTTCGGCAGGCCGCAGAGATCGACCAGCGTGGGAAACACGTCCACCAGCTCGGCCAGGGCCTTGGTGCGGCTGCCGCGATGCTCCTCGCGCAGGTCGCTGATGAGCAGCGGCACATGGGCGTCGAACTCGAAGTCGGAGGTCTTTCCCCACAGGCCGTGCTCGCCGATGTGATAGCCATGGTCGGCGAAGAAGACGATGATCGTGTTCTTCGCGGCGCCGCTGGCCTCCAGGGCGTCGAGCACCCGGCCGATCTGCGCGTCCATGTAGCTGATGTTGGCAAAGTAGCCGTGCCGCATCTCGGCGGCCTGCTCGGCTGAAACCGGTGTCTGCTTGTCCGGCGGGCCGAGGATCTCGGTGCTCTGGTGGAAGGCCAGCTCGGGGGCGCCCTCCGGCCTGGCGTTGTTCAGAGGCGGCAGCCGGTCGCGCTGATACAGGTCCCAGTATTTCTTCGGCGCGTTGAAGGGGGCGTGCGGCTTCCAGAAGCCCACCGCCAGGAAGAAGCCCTTCTCCTGGTCCTTCACCTCGCCCAGCACGCGAACAGCCTCGGTGGCGACCCGGCCGTCGTAGTAGGCTTCATCCGGCACGTCTCGGCACTCGGTGATGCCGGTGCTGTTGTAGCCACGATGCTGGTTCAGCGTGGCCAGGTTGGGCGGCGGCTCCCTGGAGACGAGGGGCTTGTCATGGCCGTGGTTGGCGTAGTGTAGAAACTCGTCCGCGCTCCAGGACCGGCGGTCGCCTTTCTCGGTGGTGTGCCAGTTGTGGAAGATCTTGCCCACGCAGCGTGTCGTGTAGCCGTGATCCTTGAACCACAGCGGCAGGGTGGTGACGTCCGGATTCAGCTCGCGGAAATGCGTGCCGTTGCTCCACAGGCGCAGGCTGTCCGGCCGCCGGCCGGTGAGCAGGGAGGAGCGCGAGGGGTTGCACACGGCCTGCTGGCAGTAGGCGCGGTCAAACTGCACGCTGCGTGCCGCCAGGCGGTCGAGGTTCGGCGTCAGGGCGCGGGAGCCGTAGCAGCCCATCTCGGGACGGAAGTCGTCCGCCATGATGAACAACACGTTAGGCCTGCCGGCGGCCTGGAGGGCGCCGGTGAGCAGAAGGAGGCAGAGCAGGGTACGCATGGCAATCGAGGGTGGGGCTGGGGTGAAGTGAGTTGAAGCAGGCGGGATCAGCGGCTGCGGCCGGCGGCGACGATCTCGTCCATGCGGGCGGTCATCTCCTTCACGCGCTCCGGATGCTGTGCGCTGAGATCCTTCAGCTCGGCGGGATCGTCCGGCAGATGATAGAGCTGGTAAAGGCCGCCCGCGTCGCCGCGTTTGCGCAGGCTGACCACGGCCTGCGATTTGCCCTTGGTCTTCTGGCGCACGAGCTTCCAGTCGCCGACGCGCAGGCCGAGGTTGGTGCCGTTGTTGTCCTGCTGAAGCAGGTGGTCGCGGCCCTTCGCGCCAGGCTCTCCAAGCAGGGCGGGCAGGATATTGTGACTGTCCAGGCAGGCGTTGTCAGGAAGGGGAGTGCCGGTGAGGGAGGCCAGGCTCGCGGCCAGGTCCACGGTGCAGACGACTTGGTCGGACACGCCCGGCTTGATGCGGCCGGGCCAGCGGGTGATGAAGGGCGTGCGGGTGCCGCCTTCCAGCACGCTGTACTTGCCGCCGCTGAACGGGCCGGCGGGCTGATGACCGCCCAGCTTCTCCACCGCGCCGTCGGCATAACCATCGTCCAGCACGGGGCCGTTGTCGGAGCACAGCACGACCAGGGTCTTCTCGGCCAGCCCGAGACGGTCAAGCGTCTTCATCAGCTCGCCAACGCCGCTGTCGAACTCGACGATGCTGTCGCCGCGGAAGCCGAGCTGGGTTTTGCCCTGGAAGCGTTCGTGCGGCATGCGCGGCACATGGATGTCATGGCTGGCGTAGAACAGGAAGAAGGGCCGGTCCTTGTGCGCCTCCATCCAGGTGTTGCTGCGCTTCACCCACTCATCCCCCAGGTCCTCGTCGCGGAAGCGCGCGGCCGTGCCGCCGGTGTAGAAGCCGATGCGGCCGATGCCGTTATGGATGGTCTGGTTGTGCCCGTGGGTCCAGTTCATGCGCAGGCTTTCGCGGTGCGTGATGCCGGTGGGATGGTTTTCATCCGGCGCCTTGTCGCCCACCCACAGCGGGTCCTTCGGGTCCAGGTTCAGCACGCGATGGTCATGCACATAAACCTGCGGCACGCGGTCGTTGGTGGTCGGCAGCAGGTGGCAGTGGTCAAAGCCGATCTCCAGCGGGCCGGGCTTCAGCTCGCCGTTCCAGTCCGGCCTCGGATCGCCCAGGCCCAGGTGCCACTTGCCGATCACCGCCGTGGCATAACCGGCTTTCTTGAGCAGCGTGGCGATGGTTTCCGTGCCGGGCTTGATCAGCGCGGGCCCGTTGGGCGGCGCCACTCCGGTCCCCTTCTGCCGAAAGGCATAGGTGCCGGTCAGGAGAGAAAAACGCGTCGGTGTGCAGGTGGAGGCGCTGCAGTAGCCGCTGGTGAACCGTTGACCCTCGGCCGCAAGCCGGTCGATGTTCGGGGTCTGCACCGCCGTGGCCCCGTAGCAGCCGAGGTCGCCATACCCCAGGTCGTCCGCCATGATGACGATGATGTTCGGGGTCTCGGCCGCCGGCAGCAGACCGGAAAACGCGGGCAGGAGAAGGGCGAGTCCGAAACGGAGTCCAAGGGTTCGCAAGGGGCGGAGCATGGTGGATAGCTGGTTAGGGGCAGGGCAGGGGGGCGAAACGCAAGGGGGTGGAAACGAGATAGGTGCTGGTGGCATTGCGGGGAAAGTTCACGGTCTTCCACCCGTCTCCTGAGCAAGCCAAGTCATGAAACCCTGCCTGCCCGCCCGCCTCCGTTCATTCCTGCTCCCCGCTGTCCTGCTGTCGGCCCTGCCGCTCTCGGTGGCGGCGGACGGCGCCGCCAGCCCCAAGCCTGAGGCGAAGTCCGGTCGTCCCAATGTCCTGGTCATCCTGGTCGATGACATGGGCTTTTCCGACATCGGTTGTTATGGCGGTGAGATCCCGACGCCGAACCTCGATGCCCTCGCGGCCGGCGGGGTGCGCTTCACCCAGTTTTACAACACCGCCCGCTGCAGCACCACCCGAGCCTCGCTCATGACCGGCCTTTACCCGCACCAGGCGGGCATGGGCTATCTCGACGGCTTGAACCTGCCACAGTCCAACGGCACCCACGCCCGGTTGCACGACCGCTGCGTCACGATGGCCGAGGTGCTTGGTTCGGCGGGCTATCACACTTCCATTGTTGGGAAATGGCACCTGGGTCAGCAGAACGGCACGCCGCCCTGGGAACGCGGCTTCCAGCGCACCGCCACCACGCAGTTTGGCGAGCTCTATTTCCCGAAGGAACGCAGCAAGGAGGCCTGCAAGTGGGTCTATCTGGACGGGCGCAAGGTCGCGGCCGATTCACCCGAGGTCGGCAGCGGCGAATGGTACTCGACCTTCATGTTCACCGATTGGGCGCTGAAGTTTCTCGACGACGCCAAGGCCTCGGGGAAGCCGTTCTTCCAGTACTTCGCCCATGGCGCCCCGCATTTCCCGCTGAAGGCACCGGCGGAGGTGATCGCCAAGTACCGTGGCAAATACAAGATCGGCTGGGACAAGCTGCGCGAGGCCCGTCATCGTCGTCAGACCGAGCTGGGCATCGTCGATGCCCGATGGCCGCTGTCGCCGCGTCCGCCGGATGTGCCCGCCTGGGATTCGCTCAGCCCGGAGGACCAGGATCGCTACGACCACCTGATGGCCATCTACGCCGCCATGATTGACTGCATTGACCAGAGCGTCGGCCGGATGATCGCCGGGTTGAAGGAGCGCGGCATGCTGGAGAACACGCTCATCTTTTTCCTGAGCGACAACGGGGGCAACGCCGAGGGCGGCCCGCGCGGCATCACCCAGGGCACGGATCTGGGCGGCCCGGACAGCAATGTCTTCCTCGGCATGACCTGGGCGACCCTGAACAACACGCCCTTCCGTCGCTACAAGCACTTCACTCATGAAGGTGGCATCAGCTCGCCGCTCATCATGCACTGGCCGGCGGGCATTGACGCCGCGCGTCGCTCCAAGCTCGAGCCCCAGCCCGCGCATCTCATCGACGTCATGGCGACCGCCTGTGACGTCACCGGCGCGGTGTATCCGGCCGAGTTCAAGGGCCGGCGCATTCTGCCGATGGAAGGCGTCTCGCTCATGCCTGCGGTTCGTGGCGAGCCCCTGCACCGGGTGAAGCCGATCTTCTGGATGCATGAAGGCAACCGCGCCCTGCGTGCCGGTCCGTGGAAGCTGGTGAAGAAGTTCAGGGGCCCCTGGGAGATGTACAACATCGACGAGGACCGCACCGAGCAGCAGGACCTCATCACCAAGTTCCCCGCTCTCAGCCAGCACCTGATCCGTCAGTGGGAGGACTGGGCCGCCACGACTTACGTGGACGAATGGGTCGGCCCCGCCCGCAACGACTGGGGCGAGGAACTCCACCCCGAAGGCCCCGGGAAGGGCAAGGGCAAAGGCAAGGCGAAGGACAAGGCCGGGGAAGGGAAGAAGTGAAGTCAGCCGCAAGCGCCGGGTGATTGCTCACGATGTCATGACGGCTGCGGATGAGCGCAAGCAAAGTAGCCATCTTGCTCCGCAAGATGAGCGAAAGGCTGGCGCAGGCACGCGGAACTTCCGAGCTTTGAAATCGTCCGGCACGGCGGAGCGGTATGCGGGCCTGGTTTCGCTTGAGCGCAGACGGAGTGCTTGCGCCGAAGTGCAGACGGCTGGGTCATCGTGGACGGTTGAGCATTCGGGGCGTGCAGCTCATCTCGACGGAGCGAGATGGCCACGATGCTTCGCCTGAGCGTTGGCGGGTGGTTTGCGGAGAGGGCTGCGGATGAGCGCCAGCAGAGTAGCCATCTTGCTCCG
>JBIIRD010000045.1:0-45224 GCA_044341745.1 Prosthecobacter sp. | reverse complement strand
GATTGTCGCTGATGGGCACGATGCGCCGCGATGCTGTCTTGGCCTGCCCGGCTCGCAATTCAATGATCCTGCGCCCCAAGTCCACCGCACTCCAATCTAGGCGGGCAATTTCCGCTGCGCGCAGCCCAGCAAAGGCCCCAATAGCAAGCACTGGGATGAGTGCAGCCGGAGCCGCTCTCATCAACAACTCAAACTCCTCAGGCTTAAAGATCCCAACATCAGTGTCCCCCTGCTTGCGATGCTTGAGCTCCTCGGCTGCCGTCGGCTCACGCTTCGGCAGGTAGCCGCTTTGCCGAGCGTAACCAAACAGCAGTTTAACGCGTTTGAGCCGGTTGTTGCGCGTAACAGCTGAGTAATCTCCCGAACGCAACCAAGCATCAATTTGCTGAGTGGTCACTCTGGCGATTTCGCCCGGCAAAGCCTGACCAAATTGTTTGAGGATACTCTGCAGTGATTTCAGGTAATGCGTGCTCATGCGATCCTGCTTTTTCGCGGCAATAAATTCCTCAATCACCTTTGATACCAACACCCCTGTTGTGAATCCTTTGGACCTGCGCACGTGCTCATCGACCGAAGTGATCAAGGATGTTTCACCCAGCTTGCGCCGACACTGCACATACTCCTCCACTGCGGTAACCAGAGGCAGCCCAAAGGGTTCAAGCATGGCGCACACAACTCGGAACGCCTCGCGGTCTTGCGGGCGGAGATAATTGTCCGAACTCATGCCCCGCTGGATGTTGAGAGCCAGCAATCGTGCTTCCTCCTTGGCGGCATTCAAGCTGCTAAAAGTCCGTCGCATCCTTCTGCCGTCCCGATAGAAAGCCACCGTAAAGCGTTGGGATCCGCGAATATTGCCCCTATAGATGGGCACTGCTGCCGAGCCTTGTTTGACCATGGCGAAAGGTTTACCCCTACACCGTGAGTGGGGAGCCGGATTTGTCGTGCTTTTGTCATGCATAACACCTGCCGAAGTGTCAATTGCGGCAGGTGTTTGTGCTCCGGAAGCCCTTAAAATGGGCGTTCCAGCACCATTTCGTACTTTGCTTACTGTCGTTTGCTCGTAGTCCTGTGCGGACCACTTTGCTACGCGAGCCGCAGGGTAGTGATAAGCACGTCAATGGCCTTGATGCCGACGAAGGGGATGATGATGCCGCCGAGGCCGTAGATGAGCAGGTTGCGCTGAAGCACGGCAGCTGCGCCCATGGCGCGATACGGCACGCCTTTCAGCGCGAGCGGGATCAGCGCGATGATGATGAGCGCATTGAAGATCACGGCGCTCAAGATGGCGCTCTGCGGACTGGCGAGGCCCATGACGTTCAGCGGCGAGATGGCCGGGAAGGTGGCCATGAGCATCGCGGGAATGATGGCGAAGTATTTGGCGATGTCGTTGGCGATGCTGAAGGTGGTCAGCGAACCGCGGGTCATGAGCAGCTGCTTTCCGATCTCGACGATCTCGATGAGTTTCGTGGGATTGCTGTCGAGATCGACCATGTTGCCGGCCTCGCGGGCGGCCTGGGTGCCGGTGTTCATGGCAACGCCGACATCGGCCTGGGCCAAGGCGGGCGCGTCATTGGTGCCGTCGCCGGTCATGGCGACGAGATGGCCCTCGGCCTGCTCGGCCCGGATACGACGCAGTTTGTCTTCGGGAGTCGCTTGAGCCATGAAGTCATCAACTCCGGCCTCGGCGGCGATGGCGGCGGCGGTCATCGGATTGTCGCCGGTGATCATGACGGTCTTGATGCCCATTTTGCGAAGCTGGGCGAAGCGCTCCTTGATGCCGCCTTTGACGACGTCTTTGAGCTCGACGACTCCGAGAACCTGGCTGCCTTCGGAAACCACAAGTGGTGTGCGGCCTGCGCGTGACGCGGCTTCGACGGCTTTGGCGACGTCCGGCGGATAAACGCCGCCGAGGGCTTCAATGTGCGCCTTCATCGAATCCGCGGCGCCTTTGCGGATGCTGCGGCCACCGATGTCCACGCCGCTCATGCGGGTCTGCGCGGTGAAAGGCACAAAGGTGGCATGCGGCGCGGCGACCTCGCGCCCGCGGATGTTGAACTTCTCCTTCGCGAGCACCACGATGCTGCGGCCTTCAGGCGTTTCATCGGCCAGCGAGGCGAGTTGGGCGGCGTCGGCGAGTTGCTGCTCGGTGATGCCAGGCGCGGGGCGGAAGTCGGAGGCCATGCGGTTGCCGATGGTGATGGTGCCGGTTTTGTCCAAAAGGAGCACATCGATGTCGCCCGCAGCCTCGACGGCGCGACCGGAGGTCGCCATGACGTTGCGGCGGATGAGGCGGTCGATGCCGCTGATGCCGATGGCGCTCAGAAGGCCGCCAATCGTGGTCGGGATGAGGCACACGAGCAAGGCGACGAGCACCGGCGTGGTGAACTCAACACCTGAATAGATGCCGAAGGGCTTCAGCGTGATGCACACGAGCAGGAAGATCAGCGTCATCGCCGAGAGCAGGATGGTCAGCGCGATCTCATTCGGTGTTTTCTGGCGTTTCGCGCCTTCGACCATCGAGATCATGCGGTCGAGGAAGGTGTTTCCCTTTTCCGAGGTGATGCGGATGACGATGCGGTCGCTGATGACCTTGGTGCCGCCGGTGACTGCGCTGCGGTCGCCGCCACTCTCGCGGATGACGGGCGCGGACTCGCCGGTGATGGCGGCTTCATCGACACTGGCGATGCCTTCGATGACCTCGCCGTCGGCAGGAATGACATCACCAGCCTCGCAGACGACGATGTCGCCTTTTTCCAGCGCTGGGGCAGGCACGGCGATCTCCTGGCCGTTTTTGAGGCGGCGGGCCATCGTGTCCTTGCGGGCTTTGCGCAGGGAATCGGCCTGCGCCTTGCCGCGGCCCTCGGCGACGGCCTCGGCGAAGTTGGCAAAGAGCACGGTGAACCACAGCCAGATGGAAAGCTGAGAGATGAAGCCGTGGTCAGCCTTGGCGGTGAAGATGCTGAGGGTGGTGAGCACCGCGCCGATGAGCGTGACGAACATCACCGGGTTCTTCACCATCAGGCGTGGGTCAAGCTTCTGGAACGCGCCGCCAATGGCGGGCACGAGGATGGAAGCATCAAAGAGAGAGGTGGGTTTGTGGGACATGGCAGGACGACTCGAAGGCCGTGGATGGATAGGTTAAGTGACGGATGACCGGGTGAAGAGGTTAAGGAAAGCGGAAGGAAAGTGATGCCAGCAGGGAGGTGTCATTGCGAACGAGCGAGCCTCCGCTCTGGAAGGCCGGCGTGCCGTTGTAGAGATGCCGAGCCTCAATGCGGAACAGGATGTTTTGGTGAATCTGGCGGTCCAAATTGAAGGAGAAGCCAGTGAGCGCCGTGCCGTTGGGAAGGCTGACAATCGCACCCGCGCCGTCGTTGTAGTGCTCGACTCGGAAGGCCGTGGCCCAGCGATCATTCAGCTTCCAGCGGACAATCATGTTCGGAGACCACCAAGTGTCATGCCCGGCGGTGGCACGTTCCTGCCAGCCGATGTCAAAGCCAAGGAACAGGCTCACGGAACTCGTGAGCGCCACCTGGGCGAAGAGGTTGTTGAAATAGCGCATGCGACGTTGGTCATCAGGAAACTCGCTTCCGACATAGGTGCTCCAGTTCAGCGTGAGACCATCATGCGGCTTCCATGCGACCTTGGTGCCAAACCCCGGCAGGCTGTTGCCATCCAACGGCTGGATGCGCTGCCAGCCATGGAGGACAAAGGCGGCCAGTTCCCATTGCTCATCGGGTTTCCATGTCAGGCGACCACCAGCGAGGTAGTAGGGTGAGTTTTCCGCCATGAGGCTGCGGCTCAGTGTGGGATTGTCCGCAGAGATCGCACTTTCAAAGCCGATGTGGGAGGTGAAGACGCCGAGATCGAGCCAGAGCGTCCGCGTATGGTTCAGGGCGACCCCCGCATAGGCCTCATAGATGCGCTGCAGGACATCAGGTTCGATGGCCAGGTTTTCCTGCGAGTAGGTGCCCGCCATCAGGCCGAGGCTGGCGCGATACCAGCCGCCATCAAGATCCGCCTGAATGAGGGCGAGATTGACTGCGGCCTCACCTGTCGTGGTGTGATTGTAGAGGAAGGCCGGACGGCGGTCGGACGCGGAGTTGTTGAAGCTGTGTCCGTAGTAAGTGTCCAGGAATCCTTTGAGTGTCACCTTCGGTGTGTCAGCGATTGCCGAGACAGCCAGAGGTGCAAACATGATCAGGCCAAGAAGCGAGGTTTTCATGTTTGGTGAAACTGAAAATGATGGAGGAACCTGATTAGAAGAGTTTGCCCTGGCACATCAGGAAGTGTTCGACGATGGGGCCGAGGGCGAGGGCGGGGAGGAAATTGAGCGCGCCGATGAGCAGCACGGTGCCGATGAGCAGGATGGTGAAGGTGGCGCCATTCACCGGGAAGGTGCCCGCGCTCGGCGGCGCGGCTTGTTTGCCCGCCAGCGAGCCGGCGATGGCCATGATCGGCACGATCATGAGGAAGCGTCCGATGAGCATCGCGAGACCAAGCGTGGTGTTATACCAGGGCGTGTTGGCCGTGAGGCCCGCAAAGGCGCTGCCGTTGTTGCCGGTGGCGGAGCTGTAAGCGTAAAGCATCTCGCTGAAACCATGCGGACCGCTGTTGTTGAGCCCGGCGACACCCCAGGCGCTCACTGAAGCCCAGGCGGTGAAGCCGAGGATGCTCAGCGTGAGGATCAGCAGCGTGAGCATCGCCAGCTTCACCTCCTTGGCCTGGATCTTCTTGCCGAGATACTCCGGCGTGCGGCCCACCATGAGACCGGCGATGAAGACGGCGAGAATGACAAACACGAGCATGCCATACAAACCCGCGCCAACCCCGCCGATGACGACTTCGCCCAGTTCCATCATGAAGAGAGGCACCAGGCCGCCGATGGCGGTGAACGAATCATGCATCGAGTTCACCGCGCCGCAGGACGCGGCGGTGGTGATGGTGGCAAAGAGGGACGAGTTGAAGATCCCAAAACGCACCTCCTTGCCTTCCATGTTGCCATCGGCAGCCGCAACGCCGAGCTGCTGATGAATCGGGTTGCCCGCGGCTTCAAAGTGGGCGCAGATCAGCACGCCGCCGACAAAGAGGATCATCATCGCCGCCCACACGGCCCAGCCGTGCGCCTGGTTCTTCACCATGCGGCCGAGGTAGTAAGTCAAACCGCTGCCGATGCTGAAGATCGAGAGCATCTGGATGAAGTTCGACAGCGGCGTCGGATTCTCGAACGGATGCGCGGCGTTCGCATTCACAAAGCCGCCGCCGTTGGTGCCGAGCATCTTGATGGCGACCTGCGAGGCCATCGGGCCCTGCGCGATGACCTGCTCAGCGCCTTCGAGTGTCTTCGCCTTCGTGCAGGGATCAAAGTTCTGGATCATGCCCTGCGACACGAGGAAGAGCGCAAACACAACGCAGATCGGCAGCAGCAGGTAATAAGTGCCGCGAACGAGGTCGGCCCAGAAGTTGCCGACAGTCGCTGTAAAACGAACTTCCGAGCTCGTTATGGTTTGGGGATTTTGAGAACGAACTTGGAAGTTCGTTCTGCTGATTCCGCGCACCAGTGCCGCGGCGATGCCGATGCCCACGGCGGCGGAGACGAAGTTGTGAAACGTCAGTCCGACCATCTGCGAGAAGTAGGACATCGTCGCTTCACCGCCGTAGCTCTGCCAGTTGGTGTTCGTGGTGAAGCTCACCGCCGTGTTGAAAGCCAGGTGATGGCTGAGGCCGGGCAGGTCCTGCGGGTTCCACGGCAGCACATGCTGCAACCGCAGGATCGCATAAGTGAAGACGACACCCACCAGGCTGAAGGCCAGCATGGCGAAGGTGTACTGCCTCCATCCTTGCTCACGCTGTGGATCGACACCGAGAAGCTTGTAGGTGATGCGTTCGAGCGGCTTGAGCACCGGATCGAGCCAGGTGCGGCCGTTGGTGTCGAGCACCTGCATGAGGTAGAGGCCCATCGGCTTCGTGATGAGCGTGAGAAGGCCGAGAAAGAGGCCAAATTGAAGCCAGTCGTTGATTTGCATGGCGGTGAGGTCAGAATTTTTCAGGACGCAGCATCGCCACCGTCAGGTAGGCGAGCAGGGCGAGGGCGATGAACCCGACGAGGAAGGTTTCCATGGCGAGGGGATGGGTTACAGGTTCTCACAGCCGCCCGCGTAGGCGGCACAGATGGCAAAGAAGACCACCAGGGTGGCGAGGAAGACGATGTCGATCATGACACCCCCATCCTCGTGGACAGAGCGCGGGGGCGTGAGTTAAAGGCGGCTTCGGAGGCGTCAAAAAAGCGTTAAGGCAACGCGGCTTAGATCTCCACCTGCTGCCCAGTTCGATGACGCGGCCGATGGGGATCTGGAAATAGGTGGCGGGCTGCTGGGCGAGCTTGCTGGCAAGCGAGAAGAGGTGTTTGCGCCAGCGTGCCATGCCCGGGGCCGGGTTGGGGACGATGATCTCGCGGCCGAGGAAGAAGGTGGCCTTGTCGGGGATAAGCTCGAGGCCGTGACCCGCTCACTGGCGCAGAAGGCGCGGGATGTGGGTTGCTGCGCTTGTAGCATTAGCTCGTTCCTAGATTAAAGGGATGTGACTTTGAAATCGGGCAGGTCCGTATTGTGCTTTGCCCAATCATTCATGTAGCCGGTGGTCTTGAGATGAACACTTTTGCAGTACTCGATCAGGTTTTTGTCAGCATTGGAATTTTCATACGCCCCTATCTGCTTTTCTAAAATTCCGAGAGCTTCTCTCATTCCTCGGGCGAGGTCTTGTTCTTTGAGCTTGATGCGGTTGGCGTGGGGGTCAGGTGTCTGGAGCAGGCGCCGGCGCAGGACCTCCGCGGCGAAGATGCCATGCTGGCTGCGAATGATACGCGCAATGCGGAGCGGATCCGTGATGCCTTGCATGCGGATGGCGCTGAAGATGCCGCCGCGCGAGGCAGTTCGCAGGCTGTTGGGGACGTGCATGAGGGTGTCCACATTGGCTTTGCCATGAGGCCCGACTTGGATGGCATCCCATGCGCGCAGGCTGAAATAAAACTCGGAGATTCGCGCCTTCAGCGCCCAGAATATCCAAATCCACCATACGGACTTGGGGTGGGTGCGCAGAATCTGCTCAGCGCTGTCGAGCAAGGAGAGGATTTGTTCACCATTGCCACGCAGCTCCACGAGCTCCAGCTTGCAGTCCTCCTTGAACGACACGCACTCCTGAACGGTGTATTTTCCCTTCTCTGGAGACTGCTTCATGATGACCTTGAGAAGATATTTGAAGCCGACGTCGTTCCACAGGGCGATAAGGCGCACCTCCGCGCTGCGCAGGGCGATGATGACCCTTTCCAGATCGGCGTCCCGGAATGGAAATTCCTCCACCCAGGCTGAGGCGTCGCGCAGGCCGTTGAGGGATCGCATCACGGGCTTCAGGTAGTCGCCGTTCTGCGGTCTGGTTGTTGAACCGGCCTCATAGGCACGTCCTAGCGCGATGAGGCACCGCAGCCGCGTCTGCTCATGCACGGTGATGGAGTCTCGTGAATGCTCAACGTTGCGCAGGATCTCGAGGCCGAAGTCGGCGATCCAAATGCCGGCCTTGAGCGCACGCTGCAGCTCCTGGGGATTGCCGCTGGGATCCTTCAAAAACTTGGCCTGTGTGCGATTCAGGATCAGCATGGTGGACCACATGCTGGCGCGCACGAGGTACCTTCGCCAGTGCTCCATCGTTGACTCGGTCATGGGCGAGTCCGTGGTCCAGGCATGGTAGAGCCACTGGCGCGCCATGTAATCTCCCGAATGCGCCGGGTCGGCCGGGGTCCTGCCATCCAGCCTTGAGATCAAGGGTTCAATCATTTTCTGAACCTGGGCTTCAATCTGCGCCTTGGACTGCTCCTGGTTGCAGACCTTCAAGGCATGACCTCTCCATACGGCCTTGAGTTCATCCAGCGCATCGGCATGCTGGCGCGCCAGGATGAAGCCCCCAATTTTTTTGAGGCGCCTGCTCTCATGCCGCTGAATGAGGCGCTGCGGGATCTCCGGCCGGCATCCTGCAGACTCCAGGGCTTTAAGCGTCAGCGGCGAGGCGCCTGGAGGTGCCGATGGTGAAACTCCTTGCTGTTCAACATCGTCTGCAAGGCTTCCATCTCCCGTGTCGACGTTGTCGAACCAGTAAAGCAGCTGTGAGTTTCGGACAGAGCGCAGCAACACATCACCACGTGCCATGGTAGCCTCCAATTCCAGGAAGTGCAGCCTTCCGAGGATGATCTTCGGGGCGTTGTTTTCTTCCAGGCTTTTGCGCAGTTTTTTGAACTGCTGGTCCAGCCCGTCCAGCGAGGCTTCCAAAAAGTCGCTGGCAAGGTGCCGGTGCAGCAGGGGACGGCACAGCTTGATGGCCACGATGCCGTGCTGGATCATGTGCAGGGCCAAGGCCTCCAGTTCCACCTCGGATTCTGTCTTGTCGGCCTCGGGCGCGGGGTGGTCCGCCCTGTTGCTGGCATTCGGGGGTGATGCCGGTGGCGCCGGCTGTTTTGAAGTGCAGTGGATGAAGGACGCCTCCAACGCCCTCAGCATGTGATGGACGAGTTCCAGTCCGGCGAGAGGATCGGCGGTGGCCAGCAGCATTTGTCCATAGTGGCGCGCGAGGAGATTGCCCATCATGAGGATCTCATAGGGGTGGTCGTTCCCGCTGGCCTTCTTCCATTCAGACACCAGGAGCGGCCGCAGCTCGGCATTGATCCGCGGGTGCATCCAAAGCAAGCCGCCAAGCTTTTCGCGCAAAAACGGAAGGTCGGAGCTTGGCTTGATCCAGTGCTCCAGCCATTCCTCGCTCTTCTTGAAGGCCTCCTCATAGTGCATGGGGGTCTCCTTTCTGACACGTTCGGCATAGCGGCCGAAGGTCCGGCTGATGCCCACGGGGTGCCGCGAGTAGCGGAATGAACAGACGAGATAGAGGAAGGCGATGCGGAGGCGGTCATTGCGATGCCACTTTTTCGCTGCGTCAATCCGTCTTTTGACAAAAGGCCGCGGACTGTCCTTCTCCCAAACCTCCTTCACCTGGGGACGGCCTTTTCCCAGCCACTCTCGCAGGCTGCGGCCGACGATGGGGGAGTCCGAATAGTCATCGTTTTTCGTCCTCTCTTGAAGCGAGCCCAGGATGACGAACTTGATGCCGCAGGTGCGGTCTGCGGCGATCTCATGCAGGCAGTTCCAGAGATGGATCAGGATGCCTGGCTTTTCTACATACTGGAGGGTCATGTTGCCGTTGCCCTCAGGTGCGTAGGGCGCATGACTGGCGATCTCATCCAGCCCGTTGAGATAGATGACAAGGTCGTCAAAAAGGCGCACATGGTGACACCTGAGGATGTGCTTGATGGTGCCGATGAAACGATCGCGCGCCTGGTCGCTCATGGTCTCGTTCCATTCATGAAAATCGAGCGCCGGCGGAATTTCCGCCGTGCCATGCATGCGTGCAGACATCTGGATGATGCGAAGCAGCAGGCCCCAGGGATTGCCGATCTGGTCGAGGTCCAGCCAGGCGACGTTTTGAGAAGACTCCCCGGCCACGCGCGCACTGATCCGCCGCACGGCAGACTCAGGGGCGGTGGAGAACACGAGCACCATGCGGCTGGCGCTGATCGCCTCTGCGATCTCCTGTTTGAGCTGCTTCTTGAGGCCGTCCTTGGGTCTGCTCCCGTTCTCCTTCTCGGGCACGGTGATTTCTTCTTCATCAGCCCTGTTGATAATGGGGGGCAGAGGCAGACGCCAGAGGCCTGGGAAAACCACGCCCGAGCTGGGCAGGGAACGCGTGATGCGCATGAAGAGCTGCTGCAGAAAGAGGCCGTGTTCCTTGTGCGCGAGGCGTAGCAGACGCCGGTCCAGCCTGCCGCTTTTTGAAAAGGGCGGTTCTAGCTTCAGCGAAGCCCGGACTCGTTCGTTGTTTTCCTCGTCATGGGCAAAGGCTATCCAGTAGATGTGCAGATGGGGCAGGCGCTCGATGGCATGCCTGAAAAGGGCAAGGGTGCGGTTTTCGGTGCCGCCGACTCCGGTGACGATGATGGCGGCGCGTGCATCTTTGTCGGCCACTCCGAGCCCGCGCAGGTAGCCAAGGAAGCTTTCATGATCGTCGGAAGTGGGCTCGGCATCGAGCGTCTCGTTGGTGATCAGGGAGAAGTTGCCGCCGTTCATTTTCACCAGCGAGCGCTGACTGCACACAATCGTCGGGCCCGGCATGGGCGCAGGCTGCGCGACCTCAAAGGTGACCAGGGAGAGAGGCACGGCAGCAAAGGCCTTTTCAATAAGGTCGTCAAAGTTTGTCGTGACGATGCAGTTGCATCGCAGCACGGTGCTCAGGGCGGCGACCATGCGATGGCCCAGGCCAGGCTCGCACATCTGGAGCAGTGACTGAAACATGCTGTCCTGCACGGCATAGTCCGGCCGCACCAGCGTCAGCTTTGAACTTACCATCTGCACCTGGCAGAGAAACCGCAGGGCACTGCGCCATTCCTGAAGAGCTCCGAGGGCGGAGGCTACCAGCGCACGACTCATCTCCGGACACTCCTTTTCGATGAGTTCCTCATCGTACTTTGTCAGCCACTTCGTAAGTATGAGGGTCATTTTTTCAGCATCGGGCAGTTCTGACTGCACATGCTGCACACCTCCTTTTTCGAGCCATGACCAACGCTCGGCGATCTCCTCATCCATGCGAGGCCATCCAATGCTGCGCGGATCCCAGCGAGGAAAGCGGTCTCGCTGAGGAGTATCGCTGAGGGGGTCGAGTCCCAGCGCGCGCATGATGCAATAAGGCAGATAGTGCCGTCCTAGGTGGTTGGGCAAAGGATACCCCGCTGGGCGTGAAAGCCCCGCGCCTACAAAGAAGGTGAAGCGGTATCCTTGTTCATGATCCTCGTTGATCAGATCAATGAAGTCGCGGGAATGATCTGATTTATAATGATCTGTCTGAGGATTGAGCTGAGGCTTCATCTAATCAGTAAATGGTTGCCTCAGTTTGATGACCGGCCAGAGCTTAGTCAAGATACTAAAAATGCAGAGATAAATTGGCGTTACATCTTGGTGCTTTTGGGCTGGATCGGAAGCATGGTTTATTAAAGGTAAGCGCTGTTTTTAGATCTCCACCTGCTGCCCCAGCTCGATGACGCGGCCGATGGGGATCTGGAAATAGGTGGCAGGCTGCTGGGCGAGCTTGCTGGCAAGCGAGAAGAGGTGTTTGCGCCAGCGTGCCATGCCCGGGGCCGGGTTGGGGACGATGATCTCGCGGCCGAGGAAGAAGGTGGCCTTGTCGGGGTCGACCTCGAGGTCGTGTCCGGCGCACTGGCGCAGAAGGCGGGGGACGTTGGGCTTCTGCATGAAGCCGAAGCGGCCGGTGACGCGCCAGAAGTTGTCACCGAGCTTCTCGACCTCGACGCGCCTTCCCGGCGGCACCCAGGGTTCGTCCTCGGTGGTCAGGGTCATGAAGATGACGCGCTGATGGATGGCCTGGTAATGCTTCAGGCTGTGCAGCAGTGCGACGGGGGCGCGGCCCTGGGTGCTGGTCATGAAGATCGCGGTGCCTGGCACCTGCACCACCCTGCCGCGGGCGAGGCTTTCAATGAGCGTCTCCTGGGAGAGGGCGCTGCGCTCCATGGAGGCGCGCACCAGCCTGCGGCCTGTGGCCCAGGTGGTCATGACCAGGAAGATCAGCGCACCGACCGCGAGCGGGAACCAGCCGCCGTCAAAGAATTTCACCAGGTTGGCGCTGAGGAAGGCGGCCTCGATGAGGCCGAACACCAGGCAGAGCGGCACGACCCTGAACAGGGACCACTGCCAGAGGTGCCGGGCGGCGAAGTAGAACAGCACGGTGGTGATGAGCATCGTCATCGTCACGGCCACGCCATAGGCGGCGGCGAGGTTGGACGAGGTGCGGAAGGCGAGGACCAGGGCCAGGCAGGCGAGCATGAGCAGCCAGTTCACCAGCGGGATGTAGATCTGGCCGCGGGCGTGCTCGGAGGTGTGGCGGATGTTCAGACGCGGCAGGTAGCCCAGCTGCACGGCGCTGAGCGTGAGCGAATAGGTGCCGGTGATGAGGGCCTGGGAGGCGATGACGGTGGCGGCGGTGGCCAGCAGCACCATCGGCAGCGCGGCCCAGGACGGCGCCATCTGGAAAAACGGCGCGTGCGCCAGCTCCGGGCGGTGCAGCAGCAGGGCGCCCTGGCCGAGGTAGTTCAATGCCAGCGCGGGGAAGACCAGCATGAACCAGCCGCGGCGGATCGGTCCTGCCCCGAAGTGCCCCATGTCCGCGTACAGAGCCTCGCCGCCGGTCACGGCCAGGAAGACACTTCCGAGAATGACAAAGGCGGCATGGCCTCCGGTGGTCAGGAAATGCCAGCCGTGCCAGGGGTTGAAGGCGGCCAGGATCTCCGGTCCATCCACCAGCTGGGAAAAGCCGAGCAGGCCGAGGCTGACAAACCAAAGGCCTGTCACGGGGCCGAAAAAACGCCCGACCCGGGCGGTGCCGAGAAACTGCATGGAGAACAGCACCACAAGGATGACCAGCGTGATGCCAATGATGAGCCACTGCATGCGCTGCTCCCAGGCGGCAGCCTGGACCAGTTCCGCCGGAGGCGCGCCGAGCAGGCCTCCATCCTTCAACCCCTCCACCGCGCTGAGCACGGAAATGGCCGGCGTGATGATGCCGTCGCCGAACAAAAGGGAGGCTCCAAACAATCCCAGCAGCACCGTCACCACGCGGCGCTTCATCGTCTCACCCATGCCATGCGTGGCGAGCGCCATGAGGGAGAGCACGCCGCCCTCGCCCTTGTTGTCAGCCCGCAGGATGAAGACGAGGTACTTGACGCAGATCAGCAGGATCAGGGACCACAGCACCAGCGAGACCACGCCGAGGATGTGTTCATGGCTGGCGGCGACGTGATGCGGGCTGTGCGGGCTGAAGCACTCCTTGAGCGTGTAGATCGGACTCGTGCCGATGTCTCCGAAGACGACGCCAAGAGCCCCGATGACCAGGGTTGTGCCGGAGAGCTTGTGGAGGCCGTGACGGTCTTGTTCCTTCATGAAAGTCCAGGCTCCCGCAGTCTGTTGAGGCTGCCAGTGAAGGCGGAGCCGTGCCGAGTTAAAAAGGTGTTAACGTCATGAGGAATCACTCCTGCCTGAGCAGCTTCAGCAGGGAGCGGCCGTCCTGGTAGCGGATGTTCGCCACCCGCCATCCAGCCTGGGTGGCCACGCAGTCGTAGGTGATCACGGTCCTTTGGCCGCTGTTGGCAAAGCTGGCTTTGACCACGCTTTTGTTCTCCTGCTCCATGACCTTGCTGACCCTGAAATCCGTGAGCTCCCAGTCCTGGGCGTCGAAAATCGGGCTGAAGTCGATGACGCCTTCGCCCTCCTGGGATTTTCTGGCATCCTTCACGAGCAGGCTGACAAGCTCCTGGGTCAGAAACCTCCTCGCCACGGCCGCATTCTCAGCCACCTGGAACACGGCGCCGCTTTCCATCTCAACCTGGTAGAGACGCCCGACCAAGGCCTCCGGCGTGCCGGGCTCGGCTGCATGCAGGCCGGCGAAGAGGAATCCGAGGAAAAACAGGCGGAGGGAAGGCAGGCGCATGAACCGGAGTTTCACCCCGACGAGTCTGCGGGGTCAATCCTGAATGCCGCCGCATTGCGGCGGGCCGCCGGCCTTCATCCACCGAAGGATCCGGGTCATCCTGTTCGTTATGCGCGGATGTCCCTCCTTCGATCCGCCGCCCTCTGCCTGGCCGCCTCGGGCCTTCTGCATGCCGAACTCACTCCCGAACAGCAGCAGCTGCCGCTGGAGCAGATCCCTTCCGATCCCTCGGCGGCAAAGATCGTGCTGATCGCCGGCAGCACCAGCAACAAGCCCGGTCAGCATGAGTACTTCGCCGGCTGCGCTTTGATCATGGACTGGCTGAAGAAGGTTCCCGGCGTGGCACCCGTGCTCGTCGCCGAGGGCTGGCCAGAAAACGAGGCCGTGCTCGACGGTGCGAAGTCCGTCCTGCTGTTCCTCGACGGCGGACCCAAGCTGTCGTTCCTGGAGCCCGCCCGCTGGGCGAAGATGCAGGCGCTGGCCGAGGCCGGCACCGGCTTTGTCGTGCTGCACCAGGGCATCGACTGCCCGGCCGACCGCGCCGAGGCATTCAGGCAGTGGTTTGGCGCGGCCTTCCAGTCTGACATCGGCTGCCGAGGCCACTGGGACGTGAAGTTTGAAGCCGTGCCCTCGCATCCGGTGACGCGTGGCATCCGGCCCTTCGAGCTGCGCAAGGACGGCTGGCTCTACAACCTGCACTTTGCCGAAAAAGGTGTGACTCCGGTCCTGGCCGGCGCCATGCCGGAGAACAGCCGGAAGACGGCGGACGCGAAGGCCCATGCCGGGCGGGCGGAAACCGTGGCCTGGACTTATGAGCGTCCGAATGGCGGTCGCAGCTTTGGTTTCACCGGCTGTGACCTGCATGCCAACTGGGCTGACGCCAACCAGCGCCTGCTGGTGCTCAACGGCCTGCTCTGGACCGCAAACATCGAGGTTCCCGAGGGCGGGCTGGTTTCGGAGGTGAGCGAGGCCGACTTGAAAAAGAACTGGGACCGCAAGGTCTTCCTCAAGAAGGAAAAGGTGAAGACGAAGTGAGCGGTGAAAGACCGCGGAGCGCAGCCGGCGGTTGCATCCCGGCGTAATATCGGCTCTGTCCGCGCTCCATGGTCAATGTCATTGTCATCCTCGAAATCGACCCCGCCCGGGTCGATGAATTCCTGCAGGTCATCACCTACAACGCCGCCGAGTCCGTCAAGGAGCCCGGCTGCACCCGTTTCGAGGTCAACCGGCAGGCCGACCAGCCGAACCTTTTTGCCCTGAGCGAGCAGTATGTCGACGCGGCGGCCCTGGAGGCTCACACGAAGACGTCGCACTTCGCGCTCTGGAAGGAGAAGTCGGCGACCGGCTTTGTCATCAAACGCTGGGCGGTGAAGGGCCCGGTGCTGGAGTAACACGCCCGTGCAAGACGCCTTCGGCCATCGCATCTCCTACCTGCGCGTCTCGGTCACCGACCGGTGCAACGAGCGTTGCCGCTACTGCATGCCCGAGGAGGAGCAGGCCTGGTTTCCGCGCGAGGAGGTGCTGGGCTATGACGAGATGCTGCGCGTGCTGCGGGTCGGTGCCGCGCTGGGCATCCGGAAAGTGAGGGTCACCGGCGGCGAGCCGCTGACCCGGCCCGGCGTCACCCAGTTCTGCGCCGATGTCGCGGCGATTCCCGGCATCGAGCAGGTGGGCATCTCCACCAACGGCACGCTGCTGGGCAGGCTGGAGGACGGAGAATCCCTGGCCGCGCGGCTGGTGAAGGCCGGGGTGCGCAGCGCCAACATCTCGCTCGACTCGCTCGACCGCGAATCCTACCGGCGCACGACCAGCCGTGACCTGCTGCCGAAGGTGCTGGAGGGCATTGACGCCGCCCTCGAGGCCGGCTTTCCCTCCATCCGTCTGAATTGCGTGCTGATGAAGCACCAGACCGAGGCGGAGATGGTGCCGCTGATCGAGTTCTCCCGGGAAAAGGGCGCCCTGCTGCGCTTCATCGAGCTGATGCCGGTGAGCACGCAGGAGGTGCTGAGCGAGGACAACTTCCTTTCCGCAGGCTCGGCCCTGCGGATGGTGGAGTCCCATTACGGGGCGCTGAAGCCGCTGCCGGACTTCAAGACCAACGGCCCGGCAACCTATTATGAAATCCCGGGCTCCGGACAGAAGGTCGGGTTCATCGGTGCCATGACCAACCTGCACTTCTGCGAGGCCTGCAACAAGCTGAGGCTGACCAGCGACGGCAAGCTGCGGCCCTGCCTGGGCAGCTGCCTGGAGTTCGACCTGCGGGAGAAGCTGCGCGGCGGCTGCAGTGACGAGGAGCTGGCGCAGCTCATTCACAATGTCGTGGCGCGCAAGCCGAAGGAGCACGACTTCCGCCACAACTACCAGCCCAACCGCCGCATGATCGCCATCGGCGGCTGAGGCGGCGCTCGCAGGCGTGCCCAGCTAAAAGTGCGATCATCCGGGGTGGGCCTTCGGGTTGAATGCAGCGGCGGCGTGAAGCGCGGAGTTCCGACTCCGCCGCCGTTCCGAACACGGGCAAATTCCGTGTGCTCCCCTTCCGGCGGCTTCGATCCCTGCGCCCTTCATCGGGTTGCAGGAGATGGAAGTGACTTCCGGTCCTGCCTGGGCAAAGCACCTTGCTGCGGATTTGGAAATCCGCTTTCCGTGCGCTGGCGCGGGAAGCGCAGCCGGAGGATGAAAAGTTGGAAAGGCCTTCGGAACGCCACGCTTGGCGTGCAGATTGAAGGCCCCGGCCTGCCCGAGGCTACTCGGCCACGAACTGCACGGCGTCGATGATGACGTGGCCCCTCGTGCCCTCGTTGGAGACCTGCACCCAGCCGGACCTGCCGGCTTCAAAGCGGAAGCTGCCCAGCGTGTGAAGGTTGAACTTGCCGGCGGGCTTCTGCTTCTGGTCCACGAGGATGACCTTTTCGCCGTCCGCCGAGTGGACGGTGACGGGCACGTTGTCGGCGCGGTTGCCGAGGGCGCCGTAGCTGACGGCCACGGTGTAGCGGCCGGCCTTCGGCAGGGTCGGGACATACTTCGCTTTCTGTTCGCCCTTCAGGCTGTCGCTGTCATGACGGTAGCCGCGTTCGACAAAGCCGCCGGTGGTGTGGCCTTCGGACTCGAAGCCGGTGAGCTCGGCCTCGCTGTCATCGACGACGATGCCGGGGATCTGGTCCTTCTTGAAGAAGCTGACCTCGGGGGCGGGAGGCGACTCGAAGTCGAGCACCTGGCCGTCCCGGAGCAGGCGCTCCTTCAGCTTCGCATAGTCGATCCCCTGAACCGTGGTGCCCTGTTCGATGGCGTGAACGGCGGCGGTGGCGGCGCTCTGGCCGAGCACCATGAAGACCGGCTCCATGCGGATGCTGCCATAGGCGATGTGGCTGGCGCTGAGGCAGACGGGGACCAGCAGGTTGCCGCACTCGGAGGCCTTCGGGCGTATGCTGCGGTAGCTCACCGGATAGGGGCGGCTGCCGACCTGGACGTCGCCCTCGTTGCGGACGAAGCCCTCCTTGGTGACGTAACGCTGGATGTTGTGGGAATCCATGTTGTAGGCGCCCATGCCGACGCTGTCCTCGACGATCTCACGGCGCTTGCAGTTCTTCTCGGTCATCACGTAGTCGCTGATCATGCGGCGTGCCTCGCGGACGTAGAGCTGGCGCGGCCAGTTGTCATTGTCGGTGAACTCGTCCTTCGCCAGGCCTAGCTTCCGGAAGGCCTCGCGGATCTTTTCAGGAACACGCGGATGATGGGCGTAGGTCCACATGAGGCCCTTCTGCCAGTCCTCATGAGCCTTCCAGATCTTCGCGCGGGCTTCGTAGTCCGCCTCGGGGTAGTCCCAGTTCTGGCCGATGAAGTCGGTGCTGACGGCGAAGTTGTTGTTCGTGTCGGTCTTGCGGTTGGGCATCCAGCTCGGGGCCCAGGAGATGCGCATGTCCCCGGCCTCGACGTTGCGCAGGGCGAGTTCAAACCAGCGCTCGTCGTAATTCGCCGGCTTCTCCCAGTCGCGGCGGTTTTCCGGCACGTCGGTGGTGCACATGCGGAAGTTGTAGGCCTGCACCTTTTTGTCGCCGCTGAACTCCTCGCCGGGCTCCTTCTCAATGCCGGGCAGCAGGCCGCTGGAGGGATCGCCGGGCTTCACATAGGGGTCGATGTTCTTGGTAAACTGATGATGGATGCTGTGGCCGACCTGCACGCCGTTGAGGGTTTCGTTGTAGACGCTGTTGGCCTCGCGGCCGACATGGTAGCCGACGCCGGCCTTTGCCATCAGGTCGCCCTCGTAGGTGGCGTCGATGAACATGGGCGCGGTGAACTCACGACCGCTCTCCATGCGGATGCGGGTGATCCTCGTCCCCTCCTTCACGACGCCCTTCTTCAGGTCGAGGCGTTCGCCGAACACCACGGTGACCTTGTCGCCCGCCTCCTTGAGCATGGCGTCGTAGATCTCGGAGGCGGCATGGGGTTCGAAGGTCCACATCGTGGACTCCGCCCCGGAGTTGCCGTGCGGTTTCTTCGCATAGTATTCGTCACGGGTCTGGTGCTTCCACCGGGTGGCGTCGGAGTAATGGCGGAAGATGTTCGCGTAGAACTCCCGGGAGAGGCCGCCGATGGCCTTTTTGTTGCCGATGTCCGTGGCACCGAGTCCGCCGGTGGTGAGGCCGCCGAGGAAGCGGGTCGGTTCGATCAGGACGGCGGTCCGGCCCATGCGGGCGGTCTGGATGGCGGCGGTGATGCCGCCGGAGGTGCCGCCATAGATGACGACATCGGCGGAGTCTGCGGCTGAGAGGCTGGCGACGGCCAGGAGAAGGCAGGCGGTGGGTCGGAAAGGCATGGGAAAGGAAGGAGAATGGCGGACTGAGATGTGGCCGTCTTTCAGGAGGTGGGAAACAAAAAGTGCGGCCAAAGGCAAATCGGGCCGGCACGTCGGCCTCCTGCCGGGCTTGATTCCGCGCCATGTTTCCCGACCATGGCGGAGATGAAACCTTTTCCACTCCTGCTTTTGCTCGCGATGATCACGGCGGTCCCCGGCCAGGAAAAACCGGCGCTGGAGACCCTGCTGATGCTGCCGGAGCCCCGGGCGATGCGGACCGAGCGCAGCCTGGTGCCGGAAGGGTCGCAGGCCACGGTGCTGAGCCCCGCCCGCGAGATGGCCGAGAAGCCGTTCATCGAGGCCTATCCCAAGGAGGATTTCGCCAGGCTCGGCCTGAGTCCGGAGACCTTTGCCGAGCGTTCCAAAAAAACCGCCGACCGCCTGCTCACCCTGCTCAAGCCCGACCTGGTCAAGGATGCGGAAGGCCGGGTGATCTACGCGGTTTATCGCGGTGACCGGCCGGTGATGGCCTGCCTGCTCATCGCGCCTTCGCTGCCGGCGCTGTTTGAAAAAGTGCTGGGTGAGAAGCTGTGGGCGGCGCTGCCGGACCGGCATTCGCTTTACCTGTTCCCGGCCAGCTCAGGCGCCCTGGAGGAGTTTGCCGCAGATCTGGCCGAGCGTTTTCACGAGGACGCCTATGCCGCCAGCCCGGAGATCTTTGAGCTGTCGAAAGGGGCAGCTCCGAGCGTGGTCGGTGCTTTTGCGAAATAGCCGGAGGCGCGTGCTGCGCAAAAGCGCTGCAAGCGGACGTACAGGTCTGTCATGCGTCTGCCCTTTCTCCTCATCGCTCTTCTTTTCAGCGGCCCCGTCCTGGCGGAGACCGCCCTGCCGCTGACCTTGCAGACAAGATCCGCCACAGGCCGTCCGGCCCTGGTGAAGGAGCAGTGGCTGCCCTCGCGCACGGCGATCATCGTCTGTGACATGTGGGACCTGCACCACTGCCGCAACGCCGTCATCCGCGAGGGCGAGATGGCGCCGCGCATGAACCAGGTGCTGGAAAAGGCGCGGCAGGCCGGAGTCCTCATCATTCATGCGCCCAGCAGCTGCATGAAGCCCTATGAAGGCAGCCCGGCCCGCGAGCGTGCCAGGACGGCGCCCGCCGCCGTCCGCCTGCCGGACAAGATCAGCGAGTGGTGCCGGCAGATCCCGGCCGAGGAGCAGGCCGTGTATCCCATCGACCAGACGGACGGCGGCGAGGATGATGATCCGGCGGAGCACGCCCGCTGGGCGGCGGAGCTCACGGCGAAGGGACTGAACCCCAAGGCGCCCTGGACGAAGCAGATCGATGTGCTGCGCATCGACCAGGGCAAGGACGCCGTCAGCGACTCCGGCACGGAGATCTGGAACCTGCTGGAGGCGCGTGGCATCGACAATGTCATCCTCATGGGCGTGCATGTGAACATGTGCGTGGCCGGCCGTCCCTTTGGCTTGCGGCAGATGGCAAAGAACGGCCGTCATGTGGTGCTGATGCGCGACCTCACGGACGCCATGTACAACCCGGCGCGCTGGCCCTTTGTCAGCCATCGGCGCGGCACGGAGCTGTTCATCGAGCATGTGGAGCGCCACATCTGCCCGACCGTCACCTCCGACCAGATCCTCGGGGACGGCAAGCCCTTTGCCTTCAGCGACGCCACCGCCGGGCCGAGGCGCCTGCAGGTCATCCTGCTGGGGGACAGCACCACCGAGGCGAGCATTCCGAAGAAACTGGACCCGGATGAGCCGCAGTTTGAGGACACGCTGCGCATCCTGCTGGCCTCGCAGCCCGGCCTTCCGCCCTGCGACGTGTACAATGAAGGTGTCAGCGGCGAGTTCATCCGCCGTTTGCTCGACACGCGCTATGACAAGGCCGTGAAGATGAAGCCGCAGGCCGACTACATCTTCATCCGCTACGGGCTCAACGACCGTGCCAAAAGGGAGAAGTTTGACGTCAACTTTCCGGCTGACTTCCGCGAGCTCATCGGCCGGCTGCGCAAGGATCATCCGAAGGCCATGCTGATCCCCATGACCGTGATCCCCTACCTGGATGCGAAAGCCAGCCATGCCCTCAACACGATGATCCAGGACATCGCCGCATCAGAAAAACTCACTGTCTTCGACATCTATCCGCGTTATGCCGCCGAGCTGAAGAAGGGGCCCGACATGCTGAACTACCGCCGTTATTCTCTGGCCAAGGTGCCGGAGGCCCTGCGGCCTCTTGCCACGCCTTATGTCCAGCCTGAGGGCGATGATCCGAAGATCGTCGTCTCGGACAACCGCCTCGACGCCCATTTCGGCCACCTGCCGGGCTGGTACTCCGACCGGCATCCGAACCAGGCGGGTTATCACGTCATCGCCAGCGAGACCGCGAAGTGGCTGGGCGGCGTCATCCGGGAGCGGCAGGGGGCGAAAAAGTAGAAGTCACTCGTGCCAGGTGCGCGCCACGCGCTCGACGGCCGTGGCCTTGCCGGTGGCGGGGTCGATCGTGACCAGGGTGCCGTTGAGCCGGACGGCGCCCCTGCCGACGCCGAACTTGGCGGGCATCGCGGTGTGGAAGCGTTCCAGCACGGGCTGGATCTCACTGCCGATCACGGACTCCATGGGGCCGCACATGCCCGCGTCGCAATGGAAGGCGGTGCCTTTTGGCAAAATTCGTTCGTCCGCCGTGGGCACGTGCGTGTGGGTGCCGACCACGGCGGAGACCAGGCCGTCCAGGTGCCAGCCCATGGCGACCTTTTCGCTGGTGGCCTCGGCATGGAAGTCCACGAAGATCACGGAGGTCTCCCGGCGCATCTCCTCCACGGCCCGCGTGATGGCGACAAAGGGGTTTTCCATGCCCTCCTTCATGAAGACACGGCCCTGGAGGTTGATGACGCCGATCCTGCCCTTCTTGGTCTCCAGGACGATGGAGCCCTGTCCCGGCGGACTGCCTGGGTAGTTGACGGGGCGGAGAAGCCGGGGTTCCTCGGCCATGAAGGGCAGGAGCTCCTTCTGGTCCCAGATGTGGTCGCCGGTGGTGATGACGGCGGCTCCGGCGCGCATGAGGCCGATGGCGATCCTCGGGGTGATGCCGCGGCCGCCGGCGGCGTTTTCGCCGTTCACGATGGCAAAGTCGACCTTCAGCTCCTCCTTGAGCAGCGGCAGCAGGGTGGCGACCGCCTTGCGGCCCGGCTCACCCACGACATCTCCGAGGAAAAGGATGCGGATGGGGTCGGCGGCGGTGGCGGCAGGGTCGGACATGCGGGCATTTCAGGCAGCGGGAGGGGCAGGTCAAGCAATGGTCGCGTGACGGCGCGGCTGAAGCCATGGGCGGCTGGCCGACGGAGCGTCCTTGACCTGCCGTCCCATCACGCCTTCATGGGCGCATGATCGCCTTTTTACGCGGAAAGCTCGCCGAAGCCATGCCACATCAAGCCATCGTGGATGTCGGCGGGGTGGGCTACCTGGCGAACATCCCCCTGACCACTTTTGACCGCCTGCCGCATGCCGGAGCGGAGGTCACGCTGCTGACGCACCACCATGTCACCGAGCGTGAGCACACGTTGTTCGGCTTCCTGAGCAACGACGAGCGCGACCTGTTCCGGCTGCTGATGGACCGTGTGTCCGGCATCGGTCCGAAGATGGCGCTCTCGGTGCTCAGCGGCATGCCGGTGCCGGCCTTCAAGGACGCCGTCATCCGCAACGACACGGCGGCCCTGGCGCGGATCAAGGGCGTGGGCAAGAAGACGGCCGAGCGCATCGTGCTGGAGCTGAAGGACAAGGTGGGCGTGGTGGACGCCTGGCAGGCGGCCAACGCGGCGCGCGGCACGCATGATCCGAGGCAGGAGGCGATGAGCGACGCCGTGCTGGCCCTCATCGCCCTGGGCTTCAAGCAGGGCGAGGCGCAGAAGGCGGTGAACGAGGTCGTGAAGCAACACGGATTTGACGCGGGCAAAGGCCCTGACCGGATCATCCGCGAGGCGCTGCGCGAGCTTCAGTGAGGCTGTCTGCCGCGCCTGCCTCAGAAGCCGAGGATCATGGGGCCGGGGATGATCTTGACGCCGCCCGTGCCAAGCGGGTTGCCCTTGGTCTCCTCGATGCTGTCGACCACATTGTCCTTCAGGTTCACCGCCAGGCTGCCGGTTTCGACCTTGATGTAGGTCACGGTCTGAAAGGTCCTGCCGAAGGCGTCCACACCGGTTGTGTACTGCGGCACCCTTTCGTAGATGACGTATTCAAGCTTCTCCTCCTTGCCGGAGGCGTTGAGCTTGCTGCTCTTGCGCGTCGGCCTGCCCATCGAGGCTGCGACCTCCTCGCCGGTCATGCCAAGGGCGATCTGATGCGCGGCGATCAGCTCCTCGACCTTCATCTGACGCTCATGAAGCTTCTTGAGGTTGGGCACCAGGCTGGGGTCGGGCGTGGCGACGGCCGCCGCAGGCAGCCAGCCCGAGACGTCGCCGTGGCGGGCGCGGCCCCGGACCCGGAAGGCGTTGTCGGAAAGGGCCACAAGCCTGACCACGGTGCCCGGTGCCATGGTGCCGATGGCACGGTCCATTTTGGAGGCAATGTAGACGGGCGAGTCCTGCACCACCTTCAGGAACACCGGCTTCGGCAGGATGTCCTCGACGTGAATCGTGCCGGGTTCGACGGCAAGGCGGGAGGTCGGACGCTTTGCGAGCTGGGCCGGCCCCGTGGCGGCCGCCGATAGAAGAAGCGCGAGGCAGGGCAGGAGCAGGGGGCGGGTTCTCATGACAGCATCAAATGTTAGACCCTCAGACGCCACGGGGGAAGGCTTTGTTCGAGCGGGCTTGCGTCAGCGGTCCGCCCGTTCCTCAAGCAGATGGCCCAGGAGGTCGGCAAACACGGCTTCGTCCAGCATCTGGCCGAAGGTGGTCGGCATGAGCGACACGGGCGTGACCGTGCTCTTTTCCACGTCACGCCTGGAGATCCGGTGCTCGCGGCCGGCGGCGTCGGCAAGGATGCTGACCTGGCCGGCCTCGGCCTTCAGGAAACCCGCAATGACGCCGCCATCCTTCATGGTGAAGGTGTGCAGGTGGAAGTGGGCGTCGACGTTTCGGTTCGGGTCCAGGATGTCCTCCGCGAGCCGTTCCGGACCGCGGGCGCCGATGCCGTCGAGCTGCGGACCGATCAGCCCGCCCTGGCCGCCGATGCGATGGCAGACGGCGCAGCTGGCCTGAAACGTCTGCCTGCCCCTGGCGATGTCCGGCTTGCGGGCGCGGAAGGCCTTGACCCGGTCCGCGATCAGCCGGTCGAGCTGCAGCCGCTGCTCTGGAGAGACGGGCAGGGGCGGCGGAGCCGGACGTGGTGGAAGGTGAGCGGCGAGCTTTTCACGCAGTCCTGCAGGAGCGCTGTGCTGAAGGATGAGTGCCAGGGACCTGAGGTTTTCGAGTGTGCCCGACTCGGCTTGAAAATCCTCCACACGAATCACGGGCGGTTCGATGCGGGTGATGCCAATCCAGGCGAAGGCCCTGCCGTCATCACCATCGACAAGCTCCAGCCGGACCAGCTTTCCTGAATGACCGGAGAGGTCAAGCTGTGTGTGCTGGCAGACGTCGCTGCGCGGCGGGAAGGCGCTGGCGAGCGCCGCTCCCGACTGCGCGTCCACGATTCTGACGAGGTTCCTGTCGTGAGGGGCCGCCCGGGGAAAGCCACGATGGCCGTTGATCCAGAGGGAGAGGGAGGCCGGTGCGGTGAAGGGCCCCGACTTCAGCACGCCCGTGCGCCGCTCTTCATCCCCGCCGCCGGCGTTCATGCTTTGCAGCACCCGTGCCTGGGTGCCGTCGGCGCATTGGCGCTCGCGCAGTGTCCAGGCCGGAGGCTCCGCCGAGGCGGCCTGAGCCCAGGCGGGCGCCGGTGCGGCTTTCAGGGCGCCGAGATGTTCTTCGGCCAGCGCCTGAGCCCAGTCAAGAAACTCCGGGGGCGGGGGCAGGCCGCGTTCGCCGAGACCGTCATGGATGGCGGTGACGAGGGGTGCGGAGCCGGGGGCCGCGCGGCGTGTCCGTGCGATGAAAGATGACAGCAAAGCTGGTTCGGCGTGGCGGGCGATGTGCGCGGCCACCGCAGGCGTCACCGGCCTGTCCCCCTGGGTTCCGAGGATGTAGGCGGCGGATTCGGCGGAGGGCACGGCCAGCGCGATTCCGGCCAGCTCCGCAGCGGCCGGAAGATTCATGAATCCGCCGGGCAGGGCGAGGTGGTCGCGAAGGGTGACGCGCAGGTGATGGACGAGGGATTCATCCGCCGGCGGCGTGGCCTTCAGCCGCTCGAGCAGGGCCGGGATGGCGGAAAGGCCGGGGTTTTCCTGAAGATGGGCCAGCGCCGCACGTGCATGCTGCGGCGAACCCGTCCGGACGACGGCGGCGGGGTCGGAGATGTCCGGCGCCGGAGGCTTCCGCCGGGCCTGCGTGCCGGAGGTTTTCACCACCTTCCAGATGCGGCCGCGCTCACGGTCCCTGCCCGGATGGTCGAGGGGAACCTCGTAGTGGCCGATGATGCGGTTGTAAAAGTCGGCGATGTAGAGCGCGTTGTCAGGGCCAAGCCGGAGGTCCACGGGCCGGAACCAGGGATCGTCGCTGGTGATGAAGTCCGGCTGCTCGACGGCCTTTGGAGTGCTGCCGGTGAAAACGACGCGGTCATGGTTGACCTTGGAGGTGACGACGTTGCCGACGAACAAATGATCGTTCCATTCCGGACCCCAGACGCCGCCGTCGACATAGGCGATGCCGCAGATGCCGGTGCTGCCGTGGGTGTGCTGGCACATGACGGGGGCGAAGCCGAGGCCGTCGTGCGGCTTGCCAAAGCTGGGGTAGTGCGCGCCGCGGATCAGTTGGTAGACCGGCGAGCTGTGGCAGTCTGCGCTGTAAAGGTTGCCGCGTTCGTCCCAGGCGAGGCCGAACGGGTTCACCTGGCCGTGTGTCCAGCGTTCGACACGCGAGCCGTCGGGCCGGAAGCGGAACACGTTGCCGCTGTGAAGCTCCAGCAATGGCCGATCCGCAGATTTCACAGATGTTTTTGTGGATCCTGCATCGGGCCCATCTGTGTCATCTGTGGATCTTGGGAAGCGGCTGGTGTTGTTGAATCCATGGGTGGCATAGACCCAGCCATCGGCGCCGAGCCGGAGGCTGCTGCACATGCCGTGGGTGTCTTTTTCGTAGCCAAGCGGGCCGAAGAGCACCTGACGGATGTCCGCACGGTCGTCGCCGTCGGTGTCGGCGAAGTACCAGAGGTTGGGGATGCTCCAGGCGATGCAGCCGGCCTTGTGCTCCGGCTTGTGCCAGGGCAGCACGCCGGTGGGGATGTTGAGGCCGTCGGCGAAATCCACGACCTTGTCGGCCCTGCCGTCGCCGTCGGTGTCCTCCAGGATCTTGATGGCGTCGCGGCTGTCCCTGACACGTGTTCCCTGCGGGTCCGACCAGCGGTCCTTCGCGGCCGCATAGGGATACTCGACCGTGGATGACACCCACAGCCGGCCGCGTTCATCAAAGGCCAGGTTGACGGGCTTGTGGATCATGGGCTCGGCGGCGAACAGCCGGATTTCAAAGCCTGCGGGCGCATGCAGGGCCTGCTGCTGCTGCTCCGGGGAGAGGGGCCCGGTTTCCCGAACCAGCCGGGTGTCAGGCTCGGCGGCCCCGGCGTGCAGGCAGAGAAGCAGGAGGAGCAGGTGGGGTTTGGCGTACATGGTCAGGAACATTACAGGTCCGCGATTTCGGCTCTTGCACTTGCCGGGTGCTGCGTCCTCATAGCGGCGCCATGCGTTGTTCATGGCCAGCCTTGAGTTCTGACAAGCCCCCGGTTCCGAAGCCGGCGCGGCCGCGCAAAAAGCCCGTGGCAGCGCCGAAGCCAGCCGTTCCTGCTCCCGTGATGGAGGAGGAAGGGGTGGAATGCCACGCCCTTGTGCGAGGGACGATGGCGGTGCCGGAATTCTTTTCCAAGCTCGGCACTCTGGGCGGTCCGGAGGTGGTGCTGGACCATGTGACGCCCGAGGCCGAGGGCTTTGCGGTGGCGCTGGTGGCCGCACGCGCCCGGCAGATGCGCCGACGGCTCTGGGTGCTGGCGCCGGACCCCCGGACGCAGGACCGGCTCCAGGCCGAACTTTTGGTTTGGCAAACCCCGGCCTTCTATTTTCCCAGGCATTCGCAGTCGTTTGGTGACGAGGCTCTGCCCGACCCCGACCTGATGGCGGAGCGTGTGGCGGTGCTGGAGCGATGGGCCGCCGCCGCGCAGGACAGGCGGGGCGCCCTGCTGCTGTGTGCGGACAGCCTGGAGGAGCCGGCTCCCGCCGCCCTGGAGCTGGCGAGGCAGCGGCGGCAGATCGAGACGGGGCAGCGGCTGGACATTGAGGACTTCATCCGCCAGCTCGCCGGGGCGGGCTACGAGCGGGTGCCCGTGGTCATGGAGCGCGGTCAGTTTGCCAGGCGCGGCGGCATCGTGGACTTCTACTCCTGGCAGGCCGAGGAGCCGCTGCGGGTGGAGTGGTTTGACGACGAGGTCGAGTCCATCCGCGCCTTCGACCTACATAACCAATCTTCTGTCAAAAGGCTTGAGCGTGCGAACGTCATCCTGCAGCTGGCCGAGCAGGCGGCGGAGGCCGGCAGGGTGAAGGATCACCTCGACGGGAATGATCTGGTGCTCGTGATCGGTGATGAATCTCCGGCCCTGCCTGTGCATGCCCGCATCCTCGCCGGGGCGGCGCCGGTGGACGGGCCGGAGGATTTCAGCTCCGCGATTCATGAAAATCCTCTGGGAGTTTTTGATGCTTCAGACTTCGTCCTGCACGAGGCGCGGCGGAAGCAGTTCGAGATGCAGGTGGCCGAGTGGCGGAAGCTGGGCTGGCGGACGGTGGTCTTCTTTCACAATGAGGCCGAGCGTGAACGGTTTGCGGAACTGCGGGCGGCAAAGGCCGCGCCGGTGGAGGCGCAGCTGGGCCTGCTTTACCGCGGGTTCACGGTGCCTGCGGCGAAGCTGGCGGTGCTGACCGGCGCGGAAATCTTCGGCCGGCACCAGGTGTCGCGGCGCTCGCGCGGGGCGAAGCTGGCGGATCCGGAGCACCTGCGCAAGGCGCGTGACATGCTGAGCGAGCTGCGCGACGGCGACCTCGTCGTGCATGCCGAGCACGGCATCGGCCGGTTTGCGGGCGTGGCGGTGCGGACGGCGCCCAACGGCCGGAAGGAGGAGGTGCTGAGCATCCTGTATGCGGACGATGCGAGGCTGTTCGTGCCTGTGGCGCAGGCCCATCTGGTCAGCCGGTACGTCGGGGTCGGCGGTCGTGCGCCCGCCCTGAGCAAGCTGGGGGGGAACGCCTGGCACAAGACGCGCAAAAGCGCCGAGAAGAGCGTTGAGGAGTTTGCGGCGAAGATGCTCAGCATCAGCGCCGAACGCCGCAGCGTGACGGGTTACGCGCACCCGCCCGACACGAAGTGGCAGGTGGAGTTCGAGCAGTCGTTCCTCTACCGGGAGACGCCGGACCAGCTGCGCTGCGTGGAGGAGATCAAGCGTGACATGGAGGCGGAGAAGCCGATGGACCGCCTGCTCTGCGCCGACGTGGGCTTTGGCAAGACCGAGGTGGCGATCCGCGCGGCGTTCAAGGCCGTGATGGGCGGCAAGCAGGTGGCGATCCTGGTGCCGACGACGGTGCTGGCGAGGCAGCACTGGCAGAACATCCGCGAACGGATGAGCGAGTTTCCGGTGACGGTGGAGATGCTCTGCCGGCTGACGCCGAAGAACCGCGAGAAGAAGATCCTGGAAGGCGTGCGCGACGGCACGGTGGACATCGTCGTGGGCACGCACCGGGTCATCTCCAAGGACGTGCGTTTCAAGGACCTCGGGCTGGTGGTGATCGACGAGGAGCAGCGTTTCGGGGTGAAGCACAAGGAGAAGTTCAAGGAGCTGTTCCGGCTGGTGGACGTGCTGACGCTGAGCGCCACGCCCATTCCGCGCACGCTGTACCTGGCGCTGATGGGCATGCGAGACATGAGCACGATCGAGACGCCGCCGCCGAACAAGCAGGCCGTCGGCACCGTCATCACCCCGTATGACGAGCGGGTGATCAAGCAGGCGATTGACGCCGAGCTGGACCGCGGGGGGCAGGTCTTCCTGCTGCACAACCGTGTGATGACGATCGAGAAGACGGCGATGCGCATCCGGGAGCTCTGCCCCGGGGCGAGGGTGATCGTCGGTCATGGCCAGATGGACGAGGAGCTCCTGGAGGACGTCATGCACAAGTTCGTCGACAACGAGGCGGATGTGCTGGTCTGCACGACCATCATTGAAAGCGGCGTCGACATTCCGAACGCCAACACGATCATCATCGACCGGGCCGACCGCTTCGGGCTGGCCGACTTGTACCAGCTTCGCGGCCGTGTCGGGCGCGGAGGCCAGCAGGCCCATGCCTACCTGATGCTGCCGAGGGATGCCGTCACGGCGGGGGATGCGCGCAAGCGGGTGAACGCCATCAAGCAGTACACCGGGCTTGGCAGCGGCTTCAAGATCGCCCTGCGTGACCTGGAGATTCGGGGGGCGGGCAACCTGCTGGGCACGGAGCAGAGCGGCCACATCGCCGCCGTGGGCTTTGACATGTACTGCCAGATGCTCAAGCAGGCCGTGGGACGCATGCAGGGCCGGCGGGTGCCTCGGCCGGTGGACGTGGCGCTGCGGGCCGATTTCCTGGTGCAGAGCGAGGCGCTGATGGCCCAGGCGGAGAAAGGCGCGACCGGGGCCTTCCTGCCGTCCGGCTTCATCGAGGACACTCGCATGAGGATCACCGCCTACCGCCAGCTGGGCGAGGTGATGACGAGGAAGGAGCTGGACGAGCTGGAGGCGCAGTGGCGCGACCAGTTTGGCGACAAGCTGCCGCATCCGGTGCAGAACCTGCTGGCCTGCGCGGCGCTGCGCCTTGCCGCGGCTCACGCAGGCGTCAGCGAGGTGGAGATCAAGGACCGCAAGCTCATGCTCAGCCGCAACGGCAGCTATGTCATGCTCAACGGCAGGTTCCCGCGCCTTGCCGAGCGTGCCGGGTGCCGGCAGCTGGCCGAGGCGCTGGCGATGGTGAGGAGCCTGTAGCCGGGCGGCGCGTCCGGCGATTGTGCCGCTTCGCGGTTGTGTGTCGGGCCGTGGCGGTGCAATTCAGCACCCGTCTTTCCTGATGGCCGATCCTGCCGCATCACCGGTTGTTCCTCCCATGTCCCCGTCCTGCCGCCGGGAGAGCATCGTCGCGTTTGTGCTCAGCCTGCTGCCGGCGTCGGGCGTGATTGCCGCGTTCATGCTTGGGCATCCCGGTGTCGCGGCGCTCATCTTTGGCGCCACCTTTTCCGTCATTGGCATCGGCGCCGTGGTGCCGCGCTGCCGTTGGTTTGGCGCCCATGTTTCCAGGCTGCCGGACGGCGTGCGAGGGGTCTGCCTGACGATCGATGACGGTCCGGATCCTCGGACGACTCCGGCCCTGCTCGACATCCTGGAGGAACATCAGGCGAAGGCGCTGTTCTTCGTCATTGGCAGCAGGGCGCTGCGTCATCCGGAGCTGGTGCGTGAGATGGAAAGGCGGGGCCATGCCGTCGGCAACCATTCGCAGACGCATCCCGCCGCCTGGTTCTGGTCGCTGCGTCCCTGGCGGCTGTGGCATGAAGTGGCGGGCTGTCAGGAGAGTCTGCAAAGCATCCTGGGAAAGGCGCCGGTGTGGTTCCGGCCGCCGGTGGGGCATCACAACTTCTTCCTGCCGCCGGTCCTGCGTGCCCTGGGCCTGACGATGATGATCTGGAACTGCCGCGGCTTTGACGGGGTGAAGCGTGACATGGGCCGGATTTTAAGGACCGTCAGCCGCGGGCTGGTTCCGGGCGCCATCGTGCTGCTGCATGACGCCACGCCGGTCAGCGCGGAGGTGCTGCGTGGCACGCTGGAGCTGATCCGCAGCCGGGGGCTGGCCGTGGAGCCGCCACCAGCCCCGGGTCTGAAAGAAGCGTGAACCCCACCTTTTCCATGGCGCTTCAGACAAGCGTTGCTTAACTTGCCGCCCCCCGTTTCCCAACCCTCGCATGGTCCGAATCCTCACCCAGCAAGGCCAGCTCATCGACTGGAATGATGACAAGGTTCGTCCCTTCCCGGACAACCTGGTCTTCCTCGACCTGCTGAACCCGTCGCGTGCCGAGGAGCTGGAGTCTGAAAGCTGGCTTGAATACACGCTGCCGACGCGTGAGGAGATGCAGGAGATCGAGGAGTCCAGCCGGTTGTACACGGAAAAGGGGACGCTCTACATGACGGCCTGGATTCCAGTCGGCCTGGACACCCCCGAGCCGGACAACACGGCCATCTCCTTCGTGCTCGCTCCGGACTGCCTCACCACCGTTCGTTACGCCGATCCGATGGCCTTCCGCGTCCTGATCGACCAGGCGAAGCGCCAGTGCCCCTGTCCGATGAGCAGCGACGCCGTGTTCCTGGTGCTGTGCGAGCTCATCATCGCCCGCATCGCCGACGCGCTGCAGATGGTGGAGGGGGACCTGAAGAAGCTGGCGCGCGAGGTGTTCCGTCTTGACCCGCACCGCGCCAACGCCGCCGTGGAGAAGGACCTGGGTGACGTCGTGAAGACCCTGGGGCGCCGCAGCGCGCTGGTGGCGAACCTTCGTGAGAGCCTGCTCAGCGTCAGCCGCATGCTGCAGTTCTTCCTCGGCAACGCGGCGACCTGGATGCGCGGCGACCTGGCCGCGCAGTTCCGCTCCGTGATGCGTGACGTGAAGTCCCTGGACGACTACACCAACCAGCAGACGCAGGAGATGACCTTCCTGCTCGAGTCCACGCTGGGACTGATCAACATCCAGCAGAACCAGATCATCAAGATCTTCACCATCGCCAGCGTGCTGTTCATGCCGCCGACGCTGATCGCGAGCATCTACGGCATGAACTTCGAGCACATGCCTGAGCTCAAGGAGCCCTGGGCCTATCCGGCGGTCATCTGCGTGCTTGTGGTCTCCGCCCTGATCCCCATCTGGTGGTTCAAGCGCAAGAAGCTGCTCTGAAGATGCGGCGGTTCGGACGCTCAGCGTTCGATGACGAAGCCGCGAAGCCCCGCCGGCGGCGTGACCGCCGTGATTTCACGTTCCTTGATGAGCGAACCCAGGTTGCTTTCGTCAATGGCGGCCAGGAAGGCCTCCAGCTCCTCGGCCTCCTGGGCGCAGGCCAGCAGTTCAACACGTCCGTCGGGAAGGTTCTTCACGCTTCCGGTCACCTCGAAGCCCGAGGCGATCTGCTTGGTGCTGTAACGGAAGCCGACGCCCTGGACGCGGCCTGAGTAGAGGATCTTCTTGGCTGGCATGGAGCGCTGCCTCAAACACGTGGCGGGGGGAAAATCAACCTCTTCGGCCGGGCGTCGGCGACATGCCGCAACGCAGGTGTGGACGAACCTCCGCCAAACCGCTAGAAGCTCGCGGCATGAAATCACCGCACCGTCGCATCTGCCTTCCGCTCCTGACGGCCGTCCTGACGGGAAGCCTTGCCGCAGCCGAGCCCGGCCACCCTGATTTCGCCGTCGCCACGGTTCATCCGCTGGCCACGGAGGCCGCGCTTAAGGCATACCAAAAGGGTGGCAACGCCGTGGACGCTGCCGTGGCCGCCGGGCTGACGCTGGGCGTGGTGGACGGACACAACTCCGGCATCGGCGGCGGCTGCTTCTTCGTCATTCGTGCGGCTGACGGCAGCATCACCTGCATCGATGGACGCGAGACGGCCCCGGCCAGGGCGCACCGTGACATGTATGTGGTGAACGGGAAGGTGGACGAGCAGGCCAGCAAGACTGGTGCCCTGGCCTCGGGTGTGCCGGGGGCGTTGAAGGCTTATGACCTGGCGGTGAAAAAACATGGCAGGCTTCCCCTGGCCGAGCTGCTGAGGCCGGCCGCGGAGGTTGCCGAAAAGGGCTTCGAGCTCGACGAGGTCTATGCGCGCAAGCTGGCCGCCACCGCCGACAAGCTGAAGAAGTTCCCCGGCAGCGCGGCGCTGTTTTTCAAGCCTGATGGAAGTCCGCTGAAGAAGGGGGACAGGCTGGTGCAGAAGGATCTGGCGGCGACGTATCGCACGGTGGCGGAGCAGGGCGTCTCCTGGTTCTACGAGGGGGAGCATGCCCGGAGGACGGAGGCCTGGATGAAGGAGAACGGCGGCATTCTCACGGCCGCCGACATGGCGGGCTACAAGGCGCTGGAACGTGAGCCGGTGCGCGCCCGCTACCGGGATTGCGAGGTGGTGGCCATGCCCCCGCCGAGCAGCGGCGGGGTGCACGTGGCGCAGATCCTCCAGGTGATGGAGCATTTTTCGATAGGCGGCATGAGCGACGCCCTGCGCGTGCATGTGATCACCGAGGCGATGAAGCTCGCCTTTGCCGACCGCGCCCACTGGCTGGGCGACCCGGATTTTGCCCGTGTCCCGCGCGGGCTGGTCGATCCCGTTTATGCGAAGGCCCTGGCGGCGAAGATCGACCGGGGGAAGGCGGTCCGGGTTCCGTCCCACAACATGCCGCCGCACTGGGAGGGGGACGTTTTCGGCAAGCACACGACCTTTCTCTGCACGGCGGACGCCGAGGGCAACTGGGTGGCGCTGAACCAGACGATCAACACGGCGTTTGGCAGCAAGGTCATCGTGCCGGGCACCGGCGTGCTTTTGAACGATGAGATGGACGACTTTGCCGTGCAGCCTGGCGTTCCGAACGCGTTCAAGCTCATCGGCGCCGAGGCAAACGCCGTCGCGCCCGGAAAGAGGCCGCTTTCCAGCATGAGCCCGACGATCCTCTTCAAGGATGGCAGGCCGGTGCTGGTGACCGGCGCGGCGGGCGGGCCGACCATCATTACGCAGGCCCTGCTGCTCATCTCCAACGTGATCGACCGCGGGATGGAGCCGAACATGGCGCTGAAGCAGCCGCGTTTTCATCATCAATGGGCGCCTGACGAGCTGAAGATCGAAAAGTCGTTCGGTGACGCCACGCTCGCGGAGCTGGAGAGGCTCGGCCACCGGCTGGACAGGTCTTCAGGCTTCGGCGCCTGCCAGGCGATCACCTGGGATGCGGGGCGCGGGCTGCTGGTGCCGGCGCATGATCCCAGGGTTCCCGGCAGGGCGGACGGCCTATGATGAGATTCCCAGACGTGGATTTTGGTGGGGTGAAAGTGGAGCACCCGGCTTGAGAAGTGGCTGTCAGTTTCGTTCACTGGCGTCGTAATTTCTCAACTTCCCATCCGTCCTCCGCCCATGCCCACCGTCGCCATCCTTGGCACCTTCGACACCAAAGGCCCCGAACATGCGTTCATCGCTGAAAAAATCCGCGCGCGCGGCCTCGATGTCCTGCTGATCAACGCGGGCAGCCTGGCGGCTCCGTGCATCACGCCGGACATCGGCAGCGATGAACTGGCCGCCGCCGCTGCGGATGACTGGCAGGAGGTGCTGGCGCGGCAGGATCGCGGGGAGTGTGTGACCCTCATGGCCCGGGGCGCGGCCCGGGTGGTTTCCAGGCTTGCCGAGGAGGGGAGGATCCAGGGCATCCTTTCGCTGGGCGGTGGCGGCGGCACGGCCATCTGCACGGCGGCCATGCGGGCGCTGCCCATCGGTTTTCCGAAGCTGATGGTGAGCACGCTGGCCAGCGGCAACACGGCGCCGTATGTCGGCACCAAGGATATTGTGATGATGCCTGCCATCGCGGATGTGGCGGGCATCAACCGGCTCACCCGGGTCATCTTTGAAAACGCCGCCGGGGCGGTCTGCGGCATGGTGGAGGCTGCCGAGGGGCGCAGGCAGGCTCCTCCGGCGGACAAGCCGCTGATTGCGGCGAGCATGTTTGGCAACACGACGGCATGTGTCACCGAGGCCCGGAGGATCCTGGAGGATGCGGGCTATGAGGTGCTGGTGTTTGCCGCCACCGGCAACGGCGGACGGGCGATGGAGGCGCTGATTGAAAGCGGCATGGTGGCGGGCGTGCTCGACATCACCACGACGGAGTGGGCGGACGAGCTCTGCGGCGGCGTGCTGAACGCAGGTCCGGAGCGGCTGGACGCGGCTGCGAAGGCGGGGGTGCCCGCCATTGTTGCGCCTGGCTGCCTGGACATGGTGAACTTTGGCGAGCCGCAGACGGTGCCTGCGAAGTATGCCGGGCGGACCTTTTATCAGCACAACCCGCAGGTCACCCTGATGCGCACCACGCCGGAGGAGTGCGCCGAGCTGGGCAGGATCATCGCGGGCAAGGTGAACGGCTACACCGCGCCGGTGACGGTACTGATTCCCAGAAAAGGCGTCAGCGTCATCAGCGCGGAGGGCGGGCCGTTTCACAGTGCGGCTGCCGACGAGGCCCTGTTCAGCTCACTGAAGGCCGGTCTGAAGCCCGCCGTGCCGGTGGCCGAGCTGGACGTCGGGATCAACGATCCCGCCTTTGCAGCAGCCTGCGCCAGGGCCCTGCTGGAAAACATCGCCAGGGCCGCCGCATGACCCTCGGCCTGTTCATTCCCTGCTACGTCGACCAGCTCTACCCGCAGGTGGGGCGGGCGACGCATTCATTGTTATGCCAGCTCGGGCACGAGGTGGTCGTGCCCGCCCGTCCGGCCTGCTGCGGGCAGCCGATGTCGAACTCGGGCTACGCCTCCCTGAGCGAGGGCTGCGTGGCGGACTTCAGGGCGGAGTTCGACCGCTTTGAGAGCATTGTCTCGCCTTCCGGAAGCTGCGTGCTGCACCTGAAGGAGAGCCTGGAGGCCGCGCGTCATCCACTGGCGCACCGTGTGCATGAGCTGTGCGAGTTCCTGCACGACGTTCAGAAGGTGACAGCTCTGTCCGCCAGGTTCCCGCACAGGGTGGGTCTGCATTCGAGCTGCCACGGCCTGCGCGGGCTCGGGCTGGGGAAATGCAGTGAGTGCATGGCGCCTGACTTCTCCAAGCCGGCGAAGCTGCTCGGCCTGGTGGAGGGGCTGGAGCTGGTGCCGCTGGACCGCCCGGATGAATGCTGCGGCTTTGGCGGCACCTTTTCCGTTTTCGAACCCGACGTCTCGGTGTCGATGGGCCGGGACCGGATCCGGGATCATGCCGGCCATGGAGCGGAGTTCATCACCAGCGCCGACATGTCCTGCCTGATGCACCTGGGTGGCCTGCTGGCCAGGGAGGCACCCCAGGTGAAGGCGGTGCACATTGCCGAAATCCTGGCCGGGACCGTGGGGGACGGGCTTGGCTGAAATCTGAAACCCGAATTGAGAGAGCCGAGAGCAACCCGCCATGTCGCACGCCGCCAACGCCCATGAGTTTCTTCGTGATCCAGCACGGGCGGCCTGGCATGACCAGACCTTGTGGATGGTGCGGGTCAAGCGTGACCGCCAGGCCGCGAAGGTCCCGGACTGGGAGGCGCTGAGGGAGGCCGCCTCGCAGATCAAGGAGCACACGCTTTCCAGGCTTGCCGAGTATCTGGAGGAGTTTGAGAGCCGTGCCCTTGCCAACGGCATCCAGGTGCACTGGGCCGCCGACGGGGAGGAGCACAACCGCATCGTCCACGACATCCTGGCGCGGCATGGCGTGAAGAAGCTGGTGAAGAGCAAGTCGATGCTCACCGAGGAGTGCCACCTCAACCAGCATCTCGAGAAGCATGGGGTCGAGGTCATCGACACCGACCTGGGAGAGCGCATCGTCCAGCTTCAGCGCAAGCCGCCGAGCCACATCGTGATGCCGGCCATTCACCTGAAGCGGGCGGAGGTGGGCGAGGTGTTTCATGAGCATCTTGGCACGCCAAGGGGCCTGGATGACGCCCAGGAGCTGACCGAGGCGGCGCGACAGCACCTGCGGCGGCAGTTTCTGACGGCGGACGCGGCGCTGACCGGCGTCAATTTCGCCGTGGCGGAGACGGGCGGCTTTGTCGTGTGCACGAACGAAGGCAACGCCGACATGGGGGCGCATCTGGCGCCTGTTCACATCGCCTGCATGGGCATCGAGAAGATCATCCCGAGGCAGGAGCACCTCGGGGTTTTTCTGCGCTTGCTCGCGCGCAGCGCCACCGGCCAGCCCAGTACCGTCTTCAGCTCGCACTTTTACAAGCCGCGCCCCGGGCAGGAGATGCACATCGTCCTGGTGGACAACGGCCGCAGCCGCCAGCTGGGGCGCGAGGACTACCGCAAGAGCCTCGCCTGCATCCGCTGCGCGGCCTGCTTCAACACCTGTCCTGTGTACCGGCGAAGCGGCGGCTACAGCTACAGCTTTTTCATCGCCGGGCCCATCGGCAGCATCCTGGCGCCGAACGTGGACAAGGCGGCGCATGGGGACATGCCCTTTGCCTCGACGCTCTGCGGCTCCTGCACGGCCGTCTGTCCGGTGAAGATCGACATTCACACTCAGCTGCTGAAATGGCGGCAGGAGATCACGGCGGCAGGGCATGCTCCCTGGTGGAAGACTCTGGCGATGCGGGTCACGGCGCTGGTTCTGAAGCGGCCTGCGCTTTATGCGCTTGCCGGTCGTCTGGCGCGACCTTTCCTGCCGCTGGCGGATTTATTGAAACTGGATCCGTGGACCCGCTCCAGGGGGCTGCCGGAACCGCCCGCGCAATCATTCCGTGAATGGCTGGCCAAGACGGAGCGGTCGATCCCCGCCAAAAACAACCCGCCATGAGCCGTTCGACCATCCTTGAAGCCATCCGTCGTGCCCAGCCGGCATTGAAGCCGCTGCCGGAGCCATCCACCCTGGGGGTCGGCGGCCGGATGGAAAACTCGACTGCACAGTTTGTCGCCACCCTGGACTTCATCGGCGCCCGGGTGATCCGGGGGCGAAGGATGGAGGAGGCGGCCCTGTGGCTGAGGGAAAACCTGCCTGCGGAAGCCCGGGTGGCTTCGACCGTGTCTGGAGTGCCGGGAAATGTGGACCTGAGGGCTGTGACCGATCCGCACCAGCTGGAGGGCTTGAACACGGCTGTTTTTGCCGCGCGGCTCGGTGTTTGTGAAAACGGGGCGGTCTGGGTGGAGGAGGCCGACCTGGGACATCGGGTGCTGCCCATGATCGCCGAACAGCTTTTGATTGTGGTCAGGGCTGCCGATCTTGTGGCTGACATGCATGAGGCCTACCGGCTGATCGGGCGGTCAGGGACAGGATTTGGCCTGTTTCTGGCAGGTCCATCAAAGACGGCAGATATTGAGCAATGCCTGGTGATCGGGGCTCATGGGGCACGTGGAGCCACCGTTTTTATCTGGGATGAAGTGCTTTAGATGCCTTAGATAAAATCAGAAGCAGCACAAAAATGGCCGTTTTGAGCAGGCGAATGAGGCAAAAAAAGATCAAAGAAGAAGTTGGCGATTGGAACTAGTCATGCTGTACTCCGCCTTGTAGGGACATAAGCTTAAGTTTTCGACTCCAATGAAAAACAAACTCTCAATCATTGTGATGGGTGCTGTGGCACTCACATTCTCTCTGGCGACTTCCGCCAGTGCTCAGTTTGCTCCTGGAGGTTTTGGTTGGGGGTGGGGTTGGGGGATGCGCCCTTCTCCCTATCATCATTATTACGCCTCCAGGTTCGGTCTCCTGGGGAAGGTGAAGATCGAGGGCGATGTCAACTATGACACCTTCATCGGCGGTGCTGACAGGGGCCTTGGCAACGCTGCGAAACGCAATCCTTACGGATTGATTGTGGGCACCGGCGAATTGTCGAAGCTTCTCCTTACCTGCCAGCCTAATGCTGATAGACAGCCGGGTGTTGGAACTCCCAAGGTGAACATGCCGTTCCATCTGCTTGTGGCCTCCCTTGACATCCGCGGAGTCAACCTGTCCCGTGGCGATGGCCGTTTTGCCTCCTTTGAGGATGAAGTTGCCTACTGCGGACGCATCTTGGTCTGGCTGGACCACACCCGTCGTTACCTGCTTCTGGATTCTGCCGACCCCGAGCGTCGCCGTGTTGAATGGCCCTATTCCAACAGCGTGCCTCCTGAAAGGGTTTTCGTCGAAGGTGTTCAGCCTACTCAGCCTGGTGGTGCCTTCATCGTGACCATGACGCTGGATGATTCCAATCGCAGCGGCTTCAGCAAGTTTTTCGGCGAGCCCGCCATCTGGGACCGCCAGATGATCAGCATCAAGCAGCCCGGCGTCACGCCGAAGCCCTGGAAGGACGCCAGCCCCGTCTGGACCAATTCCGGCGGTTTTGCCATGGGCAAATAATCTGGCCCCTGTTCATTTTTGGAGGCGGTGGTGATCTTTTCACCACCGCCTCTTTTTTGTTCCGCATCATCGGCTGATGTTAAATGGAAAGAGTGGCTGGAGTCATTGCGATTAGCTGGCTGCCGCATCCATGAGGTCATCCCTGAAGCATCTGTTTTCCTGGCTCATTTTATGCATCGGCGCGGCTTGCGTCCTTGGAGCTGGTGAAGTCCATGGGGAGTCGGAAAAAGTCTCCTATGCGGAGCTGCTGCAGGTTCAGGGCAGGGTGCGGGAGCTGTTTGCCAGGGTCAGGCCTTCCGTGGTGGCGATTCAGATCGGCAATGGGACGGCAAGCGGGGTGATCGTCAATGAATCAGGGCTGGTGCTGACCGCCGCCCATGTCGCTGAAACCCCGGGGCGCGAGGTGCGTGTCGTTCTGGATGATGGCCGGAAGGTGAAGGGAACGACGCTGGGGCTGGACAAGACGACGGATGCGGCGCTCGTTCAGCTTCATGACACGGATCGGCGCTGGCCTTTTGCGAGCATTGGCAGGAGCGTGGTCAGGGTCACGCCTGGAGACTGGTGTTTTGCCCTAGGGCATCCGGGCGGATTTGACAAGGAGCGTGGTGTGGTGCTGAGGGTGGGACGGGTCATCCGGCAGACGGCGAACTCCCTCCAGACGGACTGCGTTCTTATGGGAGGGGACTCCGGCGGGCCGCTTTTCAACCTCAAGGGCGAGGTGATCGGCATCCACAGCCAGATCTGGGAGGCGCGGGATCACAACATGCATGTGTCGATGGCGCCATTCCTCCGATCCTGGGATGAGATGAAAAACAGCCTGGTGATCCGTGTCTGGGGCACGGGCAGCGGCGGGTTTCTGGGCGCCTCGGTGGATGTCAATGCCGCAGGTCGTGTCGAGGTGCTGCAGGTGATCGAGGGATCGCCTGCCAAGACCGGAGGTCTGCTGGCGGGAGATGTCGTGGAGGCGCTGGACGCCCAGGAGATGCGTTCGGTGACACAGTTCTCCAACGCCATCCGGGGCAGGGCGGCGGGAGATGAGGTCATGCTGAAGATCAAGCGAGGCCCTTCAACCCGGGACCTGCGGGTCAGGCTGGCAAACCGTCCCAAGGAGGGTGAAGGCTGATGCGCTGTCTTTTCATGCCCATCCTGCTTCCTGCGCTGCTCTGGGCGGATGCACGTCCGACCCTGAATGGTGAGGAGAGGACGAATGGCGAGAAGGTGCTCAAGGAGGTGGCGCCGATGCTGCCGGAGGCCAGGGCTGCCTGCGCCCAGGTGCTGGATGAAAAGGGGGGCGTGCTGGCGTCGGCGGTCTGGGTGGGGGCCGACGGTTACTTTCTGACCAAGGCCAGCGAGACTCCGGACATTGAAAAGGGGTGCATCCGCTGGCAGGGGGCAAAGTCCGCCGCCATCCGTGAGATCAGGAGGCTTCCCGGGCACGATCTGCTGCTTGCCCAGGCGGTGGGGGTCGCTGGCGTCAAGCCCGTCGTTTTTGACGCCGCCGCGCCGTTGCCGGAGTATGGCGAATGGACGGCGGCGCCGGTCAAGGGAGGTGCTGAAATTCGCATCGGCGTCATCAGCGCCAGGGCGCGTGGCATTCCCGGGCTGGGCGCGGCGATGGGCATCCGCATGGATGAAAAGCCCAATAAGGAAGGTGTGCGCATCCTGAGCATCGCCGAGGACAGCCCGGCGGGCACGGCGGGGCTTCAGGGAGGAGATGTGATTCTGAGGATGGACGGCGAGGCGGTGGGTGATTTCAAGGCAGTGCATGAATCCATCAAAAAGCGCCAGCCCGGGGATCAGGTGCAGGTGACCTACCGGCGCAAGGACAAGGAGGCGGTCGCACGGGTGCGGCTTGCCAGCCGGACCCGGGTCATGATGAACTGGGAGGGCGAGGATTTTGCCAATGGCGGCATCTCCGTCCGCACGGATCACTTTGCCAGGGTGCTGCAGCATGACCTGCCGCTGGGCCCCCAGGACATGGGAGGGCCCCTGTATGACCTCAAGGGCAGGGCGCTGGGCATCAACATTGCGCGGGTGGACCGTGTGACAACCTTCGCCCTTCCTGCCGGTGTTTTCTGGAAGGAGGTGGCGCTGTTGATCGAGGCGGACCGCCACCCTCCCCGGGCGATTCGTCCCTGAGCGGGGACAAGTTCGGCTCATGAACGCTGGGAAAAGGGGCGTGGCGGTGCTATGGGGGCGGAATGACAGCCGCCTTCGAAATCATCCAGACCCTGCGCCGGGCGGGGCATGAGGCCCTGCTGGCGGGCGGCTGCGTTCGTGATTATTTGTTAGGCCGTGCGCCCAAGGATCATGATGTCGCGACGAGCGCCACGCCCCAGCAGGTGATCCGGCTTTTTCCCGGTGCGCTGACGGTCGGGGCGCATTTTGGCGTGGTCATCGTCAGGCGTGGGGAGGAGCAGGTGGAGGTGGCCACGTTCCGGACCGACGGCAGCTACAAGGACGGGCGCAGGCCGGAGTCCGTGACCTTTGCGACGGCCGAGGAGGACGCGCGCAGGCGGGACTTCACGGTGAACGGTCTTTTCAGGGACCCTGAGGATGACCGCATCCTTGATTATGTCGGTGGACGCGCCGACCTGGAGGGGCGGATTCTGCGTGCCATCGGCGACCCCATGAAGAGGTTTGAGGAGGACAGGCTGCGCCTGCTGCGCGCGGTGCGCTTTGCCACGGTGCTGGGCTTTGAGATCGAGCCTGAAACATGGCGGGCCGTGCGTGCCTTGGCGCATCTGCTGCCGACGGTCAGCGCCGAGCGCATTCGTGATGAGTTCGTCAAAATCCTGCTGCATCCCTGCCGGCAGCGCGGGTTTGACCTGCTGGTGGAGAGCGGCCTCATGGCGGGGATCATGCCCGAGGTGCTGGCCCTGAAGGGGATTCAGCAGCCGCCGCAGTGGCACCCGGAGGGGGATGTGTTCGTGCACACGCGGCTGATGCTCGGCCTGCTGCCGGGGGACGCCCCGCTGACACTGGTCCTGGGCGTGCTGCTGCATGACATTGCCAAGCCCGCGACCTTCACGGTGGACGAGGACGGCAGGATCCGATTCAACGGCCATGACAAGCTTGGGGCTGAGATGGCTGGCGAGATCCTGCGGCGGCTGAGGTTTTCCAACGAGGTGATCGAGGCGGTCCAGCCGGTCGTGGAGCATCACATGGCCTTCAAGGATGTGACCCGGATGCGGAAAAGCACGCTCAAGCGGATGATGGCGCGTCCGAGCTGGCCGGATGAACTGGCGCTTCACCGGGTGGACTGCCTGGGGTCCAACGGGATGCTCGACAACTATGAGTTCATGGTGAGGAAGGCGGAGGAGTTCTCCAGCGAGCCGCTGATTCCCAGGCCACTGCTGAGCGGGCATGACCTGATCGCCCTGGGGTGGAAGCCCGGCAGGGGGGTCGGGCAGGCCCTGTCAGCCGTGCAGGACGCCCAGCTTGAAGGTTTGGTGGCGACCAGGGAGGCTGCCCTGGAATGGCTGAAGGGCCGCCTGGCGCCTGAGTGATCGGCGAGTGGCTGGGGCCTCTGTCAACCCGGTCTTGCCAGACCTTTGTTTTGGTGACAAAAAACACGCACATCCACTCAAGCAATGAGCAGGGTGAATTTACTGCCCAACCGCATGTCTCACCGTCCATTTCTGTCCTGGAAGACCTGGCTGCCTGTGCTTTTGCTGGTCGGCATCTGCGGGCTGCTGCTTCTGCCAGGCCTGAACTCGAGCACCACCTCGCGTCAGCAGGAGCTGCGGGTGCTGCTTTGTGCGCGTGACATGGCGGAGGGGGGGGACTGGGTGGTGCCGCATTTCCTGGGGCAGGAACGCCTGCGCAAACCCCCTTTGATGTACTGGCTGGTGGCCCTGGCTTTTCGTGCGGCGGGCACGACGGAAAGCCTGGGGGCTGCACGGGCGGTGTCTGTTGTGTGCGCCACCGGCCTGGTCCTGGCAACCTTTGTCCTGGGCAGGCGGCTGATCGGGCGCAAGGCTGCGCTGCTGGGCTCACTGGTGCTGGCGACCTCCATCGGCTTTCTCTATCACGGCAGGCTGGCGGAGACGGACATTCCGCAGGCGTTGTTTTGTTCATTGACCATTTTCATGCTTTATGAGGCGATGGTGGCGGGCAGGTTTTCCGCCTGGCTGCTGGCAGGGGTTTTTGGCGGGCTGGGATTCATGATCAAGGGCCCGGCCTCACTGGCCATGCCGCTGGCGGCGGCGCTGAGTTATGCGCTGGTCACGAAAAAATGGCATGCCTCGGCCCCCGGGGTGGCGCTGGCGGATGTTTCCGGACGGAGGATCGCGGCGGGTGTGGGGCTGGCGCTGCTCCTTGGCGCCTGCCTTGTCGCCCCGTGGTACCTGATGGTCGCCACCAGGACGGCCGCGACCACCAGCAGCCAGGTTTCGAACGAGATGACACGCCTGCTGACGGACTCCTCGCATGAGGGGCCTTTCATCTTCTACCTCTACACGCTGCCTGTCCGGATGGGAGTCTGGCTGCTGGCGGTGCCCGTGGCCGTTTTCGCCGCCTGGAAGAGGCTCAGGCATCATCGTGGTGCGCGCTGGCTGCTTTGCTGGCTGGGCTCGTCCTTCCTGATCCTCAGCTCCCTGAGCAGCAAGCAGAACCATTATGCGCTGCTGCTGTTCGTGCCGGCGGCGCTGCTCACCGGCTGGCTGCTTTCCTGCGCCAGCAGACGCGTGGCGCGGGGGTTGCTGCCGGCGGGGCCGGCGCGGCGGGCGAGGCTCGCCTTGTTTTGCGCCTCCTTCGCCCGGAATTATCTGCGGACGCTGCTTTTTCTGCTCGGGCTGGCGGCCGGGGCGGGCTTTGTGGCCTGGTTGTTAGGCCTTCCTCAGAACATGCCGGTGATCCTGGCGCTCGTGTCCGTGCCGGTGACGGTCTTTGTCATCGTCATGCTGCGCTGCCACAAGGCGCGGGTTTCCCCGCTGTCCTATGCCAACGCCCTGGTCCTGGCAATCGCTCTGGGTGGATTTTGCTACAAGTTCGGCCTGGAAAAGATGCTGGATGGTGATTCGGCGGTGCCCGGCCTGGTGAAGGCGCACCAGCAGACAATTCAGGCCGCACGACGCATCCTGGTGAGCGGTGACCACCGGGCGCCGGTGGAATGGTACACGCGGCGGTCCTGCGTGCTGGTGCCGCCCCTGGCGGCCGGCGCCCTGGACCAGCTCAAACCCGGGGATGTCCTCATCGCCAGCGAGAAGGAGGATCCTCTCAGGCCACGCCCGACGGACCCTGCCCCGGTTGAAAAAAGGCAGCTCGGTGACGTCGAGGTGGCGATCTATGTGCGCTGAATGCCACCAGCCTGGTGCCCGCGCTCAGGCGGCCAGCGGCAGGCCGTAGGGCAGTTCGTCGGGCAGCTTGACGAACTCGGAGATCCTCCCCCAGAGGGCGCTGTAGTCCTTGCTGACATCGCCGGACAGGCAGTCGGTCAGCTCCGCTGCGGCCTCGGGATGCTTCATGACCACGTCCTTGAAGGAGAAGTTCGGATCGTAGAAGGCATAGACCAGCTTGCGCATGTTCTCGACGCCGACGCGCATCTGCCGGCCGTATTCGGCAAAGCGCTCCGGGGAGACGTCGTCCGCCGCCAGGGCCTCGTGAATGGCTTCGCCGGCGAGCACGCCGCTTTTCAGGGCCAGCATCACTCCGCTGCTGAACACTGGATCCAGGAAGGCGTAGGCGTCACCGACCAGCAGCAGACCCTGGCAGGCGCCGAACTTGGAATGCTTCGAATATTCGCTGGTGATCCAGTATTCGCCGGTGCTGCGGCCGGCCGAGAGGTGGTCCTTGATCCACTGGTTTTCCCCGATCTCACGCTCAAACATGACCTTGGGATCACGCACGCCGTCGCGGCTCAGGTACTTGCCCTCGGCCACCACGCCGACGCTGACCTGGTCGTCATGCATGGGGATGTGCCAGAACCAGCCCTTGTGGGGGATGAAGGCGATGGTCGTTCCGCCCTCGTCGATGCCCTCCTCGCGTTTGGAGCCCTTGTAGTAGGTCCAGACGGCGACCTTGTTGAGGTAAGGATCACCGACCCGCCAGCCAAGGCGTGTGGAGGCGAAGGCCTCCTTGCCTGTGGCGTCCACGACAAGCCTGGCCAGCAGGGTTTCTCGGCTGCCGTCCCTGGACTGGGCCTCGACGCCGATGACATGGCCGCTGTCGTTACGCACCAGGGAGGTGACCGTGGTTTCCTCACGGACCTCGGCACCCTTGTCGCGGGCGTTGTCGAGCAGCATCAGGTCGAACTCGGAACGCATCACCTGCCAGGTCTGGGCCACGGTCTCACGGTCGTAGCGGGTGTAGAAATAGAACGGCTGGGAACGGCGGCCGTCAGGCTGGACAAAGTTGACGCTGTACTTTTTCACGAAATGGGAGCCGCGCATGCGGGGGATCATGCCGAGCCGTTCCAGCGGTCCGAAGGTGAAGGGGATGAGCGATTCGCCGATGTGGTAGCGGGGAAACTTCTCACGTTCCAGGATCAGGACGCGATGCCCTTTTTCGGCCAGGATCGTGGCTGTGGCGGCACCGGCAGGGCCGCCGCCGATGATGATGACGTCGTGGGAGGAATTCATGGCTGGAGAAACAGTCACCGTTAAAAACGGCCGGGACAAGCCGGCTGGAGCAACCAATCTGGGCATGACCTTGATGCCGGTCCGGCATCACTCATGCAGCGCGC
>JBIIRD010000097.1:0-16496 GCA_044341745.1 Prosthecobacter sp. | reverse complement strand
GGACGGCCTTCAAAGGCCCAGCAGAGCGGGAAGGGGAGAGCAGCGGCCGCACTAGGCTTGCTCTTGGGCAGGGGGCGCGAAAGTAGGACTTCAGCTGTTCTTCGACGTGTCCTCATCGGTGGCCCTCGCTGGTTGCGAAGGGTCCAAAATCACAAACCCCAGGCCGTGCCGGGGTGGTCTGTCAGGCCCTCGACGGATGCCGCCGAGACCTTCACGCAATGAGCCTAAAGCCCCGCGTCGCTGGGATTCTGAACCTTTCATGTTTGCTAAACTCAGCTCGTAACTGAGGTATGAACCTGCTCGTAACAGACGCACACAAAGCAATCTTAAAATGAGGCCATAAAAAAGTTCAAGGTTTATTTTGCCTTTTTTGCTGAAGAACTCACATCAGTGAAGATTTTCTTCACATCTTCATTAGTTAATTTCTGACCGCCTTCGAGATCTGTCAGCCTATCCGCCAAGTCCTGATAACCTTTTGAGATGTCATTGTAGGCGCTATTAAAATCCTTCTTTGTTTGAAACAAAGAAAGCAGTTCAATAAGCACGGGGCCGAACAAAAAAACAGAGACATAGAGCGCACACGCACAGGTTGTTGCAACAGTCAGCAAAACCACAGTGAACAGCCTTAAAAGAGATATTTCAGCCGGCCCGCCGAAGATGCTGTAAAGCAAGCCTAAAAACGACATTAGCGGCAAATACCGCGCCAGCCATCTGTGGATGGTGTCGGAATGCTCCTTGACCAGTTCGATGTTGTCCTTGGAATTCTCGAGTAGGGTCCGGAATTTGATCCTGAAGAATAAAACAATCAATGCGACAACCGCAAGAACGACAGAATTTAAGGGCCAGAACAAACCCTGCATGATCAAATCCTTCACTTGGTTATATGTCGAGGCTTCCATATAAAAAAAGCGCATCCAAGCATGAACTTGGATGCGCTATCTCAACTGTTACGAGCAGTGAGGGTGCTGAAAGGTTCGAAGAATCAGCAGGGAGAAAATAACACCTGCGCCTTACGGCGCAACTGTCATCTACCCGGCTCTGTCAAATTCTTTGATTTGCCATTACATGCATTGTGTGTAGTTATTAAATCTCCGACTAGAGGAAGCCTAACAGGCCTTAATGTTCTGATTATCTGACAGTTACGAGAGCCACCAGCCCTGCAGGCTTCCCCTTCAGGGCTGGGGCTACGATGGCATACTCCCGTGGACTTGAGGGGCTCTGAAAAGGACCTTGGAAACCGGCGCGATTGGGTGGCTCTTGTGCTCTTGCGCTGCCTTATTTCTTCGCCTTGCCCTTGGGTTTCTCGGGCAGCCCCTGGCCGGGCTTGAGATCCAAATTGGCGAGCATGTCGGCCTCGGTGACCGTTGAGGCGACGCCTTCCGCCGGGATTTCAGCCTTGGCGGTCCACAGGATGGCGTTCAGGACGAGCTTCCGCTGGTCGTTGTTGGCCCAGCCCTGATGGAAATGTCCGCCGGTGAAACCGAAACCGCGACCGCCGTCGCTGCGTTCGCAGGCCCAGGCGACGTGCTGTTTCTCCTTGTTCTTGACGGATTCACGAACGGTCGGGTTGCCGCTGTGGTGACCGTCGGCACGGCTCATGGTGGAGTCCGGAGCCACGTCGCTCAGGATCGGGGTCACGCCTTCCATGCCCTTGCGGAAGCGCATGTAGAAATACCACTCGTCGTTGGTGCCAAAGGGTTTCACGCCGGAGCTGATCGGGTGAACAGGCAGCTCCTTGAAATTGGCGTCCCAGTGCGGATTGACGCTGTAGTTGATCTCAAAGCAGCCGCCCATCCAGTCGATGAACTCCTTGTTGCCCTTTTCAATCGTGGGTTCGACGGCGTAATGCAGCGTCAGGAAGCCGCAGCCACGTTTCATCTCCTTGTCGAGCTGCTGGAGGCGGTCGCCCTGAAGCGCCGGGTGTCCGCCGCCGCCATCGGAGTAAATGACCACGGTGGCGGCCTGGGCGAGTTCTTCCGCTGCGGGCCAGCCGCCGTGGAGATGGGCGCGAATTTCAACCTGGTCCCCTGCTCCTTGTTCCAGGCACTTTTTCAGCAGCAGAACGCCGGCGTTGTGCTCGTGCTGGCCAGGGCCATGGGAGGGACGGCCTGCAATCATGACAATCAGCTTTTTATCAGCGGCGGACAGACTGGTGGCGGCGGCCGTGAGCAGGACGGCAAAGGCAAGGACGAGGTGTTTCATGCGAAGGATGGAAAGAGGGCTAACGCTGACCGGAGGCGCGGCATTTCACGCAGCCGATGGCAGAATCGAAGAAGCACTTCGCCGCGAAGCCGGATTCAGGGGGCTTGGGGCTGACTTGGATGATGCTCCGGCATGACGACGGTGCCCGAGGCCTGGAAACAAGCGTGATAGCAGATGCGGCCGACCGTGCGCCGTTACATCAACGTTTCGCGGTTCAGGTGTCTGGACGCTCAGGCTTTCAGACCGGCGGCTGCCAGCTGACCCTCTTCAGAGAGGATCCGGCCTGCCAGCTCGGGCTTGCAGTCGCCCTTCAGCTCGTCGCGGAACTTGCGGATGAAGCTTTGGGTGGGCCAGGAGGCGGCCTCGCCGAAGGCGCAGATGGTCTTGCCCTCAATCTGGTTGGCCACGGTTTCCAGCTGGTCCACGTCGTCCGGGCTGGCGTGGCCGTTGACGATGCGGTCGCTGATCTTCTTCATCCACAGGCTGCCTTCGCGGCAGGGCGTGCACTGGCCGCAGCTTTCGTGGGCGTAGAAGTTGTTCAGGTTGTTGATGACCCAGGTCATGCTGCGGCTGTCATCCATGATGATGACGCCGCCGGAGCCGGCCATGGTGCCGCAGGCCGCCATGGTGTCGAAGTCCATCGGGATGTCCATGATGGTGAGCTCGCGTCCGTCCTTCATCTTGAACTTCTCATCGGCGCGCAGGACTTTGGAGGAGCTGCCGCCAGGAATGATGGCCTTGAGCTTGCGGCCGGGCTTGAGGCCGCCGCAGAGATCGTTGATGACCTCGCCCATGGTGACCTTGCCGACCTCGACCTCATAATAGCCGGGCTTCTGGACGTCGCCGGAGACGCAGAGGATGCGGGTGCCGGTGTTGTTGGGGGTGCCAAGCTTGGCGTATTCCGCGCCGCCCATCTGGATGATGTGCTTCACATGGCAGAGCGACTCGACGTTGTTGACGATGGTCGGGCTCATGTAGAGGCCGAGGGCGGCCGGGAAATAGGGGGGCTTGATGCGCGGATAAGGGCGCTTGCCTTCGAGGGACTCGATGAGGCCGGTTTCCTCGCCGCAGATGTAGGCGCCTGCGCCGCGGTGGACGTAGAGCTCGCAGTCGAAGCCGCTGCCCAGGATGTTCTGGCCCAGGAAGCCCTTCTCACGGGCCTCGGCGATCGCCTTCTCGACGATGATGGCGGCCTGGGGGAATTCCTCGCGGATGTAGATGTAGCCGAGCTTCGCGCCGACGGCGAAGCAGGCGATGATCATGCCCTCGAGAAGCTGGTGGGGGTCCTGGTGCAGGATGTAACGGTCCTTGAAGGTGCCGGGCTCGGATTCGTCGGCGTTGCAGATCAGGTAAACCGGCTTGGTGTTGGTGGGCGGGATGAAGCCCCATTTCACGCCCGTGGGGAAGCCGGCACCGCCTCGACCGCGCAGTCCGCTGGCCTTCACCTCGTTGATGATGGCGCTTTTTTCCATGGTCAGCGCCTTCTTGAGCTGCTCATAACCGCCGTCGGCCAGGAAGCTGTCGATGGAAGGCGTGTAGCCGGAGCGATCCACGTTCTTGAAGATCAGCCGTTTTTCGCGGGCGTGGGGCTCTTTGCCAGGAAGGTATGAAATCGCCATGAGGGGGAGGAGGACGTGGAGCAGTATTCCGCTACGGCTGGGAGCGGCAAGCGGGTTTGTGAAAAATTTCACAAGCCGCGCCAAGAACCTGGGGCAAGCAAGAGGGAACGAGCCGGAGAGTCGGCGCAACTCCCCTGCCCCTGGCGGCGTTATTTGAGCGATATGCCCCATTCCCGCGTGTGCCTTCTGATTTCACTGCTGCTCCTGCCCACCCTGCTTCAGGCCCAGCAGGCTGGAGACTGGGTGCATTCCCGAGGCGATGAGGCCATGCAGGGACGTTCGCCAGTGGATCTGCGGCTGCCGCTGGAACTGGCCTGGCAGCACTCCATGATGGAAAAGCCCAAGGGCCAGGCCGAAATGTTGGTGAGCAGCGCCGTCGTGAGAGGCGGCAAGGTTTACGCCGGGTGCAAGGATGGCAGGTTTCGCTGCCTGAAGATCGAGACCGGTGAAAAAATCTGGGAGGCGGAGGGCAAGGGGGCTTTCGACGGAGCGGCAGCCTTTGCCGGCGAGCTCGTGGTGGCGGGCTGCCAGGACGGATTCATCTATGCCTGGAACGCCGACACTGGCAAGCAGGCCTGGAAGTACGAAACCGAGGCCGAGGTGCATGCGGCGGCGAATGTCTGGACGGATCCGGTCACGCAGGCGCAGAAGGTGCTGATCGGCAGCTACGACTACAAGGTTTACTGCCTGGACGCCAAGACCGGCAAGCAGGATTGGGCGGCGGAAACCGGCTACTACATCAACGGCGGCGCGGCCGTGGGCGACGGCAAGGTGGTGTTCGGCGGATGCGACAGCGTGCTGCATGTCCATGACGTGAAGACCGGCAAGGAGGAGCGGCAGATCGAGGTCGGCGCCTACATCGGCAACAATGTCGCCATCGCCGACGGCGTCATCTATGTCTCGCATTACGGCAACCGGGTCGGCGCCTACAGCCTGAACGACGGCGCGAAGGTCTGGGAGTATGGCGAGCGTGAATTTGAGTATTACGCCGCCCCCACCATCTGGGAAAAAACGGTGTTCTGCGGCGGGCGCGACAAACGCTTCCACGCCATCGACCGCACCACCGGCGCCCAGAAGTGGGAGTTTCGCTGCCGGGACAGGATCGACAGCAGCGCCGTGGTCTGTGCGGGCAAGGGCGTCCTCTTTGGCAGCGACGACGGCTACCTCTATGTGCTCGACGTCAACGACGGCAAGGAGCTCTGGCAGTATGAAATCGGCGCGCCAGTGAAGACCTCGCCGGCGGTGGCGGGCGATTATGTCATCGTGGGGGCGGACGACGGCAGCCTGTACTGCTTCAAGGCGGCGGCTCCTGCGGTGGTGCCGGCTTCAGCAGCGCCCGCGACGGCTCCTGCCCAGGCCAAGTGATCGGGTGATCTTTGTGCAGGTGGAGCAATCCCTTGTTATGCGGGGCCTGTTGGCGTCGTTCCCTGCAGCTCCTGCATGAATTCACCTTCGCTGCCGCACCGGTTCCTGATTCTTCTGACCTGCCTGATTGCCTGCTTTTCCCTGGCTGCAGGCGAGTCCAAACGGCCTAACATCCTGTTCATTCTCGTCGATGACCAGTCGCCGCAGGACCTGAAGATTTACAATCCGAGGTCCACCCTGAGCACCCCGAACCTCGATCGGCTGGCGGCGCAGGGCATGGTTTTTGACGGAGCCTATCACATGGGATCGTCACTGGGGGCCGTGTGCACGCCGTCGCGCCACATGATCATGAGCGGTCGCACCGTCTGGCGGCTGCCGGTTTCGCCCTGGGCGGCGAAGACCAGCCCCCCTGCCCTGGAGCAGAACACCCTTCCCGCCGTCTTCAACCGGGCCGGCTACGCCACCATGCGCACCTGCAAGATGGGCAACAGCTACGAGGCCGCGAACAAACTGTTCACCGTACGTCGTGACGCCAGCAAGCGCGGGGGCGATGCGGAAAGCGGCAGCGCCTGGCATGCCGAGCAGGTGCTGGATTATCTGAAGAACCGCGAGAGCACGAAGGACGCCACGCCCTTCCTGATCTACTTCGGCTTCTCACATCCGCACGACACCCGCGACGGCCGACCCGAGCTGCTGGCGAAGTATGGCGCCACCAATCACACGGACGAATCCAGGCCGCCCTCGCCGCACAGCCTGCAGCCCGAGCTGCCGACCAACTACCTGGAGAAGCATCCCTTCGACACCACACACAGCGATGTGCGGGACGAGGTCGAGGTCAGCGGCGTGTGGAGGCGGCGGGATGAGGCGAGCATCCGCAACGAGCTGGGGCGCGAGTTTGCCTGCAGTGAAAACATTGACGAGCAGGTCGGCCGGGTTCTGAAGAGGCTGGAGGCGATGGGCGAGCTCGACAATACCTACATCTTCTACACCGCCGACCACGGCATCTCGATCGGACGGCACGGGCTGATGGGCAAGCAGAACCTCTACCAGCACACCTGGCGGGTTCCCTTCATCGTCAAAGGCCCGGGCATTCGTGCGGGCAGCCGGGTGGAGGGCAACATCTACCTGCTTGATGTGCTTGCCACGCTTTGTGACCTGACCGGCATCCAGGCGCCGCCCAGCAGCGAGGGCCTCAGTTTCAGGCCCGTGCTGGAAGGACGGCGCCGGCAGATACGCGACGTCCTTTACGGAGCCTACGCCGGCGGCAGCAAACCAGGGATGCGCTGCGTGAAGCAGGGCGACTGGAAGCTCATCCGTTACGAGGCGCCGGACCGCGGAGTGAATGAAACGCAGCTTTTCAACCTTGCTGACAATCCGGACGAACTGCTGCCCGAGCATGGCCGTCCCAACCTGGCTCATGATTCGGCTCATGCGGCCAGGCTGGCTGCAATGAAGGACCTGCTGCTCGCCGAGATGCGGCGGCTGGAGGATCCCTGGCGTTTTTCGGATCAGCCCGACGACAAGCTGCCTCCGCCTCCCGCCCCGGCGATGAAGGCCGGCAAAGGCAAGAAGGCCAAAGGCAAAGTCAAAGGGCAATGATGCGGAAGCGCCTGTCGTCCAGGCGGACAACAGCGCTTTTCTTCCAGGATCACATCCGCTCCGTGGTCTCGATGCCGAGCAGGCCAAGACCGGTCTTCAACACGCGGCTGGTGGCCTCGCAGAGCGTGAGACGTGTGTTCCGGACGGCACCCTCCGACTTCAGCACCGGGCAGGCTTCGTAGAAGCTGTGGTAGGTGTTGGCGAGTTCGAAAAGGTAGTTTGCGAGCAGGTTCGGCTTGTGGTCGAGCAGCACGTCATGCGTCGTCTCGGCGAACTGGGCCAGCTTGATGGCCAGCTGGCGCTCGGCCGGATCGGTGATGGAAAGCGACGCAACCATCCTGGTTGCATCCGGCAGGCTAGAAGCCTGCCCCACCATCTCGAGCTTCCGGAAGATGCTGCGGGTGCGGACATAGGCGTTCAACAGGTAGGGCGCGGTGTTGCCCTGGAGGCTGAGCATCTTGTCCCAGCTGAACTTGTAATCGGTGAGACGGTTCTGGCTGAGTTCCGCATACTTCACGGCTCCGCTGCCGATGACACGGGCGATTTCATCCTTCTCGGCATCGCTCAGCCCCTGCTCCTTGGCGTCGGCCGCCTCGCGGGCGCGCTCGACGGCCTCCTCGATGACTTCGAGAAGCCCCACGGTCTCGCCGCTGCGCGTCTTGAACATCTTGCCGTCCGGCCCCAGGATGCTGCCGAAAGCAATGTGGGTCATCGACGTGGTCACCCCGCGACGTTTCGCCGTCGCGAAGACCTGCCGGAAGTGAAGCTGCTGCGGCGCGCCGACGACATACCAGATTTCATCGGCCTGCCATTCCCGGACGCGGTAGTCGATGGTGGCCAGGTCGGTGGTGGCATAGAGGAAGCCGCCGTCGCTCTTGCGGATGATGCAGGGCGCGGCCTTCCATTCATCCTTCTCCCTGATGAGGAAGGGATCCTCCTCAGGCTTCACGCTGCCATCGCTGAAGACCACGGTGGCGCCTTCGCTGACCGTGGCGATGCCTTTCGCGAGCATGTCCTCCACCAGCGGCGCCAGGGCGTCGTTGTAGAAGCTCTCGCCAAGATAATGATCAAACTTGATGTCGAGGGTGCCATACACCTTCTCGAGCTGATCCAGGGTCAGGCGCACGCACTCCTTCCAGATGCCGAGGTTTTCGGTGTCGCCCTGCTGGAGCTTCACAAGCTCACCCTTGCAGGTTTCCAGCACGGCTTCATCGGCCTTGGTGGAGGCGTTGACGGCCTTGTAAACCCGCACCAGTTCATGAATCGGGTCCTTTTGCAGGGCCGCCTGGTCGAGCTGCGTCTTCCAGCCATGGATGATCATGCCGAACTGCGTGCCCCAGTCGCCGACATGGTTGTCGGTGATGACCTCATGGCCGATGAAGCGGGCAATGCGTGCCAGGGAGTCGCCGATGAAGGTGCTGCGGATGTGGCCCACATGCATTGGCTTGGCGATGTTGGGCGCGGAGAAGTCCACGACAATGCGCCGGGGTGCCCCCACGGCTGGCACGCCGGCCTTGGCATCGGCGGCAATGAGGCCAAGCCTGGACGCCAGGGCCGGGGCGCAGAGGGTGAAGTTGAGAAAGCCAGGACCATCCACGGTGACCTTCTCGCAGAGGTCGTCCACCTGCAGGGCCGCCTTGATCTGCTCGGCGAGCGCGCGCGGATTGCTCTTCTGCTGCTTGCCCAGAACCATCGCCACATTGCTCTGATAGTCGCCAAATCGCGTGTCTGAAGCGATGACGACGGCAGGCGTAAAACCTTCCGGCAGGGCGATGCCGGCGGCGGTGAAGGCAGCTTGGAGACGGTCGGTGAGAACAGCGCGAAACATGGGGCGCGGAGTGTGACTGCGGAATGCCGATTGTCGAATGCGGAATGCAGCTTATCCGACGGAGCCCACCTGTCCCGCCCGGCGCTGAAACTGCCGCCAGTCCGTCTCCATCTCCGCCGGTCCATAGCGTGATTCGGCATAGGAACGCGCCAGTGAACGCACCTGGTCGCCGATCTGCGGCCGGAGTGCAGCCACACGTTCGGCGTAATGCAAAGGTCCCTCGGAATCGAGGCGTGCAGGCGCCCCCAGCTTCTCCAACCGGCGGCAGAGTCCCTGCCATTCGCGCAGCCAGGGATCTCGGACCGGCGCCGGCCGGCGCAGCCAGAGCAGCAGCCCGAGCAGGCCCAGCGCCAGGGCTCCCAGGCTGGCCAGCAGCAGCCAGTGACCGCGCAGCCGGCCCAGGCCGAGCCAGTTCATCCAGGCGATCTGCGACTCTTCATCGAAGCTGATCACGTTGTTAAACCAGTCATATTCCACGCTGTCCCACCAAAGACGCAGGTCGGTCACCGTCCGCCAGAGCAGGCTACCGCGCTGCCGTTCCAGCTCAGCTTCACCGCCGGCGAGCAAGGTGCGCAGATCCAGGGTCATCCTTTCCGGCACCAGGGCTGCGGTCGGATCAACACGTGTCCAGCCCTGCCCCTCCAGCCAGAGCTCCGTCCAGGCATGGGCGTCGGCCTGACGAACAATCATGTAGCCGCCGCGTTCCGACCACTCGCCGCCCATGTAGCCGATGACAATGCGCGCCGGAACGCCCGCAGCCCTCATCAACGTCGCAAAGGCGGCGCTGAAGTGCTCGCAAAAGCCCACCTTCCGGCCGAACACAAACTGATCGAGCGCATCAGGCCCCTCATAGACGTCAGGTTCCAGGCTGTATTGGAAACCCTGCTGCTGGAGATGCCCAACCGCCAGCTGGGCGGTCACAACATCCCTGCCACCTGCTGCTTTTTGAAAACCTTCGGCCAGAGCCCTGATCCTGGGGGAGATCCCTGGCGGAAGACGAAGGGCGGCACGGCGCTGGTCCGCCGTCAGCGTTCCCTTTTCCTGGGAGAGGCGAGAGACCACTTCAAAACGCCTCAGGCTGTCCACCGGTTCGTTGGTGCTCAGGGCATCGTCCATGTCCGGCAGCGTCCGGCGACCGTCGTCGATGCTTTGCAGCGGGACATCCAGGGCCGGAAGCCAGCGCTGCCCATGCGGCTCCAGAGTGATCGTCTGCCGGATGTCCGAGCGCTTCACCAGACGCAGGCGGGGCACGCCATCCATCGGCAGCCCGCGCTGCCAGGTAAGGCCGTCATCACATTGCCAGAGGATGAGGCAGCGCCAGTAGCGCGAGGCATGTGCCGGAGGCTCGTTTTCGGGAAACTCCGCGCGGAAAGCGACTTCGTCACTGGTGGCGATCTTGGAAATGCGGCCCGGCTCCAGCGAGCTGGTGATGCCGGTCATGTGCATGCGCTGAGCCCCCATGCGCTCCAGGAAATGCAGGCTGCTGCGCGGGAAGACAAAGAACAGAACGGCGGCCACCGGCAGGGCCTGGGCCAGCATGATGCCGGTCAGCTTCAGCGGCACGGCCCAGCCATCCGCCCCGCGACGAAAGCGCACCATGCAGACAGCGATGCCTGAAAAGACCACAAAGGTCCAGAGGGAGCGGCTCAGGCTCTGGTCGGAAAGCAGGCAGCAAAGGCACAGGAACCAGCCGACCAGGCTCAGCACTTGGAAATCATGCGGCGTGCGTGACTCCAGCAGCTTCGCCCCCAGCAGGACGAGCAGCACTGCAATGCCGCCTTCCATGCTCATCAGGCTGCCTGTGCTCAAATGCACGGCCGCGAGTCCGGCAATCAGCACAAAAAAGCTGCCTGCTGAAAACGTGCGGTTCGGGACTCTGCCCTGCCCGCCCGCCCGCCAGGACTTCTGCCTCCATCCAGGTTCGGCAAACCCCAGCCGCCAGATGACACAGCCCGCGAAAAGCAGGACCGCCAAGGCAGGCACGATGTCCAGCAGCATCATGCCAACAACCGACAGGATCAGGCAAAGCACCAGCAGGGGCACCGGAGGCAGCCGGCTGCCACGCTCATGGCCGAGGGGCATCCGGCGACTGTGCAGGTTTGCCGGGGGCTGTCCCTGTCCGCCCCCTTCCGCCAGAGCGTCCAGGCAGCGCACAGCATGGGCGGGTCCGAGTCCTGCCTCGATTTCCAGCTCACCAGGAAGCCTGAGTGCATAAGGCAGCCCCTCCTGTTCCGCCTGCTGAATCCAGCGGGCGATCTGTCCGGCGCGCTCGGATTCAGGAAGAGGAAGCTTGTCCCAGTCCAGGGTCATCGCCTCCCGGTCCGCTCCCGACCACTGTTTGACCAGCAATGGCCGTCCGCGCGCCACGGCACGCCAGTCCACATGGCGGAGGGAATCTCCCGGCTGCCATTCCCTGGTTCCTGCAAAGTCATCGCCTTCACGCCCTGGTCTGCCCCCGGAGGACAGCTGCCCGATCTGGTCACCGCTCATCTGACGATCCGGATGAGGCAGGGGCAGGCTCCCCGCAGCCTTGGGATGAATCCGTCGATCAATGACGATTGTCACCAGCCTCTCCGCGGTGAAGAAGCCCATGGGGTAGGAGCTGCGCAGCAGGACGCACAGGCTTTTCTGAATTCCGGTTTCGGCCGAAGTGGCAAGCATCACCTGCTCCGAGTCTCCGGGGGCAAGCTGCTCAACGAATGTCCACTGGCCGCCATCGGCGTTCATGAGCTCGACCCCGGAGGCCCCCAGGCGGGTGGTTGAATGAAGCAGCAGGGAAACCCTGCCCGCCTCCCCGGCCCTGCCCCTGGCCTGACGTCCTGCTGAAACGTCAACACCCCGCAGGTTTTCCCGTGCCCGAAGCCAGGACATGGACGCCAGGACCGAGGTGGCGAAACACAGGAGATAGGCCACGCCGTTGTTCTGGACTGCGCCGGCATAGCCCATCGCCAGGATGACTCCGACGAGTGAAAAGGTGTGCAGGTTGACCTTCACGCTGACACGCCCGGACAAGTCTCTCCACCGGCGCCCTTCGCCGCTGCCAGAAGCAGGGGTGGGAGGAGCGGATCGAGAGGGCGCCATCGTTGTGGGCACTATCATAAAAAGATGTCAGCTGGCCACTCAAGGCGCGAATCTCGTTTCACAAAGAAAACCATGCCCCGCCATCGGGTGAATTCGTGATTGCCACCACCGCCCATGCCGTTCACTCTCCGCCCCGCATGAGCTCTCCGACCTCCCCCGACGCGTCCCTGCCCTGGTACAAGCAACTGAACGGCTACCACTGGTTTGTTTTCTTCGTGGCCAGCGCCGCCTGGTGCTTTGACTGCCTTGACCAGCAGCTATTCATCCTGGCCCGGGACAACGCCCTGAAGGCGCTCGATCCAAACGGCGACCAGGCCAAGCTCAGCGGCATGGCCATGAGCGTCTTCGTCGCCGGCTGGGCCACGGGCGGTCTCATCTTTGGAGCCGTTGGTGACCGCATCGGCCGTGCAAGGACTCTCGCCCTCACCGTGCTGATCTACTCGGTCTTCACCGGTCTCTCCTCCTTTGCCGCCACCTCCGACCAGTTCATGATCTACCGTGCGCTCACCGGCCTCGGTGTCGGTGGCGTCTTCGGCCTGGCGGTCGCCCTGGTGGCCGACTCGCTGCCTGACACGGCACGCGCCAAGGCCCTGGGCATGCTGCAGGCGCTGTCCGCCGTCGGCAACGTCACCGCCGGCCTCTGCGCCATGAGCGTTTCAGGCATGGATCCCAATGTCTCCTGGAAATATCTCTTCTGGATCGGTTCCGCCCCCGCCTTTCTCTGCATCTTCATCATGATCCGCCTGAAGGAGCCCGCGAAGTGGGTGGCGGCCAAGGCGGCAAGCCAGGTGGACAAGTCGAAGGCGATGGGTTCCTACCTGAGCCTGTTTGGCGACGCACGCTGGCGGACGCCCGCCCTCTTCGGCATGCTGCTTTGCGTGTCCGCCGTCATCGGCCTCTGGGGCATCGGCTTCTTCAGCAACAAGCTGGTCGCTCCCGCCATCGCCGCCGCCCTTGCGGAGCAGAATCTTTCGCCGGAAAAAGTCGGCCCGGCCAAGCAGTGGTGGGCCGCCGCCAACCTCATCGTGCAGAACATCGGCGCCTTCTTTGGCATGATCGCCTTCAGCAAGGCCGCCTCGCACTTCGGCCGCAAGCCGGTCTTTGCCGTCGCCTTCATCGCCGCCATGGCCTCGACGGTCTTTTTCTATCAGTGTTTCAAGACGACTTCGGACATCTGGATGAGCTTTGTGATGGGCTTCTGCCAGCTCTCGCTCTTTGCCGGCTTCGCCATCTACCTGCCCGAGCTCTTCCCCACCCGCCTGCGCAGCACGGGCACCAGCTTCTGCTACAACGTCGGCCGTTTCATCGCCGCCAGCGGCCCGATCACGCTCGGTGTGCTTGCCTCCAACCTTGCCAAGGAAGCCAAGGCGGCCCTGCCCGCCATTCCGGAGGAGGCCGCCCGCAAGGCTGCGGAGGCCGCCGCCGAACTGGCCGCCTTCCGCAACGCCGGAACATGGATGAGCCTGATTTTCGTCCTCGGCCTCTTCGCCCTGCTTTTCCTGCCGGAAACGAAGGGGCGCCCGATGCCCGAGGATTGATCCTCCCGACTGTCTTCATCCATGACTCCCGCAGAACTCGCCGCAGCCACCACCCTGCCCTCCGGTTTGACGCCGGAGGCCGAGGCGCTGTGGCATGCCAGACACGGCAGCTGGGAAAGCGCCCACAACATCGCCCAGGACATCCCCACGAAGCTCGGCTCCTGGATCCATGCCCTGCTGCATGTGATCGAGGGGGACCAGTGGAACGCAGACTATTGGTTTGCCAAGGCTGGAAGACCCTCGCGGGGCCCCAAGGAGATTGATGACCTTTGGCTGGAAATTGCCGCCACGACCCTGAAGTGAATCCGGAACTGCCGGATGACGCTGTGGAGATCGAGATCACACCCGAACTCGACCTGCATGCCTTCCAGCCCCGTGATGTCGGAAGCCTGCTGGAGGAGTACCTGGGCGAATGCCGGAAACGAGGCATCCTCTCCGTCAGGGTCGTTCACGGCAAGGGCACCGGGGCGCTGCGCATCGGGGTGCATGAAAAGCTGGCACGCCTGGAAATGGTGGAAGCCATCACCTGGCCGGCGGGTGCTGACAGCGGCGGCTGGGGGGCCACCTGGGTGCGCTTAAAGGCAGCCGATGCTCAGGACAGCACGGGTTCGCTTTCCACCAGGGCATAGACCTCGACAGGTTCGGGCTGCCCCTTCACTGGATGGATGCCGACATTCTTGTAATCGTTCAGGCCTTCCGGCCAGCCTTCCAGAAACTTTGCTCCGGCAAGGACGGGCACCTGCAGCTTGCGGGTCAGGCTCTCGATTCGGAAGGTCACGTTGACCTCCTCACCCACAGCCGTGTTGACACCTCGGCCCATGGCTCCAAGCGCCACATCGCCCACGTTGAGGCCGATGTGACAATGAACTTCAAGCCCTCGATCCTCCCTGAGGGCCCTGCGAACCGGTGAATTCCCAGCTTCCGGCCCGCTGAGGATTCTGGCCGCCTCGGTCGCGCTCCTGCGCACCTCAAGGCTGTCGCCGGCCCAGTAGGCAAATACTCCGTCCCCGATGAACTTGTCGATGATGGCGCCCCGTGATTTCAGCACCTGCTCGCACTGTGCATACCACTCACGAAGCATGGCGGCCACCTCCTCGGCGGTAAGCTGGGCGGAAAGGCTGGTGAAGTTGCGCAGGTCTCCGACCAGCAGCGTCGCCTTCACCGTCTTCATCGGCAGCGCGACGGTGTGCATCATGTTCGTGCTGCTTGCTGAATGCCCCTCCTGGTCGCCGTCATCTGTCTCAAAGCAAAACAGGCAGGTGCCGAGCTGGATCCGGTCGCCATGACGCAGGGCTCTGGCGGTGGTGATGGCGACATCATTGACAAAGCTGCCGTTGGCGCTGCCGAGATCGGAGATCCAGTAAAGCCCGCCGTCCCGACGGATGGTGGCATGCTGGCGGGAAACGCCATTGTCCTGAAGACGGATGCTGGCATCCGGACTGCGGCCCAGGAGGTTGAAGTCCGCCAGCGCGTACTCCACTCCCTTGTCATGCTGTCTTAAATAGGCGGGCATCTGGATCTGATATGAAAGCTTTCAAGCAATTAGCACGCCGGAAGTCAAGCCTGCGAGTGGAAGTTTTCCGAAGCTTCCCCTTAGAACGATGACAATCCACTTTTTCTAGTCACCTACGCAAAGCGGACAAAGAAAAAGCCCGCTTCGCAGCGGGCTTCCTTTATTTTCTGGCGGAGCGGACGGGGCTCGAACCCGCGACCTCCAACGTGACAGGCTGGCGTTCTAACCGACTGAACTACCGCTCCTTTCCAGAAAGATGGGCCGCGATACTAGCGGCCTCTGACGAAGAGGCAAATGGAAAAACTCTAAAGAGGTGTTTTTTCAATTCAGACCTTTCGGTCAGGCAAGCTCGCGCAGATTCATACGCTGCGCCTCCCCAAAAAGAAGCGGCTGCCAGATCATCTGGCAGCCGCTTCGGAAGGGAGGTTGGAGCTAATTACTTCTCGATCTTCAGGAGCTCGACTTCAAACACCAGCGTTTCACCAGGTCCGATGTCCTGGCCTGCGCCGTTGTCACCGTAGGCGAGGTCTGATGGAATGTAGAACTTGAACTTGGATCCGACGGACATGAGCTGAAGGCCTTCCGTCCAGCCCTTGATGACTTCCTGGACGCCGAAGGTGATCGGCTCACCACGCTGCACGCTGCTGTCGAACACCTTGCCGTTCACCAGGGTGCCATGGTAATGCACGTTCACCTTGTCGGTCGGAACCGGCTTGGCGCCGTCCCCAGGCTTGATGATTTCGTACTGCAGCCCGCTCGGGGTCGTCTTCACTTCTGGACGCTTGCCGTTTTCGGCAAGGAACTTGGTTCCGGCAGCCTTGGCCTCAACCGCCTTGGCAGCGGCCTCCTTCTGCATTTCCGCCTGGATCTCGGCCATTCGGCTCTGCATGTATTTTTCAAACACCCCCATGGCGGCCTCAAGCTCCTCCTGCTTGTACTTCGGCTCCTTGCCGGCAAGGACGTCCTGGACGGCGGCGGTGAAGTTTTCCAGGCTGATGTCGATCTTCTGCTGCTTGAACTGACCGCCGATCTGGCGGCCGATGAAGTAGCTGACCTTTTCCATGTCAGGTTTGGCGGCGGGTGATTCGGCAGGCTTCACGGTGTTGTCTTGGGCGGTGAGGGGGGACGCGGCCACCAGGGCGGCCAGGGCGAGACTGAGGGTGGATTTCATGAGAAGGGCGCGAGACTCGGGGGGATGTGTCCGGCGGTCAACCAAAGAAACGCCTTCATTCCCCCTGTCGCCCGGTGCTCACGCCATTTGACCGCCCGCGCTTTGCCTCTACTCTGCGCGCCCTCATGAGCCAGACCGCCATCACTCCCACCCGCGAAAAAGACTTTCCTGAATGGTACCAGCAGGTCGTGCGTGCCGCCGACCTCGCCGAAAATTCCGAAGTCCGTGGCTGCATGGTCATCAAGCCCTGGGGCTACGGCCTCTGGGAGAACATCCAGCGCCAGCTGGACGTGAAATTCAAGGAGACCGGGCACGTCAACGCCTACTTCCCTCTGCTCATCCCCCTGAGCTACCTGGAAAAGGAGGCTGAGCATGCCGAAGGCTTCGCCACCGAGTGCGCCGTGGTCACCCACCACAGGCTGGAGGCCCGCAAGCAGCCGGACGGCACCACCAAGATGATCCCGACGGGTGAACTGGCCGAACCTTTCGTCATCCGCCCGACTTCAGAAACCATCATCGGCGCCGCCTTCGCCCGCTGGGCGGAAAGCTACCGTGACCTGCCGCTCCTCATCAACCAGTG
>JBIIRD010000006.1:0-116514 GCA_044341745.1 Prosthecobacter sp. | reverse complement strand
AAGGGCGATGAAGGGCGATGAAGGGCGATGAAGGGCGATGAAGGGCGATGAAGGGCGATGAAGGGCGATGAAGGGCGATGAAGGGCGATGAAGGGCGATGAAGGGCGATGAAGGACGTGGCTGCGTCAGAAAAGCCGGAATCCGGCTTGCGGTCAATCATATATGATGTATGACGGCGCGACCCTACCGCAACCTTCACCCCCAGACCACATGGCCATCCAGCGCATCGGCATCATCCTCAACGGCGTCACCGGACGCATGGGCACCAACCAGCACCTCGTCCGCTCCATCCTCGCCATCATCCGGCAGGGCGGCATCAAGGTCTCCGACGACCTGACGCTCATGCCCGACCCCATTCTGACGGGCCGCAGCGCGAGCAAGCTGCAGGCGCTGGCCGCGAGGCATGGCTGCGAGAAAACCGGGCCGTTGAAGACCAGCACCGACCTGGCCGCCGTGCTGGCCGACCCGGCCTACCCGATTTTCTTCGACGCCTCCGGCACGCTGCACCGAGCCCGGTTTGTCGAGATGGCGGCCGCCGCCGGAAAAGCCATCTATTGCGAAAAGCCGACCGCCGTGGAGACCGCCGAGGCCCTGCGCCTCGCCGAGCTCTGCGAGAAGGCGGGCGTCAAGAACGGCGTCGTCCAGGACAAGCTCTGGCTGCCGGGCATCCGCAAGCTGGCCCTGCTGCAGTCCCAGGGCTTCTTCGGACGCATCCTCAGCGTGCGCGGCGAGTTCGGCTACTGGGTCTTCACCGGCGAGCACGAGGGCCAGCCGGCCCAGCGCCCGTCCTGGAACTACCGCAAGGCGGACGGCGGCGGCATCATCGTCGACATGCTCTGCCACTGGCGCTATGTGATCGACAATTTGTTCGGCGAGGTCACCGGCGTGAGCTGCCTCGGCGCCACCCACATCCCGCAGCGCGTGGACGAGCAGGGCCGGGCCTACGCCTGCGACACCGACGACTCCTGCTACGCCACCTTTGAGACCAGCCAGGGCGTCGTCTGCCAGTTCAACAGCTCCTGGTGCGTGCGCGTGCGCCGCGATGATCTCTTCACCATGCAGGTGGACGGCACCCACGGCTCCGCCCTCGTCGGCCTGCGCAAGTGCTGGTTCCAGTCCATGGCCGGCACGCCCAAGCCGGTGTGGAATCCCGACATCGACTCGCCGATCAACCACTACGCCCACTGGCAGGAGGTGCCCGACACGGCCGAGCACGACAACGCCTTCAAGGTGCAGTGGGAGATGTTCATCCGCCACGTCGCCCTCGACACCCCGTTCCGCTGGACCCTGCGTGAAGGTGCCAAGGGCGTGCAGCTGGCCGAGCTCGGCCTGAAGAGCTGGGCGGAGCGCCGCTGGCTTGACGTGCCCGCCCTGTGATTCGGAATCCGCTTGCCGGATGCCGCTGAGGACGGATGGAATGGGGCCGCACCCGCGTCAGGTGCCGAACCCCGTCCCCGTCCTTCATGCACGAAACGAACTTTTTCCTCTCGGCGTTCCTCTACCTCGCCACAGCCGTGCTGATGGTGCCCGTGGCGCATCGCCTGGGGCTGGGCTCCGTGCTCGGCTACCTCATCGGTGGCGCGGTGATCGGCCCCTTCGCCCTCGGATGGGTCGGCGGTGATCAGGGCCAGGAGGCGATGCACTTTGCCGAATTCGGCGTCGTCATCATGCTTTTCATGATCGGGCTCGAGCTGGAACCGTCGCGGCTGTGGCGCATGCGCGGCCCCATCTTCGGCCTGGGAGGACTGCAGGTCGTGCTGACCACCCTGGCGGGCATGGCTCTGTCGGCGGGATTCGGCGTGCCCCTGAAAGCCGCACTCGCCATCGGCATGATCCTGTCGCTCTCCTCGACGGCCATCGTCATCCAGACACTGCATGAAAAGGCGCTGCTGCGGACCAACGCGGGCTCGGACGCCTTCTCCGTGCTGCTGTTCCAGGACATCGCCGTCATCCCGATGCTCGCCATCTTTCCCCTGCTTGCCTCGGGCGACCCTGCGGGGGACGGCCACCGGACGCTTCTGCAGTCGGTGCCGTTCTGGACGCGTCCCCTCATCACCTTGAGCACTGTGGCGGCGATCATGCTTGCCGGCCAGCACCTCGTGCCCCGGGGCTTTGCCGTGCTGGCCAGGACAGGCCTGCGTGAGCTGCTCACCGCCGCCGCCCTCCTGCTGATCGTCGGCGTGGCCCTGCTGATGACCCTCGTGGGTCACTCCCAGGCCCTGGGCGCCTTTGTCGCCGGCGTGGTGCTCGCCGGCAGCCACTACCGTCACGAGCTGGAAAGCAATCTCGAGCCTTTTAAGGGGCTGCTGCTCGGCCTGTTTTTCCTCGCCGTCGGCGCCTCGCTCGACTTTGGCGTCATCCAGGCCCGGCCCGGGCTCATCGCCGGACTCGTGCTCGGACTGATCGTGCTGAAGGCCTGCGTGATGCTGGCCGTCGCCACCCTGATGAGGATCCGTGGCAGCCACCGCTGGCTGCTCGGCCTCAGCATCGCCCAGGGCGGCGAGTTTGCCTTCGCGCTGCTGTCCATGGCGGTGCAGCAGCAGATCCTGGACGAGGCCACGTCCAAGGTGCTGGTCGCGGTCGTGGCCCTCTCCATGGCCTTCACGCCGCTGCTGTTCCTGCTTTATGAAAAGGTGATCGCCCCGCGCTACACCGCCGTGTCGGAAGCGGCGCGCACGCCCGACGCCATCGACGAACAGGCACCGGTCATCATGGCCGGCTTCGGCCGCTTCGGCAACTTCGTCGGCCGTTTCCTGATGTCCCAGGGCGTCAAGGTGACCGTGCTCGAGAACGACCCCGACCATGTCGACATGCTGCGCAGCTTTGGCTTCAAGGTGTTCTATGGCGACGCCACACGGGTCGATCTGCTGCAGGCCGCCGGCATCAGCGGCGCGCGCCTGCTCATCATCACCCTCGCCGACAGGGCGAAGGTCGCCCAGCTTGTCGCGGAGGTTCGTGAAAAATTCCCTGGCCTGCGCATCCTGGCGCGCGCCTACGACTACGACCAGCGCTACGAGCTGAAGGGCCTCGGGCTGAACATCGAGGACATCGTGCACGAGCAGATGCACAGCGCCCTGGAGCTGGGCGTGAAGGCGCTGGGCGCGCTGGGAAGAACCCGTGACCACCTGGACGAGGCCAAGCGCAAATGGAAGGCTCATGACGAGGAGACCTTTGACCTGCTGATGCCGCTGCAGGATGACGCCGAGGCCTTCGCCAGCATCGCCCGCGAACGCCGCATTCAGCTCACCCAGCTCTTTGAGCGTGACCAGTCCGAGCCTGGCGTCAGGCCTGAGGCTGGCACTGCGCCTTGATCTCCTCCAGCTCGGCCCAGCGGGTGAAGCCTGCCTCCAGCTCAGCCTTGCGGGACTCCAGCCCGGCCAGATGCTCCTGCGTGGAGGCGCCCGCCCGGGTGTAAAACTCCGGGTCGTTCAGCTCCGCCTCCATGGCGGCGATCTCCGTCTCCAGCACCGCGATGCGCTCCTCCAGCGCGGCCAGCTCCCGCGTCTCGCGGTTGCTCATCTTGCGCGGCTTGCTGTCGGACACGGCCTTCTCCTTCTTCGGCGGCGCGTTCACATAGGCCACCTCGGCGGCCGCCTGCTTCGCGCGCTTCTCCTGGTAGTAGCTGTAGTTCCCGGCGCACTGGTGGATGCGCCCATGACCTTCAAAGGCGATGATCCGGTCGCACACCCGGTCCAGGAAGTAGCGGTCGTGGCTGACGACCAGCACGCAGCCCTGGAAGGCCAGGACCGCCTCCTCCAGCACGCGCATCGTCGCCAGGTCGAGGTCGTTGGTCGGCTCGTCGAGGATGAGGAAGTTGCCGCCGCGCCTCAGGATCTTCGCCAGCAGCACACGGCTCTGCTCGCCGCCGCTGAGCTCCTTCACGCGCATCGTCACCCGCTCGTCGGTGAACAAAAAGCGTTTCAAGTAGGTGCGCACGTGCAGCTTCTCGCCGCCAAACTGGACAAAGTCGCTGTTCGGCCCCGCCACCTCGGCCATGACGCTGTTCTCGGGATCAAGCAGCAGGCGCTGCTGGTCCACGTAGTTGAAGACGGTCTTCTTCCCGATGCTGACGGCGCCCTCGGCCGGCTTCTGCTCGCCCATCAGCACGCGCAGCAGCGTGGTCTTGCCGAGGCCGTTGCGGCCGACGATGCCCGTGCAGGTGCCGGCTTCAAAGCTGAGGTCAAGATGGCTGAACAGCCAGCGCTCGCCGGCCAGCGCGCCGATGTCGCTGGCGTCCACCACGACGTTGGCCAGAGGCGGCGGGGGCGGGATGATCAGGTCCATCACCAGGTCCTCCTCGGGCGCGTCGATCGCGGCCACGCGGTCAAACTCATCCAGCCTTGTGCGCGCCTTGCTGCGCTGCGCCTTCACGCCCGCCCGCACAAACTCCAGCTCGTGCCGCAGGTAGGCCTGGCGCCGCCTTTCCGTGCCGGCCTCGAAGGCCTCGCGCTGCGCCTTGTTCTCCAGGTAGTCGCTGTAGTTCCCCGGATGGCTGTAGATGCGCGCGTCGTCGATCTCGATGATGCGCGTGGCGATGCGGTCGAGGAAGTAGCGGTCATGCGTGACGAACAGCACCGCCCCTGCAAAATCGCGCAGGAACTTTTCCAGCCACTCGATGGACTCGGCGTCGAGATGGTTCGTCGGCTCGTCGAGCAGGAGCAGGTCCGGCTGGGCCACCAGCGTGCGGGCCAGGGCCACGCGACGCTTTTCACCGCCGGACAGCCCCTTCACCAGCCGCTCCCCGGCAGGCACGCCCAGCTCGTTCATCGCCGTGGCGATGCGTGTCTCGACACCCCAGCCGTCGTGAAGCTGGATCTGGTGCAGCAGATCCCCCTCCTGCTCCGGCTTGTAGTCGCCGGATTCATAACGCGCCACCAGGTCCAGCAGCACCTTCGCGCCTGAGCGGACGTTTTCCAGGACCGTGGCATCCTCATCCAGCGTGAACTCCTGCGCGAGGTAGCCGATGACCATGCCGTTGCGGCGGGAAACCGTGCCGCTGTCAGGGTTCTCCGTGCCGGCGATGATGCGCATCAGGCTGGTCTTGCCGCTGCCGTTGCGGCCGACCAGGCCGAGCTTCTCGCCCTCATGCACGCTCATCGTCGCGTCGTTGAAGACCTGCTGCAGGCCAAACTGCAGGCGCAGGTCCTTGGCGGAGATGACGGCTTGGGTGGTGGGGGACGACATGGGCGGTGGAAAGGGCGGCCGCTTCCTTTGGCGACGAATCCACGGCGCTCCACTGGAATCCTCCGGCCCCGCGCACAAAGGCCAGGATCAGCGCAGGGCCTCGCGCACCATGACCGGGTCGTCCGTGGTGATGCCGTCCACGCCCAGCCTGGCGAAACGCTTCACATCCTCCGGCTTGTTCACGGTCCAGACATACAGGCCGAAACCCGCATCACGGACCTGCTTCACCATCGCCTCATCCCAGGGGAAGTCCGCCACGCCGAGGTCCAGGCCGTCGAGCTTGTCCGCCTTCGTGTCGGCGATGAGCGCGGCCAGATCCGTCGGTTTCCTGTCCTTGGTCTTGCCGGAGGCCAGACGGTACACCTTGATCCAGGGCATGGCCTTTTTCGACTCCGCCGCCGCGTCACGCTTGAAGGCGATGATGGCGAGCTGCGCAGCCCGGTCCTTCATCGGCTCCAGGATGCGCTTCAGCTCCGGCACGTTCTCCGCGCCGCATTTCACCTCGATGAAGAATCGTTGGTTGCCGACCGGCAGGGTGGCCAGCGCCTGCTCAAGCGTCGGGATCTTTTCACCCGCCCACTCCGCGCCCTTCCAGGCCCCGGCGCCGAGGGCGGTGAGGTCGGCCTGCCTCGACTTTGCGACATCCAGCTTCACACCGGTCGTGCGCCGCGTGTCCTTGTCATGAATGACCGCCGTTTTGCCGTCGGCGGTGAGGTAGACATCCAGCTCGCAGGCGTCCGTGCCGCTCTTCCAGGCCAGGTTGAAGGCGCCAACCGTGTTCTCCGGCGCACGCTCGGAATACCCCCGGTGGGCGATGATCTCGACGGCGTGGGCGGACATGGCGGCAAGGAGGAGGCTGCAGGCGGTGAGCGTTTTCAGTTTCATCAGCGGAAGTTCAACGAAACAAGCAGGCCCCTCCCTTTCCGGCAATTCAATTCAATTCCATGCGGGGTCTGCCATGCCACAGCCGGCAGATTTTGCAGGCACGGCTGCGGCCTCCTGTGGTAGCCTTTCGTAGTTGCTGGTTACGCGCCCCCCGCATGAAAACGCCGTCCCTTCCTGTCATCCTGCCCGCCCTGCTCGCCACCCTCTGCGCCCATGCGCTCACTCCCCAGGAGATGCAGCAGCGCAGGCAGGAGATTGTGACCGAGATGCCGGCGCTGAAAAACCAGCCGGAATCCTTTTCCGGCCTGGTGAAGCATCCCGGGCTCAGCGCCAGCACCTGGGTGCGTTTTCCCTTCGTGCAGAATCCCGGCAGCTTCGGCATTGACCGCAAAGGGCGTGTCTTCGTCGCGGAGGTGAACCGCTTCTGGCAGGGCGTGGCGGACCTGCGCGGCATCCATGAGTTCATCCGCGGTGACTTTCAATCCAGAACCCTGGAGGATCGCGTGAAGCTGCAGAGCTCCATCCCGGGGCGTGTTCCGGAGGGTTTCTGGACCAGCACCGCCGACCGCCTCATCCGCCTGGAGGATGCCGACGGCAACGGCGCGGCGGACGGCCGCAGTGTCTTCGCGGACAGCTTCTACGAGCAGCTCGACGGCCTCGGCTTCTCCGTGCTGCCGGAGGATGAAGCGGTGTACTTCACCTGCATCCCCAGCCTGCGAAAACTGACGGACGCGAACGACGATGGCGTTGCCGACACGAATGACCCGCTGGTCACCGGCTTCGGCGTGCGCGTGTCCTTCATCGGTCATGACCTGCACGGCATCGTGCGCGGCCCGGACGGTCGCCTGTACTTCAGCGTCGGCGACCGCGGCTACCATGTGACCCCAAAGGAGGGCAGGGTGCTCGCGGAGGGCGGCAGGGGCGCGATCTTCCGCTGCGAGTCCGACGGCACGGGCTTCGAGGTCTTCTGCCAGGGCCTGCGCAACCCCACCGAGCTCGCCTTCGACGAACACGGCAACCTGTTCACCTTCGACAACACCGGCGACATCGGTGACAAGGCGCGAATGGTCTATGCGCTCGAGGGCACGGACTCGGGCTGGGACATGAGCCACCAGTGCGCGCATCAATATGTGGACCACATGGACTGGGAGGAGTTCCATCCCAAGGTCAGCGTGTGGGTGGCGGAGAAGATGTTCGCCCCTCAGGGGGAGAACCGCCCGCAGTGGGTCTATCCGCCCGCCGCGAATGCGAGCCGGGGCCCCTCCGGCCTTGCCTGGATCACAGGACAGGCCGCGCCTGAGGACCTGCGCGGCAAGCTGCTTCTCGCCGACTATGGCGGCGCGCCGCAGAGCTGCAAGGTCACCGCCTATGGACTGAAGAGCAGCGGCGCGGGCTTCACGGTCGGCAGTGAGGTGGTCGTGGTGGAAGGTGTGGGCGCCAGCGATGTCGAGCAGGGCTTTGATGGCGGCATTTACATCTGCGATTTCGGCGGAGGCTGGTCCGTGAACTCCAACGGGGCCATCCACAAGCTCACGTCCAAGGATGCTACCTTGCAAAAAGCCGCCGCGGATCTCGCCACGGTGTTCAAGCGCGGCCTTGCAGCAGATTCGCCGGATCAGCTTGCCGCAACTCTGAACTCGCCCGACCGACGCCTGCGTCAGATGGCGCAGCTTGAACTCGTGAAACGCGGCGAGGCCGGACAGGCCGTGCTGCTTGCCACCGCTGGAAACAGCACGCTCCCGGTCACCAGCCGTTTGAACGGCATCTGGGGACTTGGGCAGCTCGCCCGGCAGAAACAAGCGACCGCGTCCGCCGCTCTCATCAAGCTCTCCAAGGACGCCGAGGCCGAAATCCGTGCCAATGCCGCCCGCATGCTTGGCGATGCAGGCGGCGAAGGTGTGCAGGCCCGCCTGCTCGAAATGACGACCGATGAGTCACCACGCGTCCGCTCTCTCGCCCTCATCGCCCTGAGCCGTGTTGCCAAACCTGGAGATGCAGCCGCCCTCGCGGCCGTTCATGCGGCGGCGAAGGCCAATGCGGGTGCCGACATGGTGCTGCGTCATGCCTGCGGCACCGCCATGAAACGCCTGGGCAGCGTCGAAAGCGCCCTCGCGCTCGCCGACGACGCCAGCGCGGAGCTGCGCCTGCTCGCCGTGCTTCAGCTTCGTCATCAGGAAAGCCCTGAACTCGCCCGCTTCCTCTCCGATCGCGACATTTTGATCCGCGACGAGGCCGTCCGCGCCATCTACGACACCGCCGCGCTCGACTCTGCGGCTGGCGAGGCTTTGGCAAAACTGACGCCCGCCGCCGACATGCCTCTTCTCGTGCAGCGCCGCATCGTCTGCGCCAGCTATCGCCAAGGCGGCGCCGAGAATGCGCGCCTGCTCCTCCAGCACGCCGCGAACACCGCGCTCGACCTCAGCGTGCGCGAGGCTGCACTGCATGGACTGCGCCTTTGGGAAAAACGCATCACGGCGGATCCCGTGCTGGGCGGCTACCGTCCGATTCCCGGCGAGGCGCGCAGCCTCAGGAACCTCGGCGGCAGCATCGGCGCCGCCTTGAAGCAGTTTCTTGCCGGCAAGCCGCCGCCAAATCTTGCCGCGCTTGCCTTGAAGCTTGCCGACGACACCGGCACCCAGCTTGAAACCGCCACGCTCGCCGCCCTGGTCGGAGATGTGAAACAGCAGGCCGCCGTCCGCACCGCCGCGCTCGACAGTCTCGTGAAATCATCGCCCGACGAAGCCCGCAGGCTTGTCGCCGCCCATCTGACGGACAGGAACGCCGAGCTCGCCGCTGCCGCCCTGCGTCATGGGCTTGCCTTGAAGCTCGACGGCCTTGCCGCCGCCGCCCGCAAGGCTGTCGGCAGCGGCCCGTTGCCCTCTGCGCGCGCCGGCCTGGAGATCCTCGCGGCCCTGCAACCCGCCGAGGCTCTGGAGCACTGGACGAAACGTGATTCCAACGGGCTGCGCCGCGAGCTGTGGCTCGACCTCTTCCTCGCGCTGCAAACCTCCAGGGACCCCGCCTCACAGCAGGCCGCCGCCACCTTCGCCGCCAGCGCCACGGATGCCGTGCCGATGCTCAGCGTCACAGGCGGCGATCCAAAAGCCGGCGAGGTCGTCTTTCGCAACCAGGGCGCGTGCCTGCAGTGTCACAAGATTGGCAACGACGGCGGCATCCAGGGCCCGGCGCTTGACCTGGTGGCCGAGCGCCTGAAGCCCGAGAAAATCATCGAGTCCCTTCTCAATCCGAATGCCGAGATCGCCGCCGGCTACGGCATGTCCTCAGTGACGCTCGCGGATGGCGCCCAGGTGGCCGGACGCATCACCGAGGACACGAAGGAAAAGCTCACCCTCATCGGCCTGGACGGCAAGGCGAGCACCTACCCGCGCGGCCAGATCAAGACCGTCACCCCGCCCATGTCCGCCATGCCGCCGATGGCCCTGGCCCTGGCACCGCCGATGCTGCGCGACCTCGTCGCCTACCTCCGCACCCGCGATCACAGCACCGCCCCGAAAGGGGGGGCTGGTTCTCATGGCGACGAGAAGGAGAAGGTGGCGAAGTGATGTCGAGCATGTGCCTTTCAGGCAGGTGCTTGTGGCATGTGGAAAGCTGGAGGCGGGATTCGACCGACGTTGAACCGGCTGATTCCGCACGGTCATGCGCCCTCCGCTCCAGCTTTTGATCCCGCTCTTCTGCATCCTCGCGTCGATGCAGGCTTCTGAGCCACGCGACACGATGCCGGACACCTGGGCCGCCACGGATGCGCTCGGGCGCACACTGCCCACGAGCTCGGAGGTCGGCGCGCCAGGGCCGAACCGCACCGTGGGCCTCTTTTACTTCAACTGGCATGCCGCATTTGGAAACAAGCAGGTCCATGACATCGCGAAGATCCTCAAGGCCAGCCCTGCAGCACCCGCCTGGGGGCCGGTGCATGCGCCGCATTACTGGAGTGAGCCGCGCTTTGGTTATTACCGCCCCGATGATCCCTGGGTGATCCGCAAGCATGTCCAAATGCTCGCCGACGCAGGTGTGGACGTGCTCATTCTCGACGCCACCAACGGCTTCACCTACGACGCTGAACGCGAGGCGCTCTGCCAGGTGCTGGCGAAGATGAAGTCTGAAGGACGTCGTGTTCCAGGCATCGCCCTGTTTGCCTATGCGAATCACCTGCCGGTCGTGCAGCATCTGTGGCAGACGTTTTACAAGCCGGGCAGGCGCCGCGACCTCTGGTTTCAATGGAAGGGCAAGCCGCTGCTGCTGGCGCCAGCCGACGGCTTGAGCGAGGAGGTGAAAGCCTTCTTCACCCTGCGCACCTCCTGGGCCTGGACACGAGGTCATGCCTGGTTTGGCGACGGTCGTGACAAGTGGCCGTGGCTGGACTTTGCCCCGCAGGTCCCCGGCTGGCATGAGGCGCCTGACAAGGCTGAATGCGTGCCCGTTGGCGTCAGCCAGCACATCACCAACAACATCGGCCGCAGCTTCCACGGCAGCCGCCAGCCCGCACCGGCGGAGTGCCGGTCAGGCGAGGGACTTTACTTTGACGAGCAGTGGCGCCACGCCTTGCCGCACCAGCCCGAGTTCATCTTCATCACCGGCTGGAATGAATGGGTGGCGCAACGCTTCCTTTCCGACGGCTCCACGACCTTCCAGGGCCGCGTGCTGCCGGCAGGCGAGACCTTCTTTGTCGATCTCTACGATCCCGAGTTCAGCCGCGACATCGAGCCCATGCGCGGCGGCCATGGCGACAACTACTACTGGCAGATGATCGCCAACATCCGCCGCTACAAGGGGGCGCGCCCGGCCCAGGCTCCGTCAGCCGCCAAGACCATCGCCATCCCCGGCGACTTTGCTCAATGGACCGATGTGAAGCCTGTCTATCTCGACGACCTGCACGACACAATGCATCGCGATCACGACGGCGTGCCCGGGGCGGGTCGCCACATCAACCAGAGCGGGCGCAATGACCTCGACACTGCACACGTCGCCCACGATGCCACGCATCTCTATTTTCACATCAGCTCCGTTGAAAGCCTCACACCCGCCATGGATGCAGACTGGATGGTGCTTCTGCTCGACACCGATCAAAACGCCAGCACCGGGCGCAACGGCCATGACATCCGCGTCAACCAGGCTCGCTGCGCTCCGGACAGGGCCGTCGTGGAGCGTTGGAACGGCCGGGCCTGGGAGTCCATCGCCACCGCCGCGCTTCAGATTGGCTCCAACCAACTCCATCTCGCCGTCGAACGCGCCCCCCTCGGTCTGGCCACCGACAAGCCCCTGCGCTTCGACTTCAAATGGACCGACAACATCCCGGCCGACGCGGATCCCATCGATTTCCTCGATCAAGGCGACACCGCGCCAAACGCCCGGTTTCAATTCCGCCACGAAGCCGCCGCGGCAGGACGCATGAAGCCCTGAAGCCGACACCACAAGACACACCGCCCTCTTTGATCTTTCGAAGGATCCAGGGGAAACGCAGCGCCAGGCCGACGCACAACACCTCGCCAAGGATCCATCAAGCACGGTGACCCGATCTCAATAATCCTTGGAATGTCCACAGCAACCGTCCGGGTTCAATCCCGTCGCCACTCCCCTGAGGATTGCTGAAACCTCTCCGACTTAGGTGGGTTTCAGCTGGTCCATGAAGGCCTTTCTGCTGCTCACCCTGCTTGGTTCATCCATGGCCCTTGCCCAACAAAAGCACGTCTGGATGCTGCCGGAGGCAAATGCACCGGGACTGCAGCGCGTGCTTTTTGAGAGCAAGGCGGCCGGCCAGCCGGTGAGCTGTTATGTCTTCACCCCCAAAGTCTATGACATGGAGAAGGAACGCCGGTTTCCCGTGCTCTACTGGCTGCATGGCAGCGGTGGCAGCTCGCCCGGCGCCGCCGCCCAGGTGGCGCAGCGTTATGGCGAGGCCATGCAGGCCGGAAAAATCCCGCCGATGCTCATGGTCTTCCCCAACGGCCTGCCGATGGGCATGTGGTGCGACTGGAAGGACGGCTCGGTGAAGCTTGAGACGATGTTCATCGCGGAGCTCATCCCGCATATCGACCAGCGTTTCCGCACGCTGGCGAAACGCGAGGGGCGCATCCTCGAAGGTTTCAGCATGGGCGGCTACGGCGCGGCCCGACTGGGCTTCAGGCATCCGCAGCTTTTCGCCGCCGTGTCGCTGCTCGGCGCAGGTCCGTTGCAGCCCGATTTCAACGAGGCGCCGCGCGCCGGCCCACGCGGCCGCGATCAGGTCCTCGGCACCGTGTATGGCGGCGACATGGCCTTCTACCGCTCGCAGAGTCCCTGGCAGATGGCGGAACAAAACGCCGACAGACTTCGCGCCGGCCTCCTCATCCGCCAGATCATCGGCAACCGTGATGAGACGCTGCGCTTCAACCGCGACTTCCACCAGCATCTCGACGTGCTGAAGATCCCGCACGATTATCGTCAGCTAACCAACATCCCGCACAACCCCAATCTATTGCTGAATTCCCTCGGCGACGACAACTGGGGCTTTTACAGGACGGCGCTGGCCGGAGGCAGGCCTAACCAGCCTGAACGAGGGAGAGACGGGCAATAAGCAGGGAACAAGCCTCGTAGTGAGGATGTGCCCAGACTGTTTCATCCACCCTCCCATACCCTTCCCCAGATCGCCCTGATGCTGGTGCTCGCGCTGGGTGTGGCGACGGCGACCCCGGCGAACAAGAAGGCGGCGGCAAACCACTTTGAGCATTTCCTGCCCGCGAATCTCACGGACTGCACGCTCTGCCACCTGCCTTCGGCGAATCATGCGCCGGAAAGCCTTGAGGAGTTTCCGCACAACGCTTTCGGCAGGGAGCTGGCCGCACTCGGAAAAAAATCGCCGCTGCCGGAACGTCTGCAGCAGGTCGCAAAGACCGACAGCGACGCCGACGGCGTCCCAAATCTGGCGGAGATCCTGCTCGGCGGACATCCGGGCGATGCCCAGGTGAAGTCAGCCTCCCTGAGCGGGCTGCCGGAAAAGGAGAAGGCGCTGGCCGCCTTCCTGAAGCGCTATCCGTGGGAGCCGTTCAAGCCTGTCAAACGTCCGGCGCTGCCGCTGCAAGACGTGTCGAATCCAATCGACGCCTTCATCAACGAGCAGCTCGCCGCACGCAGCCTGAAACCTCTGGGCGAGGCTTCGGCCGCACAGCTCGCGCGGCGCATCTACCTGGATCTCATCGGCCTGCTGCCGACTCCGCAGCAGGTGGGCGAGTTTGAAAAGGCGCACGCGGCGCAGCCTGACCTGGCCGTCCGTCAGCTCACTGACCGGCTGATGGACGATCCGCGTCATGGCGAGCGCTGGGGCCGGCATTTCATGGACATCTGGCGCTACTCCGACTGGGAGGGCTACAAGGGCGCGGTGCGCCTGAGCCAGCCGCACATCTGGCGCTGGCGCGACTGGATCATCGAGTCCCTGAACGCCAACAAACCCTACGACCGCATGGTGCAGGAGATGATCGCGGGCGATGAACTGGCGCCAGCCGATGAAAACGCCCTGCGCGCCACCGGCTATCTAGCGCGCAACTTCCAGAGCGACCGCCTGCAATGGATGGACAACATCGTGGAGCACACCAGCAAGGCCTTCATGGGCCTGACGATGAACTGCGTGAAGTGCCACGATCACAAATATGACCCCATCCCGCAGGCCGACTACTATGCCATCCGGGCCGTCTTTGAGCCCTACCAGGTGCGCACCGACCCGGTGCTCGGCCAGATCGACGTAACCAAGGACGGCCTGCCCCGCGCCTATGACAAGACCCTGGCCGCCGTGACCTACATGTTCCAGCGCGGCGACGAACGCTTTCCGATCAAGGACAAGCCCGTCGCGCCCGGCGTGCCCGCGATTTTCAATGGCAGGCTGGACGTGAAGCCCGTGAGCCTGCCGCTGGTGGCTCAGCAGCCAGAGAAAAGCGATCACTACAAGGCCGCGATGCTCGCCGCCGTGGAATCGCTGGCCGATCAGGAGCTGCGTGACATGAAGCGCAAGACGCTGGAGCAGCAGCTCGGGCTGGAGGCGCTGGAGGACAAGGGCATGAGCAAAAAGTCCGAGGCCTGGAAAGCCATGGCCGCGCAGGTGGCGGAGCTGCAAAGGCAGACGGCCCTCATCGAGGCGCGCGAGGAGAAGGAAAAGGCGGACGCGGCCCTGCGGAAGGCCGTCGCCACAAAACCGCTGACCACCTCGGTGAAGAAGACCCTCGCCACGGCAAAAGCGAATGCCGCGGCGGCCGCCAGGAAGCTCGCCACCGCCGAGGCTGCCATGAAGGCGCCGGCGAAGGCCGCAGACTACAAGCCGCGCACCGTCGCCACTTATCCGGCGACCAGCAGCGGCCGCCGCCTGGCCTTTGCCCGCTGGCTCACCTCGCCGCAGAACACGTTGTTCGCCCGCGTCGCGGTGAACCATCTGTGGATCCGCCACTTCGGCACGGGCATCGTCGCCACGCCGGATGATTTCGGCGCGAACGGCAAAAAGCCAACGCATCCCGCGCTGCTCGACTGGCTGGCGGCGGAGTTCATCCGCAGCGGCCACGACCTCAAGCACATGCACCGCCTCATCCTCGGCAGCGCCGTGTACCGCCGCGCCACCGCCAGCGGTCCAGCCAGGGCGAACGACGCCGCCGATCCCGACAACCTTTGGTGCTGGCGCGCCCCGCTGCGACGCATGGAAGGCGAGGCCGTGCGCGACAACCTGCTGCATGTGGCCGGCCTGCTCGACCCCGCGTTCGGCGGACCGGACATCGACAGCGAAACCGCCGAGACCAGCCGCCGCCGCAGCCTGTACCACCGCCATGCGCAGGAGACCCAGGCGGAGATGGTGCAGATCTTTGACGGCGCACGGCCTAACGAATGCTACCAGCGCGAACGCAGCATCAAGCCCCACCAGGCGCTGGCGCTGGCCAACAGCCAGGTGACGCTGGACGCCTCCGTGGCGCTGGAAAAGCGGCTCACGGCCGAGGCGGGCGCGGATGACAACGCCTTTGTCACCTCCGCCTTCGCCCACCTCCTGGGCCGCCCGCCCAAAGGCGATGAGCTGCGCCTGAGCACCGCCTTTCTGCAAAAGGAGGGCCGGGACGGCACCCGGCTGCGCCAGCAGTTCCTCGGCGCGCTTTTCAACCACAACGACTTCATCACCCTGCGCTGATTCATGAACACGAAACGCCCCGGCTGCACCGGCACCCGCCGCCAGTTCCTGCTCGACACGGGCATGGGCTTCACCGGCCTCGCGCTGAACGCGATGATGTTCAAGGACGGCGTGGCGCAGGCCGCGCCCTCCACGCAGGACGTGCTCACCGCCTGGCAGACCGGCGAGGCCAGGGCAAAGTCCGTGATCTGGATGTTCATGATCGGCGGCACCAGCCACATGGAGAGCTTTGACCCCAAGCCTGAGCTGACCAAATACGCGGGCAAGTCGATTGATGAAACGCCTTACCGCGACGCGGCCGACCAGACCAAGATCAACAAGATCCTGGCCGAGCCGGGCAAGGAGAAGCGCGAGGTCTTCAAAAAGATCCTGCCGCTGATCGCCGGTCACAAAAAATACGGCCGGAGCGGCATCGGGGTGAGCGACCTCTTCCCGCACATTGGCGGAGTGGCGGACGACCTCTCCTTCCTGCGCGGCATGTGGACGATCGACAACAACCACGGCGCGCAGCTCACCTTCCACACCGGTCGCAAGATCGGCGACACCGGCCATCCCACTGTCGGCGCCTGGGCCAGCTACGGGCTCGGCACGCTGAACGCGAACCTGCCGGAGTTCGTCGTCCTCGGCGAGCCCAGCGCCGACTGCTGCGGCCGCTCCTTCACCTATGGCAGCGCCTACCTCGGCCCGGAATACGGCGGCGTGCGGCTGAAGGTGGACCCGAAAAACCCGCTGTCCTTCGTCCATCCCGCCGATCCGAAACTCACTTTCGAGGAGCAGCGCGACTCCTTCAGCCTCATCGGCGAGCTGAACCAGCTCTCCGGCATCGACTACCCGACCGACGCCGAGCTCAACGCGCGCATCAAGGCCTACGAGCTCGCCTTCCAGATGCAGATGGCCGTGCCGGGCATCATGGACTTCTCCAGGGAGCCGGAGCATGTGAAGCGGCTCTACGGCCTCGACCGCAAGGAGTGCCTCGCCTTCGGTTCGCAATGCCTCGCCGCACGACGCCTTGTCGAGCAGGGCGTGCGTTTCGTGCAGCTCTTCCACGGCTACAGCGGCAACGCCGGGCGCTGGGACCATCACAGGGACATCGCGAAGCTGATGCCGCCAATGTGCGCGGAGATCGACCAGCCCATCGCCGGCCTCATCCACGATCTCAAGCAGCGCGGCATGCTGGATGAGACGCTCGTCGTCTGGGGCACCGAATTCGGCCGCACCCCCGGTGCCGAATTCCGGGATTCCAATGTCAGCGGCTCCGGCCGCGACCATCACCCGCACGGCTTCACCTGCCTCATGGCCGGCGGAGGCACCAAGGGTGGGTTTGTGCATGGGGCCACCGACGAGCTCGGCTTCCACGCCGTCGAGGGCCGCCAGTACGTCACCGACCTGCATGCCACCGTGCTGCATCAGCTCGGTCTGAACCACCACATGATGCACCCTGGCCGCCAGCGCCTGGAACAGGATTTCGGGAAGGTGATCAAGGAGGTTCTGGCCTGAGCCGGGTCTGCTGAAGCTGGACCCTGCGGGGTTGCAATCCTGGGTGCAAGGCAGGCGTAAATGCGGCATGCCGCCCATGCATCGCATCCCTCTGCTTGCGCTTCTTGCCTCCGGACTCGCGAACGCTCTCGAGCCGCTCCCGGAAGGCCCCGGCCTCGCCCGCCACCATCCCGGCGACAAGGGCATGGCAAACCACCCGGCGGTGCTGCTCGCGGAGGACTTTGAGGCCGCATCGCTGGCAGACATCAAGCCGCGCTGGAACGAGGTCGAAAACAGGAACGGCCAAGTGCTTGAGCTCGTCAACGACCACCCTCCGGCAAGCTCCGGCTCGCAATGCCTGCAAGTCACCGCCACGCTTGGCGAGAACACCGGCGGCCATCTGTTCAAGCGGCTCGACCCCGGTCACCGAAAACGCCTGCCGCCAGAACCAGGTCGCGAACCCGCCGAAGATCAACCGCGTGCGGTTCGATGACATGGTGGTCGCCACGGAGTATGTGGGCCCGGTCTTCAGGCGTTGAACATCCGTGGCAGGCGGCTGCAAATCTGAAGGACGCGCCTGTCAGAAGCGTAAGTATGGCCCCACCCGACCATGAAACCCTCCCTGTTCGCACTCACGCTGGCTCTTGGAAGCAGCGCCGCCTCCGCCAAGGTGGAGCGCCTCTGGATGACCCATCAGTCGCCGGACAACTCGAAGATCGTCATTTCATGGGAGACCACGGATCCCGGTGACTCGGTGGTCGAATTCGGCACGTCGCCCCAGCTCGGCGAAAGCGTCAGGACCGACGGCAGCCGCACGCTTCATCATGTGGAGATCCCGATCCCGCAGAAGGATGCCGTCTACCACTATCGCGTGAAGAGCGGCGATCAGGTTTCGGACATCAACACCTTCAAGGGCTACCCATCCAGGCTGCTGCGCATCGCGGTGGTGGCCAACATCCGCGCGGATGCGAAGCTGAATTTCGCCGCGATCCGGAAGGACGACCCCCACTTGCTCGTCTCGGCGGGCGACACCGCCATGCAGTACCAGTTTGCCACACAGGCCGACAAGCAGGCCACGAAGTCCCACAGCACGGCCATCGACACCCAGCCGGACCTTTTCAAAAGCACGCCCCTCATGGTCTCGCTCGGCAACCTCGACCGCAAGATCCGGCCGAACGGCCTCAGCCTGGAGGAGCCGGGCTATGACATCGAGGCCACGGGCTACCGGAGGTTCTTTGCGCTGCCGGGCAAGGAGTGGCTCTGGGCCTGGGACATCCCCGACTTCGACCTGCGGCTCCTCAGCGTGGACATGAGCCACACCGGCGACTTCGGGAAGCCGAACCAGGCCTGCCACGCCTTCGACAAGGACTCCGAACAGTTCCAATGGTTCGAGCAGACGATGAACGGCACCCAGGCGGGCTTCGTGGTCACCCTGTATGGAGAAACCGGTGGCACGGTGCGCCGCCATGCCGGGGGCGGCTGGAAGCGCGTGCTTGAAAAGGGCACGCTCGCTATCTCCGGCGAATGCTACCATGCCGAGCGCAGCGAGGTGGACGGCATGACCTACTACAACAGCTCCGTGCGCGGCAACGGCACCTTTGGCCATGACCCGCAGGCCGTCTTCTCCGACAAGGCCGCCAGCTACCAGCTCCTCACGCTGGACCGCGAGGCCGGGACGTTGAAGTCCGAGCTCAAGGCCCTGGACGGCGGCCGTGTGCTCGACAGCAAAACCTTCACCAAACGCGCGAAATGAGGGCGCTGGCGGCAATCCTCCTTCTGGGCGGCCTCGTCCTGCACGCCGAGGACAAGCCCGCGCCCGCCAGGGCCGTGTTTGTCGTCTCCGGCCTCGAATGCGGAAGCTGCGTTTACATGGTTCAGAACCAGCTCTCCCACACCTCCGGCATCGCCGAGGTCGAGGTGCTGCAGGGCGTGGAGGGCTATGCCCGCGTGAACTATGATCCCAGGCTCGTCAGCGAGCATCAGATCGCCCAGGCCGTGCGTGAGGCGCCGGGCCTTCACGGCACGCCCTACATCGCATCGATGAAACTGCGCGTGCCGGGCTTCGCCAAGCATGCGCCCCGGGTGAAGGCGCTTTTTGCGAAGTGGAAGCCGGCCGTCGAAATGGAGGTTTGGGACGAAAAACAGGGGGACCTGATTGTTTTCTTTGAGGAGCTGAAGAAGGATTCAAAGGGTGCCTTCCCTCGGGGCTGGAGCCTGGCGCGGCTGTCCGATGGACTCAAACCTCTGGGGCTCACCTTTGAGCTCCAGACGCCCGAAGGATTCTAGCCCGGCCATAACCCTCCTGTTCATGAAGCTTCTGCTCCTCTGCCTGACGGCCTCCCTCTCCCTGGCCGCCGACAAGGTGCGCACCGAACATGATGTGGACTTCCTGGGTGCAGGCCGGAAGGAGAAGGCGGATCTTTATCTGCCTGCGGATCCACAGCCGGGACAGAAGTTTCCCGCCGTGGTCATCATCCATGGCGGCGGCTGGGCGGGCGGCGAAAAACGCGCCGCACGCGAGATCAACATCGGCACGACGCTGGCGTTGAACGGCTATGTCGGCATGAGCATCGACTACGTCCTCGCCAACAGCGGGCACCCGGGACCGACCTGGCCCCAGAACCTGCACGACTGCAAGACGGCCGTGCGCTGGCTGCGGGCGAACTCGGGGCGCCTGAACATCGACCCCGCGCACATCGGGGTCATCGGCGGCAGCGCGGGCGGTCACCTCGCCGCGATGGTCGGCCTCTGCGGCGGCGAGCTTGATCCTCCCGGCCAGGGAGACTGTCGCGTTCAATGCGCGGTCGATCTCTACGGCCCGGTGTTGTGGTTTGAGCAGCGGGACCTGACCATGTTCCGCAAAACGCGTGCCGAGGCTCCGGGTCTCTATCAACAGGCCGATCCACGCTCCCACATCGACAGGAATGATCCGCCGCTGCTCATCCTGCACGGCACCGCGGACAAAACCGTGGCCGTGGCCGATTCCGAGGCCCTCGCCGCCGCCATGAAAACCGCCGGGGCGTCTTATCAGCTCGAAGTCATCCCCAACGCGCCGCACAGCTTCCATCTGGAGCCCAGGCAGCGCGACCTGCGACCGCTGGTGCTTGGCTTCTTCGACAGGCATCTCAAGTCGAAAGCAGGACAGCCGTCCCGCCCCGCGAAATGAGCTTTTGGCTTCGGGATGCCAAGGAGAACCAGCGCTCTGAGTATCGTCTTCTCAGGTGGCGGGAAGGCGACCATTCACCGCCTCACTTGATCTGACCCAGCAGCTCCAGGATCTTTGCGCTGATCTTCACGGAGGCTTCGCGCTCGACACGGTTGGTGCCGAGCCAGGTCTCATAGCCGCCCAGCTCATGCTGCGCCGGTGTGGGAAGGTAGCCGTTGCTGCCGTTGGCCAGCTCGATGGTGAAGGTGTCCTTGAAGGGGCTGCGCGACCTGATCTCCAGCCCGATCTCCGTGAAGACCTCGAAGGGGATCGCAGCAATGCCGAGGTCGCCGATGCGGAAGGCCTGCATGACGCAGCTTACGGCATCGGGTTTGGCGTCGCGGGCGGCGAGCGTGCGCTCCGCGTAGGGCTGCTCCAGGCGATGCACCTCGGCGGCATCCTTCGGTTTGGCGAGAACAGCCTTGGCCCACCCGATCATCTCGGGAGTGGGGCGTCGCACGGCGAGCTCCAGATCCGCCACGGCGGCCTTCAGCGGCACCCAGTCGCGATGTTTCAGCGTCTCGCGCACGCGCAGCACCTCGGCGGCGAGATCACCGGCCACGATTTTGATCTTTTCATAAGGCTCGCGCTTCACGGCGGGCGTTTTGCCGCTGTAGTCATTGTTGTTCACGTCACCGCAGGGGCCGTTCGCAAGCAGCCCGACCACCGGCGGATGCCCGGGGCCTGCGGCGAGCTTCATTTCAATGACGCGGCAGAACTCTCCAAAGTAATCCGCGGACAGATGCTCGCGCGGCACGCCGCCGACGTAATGCAGCCAGTAGTTCGCCATCAGGGCGATCTGGCGACCGTCCGCCGACTGCACGGAGAGGCAGAAGACCTCGGGATTGGTCGGCCCGGCCGGACCGGCGAGCTTCAGGCGCAAAAGGCTGCCCGGGTTCATCACCGCGTGGTCGAGTCCTCCAAAGGGGTTCGGGTTCGTCATGCCTTCCTTGAGCTTCCAGCGGCGGTTGAAGACATGCTGCGGAACCTTCCCCGAGCCCCAGGCGATCTTCGCGGGCTCCAGGTTGTTCACCGCGCGGCGCACGCCATCCACCACGCGCGAGATGATGAGGCGGCGGTAGTCGAGCGAGGGATCCTTGTTCGTCAGCGCGGACACACTGGAGTGCGTGTGAGTGCCGGAGAACATCATGTTCGAGCGCGGGATGCCCGTCGCGGCCTCGATCTTCTGCTTCGCCTCGTCCCACACATCGCGCCCGAGCGAAATCGTGTCCGCCACGACAAACGCAAGCTTCGTCGTGCCGTCATCAAGCACCAGGCAGCGCGCATGCAGCTCGTCATGCACATGCGCCGCGATGGGGCGCGGCGCGAAGTTCCCCACGATCTCCATGCCCAGCGGCGGCGTGATGTTGCTGGTGGCCGCACCGGCCTTGAAGACTTTTTCCTGCGCCGAGGCGGAAAGTGCGCCAACCAGCGGAAGCAGGCAGGTGGCGGTGAGGTGGATGAGTTTCATGGGATCAATCACATACGTCCGGCCCGTCCCATCCTTCCCGGCTTCAGCACCAGCATCACATCCAGATCAGAAAACGATGCGCAACGCCGTATGCACTGGCGGCTCATTCATCCCGCACGAAACTGCGCGCCTTCAGGTTCATCCTTCGTGTCAGCCCACCCCACCCCTGCCCCTCATGCAAAACTCAGCTCGCAGCCCAGGCCTCCAGCTCGGCACCTGGTTGCAGACCGGTTCCCCCATCGTCGCCGAACTCGCGGACTTGAGCGGTTTCGACTGGCTGCTCATCGACCTTGAACACGGCTGCGGCACGGAGACGTCTGTGCTCCCCCAGATCCAGGTGATCCGCCAAGCCTCCGCCATCGTCAGGGTCGGTGCGCCGCACCCGGAACTCATCGCCCGTTCGCTGGACTGGGGTGCGGCCGGCATCATGGTGCCGATGGTGTCCACCGCTGAAAAGGCCGCCACCTGTGTGCGTGCCATGCGCTACCCACCGCATGGCGACCGCGGCCTGGCCGGCATGGTGAGGGCCTTCGACTACGGTCTCCATCGCGAAATGCCGAAACCTGTCTTCTATGCGCAGATCGAGACCATCGAAGCCGTGCAAAACGCACGCGCCATCGCCGCCGTGGACGGTGTCGATGTGCTCTTCATCGGGCCGATGGACCTGAAGCTCCAGCTTCAATCCTATCCTGATCGCACGCAGCTCGACTTTGCCGCCTGCCTGCGGGAGGTCGCCTCTGCAGCCAGGGAGGCGGGCAAGGCTTGCGGCCTGCTCTGCCGCCAGACGGATGACTTCGCCGAACTGCAAGCCCTCGGCTTCACCCATCTCGCCATCGAGACGGACCTCACCCTCCTGCGCGAGAGCTACCGCAACGTTGTTCAACCTCTGCGCGGAGAGAATGTATGAACGCGAGAACTCGGCGTGCGAGAGTGTGTGGTTCTGATGCACCTGCAATCAGGTCAACGTTTGCGGTAAGCTGCGCCTCTCCCAGCCCCTTCGAGCACGAGAAAACCTTTCGCCATCAGCCCAGCGAGGCGTTTGCGCAGCGTGTTTCGGCTCTCGCCAGTCAATGTCACTGCATCGGCCACGCTGATACGGCCATGGGTCGCGATGTGATCCAACAGGACGCGCTCGGAACTTGAGAGATGATTCAAAGCGGCCTCCTGGGCATCGATCTTGGCTCCGAGAGCGGTGGTTTGTTTTTTGAGCGTGAGGAGGAAGAACTCCAACCATGGCCGCCAATCCGGCGCAGTGTCGCCCAGAGTGCGCTGAGTCGCTCGCAGGTTGCGGTAGTAGCCTTCTTTGTTCTGCTCGATCACGGCCTCCAGCGAGGCATACGGCACATACGCATATCCAGCCCGCAGCAGCAGAAGCGTGGTCAGAATGCGAGAGAGACGCCCATTCCCATCTTGGAACGGGTGAATCTTCAAAAAGACAACGATGTAGATGCCGATGACCAGCAGAGGATGCAGATCGCGCTGAAGCTCCCGTTTCATGAGCCATGCGGTCAGGGCCTCGATCTCGCGTGGTGTGTCGAATGGGCTGGTGGTCTGAAAGACGATGCCGATCTCCCGTCCGTCTGTATCGAAGGCCGCGACATGATTTGGCAGCGTCTTGTAGGCTCCGCGATGGCGCTCATCCTTGGTGCTGTGCTGGAGCAAGATCGAATGCAGTTGCAGCAGGTGGTTCTCCGTGAGGGGCATGATCTCTGACGAGTCGTAGATCAGATTCATCGCAGTTGCATAGCCAGCTACCTCCTGTTCATCTCGAGTCTCAAAGGACTGGATGCTCAGTTTTGCCAAAAGCACCTCCACCTCCTGATCCGTGAGCTGTGACCCCTCGATGCGAGTGGACGATCCCACGCTCTCGATGGTCGCCAGCCGCCTGAGACGCCCCAAAATGTCGGGAGACAACCAGGTGATGGCCTTCCACCGGCCTTTGAACTCATCCACCTCTGCCAGCAAGCTGGCGAGAGGGGCGCTGAGGTGGAGTTGGTCAGGTTCGATCATCGGTGGATGCAGGTTGATCCAATTAAGTATCCAATTTTATCCATTTGGCAATGTGACTGGGCCAAATGTCCATTTCTACATCCAATTGGGTCCATTTCCCAAGGCTGAAGGCGGGACCTGCTCGTGCGGCATCCAAGCCTACAGGGAGTTCTGTAGGCCGCTCGGGGAAGTCAAAGGCGAAGTGATTGGGCAAGTCGTTCGGATGCTCACTCGCCCCGGCCTACCCAAAGGCCACAACCCATGTCCTTGCGGCAGCGGAAAGCGTATTCGAGACTGCCACCGTGCCGAGCTTAAGGAAATGCGCCGCCTGATTTCTCCCCACGACGCCGCTAAAGACCTCGCCGACTTGTCACAAAAGTAGTTTCCCTGCATGACTTGCAGTTGCCGTGCCTGGGATGAGGTGTGGGAAGCTGGGTTCTGTGCGGGAGAAGTTGCGGGCAACCGCTCTGCGCTCCGGCATCATTGGGGATTGGGAGAACCTGAAGACCTGCATTCATCGGCGTTCGCCGCCCAGTGCTCTCAGAGATCATCCGCCCAAGGCTCCCATGTGCCAACTGACCCTGGGGTCCTGCCCGTCACCAATCAGCCCGAAGCGTGATTCAGCGAGCCCGAGCGTATCTTTCCGCTCCGCTGTGCCCGAATGAAGCTCATCTCCATCCACCGCCTATTCCCATCCGCTCTCTTCCTCGTCTCAGGCCAGCTGCTTCACGCCGATGATTCCAAGCCGGTGCTGCAACTGGATTTTGGGCAGGAGGAATCGGCTCCGCTGATGGCGGTCGGTGGTGTTGTGCGGGACCAGGCGGGGCCTCGGCCGCCGGAGTTTCCGGACTTTGAGGCGAACAACACGGCGATTCAGCTGCAGGGCAAAGGCTCGCGCTACGAGATCAAGGACTTGGGAGCGCAGAGCCCCTTCGATTTCACGAAGGGCGATGCCATCACGCTGGAGACCTGGGTGAAGGTGGACAAGATCGGCCCCGGCCAGCCGATATATCTGATCGGCAAGGGGCGCACCAACTCACCCCACTTCGCGCGCAACAATCAGAACTGGTCGCTGCGCGTCATTGGTGGGAGCACGGGCCTGGCGCATCTGAGCTTTCTCTTTGCCAGCGCCCCCGATCCTGGTGGTGGCAACACCTGGCACCTCTGGAACTCGATGGCATCCTTTCAGATCCAAACGGGCTGGCACCATGTGGCGGTGGCCTACGAGTTCGGCAGGCCGGAAACGATGCGCGGATGGATCGATGGTGTGCCGACCGATGGCGATTGGAGTGTGGACGGCGCCACCACGAAGGCTCCCGTGGTGGATGATGACGATGTGTGGATCGGCTCGTCCCTGGGAGGCAGCGCGGGCAATAGTCTGACGGGATTTCTTGATGGTGTGGCGATTCATCGCCGTGCGCTGGGTGATGCGGAAATCGCAAAACACTGCCGTCGCAAAGACGGGACGCAGGTGGTGCTGCCCGAGGTGGCGAAAATGCCCGAAATGGGAAGGATCCCCGAGGGGAAGGTCCTGGTGCAGTTCAACGAAGGCCACAGCGCCTCCCATCGCTGGCCGAACTCGCTGGAGCCGCCGCAGGAGCGTCTGCGCTGGTGGGGAGACACTTTTCTGCTGCCGCGCATGCCGTTGAGTTACGATGACTGGGGCATTCGCTCGGCCTGGGCAGCCCCCGTGGTGCTGCGCATGGCCTCGGACGTGAAGCTGCCGCAGGGATCGCATCGCCTGATGTTGCGCACGCGTGGACTCGCCCGCCTGTGGATGGATGGCAGGTTGATCGCTGAAACCAAGCCCGCCGTCGGCAATGGCGAGAATGGTTTCGACCCCCTGACACCGCTGGCCGAGCCGCCCCACCCCGGTGTGCGGGTGAAGGGCTACCATCAACAAGAGGTCTTCGGCATGGCGACGACCCCGCCCCAGAAGACCTTTTCGCGTGTGGTGCTGGAGCTGATCGTCGGAGGCAAAAACATGCGCACAGAAACCGGCGAGGTCTGTGTCGCCATCGAGTCGGCAAAGCGTGATACGTTCTCCATTCTCCGCGCCGCAGGCAGGCCGGAGCTTTCTTTGACCGATGCGCAGGTCGAACCGGTGCTCGCTGAGATCGAAACCTCGCTGGCCCGACTTGATGATGCCAATCGACGTGAAGCTGCGAAATCACGCGACGCGTTCTGGCAGAAGCGACACGGCATCGCCAGGGCCTGGGTAAAGCAGCATCCGGCGCCGCAACCACCGCGCCCAGGCCATCCCGTGGATGCCTTCATCGATGCGAAGATCGAGAAAGCGCTCGCCTCGAACCCAGCGGACTCCGCTGCCGCGAAAACCTTCCACGGCGAGGTGCTGCCGATCCTGCGCGAGCAGTGTTTCCGCTGCCACGGCGAGAAGGACAAAGGCGGGCTCAGGCTGAACACCCGTGAGGCTGCCCTGCGACCGGGTGATTCGGAGCTGGCTGCTGTCGTTCCCGGTGATCCAGCCGCGAGTGAGTTGCTGAAGCGCATCCGCTCCAATGACGAAGACCACGTCATGCCGCCCACGGGCGAGCGATTGAATCCAGAGCAGATTGCACGGCTGGAAGCGTGGATACGCGACGGTGCTCCATGGCCAGCCCCACCGGTGGATGCCTCGAAACTCGCCAGGACGCCGATCACCTCCGATGCAGCCTTTCTCCGCCGCATCTATCTCGACCTGATCGGCTTGCCGCCTGCTGCGGATGAGGTCACCGCCTTTCTCGCGGACCCGTCTCCGGACAAACGCACGAAGCTCATTGATCGCCTGCTGGCGGATGAACGTGGCGCGGACCATGAGATCAGCCACTGGCTGGATGCGCTCGCGGAGAATCCCACGCTGATCAATGCCTCGCTCAACAGCACCGGCCCGTTTCGCTGGTTTCTGCTCGACTCCCTGCGCGACCACAAGCCGCTTGACCGCATGGTCACGGAGCTCCTGATGATGCGCGGCGACGCCGCCCATGGAGGCAGCGCTGGCTTTGCGCAGGCAGGGGAAAACGATGCGCCCTTCGCGACGAAGGGTCATATCCTCGCCTCCGCGTTTCTCGGCGTGGAGCTGCAGTGCGCCCGCTGCCATGACTCGCCCTATCACTCCACCACGCAGCGCGATCTCTATTCCCTCGCCGCGATGCTGGAGCGTAAGACCGTGACGGTGCCGAAAACCAGCCGGGTGCCCGCGGCGTTCTTTGAACAGAAAGCCCGGGAGTCCTTGATCCGCGTGACGCTGAAGCCTGACGAGCCCGTGACGCCAGTCTGGCCATTTGCCTCAGTCACGGGTGCAGCGGAAAACGCCGGCCTTGATGCGCTGATCGAGGATCCGAAGGACACCCGCGAGCGCATCGCGGCCTTGATCACATCGCCGGAGAACCGTCGTTTCCCCAGAGTCATTGTGAACCGCATCTGGAGACGGCTCATGGGCGCGGGCTTTGTGGAGCCGGTTCAGGATTGGGAAGGTCATGAGGCCAGCCATCCGGAGCTGCTGGACTGGCTCGCCCATCAGCTGCTGGCCGCCGACTATGATGTCCGTCACATCCTCCGGCTCATCGTCACCTCACAGGCTTATCAGCGCGAGGCAGGCATCGAGAATCCGGCCGCCGCCGGGCCTGAAGAACGCTTTTTCCAGGCCCCAGCGCGGCGCCGTCTCAGCGCTGAGCAGATCGTGGACTCGCTTCATGCCGCCGCCGGAGCCGTCATGGATTCCGAGCCCATGACCTTCATCCATGACGGGTCGAAGACCCTGCAGTCGCGCCAGGACCTCGGCCTTCCACGCCGGGGCTGGATGTTCGCCAGCCTCAACAACGAACGTGACCGGCCCAGCCTCGCCCTGCCGCGTGCACAGACCGTGGTGAACGTTCTGGAGGCCTTCGGATGGAACGGCGCCCGCCAGAAGCCGGTCTTTGTGCGCGAAGGCGAATCCAATGTCCTCCAGCCCGGCATCCTGGAAAACGGCACCCTCACCCAGGCCTTGTCCCGAGCCTCCTGGAAATCGCAACTGGCCGATCTGGCGGTGGAGGCCAGGTCACCCGAAGCCTTGCTGGAGCAGTTGTTTCTCCGCTTTCTCAGCCGCAGGCCGCAGCCCTCCGAGCGCGACTCGTTCCTGCCCGAATTGCGCGCGGGTTTCGAAACACGTCTCACGCCGCAGGATCAAGTCGTGGAGCCCGCGCCGCCGAAACCCCTCCGCCTCGTCACCTGGCTGAACCATGTGATTCCAGAGGCGAACACCATCCAGCAGGAGATCGAAAACCGCGTGCAAAAAGGCCCCAGCCCCGATCCTCGCCTGCAACCGCAATGGCGGGAAATCTACGAAGACATCGTCTGGAGCCTCATCACCCATCGCGACTTTGTGTGGGTGCCTTGAGTCAAGAATCAGGCAGTAGAATGACGGCAGTAGAATTTCAGAACCAGAAACCCAAAATCAGGAAATTCTACTGCCCCCATTCTACTGCCTAAAGTCCCCGTCCCATCATGCCCATCCACTGCACACTCAATCTCCCGGCCATCACGGACGCCGAGTTTGCCCGAATCGACAAAGCGGTGATGGACCATGCTTATGACATCCAGAACCGCATGGGCCGACTTTTCGACGAGCGCATCTATGAAAACGAACTCGCTGACCGTCTGCGAGCGGATGGTTTTGAGGTTCACACGCAAGTGCCGATTCAAATGGTTCATGGCAGCTTCGCCAAGACCTATTACCTCGACCTGATCGTGAACGGCATGGTCTATGAGCTGAAAGTCGTCGAAAGCCTGCATCACTCGCACAAGGCCCAGGCACTGCACTACGCCATGCTGCAAGGTGTGCGGCTCGTGAAGCTTCTCAATTTTGGAGCAGGCAGCATTCAGGGCGACCTCCTCAAAAACCAGCTCGATGAGCCCGACCGACATCATCCGGTGCTGCGAAACAGTGGTTGGAAGCCCGTAACTCCGTCTTGCGAACGGCTCATTGAGCATCTCCGAGCCCTGCTCAACGACTGGGGCACCCATCTCAGCGGCTCGCTCTACAACGAAGCCCTCATCCATCACTTCGGCGGCGAGTCACAATGCTTGAAGCGCGTCGACGTCTGTTCCGCCAGTTCCGTCCTTGGCTCTCATCTCGTCCAGATGCACGCAGCCGATGCCGCATTTCATCTCACCACGCTCAGCGAAGGCCAGACATCGTATCAACGTCAGCTCCAGCATGTCTTTGAACGCATCCCAATGGAGGTCATGCAATGGATCAATCTCAATCACGCCCGCGTCGAGATCACGACACTCAGCAAACCAGAAAAGCAGGCAATAGAATGACGGCGGTAGAATTTCAGAACCAGAAACCCCAAATCAGAAAATTCCACCGCCCCCATTCTACTGCCTAAATCATCCCCACCCATGAACCGCAGACACTTCCTCCAAACCAGCGCTTCCTTGGCCCTGCCGCATTCGCTGCCCGCGGAGCCGGAGTCCAAACCGCTTCGCGGCAAAGCGGAGCATGTCATCTCCATCTGGCTCGGCGGCGGCATGGGACAGACGGACACCTTTGATCCGAAACGCCTGGGCGACCCGAAAACGAACAAGCCCGGCTCCTACTACCCATCCATTGAAACGTCGGTCCCGGGCGTGCGCGTGTGCGAGCATTTGTCCAGGCTGGCACCGCTCATGGATCGTGTGACGGCGGTGCGCACCGTCCATCACGACGTCATCGACGAGCACGCCGCAGCCACCAACCGCATGCACACCGGACGCCCCATCAGCGGCACGATCGGCTATCCCTCGATCGGCTCCATCATCGCCCACGAGCGGGGAGCCGCCGCCGAAGATGCCCCGCCCTATGTCCTGATCGGCTATCCGAATGTCACGCGCGGCCCCGGATTCCTCGGCGCTCAATCCAGCTATCTTTACCTGACCGACACCGCCCGCGGACCGGCCGGACTTTCCCTGCCTCCGGGCATCACGATGAAACGTCAGGCACGGCGTGAACGCTATCTTGCCGCTCTCCAGGCCAGCGCCGGAGAGACCAGCGACCGGCAGCTGCAGAGCTACGACGCCGCCATCGCGCAAAGCTTGAAGCTGAGCGGGCCTGCCTTCAATCGTGCGTTCCAGCTCGACTCAGAGCCCGCGAGCCTGCGCCAGGAATATGGCGGCGAGTTCGGGCAGCGCTGCCTTCTGAGCCGCCGGCTGGTCGAACGCGGCGTGCGCTTCATCGAGGTGTCGCACAACCTGAACTTCATCAATGGAGCCGGCTGGGACGCCCACAAGGAGGCCATTCTCCAGCAGCACGAGCTGATCCGGGAGCTCGACACGGCCATGGCCGCCCTGATCCGCGATTTGGAGGCCAGGAAGCTGCTCGACAAGACTCTCATCATGGTCACCACCGAGTTCGGCAGGCCGCCGGAGTTCGACAGCGGCGGCGGGCGCGGCCACCAGGGCAGCGCCTTCACCTGCGTGCTCGCCGGCGGCGGCCTGAGGCACTGCGGTGCCTGGGGCGAGACGGACGAGCTCTCGAAAAAAATTGTCTCCCATCCTGTCAGCGTCCCCGACTTCTTCGCCACCGTCTGCGCCGCCGTGGGCGTGGACTGCCGCAAGAACCTTTACGACGGCGACCGTCCCGTGCCGATCACCGACCAGGGAAGCCCCATCGCGGCGCTGTTTGCCTAACTCATGGCAGGGGCGCGCACAAACCAGCCCGCAGGTGGCGTAGATAGCACTCGCCATGAGTTCGGAGCATGCCACCTCACCACGCGTTCGCTGCGCAGGTCCCCTGACCTCGCGGCGCAGCTTCATGCAGGTCGGCCTGGGCGGCATGGCCACGCTGAGCTGGCCGGGCCTGCTGCGGCTGCGGGCGGCGAATGCGCTGAAGCCGCGATCGGAGCGCACGGCGGTCATCCTGGTCTTCCTGCCCGGCGGACAGTCGCACCTCGACACCTACGATCCGAAGCCGGACGCGAGCAGCGAGTATCGCGGGCCGTTCAAGACCATCCCCACCAAGGTGCCCGGCCTGCACTTCACCGAGCTGATGCCGATGCAGGCGAGGATCGCCGACAAGTTCACGGTGCTGCGCTCCATGTTTCAGACCGCAGGCGGCCATCCGGCGGGCACGATGCAGATGCTCTCCGGCGATCCGGACACGCGCGACAAGCCTGCGCCCCGCCTGCCCGACTGGATGTCGGTGGCGCACCACCTCCGCTCCAGGGCAGGCCGCCGCACCAACGCGCTGCCTAACTACACGAGCATCAACCCCATCAACAGCGCCTACTGCGGCCCGGCCTATCTCGGCGATGCGTTTGCCGCCTTCTCCGTCACCGAGGACCCGAACCGCCCGCAGTTCGAAGTGCCCAACATCGGCCTCGCCGACGAGGCGGAGACGCGCCGCCTCAGCGACCGCATCGCGCTGCGCAGAAGCCTCGACCGCATGGAGCGCGCGTTTGACCGGCAGCATGAGCTGGAGGCGCTGGATGAATTCGAAGCCCAGGCCGCCTCGCTGCTCACGTCCCCTGAGGCACGCGACGCCTTTGACCTTGGACAGGAGGATGACAGGACACGCGACCGCTACGGAAGGAACCGCTGGGGGCAGCAGCTCCTGCTTGCGCGACGTCTGGTCGAGTCCGGCGTGGAGATCATCACCAGCAGCCTGCACGGCCCGCTGTGCGGCCGCACGCAGGTGTGGGACGATCACGCGGTGGACCATCACATCTTCGAGGCGCTGCGCTTCCGCATGGGGTGGTACGACCAGGCCGTGTCCGCCCTGATCGAGGACATCCACGCCCGCGGGCTCGACAAACGCGTGCTGGTGGTCGTCACGGGCGAGTTCGGCCGCACACCGCGCATCACCTTCGACCGCAGCACCGGGGCGGGCGATGCCAGCGGCCCCGCAGGCACCCTCCAGCCGGGCCGCGACCACTGGCCGCGCGCCTTTTCCAACCTCTGGGCCGGCGGCGGCATCCAGTCCGGCGGCGTCATCGGCGCCACCGACAAGCGCGGCGAGGACGTGGTCGAACGCCCGTGCAGCGCCCACGATTTTCTCGCCACGATCTACCACCACCTCGGCATCGACTCCGCCAAGACCACGATCAATGACTTCAACGGCCGCCCCGTGCCCATCGTGACCAACGGCCGGCCGATTCCCGAGCTTGCCTCAAAAACCTCCTGAAGCCGCCTTCAACAGGACCGGGCACCCAGGAGCCGCTGCGCTCCAATTGATGCCCTCCCTGCAAGTTGAGCAGCTCATGGAATCGTTTAACCAGGGTCATGTTCCGCAGTCTTCCCCCGCTCCTTCTCTGCCTTCATTTTGCATCCGTTCTACCGGCAGCCGAACCGGCACCGGCACCGCCGCCGGCACCGCTTGACTTCATCGACACGAGCTTCGAAAACGCATCGCCCCTCTGGTATGAGTTTGCACCGGATGGCACGGTGATCGTGAACCTGAACTATGATCAGGAGCGCCTTTCACCCAACCGCGCGGCGGGGCACTTCCACTTCCGCATCCAGGCCGCCAGAGGTCGGAAGATCACGCTGGAACTGCGAAACCTCGCCAATGTCTGGAACAGCAAGGCAGGGTCGGTGGCGAAGGAGATCAAGCAGGTCGTCATCTCTGAAGACGGTAAAAACTGGACGCCCGTGCCGACGGTGTTTCCGGAGCCGGAACGTGTGCTCGTCACGCTGGAGATGCCGGGCGACTCTCTCTTCGTCGCGCGGGCGGAGCCGTATCGCGTCTCGGACCTGAACCGCTTTCTCGACGAGATCAAGGCGAGCCCGCGGGTGAAGATCACCCCGATTGGCAAGACGGTGCAGGGCCGTGACATCGAGATCATCCGCGTGGGCAATGACGACGCGCCTAACCATGTTTTCATCCGTGCCCGGGCCCACCCCTGGGAGCCGGTGGGCAACTGGGTGGTCGAGGGCCTGGTGCGCCGCCTTCTGAAGGACGACGCGGACGCGCAGCGCTTCCTCGAGCGCTACAACGTCTGCATCCTGCCGATGGCGAACAAGGACGGCGTCGAGCGAGGCGGCACGCGTTTCAACCTCGGCGGCTGGGACCTGAACCGGAAGTGGGACAAGCCAGCCGATCCCAAGCTCGCGCCTGAAAACGCCGCGCTGGAGCGCTGGCTGGCTGGCGAGATCAAGGCGGGCCGCCGGCCGAGCTTTGCGATGGACCTGCACAACGACGGCAACGGCATGCTGCACATCAGCCGCCCGGACACTCCCGGCATCGAGGCGTATCTCGCACGCATGGCCCGCTTCGAGCAATGCCTGCGCGACCACACCTGGTTCACCGTCGGCTCCACCAAGCCAGGCTTCCACAACCCCGGCACGCTCGGCGAGGGCTGGCATTCACGCTTCGGCATCGACGCCGTGATCCTCGAGTTCAACTGCAACTACATCGAAGGCCTCAAGCAGCCCGCGATGGGCAGGCACTGGGTGACCTTTGGCGAAGGGCTCGCGAAGACGTTTGAGGCCTACTTCGCGGCCAGGTAGTGCTATCGCACTTCGGAGAGACATTGGGAATGGATGGCGCGGAAGATGTGTCTTTAGCGCAGACTTTCTTGGCGGCGAAGGCGGCCAGCTCATCTTGCGGAGCAAGATGGCTACTTTGCTTCGCGCAATCGGCTGCTTTGTGGTCGTATGAGATCATCCCATGATCTCGCGCCTCTTTTTGCTCACTCTGACAGCTTTCACCTTCACGCTGCCTGCCCAACCGGCCGGGGATGGCAAGGCGGATGACACGGCGGCAGTGCAGGCCATGGTCGATGCGGGTGGGGCGCTGCGTTTCGGGCGTGGCAGCTACCGGCTGACGAAAACGATCGTCATCGACCTCGACAGGACCGGTTTTGTCTCCCTCAGCGGCGACGGCGTGGCGCGGTTTGTCATGGAGGCTGCAGGGCCGGCCTTTCACTTCAAGGGCACGCACGGCGGCACGGCGGATCCGAAGAGCCTGAAACCGGAGATCTTTGCCCGGCAGCGCACACCGATGGTGGACGGCGTCGAGATTGTCGGCGCCCATGCCGAGGCGGGCGGCATCGAGGCCACGGGCACGATGCAGCTCACGATCACCCGCGTGTCCGTCCATGAGGCGCGGCATGGCGTGCGTCTCAGCGTTCGGAACCGCAACGTCATCATCAGCGACTGCCATCTGTATCACAACAGCGGCGCAGGCGTGTTTTACGACCAGGTTGACCTCCATCAGTCGAACATCACCGGCAGCCACATCAGCTACAACGCGGGCGGCGGCGTGGTGACACGCGGCGGCGGCGTCCGCAATCTGCACATCGGCACCTGCGACATTGAGAGCAACATGGCCCCCGACGCACCGCCCACGGCCAATGTGCTCATCGACTGCACCGGCGGCTCCACCGCCGAGGTCAGCATCACCGGCTGCACGATCCAGCACAACAGCGAATCCCCAGGCTCCGCCAACGTGCGCTTCATCGGCAAGGGCAGGCCCTACGGCAATGATGAAACCGCGCGCTGGGGGCATCTCAGCATCTGCGACAACGTCCTGAGCGATGTCGCCGTGAACATCGACCTCCAGGAGGTGCGCGGAGCCGTCATCACCGGCAACACCTTCGGCGTCGGCTTCGAGCACGACCTGCTCGCGGTCGGCTGCAGCAACATCGCCATCGGCCCGAACACCTTTGACCGCAATCCCCCCTACTACCGGGGCAAGGCCGCCGAGGTGAAGGGCGGCCTCGTCTTTCGCGACTGCCGGGACATGACCCTCACCGGCCTGCACATCGACGGCGTTCGATCACATCCAGCCGCGGTGCAGGTCATCGATGGCGACACCTTCAACATCTCCGGCTGCACCATCCTCGACAGCGACGGCGCGGGCTTGCTGATGCAAAACACGCGCAACAGCCTCGTCAGCGGCTGCCTGATCGCTGATCGCCGCCAAGACAGCCAGCCCGCGCCTTCGCTTCGAGTCGAGGGGGGCGAGAACAACACCTTCGCCAACAACAAGCTCGCGCACGGCGTAGCAAAGTAGCCATGATCTGCAAAGACCGGATACGGATGATTCTTTGAACGTGACCACGGTGAGCCTGGCCCCTCTCGTTTTGCCATCCAGCCAGGGGGCAAATCAGCCAGCTCACTGATGGAGGCGTCGAGTTTATACACCTCCTCCAAACACACCAACATTACGTCTGATTGCTGAGTGACCCTGTTGGGCAGGAACTGCCACGAGCCTTCTTCCCGGTCATGGTAGGCGTAGCAGATAGGATCACCTGAAAAGAGATGTTTGGACACAAATGTCGCGGTGTTGCTAGCTTCATGAAATGGCCGGACCTTTTTCATTTTGATTTAGTGCTCATCATTCAACTGCCTGTCACGCACCGAATGGCGTCGGATCGTTCAAATCGGGCATGCCATCGGCATCCGCGTCATCGGGTTTTTGGCGCATCCAGGGCCTGGCAGGCAGTTTTTCGAGCTTTTGCCAGAGTTGGATCATGAACTGGCCTCGCGTGAGTTTTTCATCCACAGGCAATTCGAGGCCGCAGCGGCGCAATACGTCTTTACGCCACTCGATGGCCGCCGGTGCATCAGGTTTGAAATCCACCTCGTCTCTCGCGGCGGGAACGAGGCCCCTGGCGCTCAAACGATTGATCGCGACAAACGCTGCATGATCCGCGGGAAGGTCGCGCCAGGGCCAGAGGAGCATCGGGGTGCCTTCCGTGCCGCCGCAGAGGGCGTGCTGGATTTCCTCAAGGTGGGCACGGTCCAGGGCGAGATCGCGCGGCTGCTTTTGATGCTGCATGGCGAGCACGGCGAGCGCACCCGCGGCCTGGCCGATGTGCACGCGGTGATCGTGGAGGCGCACGGCGCTGCTGACGATGCTGCTGAAGCCGACGTTGCCCTGGGCGCCGATGAGGCCGTCCGTCTTCACCGGGACGAGGCTGCGGAGTGGGAAGACGCTGCGTTCGCTGAGCTGGTGGATGTCGCGTCCGGGCTTGCCGTAGTGCGTCCACGGGCCGGAGTCGCCCTCGCTTTTCAAATAGGCGCGCCCCGTGTCGTGGAAGTCGTAGTGAAACTGCCAGGCGAAGACGCCGTCGGGATACATCACCGTGGCAAAGGTCTCTTTCGCGGCCTTGGCGGCCTCGCCCATGAGGCTGTCCTGCTCGCGCATCATGTAGAGCGCCTTCAACCGCAGGCTTTCGCGGATGTAGGGCTTCATCGGCAGCTGGTCGGGAGTGCCGAATTCCGCGCTGAGATGGTAGTGACGCAGGCTGTTGGCCCTGTCCCTGGCACGGTCATGCACGGTTGTCTGCAAATGGTGCAAAAGGCCCAGCGAGTGCGCCTTGCAGTCCTCGAACACGATCTGGCGCTGTTCGCGGCTCATCAGGACGAGGTTTTTCCTCGACGCTCCGTCCTCGGTGGCCTCCAGCGCTTCGCAAACATGACGGGGCAGCCTCTCCAGCGGGTAGTCCTGGCCGTTTGAGTAGCAGATGAGCGAGCGGGTGATGCCGTCGCTGCTGGTCGTGCCGTCCGTGATGCGGCGCATGGTGAGGATGGTGCCCTGCCGCCTGCCCTCAGTGCCTTTCGCGGGCCAGGGCGAGTTGTTGCCGAGCTTCACCGGGTGATCCCACTCCAGCCTGGCGGCTTCCCTGCGTCCAAACGAGGTGCTGCGGAGATAGCGCCGTTCATCGTGGTGCGGTGGTGCGGGGATCGGGGTGTCCGTCCTGCCTTCCTCGACGATGAGCGTCCAGGTGAGCGGATTCATCTCGTTAGGCGGACTCGCGGAGACATCCTCCTGGGCATGGGGTTCGCCATAGCGTGACTTCGGGTCCGGCCCGACCTCGAACGCGGCGCCGCTGAGCTGCACGACATCGCCCCAGTCGCTCGCATCAATTGTGAGCGCGGCGCTGACTTCCAGCATGTCACCCTTGTCGGAACGAAACGTCATGCCAGTGACCCGGCCTTCCTGCTTCAGCGCAGCGACGGGGACATGATTCAGCTTCAGGGTCACCTGTCCGCTGGCGATCCAGGGCTGCAGCATCTCGCGAAAAACCGCCTCCGCCTCGGCCGGCCGGAAGGTCGTGGGGCCGTGCATGGGCCTGCCGGGCATGGGCGAGCCGTGCCGTTTCGTGTTGAAGGCCTCGATGCGGTCCATCAGCTCCCTGAAGAGGCCGAAGCGGTGGAAGGAACGCTTCATCGGGTGCCAGTCAGGGCCCCAGCCGGTCCTGCCGGCGCCCTTGCTTTCGTCCACGCACACCAGGCCCTGCTCCGTGTACTGGCCGCCGAGCCAGGTGCCGTCATGGACCAGGGTGACGGATTTTGCCCCCATCCTGGCCGCCTGGACCGCCGCCGCCCAGCCGGACTCCGTGCCGCCGACGATGAGAAGGCCGGTGGTCAGCTTTTCGGCATGGAGTTCGCCTAACCACAAGTTCAGCAGTCCGATGGCGGGGAGGACGAGGCGGCGTTTCATGGCAGGCCTGCTGCAACGAAGGCCGGATATGGAATCTTCTTGGTTCCTCAACGCGCCCGGCCGCCGGGGCGGCCTGGCCTCACCTGGAGCGGAAGATCTCGCTCATCAGGCATTCGACCATGAGCGTGTGCAGGCCGAGGCCCTGCTTCTTCACGCTGACCTGGAGGTCGTCGATGACCAGGTCATCGTTGAGCTCCATGAGACGGCCGGTGGAGTAGCTGAGGACCTGGCGGATGAGGTGGCGTGTGAAGTGATCCTCGCGGGTGTCGCGGATGACTTTTTTGAAGCTGGCAAAGTCGGTGTAGGTCTCGCCGGAGGGGAACTCGCCGGTGGTGTCGATCTTCGGGGCCGGGGCCTTGCTGTTCCTGGGCCTGGGGTAGCTGCTGCGCCAGCGTCCGACGGGGTCGAAGGTTTCCAGGCTGAAGCCGAGGGGGTCGATCTTGCGATGGCACTCGGCGCAGGCGGCGTCAGCACGATGCTTGGCGAGGCGGTCGCGGATGGTGGTGGCACCGCTGACGTCGGGGTCGATGGCGGGCACGACGTCCGGCGGCGGGGGCGGCGGGATGCCGAGGATGTTTTCCGTGACCCAGACGCCGCGGGTGACGGGGGAGGTCTCGACGCCATTGGCGCTGACGGTGAGCACGGCGGCCATGCCGAGCAGTCCGCCGCGGTGGCTGCCGCCCTGGAGGCTGACCTTCCGGAAACCGTCGGCCAGGCGCAGCGTTTTTTGTTCGGGCAGGTCGTAGAGCTTCGCGAGCTTCTTGTCCACGAAGGTGTGTTGAGAGTCGATGAACTGGGCGACGGAGCCGTTGTTCTTCAGCAGGTCGCGGAAGAAGAGGCGCGCCTCATCCTTCATCGAGGAGGGCAGGTCCTCGGCGTAGTAGAAGCGCACCACCTCGCGCGGCGGCGGCTGAGAGCCGAGGTCCCGAAGGTTCAGCCAGCTGTCGATGAAGCCGTGGATGAAGCCGTTGATGCGGTCGTCGGCAAGCATGCGGAGAATCTGCTTCTTCAGCTCGGCGGACTGCGTGAGGCGGCCGGACCTGGCGGCCGCGAGCAGTTCTTCATCGGGCGGAGCGGTCCAGAGGGCGTAGGAGAGACGGGAGGCGAGGTCGTGGGGCTTGAGCGCCTTCTCGGGCTCGTCGGTGATTTCGCTGAGGTAGAGGAAGCTGGGCGAACAAAGGATGAGTTTCAGGGCGTCAAGGGCCGCCTGGCGTGGGGAGGCCTTTTCGGCGAGGCGTTTTTCATGAAGGGCGCGGATGGGCTGGCGGTCGGCGTCGGTAAGCGGACGGCGATAGGCCTTTTCCGCGAAGGCGAAGAGCTGATCGAGGGCGCGTGCCTCCTGAAAGCCATCCTTGCCAAACACGGCCACCTCCTCGGCGCTGCCGGGTTTTTCCGGCACGGGGCCGTGGATCTTGATCTCGCTGATGCGGATGTGGGGCAGCTTGCCTTCCTTGAGGATGTGGGCGCGGCCGACGCCGGAGGAGCCGACATCGGCCTTGAACTCGTCCTTGTAGCGTCTGTTGATGGCGAGCACCGAGGCGCGGGATTCATAGGGGCCGTTGGGGAAGATGAAGCGGGGTGTCTGGCCTGCCTCAAGCCAGATGCGGAACTTGAACCACTTCGGCTCCTTGTCGGGGACGACGGTGCTGGCGAGCAGGGGCTCGATGGCCTGGGGGTAGTGGATGTGCCCCTTGGTGACGTCGCCGGGCACAATGCCGAGGATGAAGGGTTCGGAGAAGTCGATGCCGAAGATGGCGGGGTCGTAGTGGGTGTCGCGATGCATGGCCGTCGCCTCGACCTCGATGTCGTAGAGGCCGGAGACGGGCACGCCCTGCTTGAAGTCCTCGATGTGGCCGTAGCCGCCCTGGCGGGTGTCGGTGTTCGGCTGTTCGTAGAGGTTGAGATAGCGGTAGTTGAAGGCGCTTTTGTGCGAGCCCTGCAGCTCCTCGTACTGGACGAAGTGACCATTGAAGCGCCAGTCCTTCGGCTCCAGGGCGGGCTTGCCGAGACGGGTTTCAACGAGACGGTTGGCGGCCTGGAAGTACTGGTCGACGAGGAAGCCGGAGGTCACCAGGGACTTGCCGATGGTGTCGATGTGCTCGGCGGTCTTCTCCTTGGGGAAATCGGCCGTGAGACCGAGCGTGTCCACCCGGCGTCCGAACAGGGTGGCGAGGGTGCTTTCATACTCACGGCTGGAGAGCCGGCGCATGACGGTGCGGCTGCCGGTGCTCTGGAACTTGCCGTAGGCCGCGACCGTGCCGTCGCGCAGCGCACGAATCATGGTGAGACGTTCGTCATCGGAAGGCTGGTCCGCCTTTTTGGGGGGCATCTCCTTGAGCGTGAGCTGGTCGATGATGTCCCGGGCCTCGATGAGCTCGTTCACCGACTTCAGCGGCAGGGTGAACTCATGGAAGGCGCGGTCGCCCTTCTGAACGTCGGCGTCATGGCATTCCAGGCAGTACCTGCCCAGGAACTGCTGGACCACCTTGGGCGGTGCGTCAGCGGCGGAGGCCAGGGAGGCGGCGGCAAGGGCGAGGCCAAGCAGTCCTCGCGTGCCGTGAAAAGAGCGTGGGGCCTGCAGGGGGGGATGCGTCATCGAACTGGAGAAACGTGAAGGGTTGGCGGGAACGCTGGCATCATCCTGCATGGCAAGATGATCGTGTTGCCGACGGGCACGCTAAGTCGCGCGGTTTTACGCAAAGCGTCCCGTGCTGCTGCCGAACGAGTCCGTTTCCACGCCCATCTTCTGGGCGATGTCGACGAAGAGGTTGCAAAGCGGCACCTTGTTGACGCCTTCGCGGGGGACCTCGCGGAACTCACCGTGCTTGTAGCCGCCGCCGGCCAGGAGGATGGGCAGGTCGGAGTTCTTGTGGGAGTTGCCGTCGCCCATGCCGCTGCCGAACAGGACGGTGGTGGAGTCGAGCAGGCTGCGCTCGCCGTCGTTGATCCTGGAAAGGCGTGCGACGAACTTGCCGAAGTGCTCGATCTGGTACCTCTCCAGGGTGATGAGGCTGGCAATGGCCTCGGGGTCGTTGCCGTGGTGGGAGAGGCCGTGCCAGTCCTTCTTGATGCCGAGGTGCTGGGGCATGAAGTCGCCGCCGATTTCAAGCGTGGCGATGCGGGTGGAGTCGGTCTGAAGGGCGAGGGCGATCAGTTCGTAGAGCAGGGGCAGGTCCTCGACGGCGTTGCGGTTGGCGGGCTTGTCGAAGGGGGCCTTGGGCTTGGGCTGGTCGGTCCAGCGCTGGCGGAGCTCGAGGCGTTTTTCGACGTCGCGGACGGAGGTCAGGTATTCATCGAGCTTGTCCTTGTCCTCCTTGTTGACCTGCCGGGAGAGACGGCTGGCCTCCTCAAGGACGGAGTCGAGGATGGAGGCCTGGACCTTGTTGTCCTGGACGCGGCGGGCGCGGCGCTCCGGGGAGTCGGTGACGAACAATTTTTCAAACAACTCGGCCGGGTTGGTGACGGGGGGGACGCGCACGCCGGACTTGGTCCAGGCGATCTGGCAGCCGCCGTGGATGCCGCCTTCGGAACCGACGGTGAGGGAGGGAAAGCGTGTCTCGAAGCCCACCTCGTCGGCGAGGAACTGGTCGATGGTGACATTGCCCTCGGGGCGGTTCTGGGCCTCGGAATGGAGGACGCCGGAAAGGAATGAATGCACCGCGAAGTGGCCACCCTTGACGCCGTGGTCGAGGCCGCGAAACACCGTCATCTTGTCACGGATGTCCCATGCCGGCTCGAGCAGGGCGGTCTTCTCGTAGCTGCGGCCCTGGGTGGTCGGGAAAAGGCTCTTGGTCTGGTAGCCGAGCAGGTTGCCGATGGCGACGAAGCGGCGGGCACCGATGCCCGCCCCCTTGGCGGCGCGGACGGCTGAGCTGCCGCCTGCGGACTTGGCCATGAGCGAGGACATGCCCGGAAGGGCCAGGGTGGTGCCGAGGGAGCTGAGGAGGAAATGACGACGATTCATGGGGGGGAACTGCTGGTTAACGTGCAACCCGTCGTCTTTGTTGCAGCAGAGAGCGGGCCAGCCCGGAGCCGTGGCAATGGCGGTGTGGCATCGACATCGTCGTGCATCCAGGATAGGCCGAGGTGGCCTCGGCTTGAAATGCAGGCAGGGTCCTCACGTTATGACAGGGATGCGGTGTCTGCTTGTCCTGTCTTTCCTCCTCTGCCCGGTCCTCCTGGCGGCAAGGCCTAACATGGTGTGGATCATTGCGGATGACATGTCGCCGGACATCGCGGCGTTTGGGGCGAAGGGGGTGCGGACGCCCAACCTGGACCGCCTGGCCGCCGAGGGGAGGCGTTTCACCCGGGCCTATGCCACGGCCCCGGTGTGCAGTTCCTCACGCTCCGCCTTCATCCTAGGCTGCCACCAGATCACCACCGGCCTGCATCCGCATGACACGGAGAACCCGCAGCCGCTGCCGGCACCCTACGTGCCGCTGCCGACCCTGCTCAGGCAGGCTGGTTATTTCGTCACCAACGCCCCTGCGCCGGACACCATCCGCTCCGGCAAAAGGATCACGAAGGGCAAGACGCATTACAATTTCGCCCACGATGCCAGGACGCTTTTCGACGGCGACGACTGGCGGCGGCGCGCGCCCGGCCAGCCCTTCTTTGCGCAGTTTCAGATCAGCGAGCCTCACCGGCCGTTTCCGGTTCCGGAGACCTTTGATGAAGAGGCGCTCAAGGCCATCGACCTGCCGCCGAACTATCCGGATCATCCGCTGCTGCGGCGCGACTGGCATGCGTATCAGCGCAGCGTCGAGGTGGTGGACGGCCGCGTGGGGGCGATCCTGGCCCAGCTCGACGCGGAGGGGGTGCTGGAGGAGACGCTGGTCGTGTTTTTCGCCGATCACGGCCGCGCCATGCCGTGGGGGAAGCAGTGGCTGAGCGTCGAGGGGCTGCAGGTGCCGCTGCTGATGCGCGGGCCGGGGGTGGCCCGGGGCGGGGTGGAGCGGCGTCTGGTGAGCCTGATCGACCTTGCGCCTTCCATGCTGGCCGTGGCGGGGCGGCCCGTGCCGGGCTGGATGGAGGGCCGTGACGTGCTGACGGGGGAGTTTCCGGTGCGTGATTGTTTGTTCGCGGCGCGTGACCGCTGCGGTGACGCGATGGACCGCATCCGCGCCGTCATCACGGAGGACGCCTGGCTGGTGCGGCATTTCAACCCGGAGCTGCCCCGGTTGAACTGGTCCAGCTACAAGGAGGAGCAGTATCCTGGAATGCCCCTGATGAGGGTCCTGCAGGCCCGTGGTGAGCTCGACAGCTTTCAGGCCTCCTGGCTGGCGCCGACACGGCCGGAGGTGGAATTTTTCGACCTGAGGCTGGACCCGCAGGGCCTGCGCAACCTTGCCGACGACCCGGCGCAAAAAAAGCGCGTGGAAGCCCTGCTCGGCAGGCTGGAGGCATGGATCCAGGCCACGCATGACCGGGGGGCGGCCGGGGATCCCGCGACCGAGCCGCCGCTGGCGGAGATCCAGGAGGACAAGCGCAAGACCTATCAAAAAGTCTGGCAAAAACGCCTGAGGAAGCCGGAGCCATCGGACGAGGAGCGGCTGGCCTGGTGGATGCGGGAATACCGGCTGAATCCATGAAGCAATCCTGGTTGATCCTGACCCTGCTGTCGGCGCCGCTTGCCGCCGCGCCGCCCCATCTTGTCGTGCTGCTTGCGGACGATCACAGCGCGGCGGACATGAGCGTTTATGGCGCGGCGGACATCCCGACGCCGAATCTCGGCCGGCTGGCGTCGGCGGGCCTGGTGTTTGAGCGTGCGTTTGTGAACTCGCCGAGCTGCGCGCCGAGCCGGGCGGCGCTTTTCACCGGCCTTTATCCGGCCAGGAACGGGGCGGAGCCGAACCATGCGAAGCCGCATGCCGGGCTGAAGCGCCTGCCAGCCTGTCTGAAGGAGCTGGGTTATGAGACGGTCAGCTTCGGCAAGACGAGCCATTATGCGCATGTCACCGAGCAGGGCTTTGATCGCGCGGAGAACTACGGCTATCACGACCATGCCGGCGTGCAGGCCTGCGTGGACTTCCTGAAGCAGCGCAAGAGTGGGAAGCCGCTCGCGCTGTTCTTTGGCACGAACTGGCCGCATGTGCCGCTGCCGCCGCCGGAGGGTGTGGATCCGGCGAAGGTGAGGGTTCAGCCGATGCACATCGACACGCCCGAGTTCCGGCACTACCGCGCCCGCTACATCAACGCGGTGATGAAGATGGACGAGGAAATTGGGGCGGTTTACGAGGCTGCGAAGCAGAGCCTCGGCACGGGGAACACCTTCTTCCTGCAGACCAGCGACCACGGGGCGCAGCTGCCCTTCGGCAAATGGAACCTCTATGATGAAGGCACGCGCGTGCCGTTGATCGTGCAGTGGCAGGGCAGGGTGGCCGAGGGAGTTCGCACGAGCGCCATGGTGCAGTGGATCGACATCCTGCCCACGCTCATCGAGGCCGGCGGAGGCCGTGCTCCGGCGGACCTGGACGGCCGGTCCTTCCTGCCGGTGCTGCTGGGAAGGACGGACAGGCATCGTGAGGCGATCTTCACGACGCACACCGGGGACAACGACATGAACGTGTATCCGAGCCGTTCGATGCGCACGCAGCGCTGGAAGTACATCCGCAACCTGCATCCCGAGTTCCGCTTCACCTCGCACATCGACCGTTCCGTGAATGAGGACAGCCTCGCCTACATCGCCTCGTGGGAGAAGGCCGCGAAGACGGATCCGAGGGCGGACTTCCTTGTGAAGCGCTACCGCGAGCGGCCGGCGGAGGAGCTTTACGACCTGGATGCCGACCCCTTTGAACTGAACAACCTGGCCGCCGAATCCGCTCATGCGGCCCCCCTCGCCGAACTGCGGCAGGGAATGGACGCCTGGATGAAAAGCACGAATGACACGCAGCTTGTGTCGGGCAGGCCTCTGCTGTTGACGGACGAATTTCGCCTTCTGGGCAAAAAGAAAGGAAAGGCCGCCCCATGACCATGATCCAACCCATGATGAAAAAACTGTCGCTCATGCTGGAGCTTGGACTACTGTTTGCCGTTGTTGAGCCGGCTGGCCTGGCACAGGCGAAGCAGGGACATCCCAACATCGTGATGGTCTTTATCGACGACATGGGGTGGGGGGATTTTTCCTGCTTTGGCAACAAGGACGCGAAGACGCCGAACATCGACCGCATCGCGGCGGAGGGGATCCGGTTTGAAGACTTTCACGTGAACTCGCCCATCTGCTCGCCCTCACGCTGCGCGTTGACGACAGGGCAGTATCCGCAGCGGTGGCGGATCAGTTCCTACCTGGACAACCGGGCGCAGAACGAGAGGCGTGGTGTGGCGCAGTGGCTCGATCCGAAGGCGCCGACGCTGGCACGGCTGCTGAAGCAGGGTGGTTATGCCACGGGGCACTTTGGCAAATGGCACCTGGGCGGGCAGCGTGACGTCGATGACGCGCCGCCGATCAGCGCCTACGGTTTTGAAGAGAGCCTGACCAACTTTGAGGGCATGGGGCCCAAGCTGCTGCCGATGACGAGGAAGCCGGGAGACAAGGAGCCCGGTCGCATCTGGGAGGATGCGGAGCGTCTGGGCGGCCCGGTGGTGTGGATGCAGCGCAGCGAGATCACGGGGGGATTTGTGAATGCGGCGATTCCTTTCATGAAGCGCGCGGCGGCGGCCGGCAGGCCTTTTTACATCAACCTCTGGCCGGACGACGTGCATGGTCCGTGGTGGCCGACGGTGGAGAAGTGGGCGGAGGACAAGCGTGGCAAATACCTGGCCGTGCTTGAGGCGATGGACCGCCAGTTTGGAAGGCTTTTCGATCACCTGCGCTCCACGCCCGGGCTGCGTGACAACACGCTGCTGCTGATCTGCTCGGACAATGGTCCGGAGCCCGGGGCGGGCAGCGCGGGGCCGTTCCGGGGTTCCAAGACGACTCTGTATGAAGGAGGCACGCGGTCGCCGCTGATCGTCTGGGGGCCGGGTCTGATCGATCCGGCGAAGGCGGGTGGAGTCAACAAGGGGTCGGTCTTTGCCGCGTTTGACCTGGTGCCGTCGCTGCTGGCCGTGGCTGGAGTTGATGCGGGCGGGGCGGCCTTGGATGGTGAAAATCTTGCGCCGGTGCTGCTTGGGAAGTCGGAGGCCTCGCGCGGGGCGCCCATATTCTGGAGGCGTCCGCCGGATCGGAAGACGGCGTCGCCCGCGCTGCCGGAGCGCCTGCCGGACCTGGCGATGCGCGAGGGTTTTTGGAAGCTGCTCTGTGAGTACGACGGCACGAAGCCGCAGCTCTATGATTTGAGCAAGGATTGTGGTGAGGCGAGCAACGTGGCTTCGGCGAATGCCGGCGTTGTTGAGCGGATGACTCGGGCGCTGCTGGCCTGGCATCAGTCGATGCCGCCGGACAACGGGCCGGCGCTTGGGGCGGAGGTGCCGGTGAAAAAGGGGGCGAGGCGCAAGGCGGGCTCTGCGTCACGCTGAGGGGCCGGGTTCCTGAAGACGGACGAGGGGTTCGAAGACGAACCACTGGTCCCAGTGCTCCTGAAGATGCTGATGCATCACGGGCAGCCAGAGCCTGCCGATGTCGTCGCTGCGCAGGCGGGCGGTGCCATCATGGAAACATTCGCCGACATGGATGCGGTAGCGGAGGCGTCCGGTGCGCTCCAGGAAGATGGGATAGCAGGGCACGCGGGAGATTTCCGCCAGCACGAGCGGTCCGCGGGGGAGCTGATAGACGCGGCCGTTGCAGGTCATGGCGACGGGGGAGACGGCGGAGAGTACGCGGTCGCCCTGGACGGCGACGGCATCGCCTTCCATGAGAACGCGGCAGAGTTCGAGGCCGAGGTGGTTGTCGCCGAAGTTGTAGTGAACGCGGAGCCTGGGGTTTTCGTGCTCGGTCTGGCGCAGTTCCTTTTCGCGGAGGCGCTGGAGCTCCTCGGTTTGCTCGGGGGCGCGGACGGTGTGGAGGCGGCGTCCGAATTCACGGGCGAAGAGGCTGGCGCCGATGTCGTAGTTGCCGCTGTGGATGGTGAAGATCAGCACGCCGCCGGGGTGGTTGCGCAGGGAGGCGAAGCGTTCGGTGTTAGGCACATCCCAGGTCACTTCCCGGCGGAAGTGCATGGACCAGAGGCGGTCGAGGTAGGTGAGGGCGAAGTTGAGGAAGACGCGGAAGCCGGCCCACCAGCGTTCGACCGGGCCGAAGTCGGGGCGGAGGGCCCGCAGGTTCGTCTGGACGGCCTTGCGCTGGGGTGTGGCGAGGAGGTAGATGACAAGGGTGACGGGCCGGACGAGGAGGAGCGCCAAGATTGTCGGAACAAAACGCATGAACTGCAGCAGGCAGCGGGTCCAGAAGGCGCCATGCAGGCCGGTGTTCCGCCGTGGCGGAACTTGCGGGATGGAGTCTTTGGCGGTTATTTCAGGCGTCATCTGCGGACCTTCTGCCCGTATTGTCTGTCCAAGTTCAAGTCGAGTCAAAACATGCACGCCCCCGCCAGCCAGAACACCGCCAAAGCTGACTTCGATGTGATCATTCTTGGCGGGGCGTTCAGCGGGGCGGCAGCGGCGCTTTTGCTGAAGCGCGACCTGCCGGAGCTGAGGGTGCTGGTGGTGGAGAGGACGCGGGAGTTTGACCGGAAGGTGGGTGAGAGCACGTCCGAGGTGGGCGGCTGCTTTTTGACGAGGGTGCTGCACCTGAATCCCTACCTGAGCGCGCATCATTATCAGAAGCACGGGCTGCGGATGTGGTTCTGCGGCAGGCCGGAGGACAAGGTGGAGGACTGCACGGAGCTGGGGCCGAAGTTTCAAAGCCGGCTGCCGACCTTTCAGCTGGACCGTGCGCTGCTGGACCAGCATGTGCTGGACCTGGCGGTGGAGGCCGGGGCGGAGCTGCTGCGTCCGGCGACAATCCGGGAGGTCCTGCTTGCGGAGGGGGATGAAAACCACCGGGTGAGCCTGACGACGCAGGAAGGCGAGGCGCTGGCGTTCACGGCGCGCTGGGTCATTGACGCCACGGGCAGGGCGGCGTTTCTGGCGAAGAAGCTGGGGATTCACCGTCCGCTGGGGGAGGAGCATCCGACCTCCTCCATCTGGTGCCGGTTCAGGAACGTCAATCCGCTCGACAGCTACAGGAGCCGCAAGATGAACCCCTGCCTGAACCGGAGGGTGAAGGCGTCACGCAGCAGCGCCACGAATCATCTCATGGGGCGAGGCTGGTGGGTGTGGCTGATTCCGCTGGCCGATGGTGACTACAGCGTCGGGGTTGTCTGGGACCGCAGCGTCTTCACCCTGCCTGAGGGGGCGAGCCTGACCGATCGGCTGAGGGCGCATCTGATGACGCATCCGGTGGGACGGCTGATGTTGGAAGAGGCGGAGCCGGTGGAGGGGGACACGTTTTATTACAAGGGGCTGCCCTATTACTCCGAACAGATGGCCGGCAACCGCTGGGCGATGGTGGGGGATGCGGCCGGTTTCATCGACCCGCTGTACAGCCAGGGGCTGGACTACTGCGGGCACACGGTCTATGCCGTGACCGACCTGATCAAGAAGGCGGCCATGGGCAGGGACGTGTCGGGTGAGCTGGCCTACCTGAAAGGGGCGTACAAGCGCAGCTACCGCCTGTGGTTTGAGAGCCTTTACAAGGGCAAGTACCACTATCTGGGGGATGCCGAGCTGGTGCGCATTTCGTTCATCATGGACCTGGGCACCTACTTCATCGGGCCGGTGAGGCTGGTCTATGACAGCCCGGATTATGAGTGGACCCGGCTGCCTTATGACGGGCCGGTCGGCAACCTGTTCGCGAAGTTCATGACGTTCTACAACCGGCGCCTGGTGGCGATGGCGAAGAAGCGCTGGGCGAAGGGCACCTACGGGGCCTGGAACACGGGCCTGGACCTCACGCTCGGCCAGAGCTACTCGCCGAACTTCAGCGCCTTCATGTTCCTGCGCTGGGGGGTGCGGCTGTGGATCATGGCCGAACTGCGGACCTTGTTCAGCCGGTCCAGGGCGAAGCCGGGGATGTCGGCGGAGGCGGCGCCGATGACGGGCGAGGCCAAGGCGGTCCTGTGAGGCCGTGCACGGATCCGTTGGATTGAGGCTTGCGTCATCGCGGGACTCCGGGACATTCAAGGCCTTCAGCATCAACCCATGAGACGACTCTTCTCCTTCGGCAAAAAAAGCACGCCGCCTGCGCGTGTGCCGTCGGTGTCCGACGGGGTTGCCGGCTGGACGACGCCGACGCCTTATCCGACGCCGCAGGAGCTGACGCAGATGATGCCGGGCGGGATCTACCAGTTTGACCTGATGTGCGGGCTGGGGGGGAGGGGGGCGGTTTACCGGGGCAGGCAGCTGAACCTGGGCCGCGCCGTGGCGATCAAGATCCTGCACCGGCAGCACGGCGCCGACTATGCCTACGGACAGCGTTTCCGGCGCGAGGCGCAGTCGCTGGCCCAGATGAACCACCCGAACATTGTCAGCGTTTACGACTTCGGGGTTGTCGGGGACTACCTGTTTTACGTGATGGAGTACATCGAGGGCATCGACCTGCATCAGTCGCTCAGCGCGGGGCCCTTGTCGCCGATGCGTGCCATCGAGATCCTGGTGAAGGTCTGTGACGCCCTTGCCTATGCGCATTCCAAGGGCATCGTGCACCGGGACATCAAGCCGGCGAACATCCTGCTTTCCAATGACGGCCGGATCAAGGTGGCCGACTTCGGTCTGGCAAAGCGGGTGGACCCCCAGGCGACGATGCTGACCCAGACCAACATGGCGATGGGCACGCCGGATTATGCGGCTCCCGAGCAGTACGACGCCAAGTCGGAGATCGACCACCGGGCGGACATCTATGCGCTGGGGGTGATGTTTTACCAGATGCTGACCGGGCAGATCCCCAGGGGCGCCTGGCATCCGCCGTCATCGCTGATTTCCTGTGACGCCCGGCTGGATGCGATCATCACCCGAGCCCTGAAGCCGGACCGGAATCAGCGGCAGAAGTCGGCCGAGGAGCTGAAGGGTGAGCTGCTGGATGCGCTTGCCTCACCGCCGCAGGCTCCCCCGTCCGCCTTGGCGACGGTTTTCGGAGCGGAGGCGGCTTCGGGAGTGACGGCCGCGAAGAGCGGGCCGGCTGTGAAGGCGCCCACGGGTCCCGCGTCATCAGCCAAGCCCTATGCAGGGCGCGTGCTGCTGCTGGAGGACGATGTGCTGCTGCGCAACCTGATGGTGCGGACGCTGAAGAAGGAAGGCTATGAGGTCAGCGAGACGGCGGATGGAAGCGACACGGTGAAGGCCTACAGCGAGGCGATGATGGCGCGGCGGCCTTTTGACCTCGTGCTGATCGACCTGACGATCCCCCTGGGCATGGGCGGTGCGCGTGCCATGGAGCTGCTGAGGCAGGTGGATCCCGAGGTGGACGCCATTGTTTCCAGCGGCAACCGGTCGGATCCGGCCATGCTGCAGCCCAGCGCGCATGGGTTTGCGGATGTGCTGCCAAAGCCTTATGACAGCGAAGACCTGGTGCGGGTGACGAAACAGGTGCTGGAGCGCAGGCACAAGAGGCTTGCCAAGACGGGCGCATGACGGAGACGACCCCAGTGACCTGCCCGGCCTGCTTTCAGGAATTTGAGGTGCCGGCGCCTCATTTCACGGAAGTTCCCTGTGATGTCGATTACGACTGTGAGGTCTGCTGCCGGCCGATGCGCATCCTGTTTGAGGAGTCGGACGGGGAGGTGGTGGGCACGGCGTTCGGGCTGGGAGACTGAGCGCGGCCTCATTTTGCTGTTCCCAAGGGCGTTTTTTTCTGGTTTGTATGCACTCCCCCCGCCATGCGACTGCTTTTTTTGATTCTTGCCTGCCTTTGCGCCACCTCCTCATGGGCGCAGTTTGACGTGTCCATCAAGCTGCCACGCGCCAATTTCATGGCGCTGGAGGCTATCACTGCGACGGTGACTGTCGTCAACCGCACTGGCGCCACCGCCGTGCTGGGAGGGCCGGGCCGGGCCGACTGGCTCTCCTTTGAGATCACCTCCTCGGACGGCCTGTCGCTGGCCCAGATGGAGGTGGACGGTTCGGACATCGTGCAGATGCAGCCTGGGGCGGCCATTCAGCAGAAGGTCACGGTGACCAACGGCTATGCGCCTGCGGACATTGGCAATTACGCCCTGAAGGCCCGGGTGCTGCACTCGCAGTCGGGGGACTACTTTGAAAGCAACCGGGCTCGGTTCAGCATTGTGGACAGCAAGCCCATGTGGGAGCGCAGCTTCGGTGTGCCGGAGGGCATGAAGGATGCCGGCAAGCCGCGGCGCTATGCGCTGCACGTCTTCAGGGATTTTGACAGCACCTCGCTGTATTTCCGAATGCTGGACGACAAGACAGGCGAACGGCTCAACACCCTGCGTCTGGGCCCCCTGAGCATGGTGCATGATCCGCAAATCACGCTGGATGCGAGGAACCGGCTGCAGGTTCTGTTCATGGCGCAGCCCCATGTCTTTGCGCATGCGGTGTTGAACCCGGAGGGCAGGCTGGAGAAGATGTCGTATTACAAGGACGACGGCGGCCGGCCCATGATGGCGCAGACGCCGAAGGGGGAGATCATCATCAGCGGGGGCGTCTATTTCGACCCCTCCAAGCCTGAGGGGAACATGAAGAAAAAAGGAGGCCGCAAGGTTTCCGAACTGCCTCCCGGCTTTGATTCACCCTGATCAGGCCATGCCCGGCGGGTTCAGTTGAGGCCGGGCGCCTTGATGCCGGGCAGGTTGATTTTCATGCAGGGCAGGACGGGTGCGGCCGGGAGATCCATGGACAGGGCGCTTTCCAGGAGCAGGACGACCTTGAAGGCCTGGGAGCCGTCGGGGCGGCGTTCACGCGTGCATTCAACCACGAAGCCCCGGACATTGGCCCAGGGATCCTCCGGCGGCCCCGGGGAGGGCAGGCATGGCGGGAGGGAGTCCCGTCTCAGGCGGAGCATGAGCTCGGTGCCGATTTGAAAGCGCCTTCGCGACCAGAAGACGACTCCTCCGCCGGTCAGGGCGCAGAGTTCAACGACAGCCTGCCCGCCTCCGCCGCCTGATGCGGAGCTGTCCTGCTTGTACTGGCCGTAGTTTGCCATGAGAACAGGTGCTGGAATGCCGTTGCCGCCCCACGGGAAGGGGCGGCGGAAGAAGGCACGCAGCAACGCGGAGTCAAGAAGCAGACTTCAGGCCGTTTCGCCCGGGGAGCCTGCCGCTACTGGGTGGCGAACTTGGTCAGCAGTCCGCGTTTGCGGGTCAGGTTCAGGATCCAGAGGAAGAGCCAGCCGGCGAGCGCCAGGTAGAGGAGGTTCAGGCCTGCGGAGATCCAGAGATAGCTCCAGTTCATGGAGCCGGCCTTCATGACATCGCGCATGCCTTCAAAGATGTAGGTGGGCGGGAAGCACCAGGCGATGGGCTGCGACCAGGCGGGCATGTCCTCGACGCGGTAGAAGACGGCCACGGCGGGCTGGAAGAAGAAGGGGATGGCCCAGGCGAGCGACTCGGCGGCCTGGCCCCAGCGCAGGATGAGGGCGGTGGAGATCATGCCCAGGGACCAGCCGAAGAGCATGAGGTTCGCGAAGAAGGGGATGAGCCACCAGCTCAGGGAGAAGACGTTGAAGGTGTAGCCAAACCAGGAGATGAGGCTGAGCACGATGGCGGTGACGATGATGCGCAGCAGGCCGACGATGAAGGTGGCGCTGACGTATTCCGTGGTGCGGACCGGGGCGACGAAGATGTTCAGCAGGTTGCGGGTCCAGACGTCCTCCAGGAAGGAGATGGCGACGCCCTGCTGGGCGCGGAACATGATGTCCCAGAGGATCATGCCGCCGAGGAAAAAGAGCACGAAGCTGCCGAACTCGGGATTGGTGTTCTTCTGGATGAAGACGGTGACGTTGCCCCAGACCACCAGGTCAACCACGGGCCAGAAGACGAGCTCCACCATGCGCATCGGGGTGCGGGTGTAGAGGAAGAGGTAGCGCAGGACGAGGGCGCTGATGGTGCTGAAGTTCATGGTTCGTCGACGATCTCGCCGTCGCGGGCGATCTTGATGAATACGTCCTCCAGGGAGGCGCTGCTGGAGCGGGAGAGGATCTCGGAAGGGGTGCCCTCGCAGACGATGCGGCCCTTGTGAAGGAAGATGACCCGGTCGCAGACCTCCTCGATGTCGCGCATGTTGTGGGAGGTGTAGAGGATGCCGATGCTGCGCTCGCGCTGCACCTTGCGGACCACCTTGCGGACCTTGTCGGCGATGTCGGGGTCGAGACTGGCGGTGGGCTCGTCGAGCATGAGCAGCTCTGGATCGTTCAGGAAGGCCTTCACCAGGTTGACGCGGGTGGATTCACCGGCGGAAAGCTGGCCGGTGACACGCTTCGCGAGGTGGGAGATCTCCAGCAGCTCCATGAGCTCGGCGATTTTTTTCCGCGGATCCTTCACGCCGTAGATTTTGGCAAAGACGAGGAGGTTCTGGCCGACCAGCAGGTTGCCGGGCAGGGCGGTGTAGGCGGAGGAGAAGTTGGCGCGCTGGAGGATCTCGATCCGGTGCTGGTGCAGGGCAAGGCCGAAGGCGAAGAGGTCGCCGCTGGTGGGCAGAGTGAGTCCCAGCAGGCAGTTCATGGCGGTCGTCTTGCCGGCGCCGTTGGCCCCGAGCAGGCCCAGCACCTCGCCGCGATGAAGCCTGAAGGAGAAGCGGTCCAGGGCCTTCACGCCGTCGAACTCACGGGTGAGCTCGCGGGCTTCCAGGATGACCTCGCGCGTGTCGGGGGGGGCGGACATGGGCGCGGAGGATGGACGATGCCCCCGGGAATGCAAGGGGCAGACGGCCCGGTGGCCTAACCAGCAGGGCTTGCGCAACCAACGGCTGATGAGGGTGTCCCAGGGTCTCAGTGACAGGATGGACAGGATTTTCCAGACCTGTTCATCCCGCTCATCTGGTGAATCCTGTCGCAAAAACCCCTTTCTCACCTTGATGCTCAAGCCCTGCCTCACCTGGGGGGGCGAGGCTCGCCCGCCTTGCATGTCCGCGCCGGCATGGTTGAATGCGCGCCCATCATGAGAGACGACCCCACCGTGCCCAGCGACGCCCGTTTTGAAACGCGCGCCATCCACGTCGGCCAGGATTACCGGAGCGAGACCGGCGCGGTGATCCCGCCGATCTACATGACCTCGACCTTTGAGACGGGCAACCCGGGCAGCTTTGACTACACCCGCAGCGGCAGCCCCAACTTCAGGAACCTGCAGACCACGCTGGCGAGCCTGGAGAACGCCCGGCACTGCACGGTGTTTGCCAGCGGCGTGTCCGCCATCACCGCCATCGCCTTCGGCCTGAAGGCCGGGGACACGATCGTGTCCGAGCAGAACATCTACGGCTGCACCTACCGGCTGTTTGAGCGGGTGCTGCGCAAGTTCGGGGTGAACATCCATTATGTGAACCTCGCCGACCCGGCTCATTACGGTGAAGTGGAGCGTCTGAAGCCTGCGCTGCTCTGGCTGGAATCCCCCACCAACCCGCTGCTGAAGGTGCTCGACATCCGGGCGCTTTCCGACGTGGCGCACGGCGTGGGCGCCTCGGTGGTGGTGGACAACACCTTTGCATCCAGCCTGCTGCAGAAGCCGCTTGATCTTGGGGCCGACCTGTCGCTGCTGAGCACGACGAAGTACACCAACGGCCACTCCGACGCCCTGGGCGGCGCGGTTTGCAGCAACACGGATGAATGGCAGGAGAAGATGATCTTCGCCCAGAAGGCGCTGGGCCTGCAGCCGAGCCCGTTTGACACCTGGCTGACCTCGCGCGGCGTGAAGACCGAGGCCCTGCGCATGGAGCGCCACAACGCCAACGCCCTGGAGCTGGCGACACGGCTGGAGGCCCATCCGCGGGTGAAGTCGGTGCGCTATCCGTTCCTGCCCAGCCATCCTCAGCATGAGCTGGCGAAGCGGCAGATGACCGGGGGCAGCGGCATGATGCTGGCGGACTTCGGCCACAGCCAGGAGGGGGCGCTGGCCTTCATCCGCAGGCTGCACCTGTTCACCCAGGCGGAGAGCCTGGGCGGCATCGAAAGCCTGGTCTGTCATCCGGCGACGATGACGCACGCCTCCGTCCCCAGGGAGGTGCGGGAGGCCGCAGGCATCACCGACGGCCTGATCCGATTCTCCGTCGGCATCGAGCATGTCGAGGACCTGTGGGCCGACATCGAGCGCGCCCTGGCGGCGGGCTGAGCGCGGCGGCAGCGCACGGTGCTCAGCAGAAGTGGGCGCCGCGGGTGTTCACGTAAAGCGAGAACAGGCTCTGGCTGGCAGTCATGAAGAGGCGGTTCCGTTTCGGGCCGCCGAAGCACAGGTTGCTGACGGTCTCCGGCAGGCGGATGAAGCCGATCAGGCGGCCTTCGGGGTTGAAGACATGCACCCCGTCGTAGCCATCGCCGATCCAGCCGGCGCTGGCCCAGACGTTGCCCTCGACATCGCAGCGGACGCCGTCGGAGTTGCCCTTGCCGGCCTTGTCGGCAAGCAGGCCCTTGCTGGGGGTGAACTCGCGGCCCTTGCCCAGCTTCACGCCCTCCTCGACGTCATAGACGCGGATGTTCTTCGGGGCGCCGGTGTCGACGATGTAGAGCCTGCGGTAGTCCGGGCTGAAGCAAAGGCCGTTAGGCTTGGCGAGGTCGTCGGTGACCTTGGCGATCCTGCCCGATGGGTCGATGCGATAGACGGCCTCCTTGATGAGCAGCTCGCCCTTGTTGCCCTCGTAGTCCATCATGCTGCCGTAGCCGGGGTCGGTGAACCAGACGCCGCCGTCGGGATGCACCACGGCGTCGTTGGGGGCGTTGAGGGGCTTGCCTTCAAACTCCGAGGCGAGCACGGTGACCTTGCCGTCAAGTTCATAGCGGACGACGCGGCGGTTGGCGTGTTCGCAGGAGATCTGGCGGCCCTGCCAGTCGAAGGTGTTGCCGTTGCTGTTGCCGGAGTTGTTGCGCAGCACGGAGACGTGGCCGTCCTCGGGAAGGTAGCGCATCTGGGCATTGTTGGGGATGTCGCTCCAGACCAGGTAGCTGCCGGAGCCGTTCCAGGCGGGGCCCTCCGCCCAGAGCATGCCGGTGTGCAGGCGGCGGATGGGGGAGTTGCCCTGGATGAGCTTTTCAAAGGCCGGGTCGATGGCGATGACGTCCGGGTCGGGATAACGCTCGGGATTCCGGCCGCTCCAGTCGCGTCCGAAGGCGCTGGCGGCCGTGGCTGAGGCAAGGGCGGTGAGGAAGGAGCGGCGGTCGGTGGTCATGATGAGGCGGTGCTTCTAATGAAATGCGGCGCGGCATGCAAGCCTTCCGCGCCATGCCTCAGGAATGCGGACCGCGCTCGCGGTGCAGGCCGGTCATCTGGCGGATCACGGCGAACAGGTCGCCGAGCCGGCCCCAGTAGGGCCTGCGGGGCGTGAGCACGGTGACGTCCGCCTGGGGAAAATGGGCGCGCAGGCGGCGGCTGGGATGAACGAGCACGCGGTTGCCGACGAACTCGAGCAGGGGGATGTCCGCGGCGCTGTCGCTGTAGGACCAGCAGTGGAAGCGCTCCTCGTCAGTGAGGGCGGCGACGCCGGGCAGGCGGCTTTTCATGGCGGCGATCTTGGCCTCGCGCTTGTTGTTGGAGCCGATGATGGCCGGGCGCAGCGGCACGAGGGTCCCGGTCAGCTGGAACTGGGTGGCGATGCAGTGGTCGAAGCCGAGCACCTCGGCGATGTCGTGGGCGTAGAAGTCGGGGCTGGCGGTGTTGAGCACGAGCTTGCGGTGCTGGTGCTTGTGGCGGAGGATCTCCGCGCGCAGCTCGGGGTAGATCCAGGTGTCCACGCAGTCGTGGGCGAAGTCGCGGGCGAGACGGCGGAGGTGGGCGCGCTTCATGCCGGCGAGGTAGGAAAGGCAGGCGCGCTTGGCCGTGGCGGTGCTGACGAGGCCCAGGGCGCGGCCGAGGGCGAAGGGGACAAACCAAAGATGCAGAAGAATGCGCCAGGGATGCCGACGGAGCACGAAGTTGCAGAACAGCGCCTGGGTGTCGAACGGCAGCAGGGTGTGGTCGAGGTCGAAGAAGGCGTAGCGCATGGGGCGGGAGTCCGGCGAACGGAACGCTCAGGAAAGGCATTCCTTTAAAATCTGCTCCTGAAGGCGGGCCATCTGCGCCGCCTCGGCGGGCTCATGGTCGTCCCAGCCGCCGAGGTGCATGAGACCGTGCACGATGTAGAGCGCGGTTTCGTGGCGGATGTCCTGCCCATGGTCAGGCCCCTGCCGGGCGGCGGTGTCGGTGCTGACAAGGATTTCACCGTGATGGAAGGTGATGACGTCCGTGGGCGTCGGGTCGTCGAGGAACTCGCCGTGGACGCGGGCGATGTCGTCGTCACTGACCAGGGAGACCTCGACCTCCTCCAGGTGAAGCAGGGGTGCTTCGGCGGAGCGTGCGGCCTTCTGGCATCGGGGGATGGCGGCCTGGGCGACCTGCTTCAGCCAGCGCAGCGGCAGCCTGCGCTCCGGGTGGTGGTTGTGCAGGTGCAGCCTGGGGCGGGGCGGTCCGGCGGGCATCTCAGGCGGCGGAGGCGGGCGGCTTGCGCGGGGCGCGCTTCTTCCTTTCGGAGGGCGGCGTCTCGCTGCTGGTGATGTAAGGGGACTCCATGGCGACGGTGCGCCCGTCGTGCACCTGGGGCTGGGCGGTGGCGGCCATGTCCCTGGGGCCGATGATGCTGGTGCTGGTGGCGGCCTGGGGCTCGCTGGCCTTCTGATACTTCACCCGGCTGTGCATCATGCTCAGGAGGGTCTTGATGAAGCTGGCCTTCACGCGGGCGAGCTCGGCGATGGTGAGGTCGCACTCGTCGAGCTGGCCGTCCGCCATGCGGCTCTGGACGATTTCATCCACGAGGGCCTCGACGCGTGCGGGGTTGGGCTTTTCGAGGGAGCGGGAGGCGCTTTCGATGGCGTCCGCGAGGGAGATGATGGCGGCCTCCTTGAACTGCGGCCTCGGGCCCGGGTAGCGGAAGACGTCCTCGGTGACCTGGGGCACGTCGTCCTCCTTGGACTTGCCCTGCTCGACGAGGCGGATCATCTCGGCCTTCTGGTCGAGGGCGCGCTTGTAGAAGTACCAGGCCAGGGTGGTTCCGTGATGCTGCTCGATGACGTCGATGATGCTGCAGTTGAGCTTGTGCTTGATGGCCAGGTCCACGCCGTCCTTGACGTGGGCGATGAGGATGAGGGCGCTCATGCGTGCCGTCAGGTCCTCATGGGGGTTGTTGGCCGGGTCCATGTTCTCGATGAAGTACTCCGGCTTGGTGAGCTTGCCGATGTCGTGGAAGTAGGCGCAGACGCGGGTCATGGCGGCGTTGGCGCCGACGGCCTCGGCGGCGGCCTCGGCGATGTTGGCCACGATGAGGCTGTGGTGGTAGGTGCCGGGGGCCTCGATGCTGAGGCGGCGCATGAGCGGGTGGTTGAGGTCGGCCTGCTCCAGCCAGGTGACCTCGGTGGTGACACCGAACAAGCTTTCGATCATCGGCATGGCGCCGCCGACGGCGAGGCCGGTGAGGATGCCGACCAGGAGGGGGATGCCCATGACGCGGCCCAGGGCGGCGGGCTCGACCGCGCCTGCGGCGTGGTGCATGATGAGGGAGAAGGCGGCGGCCACGGCCCCGATGTAGAGGCCGGCGATGAGCAGGCGGTTGCGGCGGCGGACGCGGTTGGTGAACAGCACGACCAGGAAGCCGATCAGCGCCGAGCAGGCCAGGTAGGTGACCACGTTCACCGACATGAAGATGATGGCGCCGAGCAGGCTGGAGTAGATGGCGCCAAAGAGGCCGATCTTGCGGCCCAGGGCCACGGACAGCACCATCGGACCGAGGGCGTGCGGCAGGGCCAGGATGGGCAGCGCGCCTGTCCATCCTTTTTGGTAGGCAAAGTCGATCATGCCGACGCTGGCGAGGAACTGCAGGAGCAGGGTGCCCAGGACGAGGGCCAGCTCGGTGTTGTCGGCCACCTCCTCGCGCAGGGCGACGAGCAGGTGGATGACCATGGCCCCTCCTACGGCGGCGGCGCAGAGGTAGGCGGTGAGCTGGGGCTGGATGGTGCCCGGCACGGCGGCTGCGGCCACTCTCATGAGCAGGCCGATGCCGGCAAAGAAGAGCAGGTAGACCAGGGCCGTGGCCACCGGATGTGTCCGCAGCTCGTCAACAAGATCACCATCCTGATGCTTCCGGCGGACTTTGCCGCAGGACAGGCCTTCTCGTTGCAAGCGGGCACGCCGGAGAGATTCGAACATGGGGGTGGGAGGGAAAGGCTACCACAACCGGGACGGTGGACAACAGGTGTTTTGATCCTGGACGGGCCCCGATGCGTTCATTTGAAAGCATGGGCCGGTCCGGTCTGTAGAGAGGACATGCCCTCCTTTCGTCTGGTGTCCCTCGTCCTCGGCGCGGCGGCCCTGTTTCCAATCCCCGGTGTCACCGCCAAGGACGACGGCCCCCGGCCTGTGCCATGGTCCTTCGCCCCCCTGCGCCGGGTGGAGCCACCGCCTGTCAAGCACGCCGCCTGGCCGAAAACCCGTGTCGACCGCTACCTGCTGGCCCGCATGGAGACCGCCGGGCTGAAGCCCGCCCCCAGGGCGGACGAACGAACTTTGGAACGACGCCTGGCCCTGGCCCTGACCGGCCTGTCCCCGGACCGGGCGTGGAACGCGGCTCCGGATGCCCAGCAGGCGCGGGTCGAGCACTATCTGGCCTCGCCCCACTACGGGGAGCGCTGGGCGCGGCACTGGCTCGACCTGGCGCGCTACACCGACCAGGTGCCCGACTGGCTGGATTCGACGAAGTACGCCTATTTGTTCCGTGACTGGGTGGTGCAGGCGCTGAACACAGACGTGCCGTACGACCAGTTCGTGATCCGGCAGCTTGCCGCGGACCATCTTCCGGGAAGCGGCCCGAAGGACCGGGTGGCGCTGGGTTTCATCGGCCTCAGCCCAACCTATTTTAAGGAACTGCAGCTGCCGCCCGAGATCATCCGGACGACGGTGGCCGACGAGTGGGAGGAGCATGTTGATGCCATCGGCCGCACGTTTCTGGGGCTGACCCTGGCCTGCGCCCGCTGCCACGACCACAAGTCCGACCCCGTGACCGCGCAGGATTACTACGCCCTGGCGGGGGTCTTTGCGTCCGTGAAGCAGACGGAGCTGCCGACGATGGATGACCGCTTCTGGAAGCCGGTGGAAAAGGCCCGCGCCGAGGTCGCCGCCCTGGAGAAGCAGGTGGGTGAGCTGAAAAAGAAGAAGCCCAAGGACCTGGCGGAGCAGACCCGTGCGATCCAGGTGAAGATCGACGCCATCAAGGCCGCCACGCCGCATTACCAGATGGAGATGGCGAATGCCGTGGTCGATGCGGCGCTGTATGTGGTCGATGCCGACAACAAGAAGGGCACGAAGCTCGACTACAAGATGGGCATGTCACGCAGCCTGGAGATGCAGAGGCGCGGCAACCCCAATGACCTGGGTGAAGTCGTGCCCCGCCGGTTTCTGTCGGCCTTTCCTTCCAAAAGCGGCCGCCCCCGTCAGTTCAGCACGGGCAGCGGCCGTCTGGAGCTGGCCCAGGCCATTGTTGAGGACGCCGCCCCCCTGACGGCACGGGTGATCGTCAACCGGGTTTGGAAGCATCATTTCGGCCGCGGTCTGGTGGACACGCCCAGCGAGTTTGGCAACCTGGGCGAGCCGCCGACGCATCCGGAGCTTCTGGATGACCTGGCGGGCAGGTTCATCGAGAACGGCTGGTCCCTGAAATGGCTGCACCGGGAGATCCTCAACTCCGCCGCCTGGCAGCAGGCCAGCATCGCTCCTGAAAATGAAAGGCTGGATCCGGATAACAAATTATTCGCCCGCATGACCCGGCGTCGGCTCGACTGGGAGTCCTGGCGTGACGGGATCCTCGCCGCCACCGGGGAGATCGACCTCCGCCTGGGCGGGCCTGCGGCCTCCGTTGGCGACTCGAAAAACCTTCGGCGGTCGCTTTATGGAGCCTCGGACCGTCAGGACATGGATCCGATGCTGCGCATCCATGACGTGCCCGATCCTGGAGCACACAGTCCCTGGCGCACGGAGACGACCACGCCGCTGCAGGGTTTGTTCGCCCTGAACTCCCCCTTCATGCAGTCGCGTGCGGATGTTCTCGGGAAATGGATTCAAGCGCAGGGCGGAGGCTGGCTGGAAGGCGCTTATGGCAGGTTGTTCCTGCGTTTGCCGACGCCGCAGGAGGCCTCCGCCGCGCGCCGTTTCATGGCCGGGCATGAGTCCGAGCCGGCGGCCTGGTCGCAGTATGCCCAGGTGCTGCTGGCTTCCAACGAGCTGCTGTTTGTGGACTGACCCAGAGGGGCTGAGCTTATCGGTAATCCTCGCCATTCAGGCTGCGGGCGACGCTTTCCAGCCAGTTTTCCAGGGCCTCCTGCATCTGCGGGACGCGGTCGGGCTGTTCGGCAAAGAGCACCCGGCTTTCATCGGGGTCGGCGCTCAGGTCATACAGCTCCCAGTCCACGTCACCGGTCTTTTTGTCCTCGATGCGATGAAGCTTCCAGGGCCAGTCGAGCCAGGCGGCATGACCGGGGAACTTGTTCAGCGGCACCGGGTCGCCGATCTTGCCGGCATCGGCGGCGAGGCGCAGTGGATCGCCGGGTTCCTCACCCTTCTTCTGGGCTTCCAGGAGCTCGCGCATCCAGGTTTCCGAAGGTGTGCCGATGCCTTTGGCGCCGATGTCCCAGAAACCGATTGGTTGGCTGCGTTGGCGCGTTTCACCCTTGAGCAGCGGCAGAAGGCTGACGCCGTCCAGGGGCGGCGTCCTCTCAAGTTTCACATCGGCAATGTCGAGTACGGTGGGCAGGATGTCGGAGGTGACGCAGGGGCTGGAGATGACCTTCGCCTCAGGGAACTGCGCCGGCCATTCCAGCAGGGCGGGCACGAGCAGGCCGCCTTCATAGACCTTGCCCTTGTGGCCCCGGCGACCGCCGCTGGAGCCGATCTTCGGCAGCGCGCCGTTGTCGCTGCAATACCAGAGGACGGTGTCCTGCTCGATGTCCAGGGCGCGGAGTTCGTTGCGCAGCCGGCCGAAGGCGCGGTCCATGGCGGTGATCTCGCCATAGAAGTTTTTCTCCGCCTTCGTCAGCCCTTCATAAAGGGCGGCGTCCTTTTCCAGGGCCTGGTGGGGGCTGTGGGGCGAGCCAAACCAGACGACGGCCATGAAGGGCTTCTTGTCCTGTGCGCAATCTCGGATGAACTGGATGGCGACATCGGCGGTGACATCGGAGCTGTCCCCCTTGAAGGCGGTGGCCCGGCCCTTGACGCTCAGGAGGGGATCCAGGTCGAAGAAGTTCGGTGCGGAGACCCATTCGTCGAAGCCGCAGGCGCCCGGGCTGACCGGGCTGGCGGCCTGAACGGAGCCGAGGTGCCATTTGCCGAAGTGGCCGGTGCGGTAGCCCGCTGTTTTGAGCGCCTCGGCGATCGTGGTTTCCTGTGGCCGGATGGGGTGACCCCAGGAGAAGACCCCATAGCGGTTCGGAGTGCGGCCCGTCATCACGCTGCCGCGGGTGGGGGAGCAAACCGGGGCGGCGGCATGAAACTGGTCGAAGCGGACGGCGGACTTTGCCATGCTGTCGAAGTTCGGGGTGCGCACCTTGGGGTGGCCATTGTAGGCCATGTCCCCCCAGCCCTGGTCGTCCGCCATGACGAGCACGATGTTAGGCGGGGCGGTGGTGACGGCCTTGGAAGACAGGGCTGTCAGGGCCAGGAGTACGATGAAGGATTTCATGCGTCCGTCATGTTCCAGCTCCACAGGCTGGCTTGAAAGAAAAAACTGTGTGCAGGGATGGCGATCGTCAGCGTGCGGCCAGCCAGTCCAGCCGCTGCTGCAGCCGCTGACGGCGCACTTCATCAGGCTGCGGATAAAGAATGGGATACCAGGCGGTCATCACAGCGGCACGCGCGGTCATGCAGTGTTCCAAAAGTGAGCCGTCAATCCGGCCGCCCGCATCATGGTAGGCGTCGAGGATCTGCCGCACGGTGGCATGATCTTCTTCGAGCACCCGTGCGTTCCAAATGATGGAGGCGAGGTCCCATTCCACCGGGCCGGCGAAGGTGTCCTCCCAGTCGGTCCAGAGCAGGCCTTGCGTGGTGTTCATGAGATTGCCCATGTGGGCGTCGCCGTGCAGCGGCTGGAGGTCGCAGCCGTCGAGCAGAACGAGCGCCTTTTGGAGATGATCCCACAGCATCTGCTGCTGGACCGGAGGAAAAAGCGTGCGCTGCCGGAGGATGCCGAGGCTTTCGCTGAGGATCGCCAGCTTTGGCAGGGGCTGGGGAAAGCGGCGCATGACATCGTGGCAGAGACGCAGGGTGCGGCCGATTTCTGATGGCGCGGGCTCGGTCTCAACGCGGGTGACGAACTGCCAGAAGTTCAGCGGATAGCCGAGATGCTCATGCGGTCCGGGAGGAAGGTCCGGGTGCAGCGGGATGACCGGCGCGCCATGGTTGGTCAGGTGCTGCGCGATGGAGTTCTCGCGGGCAAACCATTCCGTGCCCTGCCTGGGGCCCTCACGATCCTGAACGACACGTGCGACGAGCGTTTCGGTGAGGCGCAGCACCAGCGTGCTGCCATTCTGCAGGATGTCGCAGCGGTCCGGGCGGATGCCGTGGGCCATGGCGGTTTCCGTGGCGGCGCGGACGGGCAGGTCAATGTCGGGCATGAGGTTTTCATGGGCCGCTGACGATCATTGCGCAAGTCTTCAACGGACTGCCGCCGGCTTGAGGCCGCTGCCCAACAAAAAGCCCGGAGACGTGATGCTCCGGGCTTGAAATTGGTAGCGGGGGTTGGATTTGAACCAACGACCTTCAGGTTATGAGCCTGACGAGCTACCGGGCTGCTCCACCCCGCGATTTGAGCCTTCACCTATCGTTCAGGGTTCACCGATGGCAAACGGTTTTTGGGAGGATCCGTTTTTGTGCCGGCCCTGCCTCCTCGCTTCTTTGCCAGGATTGATGCAGGAGGCGTGCACGATTTTTGCTCTGTCCATCGACGCAGATTCATGCACACTCAGCCGATGCGCAGCTTTCCGGCCTTCAGCCTTTGTTTCGCCGTGGCATTGTCCTCGGACGCGGCCACGCCTGCACCGCCGGCGGCACCCAAGACCGTGGCTCCCGCCGCCGCCCCGAAGGATGAACCTGCGCCAGCCGCGCCTGACAAGAGCGCCAAGCCCGCGCCCGTGCCGGCCAAGCCGCCGCCGGAGGATGCCTACCGGCAGATGGAGCTGCTGACCCGGGCGATGGAAACCATCCGGCAGAGCTATGTGGATGAATCGCGGGTCACCTATGAGACGCTGGTCGAGGGTGCGCTGGAAGGCATGCTGAGGAAGCTGGATCCGCATTGTGAGTACATGGGGCACGGCCTTTTCGAGGAGATGAAGCGCGAGCAGTCGGATGAATCCGAGGGCGTGGGCATCAGCGTGGCCCTGCGCGAGGGTGCGCTGACCATCATCAGCGTGCGTGAGGACGGCCCGGCCGCGCGTGCAGGCGTGGTGGCGGGAGACCAGATGGTGCGCATCAACGAGGTGCTGACGGACAGCGTCGGCGTGGCCGAGGCCATCCAGCTGCTTTCGGGCAAGGCGGGTGAATCCCTGAAGCTGACCGTGCGCAGGCCCTCGACGCGGCAGTTCCTGGAGTTTTCCATGGTGCGTGAAACGCTGAGCGAAACCTCCGTGCATGACGCGATGCTCCTCACGCCGAGTCTGGCGGGTGACTTCAAGATGGGTTATGCCAGGATCTCCCAGTTCACGCAGGCGACCGCCAGGGACCTGGGGCATGCGCTGGACGAGCTGGAGAAGCAGGGCATGCAGGCCTTTGTGCTCGACCTCCGCAACAATCCCGGAGGCCTGCTGGACAGCGCCGTGGCGGTTTGCGGCGAGTTTCTTCCCGAGGGCACCGTGGTGGTGACGACCGAAGGCCGGGCGGCCGCGCAGAACCCGCCTCCCTATCGCACGCCGTCCCGGGACGGCCAGCGGCAGCGGCGCTATCCGATGTCGGTCATCATCAACCATGCCAGCGCGAGTGCCGCGGAAATCACGGCGGGCGCCCTGCAGGACCTCCGGCGCGCCATCGTGGTGGGTACGACGAGCTTTGGAAAAGGCAGCGTGCAGAGCATCATTCCGATGAAAAACGGCGCCGCCATGCGGATGACGATCGCCAAGTACTACACACCGAGCCACCGGACCATCCACGAACACGGGGTCGAGCCGGACATCATCTCGACGCTCAGCATCGAAGAGGAGATCCGTGTCGCCAAATGGCGGGCCGGTCACGGCACGGGAGAGGCGGCCGCCATTGAGATGGGCAACCTGGGCGACCGGCAGGTTGAGCGTGCTGTGGACGCCCTCAAGGGGGTGCTGATCTTTGAATCCTTCAGGCCGAAGGAGGGGCCCGCACCCAAGCCGATCAAGGCTCCCCCGCCTGACGTCCCCAAGGCAAGACCCCTCGATGAAGCGCCGGTGAAGAAGTCCTGAAAGGCTCCGAGAACCTCAGTGCCCGCAGCTGCCGCCGTCGTCCGCCGGGTCGGTGTCCTGGATGTCGGCGGAGGCCTTCAGCTGCTCGATGAACTCATTGAACCTGGCGTCCTTGAACTCCTCGATCATGCGCTGGCGGACGGCATCCCTCACCAGCTCAAAGGGCAGGGGCTCGGAAGGCTTGCGCTCGAGCACGGTGCAGACGTGGAAGCCGAGCTGGGTGTTGAAGACGGGGCTGATCTCGCCCTCCCTCATGGAGAAGGCGATGGTTTCAAACTCCTCCATGAACTCACCACGCTTGAACCAGCCGAGGTCGATCATCTGCTGGTCGTCGGCGCGGTGCTGCTCGGCCAGCTTCATGAAGTCCTCGCCTGCGAGCAGCTCCTGGCGGAGCTGGCGCATGAGGTTGAAGATCTCCTGCCTGCTTTTGGCGCCCTGCAGACCCTTGGTGATGTGGGCGGCATGAATCATCTCCTCGCTCATGTAGCTGGCGAGGTTCTTTTCATAAAAGGCGCGCATTTCGGCCTCGGTGGGTTCGGGTTCCGCACCGTAGACCTGGGCAAGGAGCTGGTCGAGGCGCACGCCTCCGGCGACGTTTTCACGCACGAGCTTCTCATCCTTGTAGGGCATGCCGATGCGCATGTAAAACTGCGTTTCGCCGCCTGCCTCCTCGATGAGTTTTTCAAGCCTGGCGGTGACGGCCGCCTCGTCCACTTCGGGGATGCGCTTCAGGGACTCCTGGTTCAGCAGCACCCGGGAGATGATGTTGTCCTTGGCATAGCCCCGGAACTCGGGGTCGCGCTCGCAGCACGCCACCTGCAGCAGGCGTTCGTAGTGCCCTTTGACGTTGCGAAACTCAGATTCGATGACCTCGTCGTCGACCTCCTCGCCATTGATGATCAGTGCCATGTTCGACGGGAAGGCGGGCGGCCTGCGCGCGCAAGGTGAAAGTGTCCGGCTTTTGAGCGGCTTGACGTTGCCCGGGTCCAGGGGCAGGAACCCAGGCCTTGCTCATCGACATTCCGCCTTCTGCCAGCTCCATCCGGCTTCTCTTCAGCCGGGGGACGTACCTGCTCGGGCTTGGGGTGTTGATTCTGAGCGCCCGTGTCCTGGCGGCTGATCCTGACGGCTTTTATCGCGCCCCCAGGAGCTACAGCACCACCCGCGATCCTGACCTGCCGAAGTATGCCCGCCATGCTCAGGCAACGAACTGGGGCCTGCTGAGGGACGCCGGCTGGCTTGATGCCGGTCTCGATTATCGTTTTCGTTATGAATACCGGGACGATGACATTCGACGGGCCCGGGCGGGGCTGGATCAGCCTCTGTTGCATCGCACCCGGGCCTATCTGGCCGTGCATGACATCCTGGACCCGTTCCGGTTTGCCGTCGAAATGCAGGACTCCCGCCGGTATCATGGCGACCATCCCCGCGACACGCGGGATGTGAACGAGTTCGAGTTCATCCGTCTTTATGGCGAGTTTTACTTCGCGGAAGCCCTGGGCCGTGATCCGCTGGGCAACGCGCGCCCGCTCAGCCTGCGTTACGGCATTCACAACTTTGAATTCCTGGATCGTCGCCTGGTCGGCAACAACCAGTGGCGCAACACCGCGAACACCTTCCAGGGTTTTCAGGCCGCCCTCGGCCAGGAAAAGAACGACTGGCAGCTCGACCTGCTGGCCGTGCAGCCCCTGTTCCGGGACAAATATCGCTGGGACCAGCCCGTGGAGCAGCAGTGGATGTACGCCCTCATCGGGCACTGGCGACGCTGGTCGGACGTGGTGACGTTTGAGCCGTTTTACCTGGCCCTCAACCAGTCCGCCCATGAGGCCGTGCCCGAGAGGCTGGTCCACTCGCCGGGTCTTCGCGCCTATGGCGTGGTGCCGGGAACCGGGCTCGACTTCGACATGAGCGTCATCTACCAGACCGGACGGAGCGGTGACCGGGACATGCAGGCCTGCGGCGGCGCCTTTGAGATCGGCCACACCTGGAAGGATCATCCCTGGCGGCCGAGACTCAGCGGCTTTTATGGTTATGCCAGCGGCGACCGGGATCCGAACGACGGTGAAGACAATCGTTTTGAGCGCTTCTTCGGTTTCGGGCGGCCCTGGTCGGCGAACGACTACATCCAGTTTGAGAACATCAGCACGCCCAAGCTGAGAGTGGAGGCGGCGCCGTCGAAGTTGTTTCGTTTCGACTTCGGCTACAGCTGGTACTGGCTGGCCAGTGACACGGACCGCTTTGCCGGCACCGGCCAGGCGGACCGCACCGGAAAGTCGGGCAGCTTTGTCGGCCATGAGTTCGACATCCGGTTCCGCTGCCAGATGAACAGGCATGTCGAGGCGATCCTGGGTTATGCGCATTTCATGCCGGGCAGCCAGGTGGAGTCCACCCTGAGGGGAGGCGACACGGATTTCGCCTATCTGGAGATCAGCGTGACCGCCTTTTAGGACCTCCCGGCCACGTGACTGACAACTCGCGGAAAATCAGCTTGCGGGAACCCGAGGGAGACAGCACTATCGCGGCCCGCTGTCCCGACCGGCAGCGACGATGTGAAGGACAGATGCCAGAGTGGTCGATCGGGCACGCCTGGAAAGCGTGTGAACGGTAAAACGTTCCGAGGGTTCGAATCCCTCTCTGTCCGCCACGTTGCAACCGGCCTTTCGACGGGAGCTGGCACGAAGACGGCTTTCTCATGGTTGGAATGAACGACCTGATCCTGGGCTTGTTCTCATCCGCCATCTCAGCTACCCATTCATCAATGACCGTTCATTTCGATCATCTGCCTGGTCTGACCGCCACTGTGGATGACGTGTCTTATGACCCGACACGTCCTGCGCCGCCTGACCGGCCGCATCCTTTTGTTTACCATGTCTCCATTCACAACGGCTCGGCGGAGACTGTGAACATCTTTGGCAGAAAGTGGATTGTTCGCGACACGGATGGAGACACGCTGGTCGTCGAAGGTGACGGCGTCGTGGGACAGTTTCCAAAACTCGAGCCAGGCCAGACATTCAGCTACAACTCCTACCATGTGATCAAGGCGGAGAGTTCGGCGACAGGTTCGTTCTTCGGCACCACCAAGCAGGGCAAGCCTGTGTTTGTGCGCATCCCGCCATTCGAAATGCATCCGCCATTGATGGCCTGAGTGCCGAGTGGATTTCAGTGTCCAACAAAAGACCCTCTGGTCTGCGAAAACCAGAGGGTCTGTTTGGCGATCCAGCAACCAACAACAGTGAGGACCGTTTGGCACGAAAGTCGAAGCTAAGAAACTGCAACTCTGTGATCAACTCCCGGAAACGGCCGGGCGTTAACGTGGAGAGAGTAAAAACTTTTGCCCGGGCCGTCAACCCGGGGGGCTGATTTTTGCAAAAAGAGAATGAATTATCAAAAATGAGACCTCGTTATTGGTGTAAAACTGTGATAATTTTAGAAGAAAGCCCCTTGACACCTTGGGTTGTCAAGAAGTGTTCAAACGAACTTAATCAAGGGATCTCAGGGTTGGCTAAGAGTGAAGCGGGTCGGGAATGACAAACGAGACGGCCCAAAACCCTGGCGTTGAACAAGCTGGGGAATGAGCGGCATGCTGTTCCACTTGGCAGGCATCCTGGAATGCTTCAGCGACCGGCGGGTGGCAGTGTTTGCCTGGAGAATGGTCCAAATTTATGGAAACCTCGCCAAGTTTTGCCCGAGACCTTCCATGAGATGAGGCAGAAGGCTCCTTTTTCTGTCAGGGTCCTGGACTGGCAGGTCGGCTGAGGGCGCCGCAAAGCTTTGTGTCATTAGCAGGGCAAGATCAGGCTGTGGGAGTGAGTCGGCGGCGGTTTTGGAAGATGTGCACCAGGGTGCCGTTTATGGGGACATGCATGAATCCGTTTTGCGCGTTGCCTTGATGGTTCTGGGGTTGGGTTCGATCACCCAGGCTGCGAACTGGCCGATGTGGCGTGGACCGAACGGGGACGGTACCACCGCTGAATCCGGCCTTCCTGAAAAGTGGAGCCAGACGGAGAACGTGGCCTGGAAGGTGGAACTGCCCGACCGGGGCAACTCCACGCCGGTGGTGTGGGGCGAAAAGGTGTTTGTGACCCAGGCGGTGGAAAAGGCCGGGCGTCGGCTGCTGCTCTGCTTTGACCGCAAAACCGGAAGGCAGCTCTGGGAGGCGGGCACGACTTACAAGGAGCCTGAGCTGACGCACGCGACCAATCCCTACTGCGCCGCTTCACCCGCCACCAACGGCTCGCAGGTCGTGGTGTTTTTCGCGAGCGCCGGCGTCTTTTGTTATGACCTGGACGGCAAGGAGCTCTGGAAGCGCACCGACCTGGGCCGGCAGCATCACATCTGGGGCAACGGCACCTCGCCGGTCATCGCGGGTGACCGTGTTTTTCTGAACTTCGGGCCGGGCCCCAAGACCACCCTGTATGCCTTTGACCTGAAGACGGGCAAAACCCTCTGGCAGCATGATGAACCCGGCGGTGACAGCGGCGAGGCGGGGAACAAGAACTGGCTTGGTTCCTGGGCGGACCCGTTGTTCCGCAAGGTCGGCGGGCGCTATGAGCTGATCATCAGCTATCCTGATCGCGTGGCGGCCTTTGACCCGCTCAAGGGTGGCGAGCTTTGGACCTGCGAAGGCCTGAACAAACTGGTGTACAATTCCGCGCTGCTGACTCCTGACGACGTGGTTGTCGCCTTCGGCGGCTACGGTGGAATGGGCGTCGCGGTCAAGGCGGGCGGCAGCGGTGATGTGACCGGCAGGCGTCTATGGCACCTGCCGAAGGTGAGCCAGCGCATCGGCAGCGGTGTCATTCATGAAGGCCATCATTACATTCTGAGCGACGGAGGGCTGGCCGAGTGCCGTGACCTGAAGACCGGTGAGATGGTTTACAGCGAACGGCTCAAGGGGCCCGGCCCCACCGGTCAGAACTGGTCCTCGCTCGTGTTGTCGGCGGATGGGAAGTGCTATGCTGCGAACCAGGGGGGCGACTGCTTCGTGTTCAAGGCCAGCCCCAAGTTTGAACTGCTCTCCACCAACACCCTGGGCGAAAAGATCATCGGCTCCATCGCCGTGAGCGACGGCCGGCTGTTCATCCGCGGTTACAAGAACCTGTGGTGCATCGGCGGGCAGTGATGCCCCGTTGCATCAGGGTTTGATCAGCATCGGTTCGGCCCAGATGGCGTAGTTGCTTTTGGAATCCAGGCCGCGCGAAAGGAGGGAGAGCTGAAGCCGGGTGACGCCTTCCAGGCTGCACTCAAGCCGCCGGGCGGGATCAGAACCATTCAGCGTGACCGATGCCAGGGGCTTGCCATCACCCAGGATGGCAAACTCGACCCGTCCCCTGGCGCCGAGCTCGGGATGCAGCCCGGCAAGCACGGTAAAGCGGCTGAAGACGCCCGCGGGCAGCAAAAAGGTGAGCGACTTGCCCATGCCTGCGCTGATGCCGCGGGAGAATTCCCGGCTGCCTTCAGCGAGCCTGAGCTTCAACGGCACGGCCCGGCTGCCCTCGGCAAGGATGACGCCGGACCGCGGATGCCCCCAATAAGGGGAGCTGAAGAACTGCGTCTGCGGATAGTATAGCTTCTCCGCCTCCAGGGGCAGGAAGGTGTCGAGGGCCGTTTGCCGGAGAGGCTTCACGGCCTCGGCATCGAGCCGCTGCGCACCGAGGCAGAGGATCGTGTGCATGGCGTCGGCAACCACCTGGGCGTCAACGGTTGCCGCCCGGAGCTGGTGCTTCGTCACGCTCGCGGAATCATCGGCATAGAGCGCCTGAATAATCGGGATCGTGGTGGAGCGGGCGTTGAGGATGCCTTCATGCACCCGGTGCATCAGCCGCCAGGCGGCCTCGTTCACGGTGCTGCCTAACAAACGCGGCCGGTAGCCGGCGATGCTGACGGTGAAGTCGCCGTTCTCAATGGGGCCGTGCATGAGCTTGTCCTGCATCACCTTCGTCGGCGGCAGGAACTGCTGGAGCAGCGTGAACATGTTGTCTCCAGGCACGGTGTGGGAAGGGCTGCCGTAGTCCTCGATCTGGTGGCAGAGGGTGCCCATGTAGCGCACGGCGTCACCCAGGCGGTCCTCGCGCAGGGCGTTCACGGCCTGGTTCATGAAATGCGTCATCACCTCCAGGCAGTCCGGCTGCTGGGTGGGCAGGTGCAGGACCTGGAGGTAAACCTCCCCGGGGCGCGACTCCATGGCGGCGAACCTCGCGTTCTCCCTGTCGGTGTAGACGTTGTCTGGGATCATGCAGTGGCGGCCGCCAAGCGCCTGCAGTTCGTTGCCTAACAACGTCTTTTGCCACACTGGCAGCGTTTCCAGGGCCGCCCGGGTGATGGCCAGGTGCGGCTGGCCCCAGCCGAAGGCGAGGACGGGGCAGCAGAGGGCAAGAAGGGCGGCATGGAGGTTCGAGGGCATGGAAGTTGTGGGAGTGGCTGCGAAATGGACGCCGCTCAACGCGTAGGTTTGTCAGTCATGCTTCGGAAAATCCTCCTCATCTGCTGCCTCGCCAACGCCGGTTTCGCCGCGGAGCCCCTGAGCTTCGTGCGGGACATCCAGCCCATTCTGACGAAGACGGGCTGCAATGCGGGGGCCTGCCATGCCAAGGCCGTCACCGGCCAGCGCGGCTTCCGTCTCAGCGTGCTCGGCTTCGAGCCGGAGGAGGACTACGAGGCCATCGTCAAGCAGGGCAAGGGCCGCCGGGTGTTCCCGCCTGCTCCGGAGGAAAGCCTGCTCATCACCAAGGGCGCCGCCATCGTGCCGCACACAGGCGGCAAGCATCTCGAACCCGGCTCCGAGTTTTACCAGACGCTGGTGCGCTGGATCGCCGAGGGCATGCCCTACACCCAGCCGAAGGAGCCGGTGCTCAAGGACATCGTCGTGGAGCCTGCGCGCATCACCTTGAAGACCAAGAGCGATCAGCAGCTCAAGGTGACCGCCCGATACTCCGACGGCAGCAGCCGGGACGTGACCAGGCTGGCGCTGTTTGAGGCCAACGACGTGGCGATGGCCTCCGCCACTGACAACGGCCTGGTCACCACCCTCGACCTGCCCGGCAATGTCGCCGTGATGGTGCGCTTTGGCGGCAAGGTCAGCGTCTGCAGCGTGTCCATCCCGCTCGGCGCCCCCGTCGAGCACCTGCCGCCGGTGAAGAATTTCATCGACCAGCAGGTCTTCGCGAACCTGAGGCAGATCGGCATCCCGCCCTCGCCGATCTGCGATGACAGCACCTTCCTCCGTCGCGTCTCGCTCGACATCGGCGGCCGTCTGCCGACCCTGGAGGAGACCAAGGCCTTCCTGGCCGACAAGTCGCCGGACAAGCGTGACCGCGCCGTCGAGGCCCTGCTGAACTCACCCGACTACGCCGACTATTTCGCCAACAAGTGGACGGCGCTGCTGAAGAACCAGCGTGCTGAAAACGCCGACATCACCGCCAACTTCGCCTTCCACGCCTGGATGCGCGACAACCTGCTCGCCAACACGCCCTACGACCAGATTGTCCGGCAGATCCTGGCCTCCACCGGCACCATCGTCTCCAACCCGCCCGTGGCCTGGTACAAGCGCGTCAAGGAGCCGACCACGCAGGTCGAGGACGTGGCGCAGCTTTTCCTCGGCGTGCGCATGCAGTGCGCCCAGTGCCACCATCATCCCTTCGAGCGCTGGACCCAGGCCGAGTATTACCACCTGGCGGCCTTCTTCAGCCAGATCGGCCGCAAGCCCACCGCCATCGCCGGCGAGGACCTCATCTTCCACAAGCGCGGCCTGGCGCAGACCGAGCATCGCAAGACGCGCGTCATGCTGAAGCCCGCCGGTCTCGGCGAGCCCGAGCTCGACATCGCCCCCGATGACGATCCGCGCCTCGCGCTGGCCGACTGGATGAGCAACAAGAGCAACCCTTTCTTCGCCAAGGCCCTCGTGAACCGCTACTGGAAGCACTTCTTCAAGCGCGGCCTGATCGAGCCCGAGGACGACCTGCGCGACACCAACCCGCCGACCAACCCCGAGCTTCTGGACGCCCTGGCGAAGCACTTCCTCGACAGCGGCTACGACCTGAAGTCCCTCGTGCGTGTCATCACGCAGAGCCACACCTACCAGCTCAGCGCGATGCCCAACCAGCACAACGGCATCGACCGCCAGGCCTACTCGCACTTTTATCCGAAACGCATGACCGCCGAGGTTCTGCTGGACAGCATCGACATGGTCACGGCATCCAAGACCGACTTTGCCGACCTGCCGCCCGGCACCCGGGCCATCTCGCTGCCGGACAACAGCTACACGCGCGCATCGCCCTTCCTGAAGGTCTTCGGCCGTCCTGACAACGCCAGCGTCTGCGAATGCGAGCGTGTGCAGAGCGCCAGCCTGGCGCAGAGCCTGCATTTAATGAACGCCAGCGACGTCAAGGCGAAGCTGACCGCTTCCGGCGGACGGGCCGAGCAGCTTTCCAAGGCGGAGATGCCGGAGCCGAAGCGTGTTCGCGAGCTCTATCTGGCCGCCTTCTCCCGTGAGCCGACGGCCGAGGAGGTGCAGATTGCCGAGGCGCATCTGCTCAAGCCCCGCACCGACGCCGCCGGCAAGCCGCTCGACTCGCAGCGCGCCCGGCGCAACGGCTACGAGGACCTGCTCTGGGCGATCCTGAACACGAAGGAGTTCCTGTTTAATCACTGATCGGGTGCACGACGCGTCTCAGTAAACATAGGCAAACTCGTTGGAGTTCAGCAGGACGAGGCAGACCTCTGCCAGCGCCCGGGTTCTGGCGTCGCAGTCGGAGGGCTGGAGGTCGGGCACGAAGTCGGCGTAGGCGGGAAGCCTTTCCTGGAAGCTGAATTTTTCACCGGTGTTCTCCTCGACGGCCTCACGCCGGACTTCGAGGGGCGGCTTTGGCTTTTCAGGGGTGGCGGCATTCAGGCGGGTCTCCATGCGGCTCCAGTGGGCAGTGCAGTCCGACTTTTCGTTAGGCAGTGGGGCGCGGCCGAGGGCGAGATGGAAGATGCGGGCCAGCGGATCGGCGGCCTTTTCCTGGTTCAGCACGCGGTGGGCGAGCGCCAGGGCGCGGTCATGGATGGACTGGCCGTTGAACAGGCTGAAGACCTGGGGCGTGACCGTGGAGACTTCACGTGCTTCGCAGGAGAAGTCGGGGGCGGGTTCGTTGAAGACCTCCATGAAGGGATCGCGCAGGCCGCGGATCTTGAGCGCGTAGAGGCTGCGGCGGTGGCGCTGTGAGGGCAGCGGGTTCGGCACCCAGGCGGAGGCGAAGGTGCCCATGACCATGCGCGGCTGCATGGCGACCTCGATGTTGATCTCCGGCCTGTTGGGGATGCCGCCCATCGCAGGGTTCAGCTCACCGGTGATGCTGAGCATGGCGTCGCGCAGTTCCTCGGCCATGAGGCGTCGCGGCCTGAACACCACGTGGCTTTTTTCAAGCTCCTCACGGCTCAGCTTGGAATCTGGAGACGGAAGCGTGGAACTCCGCTGATAAGCCGCGCTGGTCATGATCAGCCGGTGCATCTCCTTGAGGCTCCAGTTTTTCTCGACGAGCGACGTCGCCAGGAAGTCGAGCAGCGCGGGATGCGCGGGCCTCTTGCCGGTGCTGCCGAAGTTGTTGGGATTGCCGGCGATGGCCTGGCCGAAATGCCAGAGCCAGAGACGGTTGGCGATCGTGCGGGTGGTGAGAGGGTTTTCGGGGCTGGCGATCCACTTGGCCAGGGCCGTGCGCCTGCCTTCGACGGATTCCGGGAAACGGGCGCCGGCGCCCTGCCCGAGGACGCTGAGCACGCCGGGCCTGACCTTGAGGGTGGGTGAAAAGGGGTCGCCGCCGCTGAGGATGGCGGTCTGTTCGAGCTCACCGTTCTGCATGCGGTCGCCGGGCATGCGCATGGGCTGGGTGACGCTGGTGACCTGGGGGGTGACGCCGTTGTAGACGCTGAAGGCGTAGGGCTCATAACGATCGAGCTCCCATTTGAGGCGTTCGAGACCTTTGCGTGCCACGCGTTCGTTGCCGAAGTCCTGCGGCTCGAAGCCGGCCAGTTTGGGCGGATAAGTGTCTTCGGGAACGCCCTGCTTCTGAAGAGCGCCGCGGGCGACTTCGAAGACACCGGTGAAGCTGCGTGCCTTCCTGGCCTTGCCACCTCCCTGGACAAACTTGCGGGCATCGGCCACGGCCTTGTCCCAGGCGCTGCGGTCAAGCTTCCGCTCCGCGAACCACTTTTCGGCATTGGCGAGCAGCTTCTGGTCAAGCTGTTTCAGGACGGTCAGATGTTCGGCAAAGCGCAGATCGAGATACTTCTTTTCCTCAAAGCCTGCGGTGTTTTCGGAGGGCAGGAAGGCTGCGGGCCGTTCGGCGAGCTGCGTGGTCGCGAAGCAGGCCTGCATGGCGTAGTAGTCGTGCGTCGGCACGGGGTCGAACTTGTGGTCGTGGCAGCGGGCGCACTGCAGGGAGTGGGCGAGAAAGGTTTCGCCGACGCTGTTGGTGACGTCGTCGAGGAAGCGCTGCCGTGCGACCTTGGCGACCTCCATGCCGGTGAGCTCCCAGGGGCCCATGCGCAGGAAGCCGGTGGCGATCAGCATTTCCGGATCCTCGGGCTTGATCTCGTCTCCGGCGACCTGTTCGACGATGAACCGGTCGAAGGGCTTGTCGGCATTGAAGCTGCGGATCACATAGTCGCGGTAGCGCCAGGCGTTGCCGCGTTCGTAGTCGTTGGCGAAACCGCTGCTGTCCGCGTAACGCACGACATCGAGCCAGTGGCGGGCCATGCGTTCTCCATAGTGCGGGCTGTCGAGCAGGCGGTTGACCAGGTTGAGGTAGGCGGATTGCGGCTGGCGGATGAACTCGGCTTCAAACGCGGCGGTTTGCTCGGGTGTCGGCGGCAGGCCGGTGAGGTCAAAGGTGGCGCGACGAATGAGTGTCCTGGCGTCGGCCTGCGGAGCGGGATACCTGACCGCGAGCAGGGCGTCCACCGGGTGTTCGGATTTCGCGGTTCGGACTTCGGGTTTTCTGACGGGCTGATAGGCCCAGAGTGATTCGGGCTTGTAGCGCCGGCCGGCCCATTCGGGGGTGAGGGCGCCGCTGGTGCGGACGGTGATGCCGTCTTCGGCGCTCCATTGATCGGCGTGAGTCTTTGCAATCTGGGTTCGTTTCGCCTCATCCGGCCAGGGGGCGCCGCCGGTGATCCACTGCTTGATCCAGGCCAGCTGCTCAGGTTTCAGCTGGTCCGCCTCTTTGGGGGGCATGGGCTCCCAGTCGTCGTGACTGCGGGTGGAGGCGAGGTAGAGCGGGCTCTGCTCCGGTTTGCCTGGCACCAGGGCCGGTGTGCCGCTGTCGCCGCCGCGGACGGCCGCCTCAAGGCTGCGCATGTCATAGCCGGCCTTGATCTTCTTCTCGTCGTTGCCGTGGCAGGCGAGGCACTTGTCCTGGAAGAGGGGCCAGATGCGGCGGACAAAAAGGGATTCCGCCGCATCATCGGCATGAAGGGCTGCGGCGGAGGCGAGGGCGGTGAGGATGACACGGAAGGTCATGGCAGGAGAACGGGGAGGAACCGGGGACATTTCTTTTCCCGACGACGCGCGCCCCGGTGCCAAAACGGGTCACGGATCGCTCCAGCGGATGTTCCGGCGCAAGCCGACGAGGTGGAAGTGATCGTCGGCGTCCTGGATGAAGCCCTCGCGGTTGATCCGCAGTCCTTCGGCCTTCAGCAGGCGCTTCTGTCGGGCGGCAAGCTTCGGGTCCATGTTCGGGCTGATGCGGGCGTCGGCGCTGACGACGCGGTGCCAGGGAAGACTGGCGGACTCCTCCTCGCCGAGCCGGCTGAGGACGGTGGCGACATGGCGTGCGACCACGTTCATGTGCACGGCGATGCTGCCATAGGTCGTGAACCTGCCCTCCGGGATGAGGGCGACCAGGCGCAGCACCTCGGCGCGGATTTGGGCAAAGGCCCGGGAGGGCTGCTTTGACATAAAGTTGATTAGGGGTTGCGGGCCGCGCCCTCGTGATCAAGAAGCCAGGTCTTGCGCCGCAGGCCGCCGGCGTAGCCGGTCAGGGAGCCGTCCCGTCCAATGACGCGGTGGCAGGGGATGAAAAGGGAGAGGGGGTTGCGGGCCACGGCGGCGCCCACGGCCCTGACCGCCCTGGGAGAGCCGATGGTGCGGGCGATGTCGCCATAGGTGGTGGTTTCCCCCTGCGGAATGGTTTGCAGGACATCCCAGACACGCCGCTGGAACGGAGTGCCGGAGGTGATGCTGAGCCGTGGCAGCCTGCGCGGTTTGGCGTTTGCAAACCAGGCGTCGAGCCAGGCGCGCGCCGCATCAAAACGCGTGCCGTTGTCACGCTTCCAGCCGTTTCGTTCAGGCGCAGGGTTGTGACCCTTGAAGTATAGTCCGGAGAGGCCTTCGTCGGAGGCGACAAGCGTCAGTTCGCCAAGCGGTGAGGCATGGGTGGTGAAGTAGGTGGCGTGCATGATGAGGCTTGTCGGCCGGGGTTGATGCTGCGGGTCGCGGCGTCCTAAGGCTTGAGGTGCTTCAGGAAAAACGCGGTGGAATCCGCCATGCAGGCATCAAAGGCCTTCTGCTGGCCAAGGAAGGCGTGAGGGGCCTGGGGAATGAGCGTGAGACTGGAGGGGATGCCGAGCCTGGCCAGGTCGGCGCGGGTTTCATCCGCATGCGTGCTGGCATCATCCAGCTCACCAGCCATGAAGAGCAGGGGCGGGTCCGCCTTGTCCAGGTGATGACGTGGTGAGGCGAGGGCGTAAACCTGGGGGATCTTGGACTGGGAATCACCCAGGAAGGTGCGGTAGAAGGGATCGTCAGGTTTGCTGCTGAGCTCGCCAATGCGCGGGCTTTCGAGGTCGCTCTGCGCGCCCATCGCGATGCCGGCCTGCACGGAGCTGGACTGCTCGGGGTGTCCTCCTTCGCCTTCGAGCTCCCGGATGCCGCCGCTGGTGGTGAGCAGGGCGGCGAGATGTCCTCCGGCGGAGAGCCCGGTGACGCCGATGGCGGAGCTGTGGATGCCAAACTTGGCGGCGTTGGCGCGGAGGAAGCGCACGGCGGCCTTACAATCCTGGATGGCGGCGGGGAATTTGGCCTCACCGCTGAGCCGGTAGCTGACGGTGGCGGTGACAAACCCCTTCGCGGCCAGGGCCTGGGCCAGGTTGGCCATGGAGGTGCGATCCCCCTTGAACCAGCCGCCGCCATGAATGCAGAGGATGGCGGGCAGGGGCTGTGCGGAGACTTTCGGACGCCAGAGGTCGAGCTGCATTTCACGCGCGCCGTAGCGTGCATAGACGAGGCCGGGGTGGGCCTCCAGGGCGGCGGTGATTTCCGGGGCGAGCCGGGTGGGCGCGGGTCTGGCCGCCTGCGGCTGCTGGGCGAGGAGGGAGGCGGCGAGCAAGGTGAGCAGGATGGGCAGGCGCATGATGAATGAGCAGTGATGCAAGCCTAGAGCAGAAGGCCGGCAGGAGGGTCAACGTACGCTGACGGAAAGAGCGGTGTCGCTGGCGACGCGGAAGCCGCGTGCCAGGGTGGTTTCGCCGGCGGACTCGGTGAAGAAGCGATTGGTCAGGAGGTCGTTGCTGGCCTTGAGCGCGAAGTGGCCGCCACGCACCACGGGAACATGCAGGTCGGGATAGTCCGGATGGGCGGGCCAGGGCTCGTTCTTGAATTCACCGGCGGTCCATTCGCTGACATTGCCGGCCATGTCGCGGATGCCATAGGGGCTGATGTCGGCGGTCTTGCGGTCCACGGGAGCAAAGAGGTTGTAGCCATCGACCTTGCCGCCCTTCCTGCCGTTGGCATCATAGTCATCGCCGAGGTTGGAGGCTCTTTTGTCGGGCTTGTCCCCCCAGGGGAAGAGCAGACCGTCCCTGCCGCGTGCGGCCTTCTCCCATTCCTCCTCGGTGGGCAGCCGCATGCCGCGCCATCTGGCGAAGGCGTAGGCGTCCCACCAGTCCACCTGGGTGACGGGGGTGTTGAGGTTGATGGTCTGCCCGTTGAACGTGGAGCCGGCCTTGGCGGCGGCGTAGGTGTCGTCCCATTTGGGCGGGGTGTGGCTGGTCTTGGTCTTTGGCTGGTCAGGGTGGTCGAAGCTGCGTGCGGATGCCTTTTTCAGCGCGGCGAGGAAGTCGGCGTACTGGCCGAGCGTGACTTCGTGGCGGCTGATCCAGAAGGCGGGCAGGTTGCGGCGTTCGTTCTTCTGATAGCGAAAGGGCCCGGCGGGGATCTCCACCATGTCGGGCTCCTTGAGGATGGCGGTGGCGGCCACGACGGTGGGTGTGGCGGTTCCGGCGAGGTTGCCCAGGAGGAACACGATGGCTGCCGAGGCCAGGGCTCCCGCCCAGAACCACCAGGGCATGCCTTTCTGGGCGCTGGACCTGCCGCCGCCAGCCTCGGCTTCTATGCGGCGCATGATGGACCGTTCGCGCATGGCTTCACGCACGTCATCAAGCGCCGCCATGAGGCCGGACCAGTCGAGCGGCTTTTCAGAAAGCTGGGCGATGAGGCCGCGCGCCTTGCCGTCGGCGGCAACGGGATCGATGAGGGAGAGCAGCTCGGCGACCTCCTCCCGGGAGTCGCGGGTGCGGGTGTCGGCGGGGCGGAAGATGTTGACGATGCTGGCGCGCCCCTGGTCGTCCAGGAAGATGTCGCGCGGCTCCAGGCGACGATGGTAGCAGCCGCGTTCCAGGGCGAAGTCCATGGCTTCGGCGACGCCGTAGAGGAGTTCGGCGACGCGGCGTTCGGACAGGGTTTCACCGGCGGCGGCGACTTCCTCGAGGTTGTGTCCGCGCGGCAGTTCGCGGGTGTAGAAGACGAGTCCGTTGACTTCGCCAGCCTCATAAAGCGGCGCCACACGTGGATGGGTGATGGAGGCCTTGAGCCGTTCGCGGGCCTTGAAGCGTTCCACCACCTCCGGGCGGTGGGAGAGCTCGGGCCGCAGCAGCACCAGGGCCACCGGGCGCTGCACGCTCACCTGGATGGCACGGTAGGTTTCGGATTCGTTTTCATACGAGAGCCGTTCCAGGACCTGGTACTGGCCGAGCATGGTGCCGGTCTGGAGATAGGGCGGTGGTGAGGCCTCGGCAGGGACCAGCATCTGGGTCGGCGGGGCGATTTCCAGGGCCTTGTGGGCCTTGGCGATCAGCTTTTCCAGGCTGTACGGGGCGTCGGCCAGGACTGGCCAGCCGCTGACCTTGGCCTCGTAACCGGTGAGGTCATAGCGGGTGGTGAAGAGAACCCGGGCGTTGTTGAACCTGGCGAGCGCCGCATCACGCAGGGTGAAGCCGCTGCTTTTTTCATCAATGATGGCCTCGGTGATGAGGAGGTCGAGCTCGCGGGCCTTGGCGAGCCAGGCGCGTCCTTCGGCGACGGAGCCGATGGCGTGGACCTTCCAGCCTGTCTGCTGGGCAAGCGCTGCTGCCCGTTCGCTGCGTGTGGCGGCGTTGACGTCGAGAAAAAGAATGGTCATCTGGGCGGTCGTGGGGACGGGCCGTCAGTTCGACACCGGTGGCAGCAAAGGGTTCATCCCGCCTCCGGGCACGGATTGAGGCGCGGGCTGACCAAAGTCCAGGAGGTCACGCGGTTCGGCGGCCACGTCCTGGAGCTTGTGCTGGTAGTAGAGCCGCACGACGTAGCCGTGGTAGGCACGGCGTCCGTGGGCGGCGACTTCACCGGGTGTGAGTGTCGGCAGAAAATAAGTGACATCGAGCGGCTCTTCACCAATGCCGCTCCAGTCCACCGGGGGGGCGCCCCAGGCGGACAAAGGTTCATCCGCGATGGTCTGGGCGACTTTTTCGCCGTTCACACGGTCAAAAAAATAGACGTCGATGTCCACCTGGGCGGGATCGATGGTGGCGCTGCCGTTGCGCAGGATGGGAATGCGCAGCACGACCTTTTCGCCGTTGACCGTGGAAGGATCACGGGTGGCGGTGCAGGCGCCGAGGGAGAGCATTCTGGGCCCGAAGTCTCCGGAGAAGGCCGTGGCGGCAGCTCCCGAGGCGGTGCTGGAGATGTTCAGTTTTCTTCTGGCAAGGTCGCCATAACCTCCGGCGCGGGCGGACTCCATGGCGGCGAGCTGCTTCCAAAGCGAGGTGGCCTTGTCGGCAAGCCCCATGGTTTCATAGGAGGCGGCGGTTTCGGCGATGACCTCGGGCGAGGCGGGGAACTGGAGGTCGGCGCGTTTCAGCACCTCCAGGGCGCCCTGCATGTCGCCCAGGGATCGGACCTGCTTGGCGATGTCGATCATCTCCGGCAGGGACATGCCGGCGGCGGGATCGGCGGAGCCAGCCCTGCCGGGTGCCGGCCTGGGTCCTGTGGAAGCAATATTGGTTCGCGGAGGGCTGGCGGGCGTCTTTGTCGGAACGACGGGAGGAGGAGGTGGTGCGGCGGGTGCCGGCGGGGAAACGGCCGGAGGGGTGCCGCCCGGGAGCTGCAGGCTGCCGATGGGCGGCGGGCTGAAACCTGCAGCCGCAGGCGGGGCGGGAGCTGACGGAACTGCAGCAGGTGCGGCAAGCTGTCCGACGGGTGGCGGGCTGATGCTGACCGGCGGTGCCGTGAGGACCAGGGCGGGCCGGGTTTCCGCCATTGATGAGGCCTCCTGGGAAGGTGCTGCCTTTGCTGCTGGCGAGGCGGGCGCGGGCCTGGACTCGCTGAGGCTGACTGCACGGATCAAGAGACCGGTTTCCACGGCCATCAGACTGCACAGGATGCCGAGGGCCATGGCGTTTGCCCGGCCCTGGCTTGCATGCTGGATCGTGGGGGGGGACGCCATGCCGTTTGCCGCAGGAAAAACGTATGGTACGATCCCCGCCCCGCAGTGTCAATGTTTCAGACTTCTTTCCCCCCTTCACCCTTCCCTGAACAGGCGGGTGGTGATGGCTGGAAGGCGTTGGCGATCAACGGGGGACCGCTGGAGGCGGCCCTTGGGCTGGAAGGTCTGCCAGGTTTGCTCTGGCTGGACAGCGCCGTGACCAGCCCGGGCAGTGTCTCCATTCTAGGGGCGGAGCCAGGGCAGGTTTTGGAGGGTCAGATTGATCAGGACTGGGAGCAGGTGGAGCAGGCCCTGGCCGAGGGCTTGCAGAAGGCGGCGGGTGGTCTGGCGGGCTGGGTCGGCTTTGATGGCAGGTTCCGCCTGGGGGTGTATGACGGGCTGCTGAAATACGCCCATGATTCGCGGCAGTGGAGCGTTCTGGGCAGGCCCCCGGCCATGCTGGATGGAAGAGCCCCGCTCCGGTCCGGCGCCATGCCGCGTCTGGCTTTCCGGCCCCTGGTGGCCAGGGAGCAGTATGCGGCGGCTGTCCGTCGCGCCCAGGAGTACATCGCGGCAGGTGACATCTACCAGGTGAATTTGTCGCATCCTTGGTTCGCCGACTGGCCGGAGGAGGCCCGGGCGCTGGAGCTTTACCGGCGGTTGCGCGAGGTGTCGCCCGCACCCCATGCGGCCTTTGTTCAACTGGGGGACACCACCGTGCTGTCTGCGTCGCCGGAGCTGTTTCTCAAGATGGACGGCCCGGTCATCACCACGCGTCCCATCAAGGGGACCAGGCCCAGGTTTCCCGGAGATCCGGAGCGCGACGCCGCCAGCGCGCGGGAGCTGCCGCTGTGTGAAAAGGAGCGCGCCGAACTGCTGATGATCACGGACCTTGAGCGCAACGACCTGGGGCAGGTGTGTCAGTTTGGCAGCGTGCAGACGCCGGACCTCTGGCGCGTGGAGGGATTTGCGCAGGTGTACCACCTGGTGTCCACCGTGACCGGCAGGCTGAAGCCCGGCGTTGGTCAAGCCGCCGCCTTTCGAGCCTGCTTCCCGGGCGGCAGCATCAGCGGCGCCCCGAAAAGGCGGGCGCTGGAGATCATCGCCGAGCTGGAGCAGCATCCGCGAGGGCTTTACACCGGAGCGATCGGCTTCTTTGGCTTCGACGGCTCCAGCCAGTGGAACATCGCCATCCGCACGGCGGTGAAGCACGGCTGTCAGATCAGCTTTCATGCCGGTTCGGGCATTGTTGCGGACAGCATTCCTGAGCGTGAGTGGGAGGAGACGCTGCACAAGGCGAGCGGTCTGCTTTCCGCGTGGTCCTGATGGCTGCTGAAAGTCACACCGGCCCCAGGCTGAGGCCGGTGTGAGCGACGATGCCTGGCCTCAGCGGGCCCGGTTCACCGCGCTGACGACGGCCTTGATGGAGGCGAGCTCGATGTTGGTGTCCGTGCCCGCGCCCCAGACCAGCCTGTTGCCGGCGGTCTTGATCTGGATGAAGGCGAGCGCACTGGCGCCGGTGCCGCTGCTCAGGCTCTGTTCGCGGTAGGTGACGACTTCGAACGGGGCGGCTCCTGCATCGCTGACGAGTGCGTCCACGAAGGCCGCGATGGGGCCGTTGCCCGTGCCGGTGATGCCGCGCTCGCGGCCGTCAACCACGAGGCTGCTGCGGCAGGTGAAGACACCGTCCACGCCGTCGGCATGGAAGTGATGCAGCGAGAAGGGGGTTTCGCGCTCGATGTACTCCTTCCAGAACATCTGCTTCAATTCCGCGCCGCTGACCTCGCGACCCAGGTTGTCCACGAGGTCGTTGGCGATGGGGCCGAACTCGCGCTGCATGTCCTTGGGCAGCTCGATGCCGAACTCGCTTTCGAGAAGGTAGGCGACGCCGCCCTTGCCGCTCTGGCTGTTGACGCGGATGACCTCGCGATACTCGCGGCCGACATCATGCGGATCAATGGTGAGGTAGGGGACATCCCAGATGCTGTGATGCTGTTCGTAACCGGCCAGCCCCTTCTTGATCGCGTCCTGGTGGCTGCCGCTGAAGGCGGTGAAGACCAGTTCGCCGGCGTAGGGCTGGCGCGGCGGCACGGTCATGCCGGTGGTGCGTTCATACATGGCGATCAGGCCGGTCATGTCGCTGAAGTCCAGCCTGGGGTCGCTGCCGTGCATGTAGAGGTTCATGGCCACCTGGACGATGTCGAGGTTGCCGGTGCGCTCGCCGTTGCCGAACAGGGTGCCTTCAACACGGTCCGCACCGGCCAGCAGGCCGAGCTCGGTGGCCGCAGTGCCGGTGCCGCGGTCATTGTGGGTGTGCAGGCTGATGATGAGGCTCTCGCGGTTTTTGATGTTGGTGCAGATCCACTCGATCTGGTCCGCATAGACGTTGGGCATGCAGACCTCGACGGTGTCGGGCAGGTTCAGGATCATCTTGTGCTCCGGCGTGGGCTGCCAGACATCCATCACGGCCTCGCTGATCTCCTTGGCAAACTCGACCTCGGTGGCGCTGAAGCTTTCCGGTGAATACTGCAGCGTGACCTTGGTGCCGCCATCGGTCAGGCGGTGCAGGCGCTCCTTGATCAGCCGGGCGCCGTTGCGCGCCACCTCGATGATCTCCTCCTTCGACTTGCCGAACACGTATTTGCGCTGGGCGGGCGAGGTGGAGTTGTACATGTGGATGATGACCTGCCTGGCGCCGACGAGGCTCTGCACGGTCTTTTCGATCAGGTCCTCACGGGCCTGGACGAGCACCTGGATGGTGACGTCATCGGGGATGCGCTTTTCCTCGATCAGGCGGCGGTTGAAGGAGAACTCGGTGTTGGAGGCGCTGGGGAAGCCGACCTCGATCTCCTTGAAGCCGCACTTCACAAGGGCGTCGAACATCTCGAGCTTCTGGGAGACGTTCATGGGCACGGCCAGGGCCTGGTTGCCGTCGCGCAGGTCAACGGAGCACCAGATGGGGGCCTTTTCGAGGGTTTTGGAGGGCCACTGGCGGTTCGGCAGCTTCACCGGATCGAAGCGCTGGTATTTGGTGGCAGGATTTTTCAACATGGCGGGAACTTCTTTCTTTAAGCAGGATTCACGGGCTGTCAGGGCTCCGGATGGGTCTTTCTGTCGGCAGGAATTGCGCGGTGAAAACCGGAGCGCCTTGGAAGGTGGCTGCGACGTGGCAGCGATGGCATGACGAGGAAACGCGGGCCGCCTACCCTCGAGTAAGTCGAAGGTTGAGAAGAAGCAGAGCCTGGGCGGGCGTGATCATCGGGATGTCAATACTGGCCGGGTTGGCCCCGAGGTCAAGGCTGGAGCTTGCGAGGCTGAAGCCGGTTTCAAAAGCCTGGTGTCAGCTTTCCCAATGAAAACAGGGTGGCCGGAGCCACCCTGCGGGATTCGTTGGAGGATGTTCGCCGGCTTATTTCAGCGGGTGCTCCTTCAGCAGCTGGTCGGCCATGTAGAACATCATGCGGCCGGGCTGGGCGTCGCGGACCTTCTTCACGTCCTCCGCGCTGACCGGGCCATGCTGGTTGCCGAAATGGTTGCGCACAAAGGTGAGCACGCTGGCGATTTCGTCATCCTTCAGCATGCCGGCGAAGGGTGTCATGGGCACCTGGCCGTCGAACTTCTGGCCGTTGACTTCAATCGGGCCCATCAGGCCGTAGAGCACGATCTTGATGGCGCGCTCCTTGTCCGCGAGCCAGGGGCTTTTGGCGATGGGCGGGAAGGCGGGGGCGAGGCCGTTGCCGTCGCCGCGGTGGCAGGTCATGCAGCTGCCTTCGCGATGATACACTTCCTGTCCGGCGAGGAACTGTTTCTTCGCAGCGGCATCGAGATGGGCGGGAGCCGGTGCGGCGACGTATTCGACGAGCGGTTTTTCAGCGATGCCGGCGAGGCGGTCGGCGGCGGTCTGGGCGGCGTTCTTGCTCCATTCGTCGAGGGGTTTGGCGCTGGCGGCGGCGACGATCTTCTTCGCGGCGGCGATGTTGGTCATCCAGGAGGCGGCGACGATGGCCTCCAGGCGGACGCGGCCGTGTTCGTCATTGGCGGCTTTTTCCAGAAGGGCGGCGTGGTCGGCGACCTTGTGCATGTTGTAGCGCAGGACGCGTACGGCGGCGGCGCGGGCGTGGAAGTCGGAGGAGACGAGCATTTCTCGGAGCAGGCCTTCATCGGCCTGGTTCAGTCCCCAGGTGGCCCAGAGGGCTTCCAGCCTGGCGTGGGTGTCTTCCTGTTTGGCAGCCCAGGTCTTGACGGCGGGCAGGACTTCCGAGGCCGGGAGTCCACGCAGGGCGCGGCGGCTGCGGTAGCGGGTGCGCAGCTCGGGTTCCTTCAGGTTTTCCAGAAGCTGGTCAACGCCTGCATCGGCCACCGGCGCGGGTTTGACGAGCGGACGCGAGGGGTAGGTGATGCGGTAGATGCGGCCGTGGACGTGGTCGCGAAGGGGGTCGCGGGCGTTGTGCTGCATGTGGCCGATGAGCACGTTGTGCCAGTCGATGACATAGAGGCTGCCGTCGGGGGCGAACTCGAGGTCCACCGGGCGGAAGTTGCCGTCGCTGCTCTGCAGCAGGTTGTGGCGGTGTTCGGTCTTCCAGCCGGTGCCTTCATCCTGGATCTTGACCTGCTTGATGCCGAGGAAGCCGATGGCGTTGCAGTAGATGAGGTCGCCCTGGACCTCGTCGGGGAAGTGACGGCTGCTGACGACTTCAAGACCGCTGGTCGGGCGCACGGCGTGGCCTTTGGGAACCAGGTCGGGGGTGGAGGGCGTCTTGCTGCCAAAGGTGGGCTTGACCTCGACGGGCAGGGCCCAGTTCATGGTGGTTCCTGAGGTGTGGAGGAGGAAGTCCTGGCCCCAGCGGTCAAAGACGAAGCCCCAGGGGTTCGGGATGCTCATCTGGATGGTGCGCTCGAGCTGGCCGCGCTGCGGGCTGTAGCGGTAGAAGCCGCCGTCCACACTGCGCACGGGGCCGTAGGGGGTCTCGATGTTGGAGTGGAGGAAGACGCCTTCGCACATCATGATCGCTCCGCTGGGGTCGGCGGTGTAGGCGCTGATGGCATGGTGGGTGTCGTGGGTGTCAAAGCCGCCGAGCAGAAGCTCTCGGCTGTCGGCCTTGTCATCGCCATTGGTGTCGCGCAGAAGCACGAGATAGGGCTCCTGGGAGATGTAGACGCCCTCGGGGGCGAACTCGAAGCCGATGGGCAGGTGCAGCTTGTCGGCAAACACGGTTTCCTTGTCGGCCCTGCCGTCATTGTTGGTGTCCTCGTAGATGAGGAGCTTGTCGTCGGGCATGGCGTCGCCGGGGCGGTAGTGCGGATAGGTCGGCATGGTGGCGACCCAGAGGCGGCCCTTGTCGTCGAAGCTCATCTGCATCGGGTTGGCCAGGTTGGGGAACTCCTTCTCGCTGGCGAACAGCTCGATCCTGTAGCCCTCGGGCACGGTCATCGACTTCAGGGCCGCATCTCCGTAGAGGTACTCCTTGCTGCCGTTCTTGGCGCTGGGCTGATAGTTGGTTGGGACAGACGGGAGCTTGTGCGTGCTGCTGTCGTCGACGGCGAGGTCCTTTTTCCGTCCTGCGGCGACGTCATGGATGAGCTGGTCGCGCAGGGCGGCCATCTCGCGGGTTTTTTGAACCTCGTCCGGGTAGTTCTGCGGGCCGAAGGGCTCGTAGCGCTGGCCGTGGGTGTGGACGCCGTTGAGGAGGTTGTAGTCGTTGTTCCAGAACCAGTCCTTCTGCCTCACCGCCGCGTTCAGCAGCTCCGGATCGGCCTTGGACTCGTGGCTCTGATGGCCGAACAGGCCGGTGGCGAGGATGCCGGCGATCTCCTGGTAGCCTTTTTCGTTGGGCACGAAGCCGAGGGTCGTGAGCGGCTGACGCGCTGCGGCGTAGAGGGCCTTGGTCGGGGTGAAGAGGTCGATGAAGGTCAGGCCGTGCTTCTTGGCGACGTTCTCGATGGCGGCGGCATAGAGGATGAGGTTGGCGTTCTCCTTTTCGCCGTTGGGCAGGTCGCGGCTGGCGGACTGGTTTTCAAAGGCGACGGGGCTGACGAGCACCACGCGGGGGGCTGTCTTGCCGTTGTAGGCCCTGCCGAGGGTGTGCTGCACCCAGGCGTCGAGCTCATCCTCGAAGTTCTTCACCTTGTTTGGACCATCGAAGGATTCGTTGTAACCGAAGAAAGCCACGAGGGTGTCGGCCTTCAGGAAGGTGAGCCATTCATCTGGCATGGGGAAGAAGCCCTTGCCGTTGTGGACCTTCTTGTCGGGGTGGAATTTTTCCGCTCCGGGGAAGGCCCAGGGGGACTTGCGGGAGGGGTGCGGGCGGAAGCCGGGGGTGTCGCCAACATGCCCCATGTTGCGCACAAAGAGGTCGCGGTCCGGGTAGCGCAGGTGCAGCTCGGTCTCGATGCGGCTGTAATGCACGTCACGTTCGGCCAGGCCGTTGCCGATGAGGACGATGCGCTCGGCCTTTTCCGGGGGTGTCACGTTCTGGGAGCGCCTGGCGGTGGCGGCTTCCGGGATCGGCATGATGGCGTGGGAGGCGTTGGCCGGGGCGTCGTTGTTGGCGGCAAAGCCGCTGGCGGCGGCGAGCACGAAGGGCAGGAGGCAGGATCGGAGCATGGGGCGGTTTGAGGGTGGAAAGAGCCAGGTAGTCCACTTCAAAAGCGTGCGCCGGACAAGATTTCTTCGGGGAAGGGCATCTTTTTCAGAACATGACACACAAGGACTTCGGGTGGTGTCGTTAGGGCGTCGAACCTGCGCTCCGGCGCCATCCCGTCCCCAATCCACGATGAAACCAACCCGTCACACCCTGCTGATGCTGCTGGCCCTGGCAGCCCTTGGTGGCACATCCGCCGCCCAAAATGCCGCCCCACCCCCGGTGGGGCCCGTTCCTCAGGCTGCAAGTCCTGAGCGTCGTCCAGAACCCCAGGCGGACCGTCCGGCACCTCCGCCTGTCGGCCGCCGCCCGGATGCCGAACCCGGCCGTCCACGCCCCGAACCTGAAAAGCCCCGGGGCGAAGAGCCTCGTCGCGCACCAAATCCGGAGGCCGGGCGTGAGCGTGACGCCGGTCGCAAGCCGGAGCATGACCGCAGTCACTCCCCCCGGGACGCGGGTCGGGGTGCTCCGCATGGGGGCGATCACGGTCCCAAGGCTCATCGTGAAGGGGATCGTGAAGATCATGCCCAGGGCCCTCGTGAGGGAGAGCGCGGCCCGGGCCGGGGTCATGAAGGAGGCCGTGGGCCGGTTGGTCCGCCTCCGCAGGCCCGTGGTGGTGAACGCGCTGAAGGCCATGGGGAACGTGTTGGTCATCCGGATGAGGCCCGCCGGGGCCACGAGCCCCGGGGAGAGGCCCGGGGAGAGGCCCGGGGGCCTGAACGCAGGCCGCAAGAAGGCCGGTTCCATGCCGAAGGGCGTCGTCCCGAAATGCATCATGGGCCGGACCATGGCGGTCACCACCGGCAGGGTTTTGCCCATCGTGGCCCGGGAAGGTCGCACGAAGGTCCCAGGTCGATGCGCCGTGGACATGGCTTTGGCCGCCAGCCTTTCGGACCTGGCAATGGTCCGGGACATCCCCGGGGACCGATGCTTGGGCGCGGGCCGGATGAACGACATCGCCAAGGACCTCGTGGGCCGCAGTTCCGAGGAGGTCGTCACGATGGACCACCGATGATGCCGCCGCCAGGAATGGAGGGACGCCGTGGTCCTGGTCCTGGCCCCAGAGGGCTGCCTCCAAAAGACCATCGTCCTGAAGGCGGACGGCCTTCGCAGGGGTGCAAGCCGGAAGGGCGTCATGCTGAACCCCGTCGTCAGGCTCCGGGCCCGGAGCGGTCCTTCGACGCCCTCGGGACTCCTCGTGAGCAGCCCATGCCACCCTGGGTTTGAGCAAGCGTCAGATTTACACCGTGAAACAAGGCGGTCCGGGTCACCGGGCCGCCTTTGTTGTTTTTATTTAATAAAGACGGGTGTTCCAGAGGGTTTCCAATCAGGACAAGGCAAGCCGGACGCTGGCAGTCAGTTCAGAGCGCCGCTCAAGCCATCACCTTGCGGCGCACTGGCTGCCGGGCTTTTCCTGCCGGACGGGTCCTGGCGGGTGGCGAGGCTGGAACGGCGGCGGGTGCCGGGGCTGCGGCTGCGGCTGTCGATTCCTTGAGTGCACGCAGCTCTTTTTCCACTTCCGCCAGACGGCGGGAGGTGGCGTCGAGCTTCTTGGCGACCAGGCGGGCGACGAATTCAAACAGGGCGGCATGGAAAGCCGGGTCTTCCTCGCGGGGATGCATGTCCTGGAGGAACTTCTGGTCCACGGCGAGGCACAGGGCCCGGCTGCCGGCGATGACGGAGGCTGCGCGCTTGTCCTGGTTGACCAGGGCGAGTTCACCAAAGACATCGCCGATGCGTGAGATGGCGGCGACTTTTTTGCCGCCGACACGGACTTCGAGCTCGCCGCTGAGCAGGACGTAGATGCGGCTGTCGATGGTGCCTTCCTGAATGATGGTGTCCCCCGGGTCGCACTGGAGGAGGGAGGAGGAATTGAGGACTTCGTCGAGCTGGTCGTCGGTGAAGCTGTTGAGGAACGGCACCGCCTTCAGAGGCGCCGGAAGGCTGCCTTCTTCGTGGATGTAGGCGTACTCTTTCATGGTATGGGCGGCACTATCTCATGCATACGAGTTGCACGACAAGATCATTCCCCGTGCCATAGGAAGATTTTTTCCGCAGGCAGCTGAGTCTGCGTGACGAAATTACCACCTTGCCGCGACTGGGCATAAAAAACCCCGGGCCGCACGAGGCGGGCCGGGGTGTGAATCCACCGGGAAGGAGCGACCCTTCCCGGCGGCTCAAATCCTGGGATCAGACTTCAGCGCCAGGGATCTGCTGGCCGGGGATGGCGATCGGGTAACCGCCATCGGCGGTCGGCTTGGCCGGAGGCTCGGTTTCTGCGGTGACGATGGCGGGCATGTGCTGAACCTTGCTGTTGAAGGCGTCGTCCCATTTGATTTCCTTGCCCGAATAGGTGGCCATGCGGCCGAGGACGGAGGTCATGGTGGATTCAGCGCCGTAATAGGCGTTGTTCAGCGGCTTGTTGTCACGGATCGCCGCCTGGAGGGTGTCGTGCTCGACCTGGTAGGGGTCGGGATCGGAACCGCTGCGGCGGGACTTCTTGCCCTTCTGTTCGCCCTCGGCGCCTGCGGCGGCACCGCCGGACGGGCGGTACTTCCAGATGGTGTTGCCCTTGTGGTCGACGGCGTAGCAGGCGCCGCTGTTGTTGAGGTAGATCTTGCCCTTGGTGCCGGTGAACTCCTCGCGGACGGCGTTGTAGACGCCCTGCTGGTGGCGGCACTGGCTGTTGACACGAACGCCGTTGGCGTAGGTGTATTCGACGTAGTGATGGTCGTAGATCTGGCCGTACTTCTTGTCCACACGCTGCATGCGGCCGCCCATGCCCTGGGCGCTCTCCGGATGGCCGCCGATGAACCAGTTGGCGACGTCGATGTTGTGGATGTGCTGCTCGTTGATGTGGTCGCCGCAGAGCCAGGTGAAGAAGTACCAGTTGTTGATCTGATACATGAGCTCGGACTGGCCGGGCTGCTTGTCCCGGAACCAGATGCCGCCGCCGTTCCAGTAAACCTGGCCGGAGACGATGTCGCCGATGATGTTCTGCTCCTTCACCTGCTTGAGGGCGTCGAGGTAGCAGTTCTGGTAGCGGCGCTGGAGGCCGACCACGACCTTGAGGTTTTTCTCGTCGGCGACCTTGGCCATTTCGATCACCTTGCGGACGCCCGGGGCGTCAACGGCGACGGGCTTTTCCATGAAGACGTGCTTGCCGGCGTTGATGGCGGCCTCGAAGTGGTAGGGGCGGAAGCCGGGAGGAGTGGTGAGGATGACGAGATCGCAGCTGTCGATGACCTTCTTGTAACCGTCGAGGCCGGCGAAGATGCGGGAGTCGTCCACCTTCACCTTGTCGGCGTGCTTGGTGCGCAGGTTGGAGAGAGCTCCCTCTGCCTTTTCCTTGAAGGCGTCACAGACGGCATGAAGGATCACGCCCTCCTGCTTGGTGCTCAGGGCCTGGTTGGCGGCGCCGGAGCCGCGGCCGCCGGAGCCGATGAGGCCGACCTTGATCTGGTCGCTGCCGGCCGCCCAGGCGGACTGGGCGACGGTGAGGGCGCCTGCGGTGACGGCGGATTTGCCGAGGAAGTCACGGCGGGTGGTTGGGGTGGTGGATGTCGGGGTCATGGTAGTTTGGGATGAACTTGGAAGGTTGAAATCAGAAATCCGAAGAAGAGTGCGGGAATAACGAAAGCTGGGTCAGGCGTCGGTTCTTTCGGCAATCGTCGTTCGGATTTTGTCATTCCGGTCAGGCGAGCGCCTTCTTGATGAGGGCGATGCCTTCCGTGTAGACCTGCTCGGTGCTGGGGAAGAAGTCACGCCAGACGCGGGTGGCGGCGGCGAGGTCAGGCAGGGCGGAGCCGAAGGCCTCGATGGTCATCCAGCCGTTGTAGCCGATTTTTTTCAGGTGCTGGATTTGCTCGACGAGGTTGATGTGGCCTCGGCCGGGGGTGCCGCGGTCGTTCTCGGAGATGTGCACGTGGTTCAGCTTGCCGGTGGCAAAGACGGTGTCGATGGCCGCGAAGGGGTTCTTCTCCTCGATGTTGGCGTGGAAGGTGTCGTACATCGTGCCGAAGTTCGGATGGTTGACGCGGCGGACGTAGCTGGAAGCCTGCTCCATGGTGTTGAGCAGGTGGGATTCAAAGCGGTTCAGGGCCTCAATGGCGCACTTGACGCCGGCGGCTTCGGCGACCGGGGCGATGGCGCGATGGACTTCGGCGGCGTTGTTCAGCTCCTCTTCCGTGGGGAACTTGCCGGAGAACTGGCCGAGCACCTGGTAATAGGGGCCGCAAAGGGTCTGAACGCCGGCGTTGTGGGCGCACTCGAGCACGCGCTTGAGGTGGTCAATGGCGCCCTGGCGGCTGGCGGCGGCGTTGGAAATGGCGTTGTGGGCCTCGTCCGGCAGGACGGTCACGGCCGTGCATTCCAGGCCGTTGTCCTTCAGCACGCGTCCGATGCCGGCAAAGTGCGCCGGATTGCTGACGTCAAAGATGGGCACTTCGACGCCGTCGTAGCCTGCGGCCTTCAGCTTTTCGAGGGTGGGGTAGTTTTCTTCGGTCACATGACCGGTCCAGAGAAGGAGGTTGAAGCCAATTTTCATGAGATGGGGGACGGCAAACTAGGGAGAGGCGCAAAAAACCGCAAGACTTGCTTTCGACGTAATTTGTTGCGCCCGAGGGCGGGTGAACGCCAGTCAACGAGCGGGCGGGAGCGGCTTTTGCAGGGGGCTTCGCCGGCTCAGGGGTTTTCCGTTCCCGTGCCTGGGCGCCTGGAGGGCATCAGGGCGGCGTCGCCTCCGGCGGAAAGCATTTCTGGATAGACCGAGTCCCACCATTTCAGGTAGGCGGGCAGGAGCTTCTGAACGACGGGCGCACGAACTTCAGCCAGGTCGGCGTGGCAGCCGGGGTCGGTCCGGATGTCGTACAGTGCCCAGCCTTTGCCCGGCGTGGCCCCCCAGTGGAACAGGGCGTTGTGGGTGTAGATGTCGCTGTTCAGGCCGTTGATCACGCGTCGCAGGCTGTTGCAGCGGTTCTGCTTGTCGGCCCGGCAAAGGCCGTCAGGGTCGTCACAGGGACGGTTGCGGACCAGCAGGTGCTGCTGCCAGCGGACGGCGCCCTGCACCTCCTTGTGGGCGGCGGCCATGCCACCCGGCCAGCGGGTGACGTGTTGAAACACCATTCGTTGGGCAAACCAGTCGTCCCGGCCGGTTTCGAGCAGGCCTGTGAGGCTGCGCCCTTCCAGCCGCGGCTTCAGCTTCTCAGGGACCGGGGCCTTCGCCAGTTCCGCGAGCGTGGGCAGCACGTCGAGATGGGCGGTCAGGGCGCCGACTTCACGCGGCTGCCAGCGGGCCGGCCAGCGCCAGAGGGACACGGCCCGTGTGCCACCGGGCCAGACGGTGCACTTGCAGCCGCGCATGCCGGCGTTGTGGACGTCGATGCCATAGGTGCCGCCGTTGTCGCTCATGAAGATGACCAGCGTTTCCTGGTCGAGCGACTGCTGCTTCAGAAAGCCCATGAGACGGCCGACGTTCCAGTCGAGGTTGGCCACCATGCCCATGAAGGCGGCGGTCTTGTCATCCACCCGGTTCTTGTAAGGCGCGATGAACTCCGGCGGTGCCGCCAGGGGGGCGTGCGGTGAATAGGTGGCGAGGTAGAGGAAATAAGGCTTTCTTGGCTGGCTCGTGTCCACCCGCCTGTCGCGGATGTACTTCATCGCCTCGTCAAAGTAGATGTCCTCGCGGTAGCCCTTTCTGGGTTGCTTTTCCCACACGCCGTTGCGGCCGATCACCGGGTTGAAGTGAGTCGTGCCGCCCTGCTGGCTGGTGATGTTGAGGTCAAAGCCGCGGTCCTGGGGGTTGTGGCCAGGTCCGTCCCCGAGGTGCCATTTGCCGATGATGCAGGTTTCGTAATCCGCCGACTTCAGCATCTGCGGCAGCAGCACGGCCTCCCGGCTGAGATGCTCGCGTGGAATGACCGTGTGGGTGACTCCGACGCGCAGGTGATCGCGGCCGGTCAGCAAGGAGGCCCGTGTCGGCGAGCAGGAGGACGACACGCAGAAGTCGGTGAAGCGGACGCTTTGATCGTGGAAGGCGTCCAGGTTCGGCGTCTTGAGCACCGGGTTGCCATGCCTTCCGAGATCGCCGTAGCCCAGGTCATCGGCCAGGATCAGGATGATGTCCGGCGAGGCGGCGGCATCGACGCCGGCGAGGCCGAGCAAGAGCGAACCAAGAATGCGGCAGAGCAGGGGCATGTCTGCGTGAACGAAGGGGTCATGTCAGCTTTTTCCGGCTGGTTTCCTCGACCAGCCAGACCGAGACCAGGGTGATGGCGGCCATGAGGATGAGATAGACCGCCACCGGCCAGGGTTTGCCGCCGCTCTGGTTCAGCAGCCAGGTCGCGATCAGGGGTGCGAGACCTCCGGCCAGGGGGGAGGCGAGCTGATAGCCCAGGGAGGCGCCGCTGTAGCGGACGCGGGTGCCGAAGAGTTCGGAGAAAAAGGCCGCCTGCGGGCCATACATGGCCGCATGACCGACCAGGCCGATGATGACGGCGGCGATGACGAGGGATTCCTGCCGGGTTTCCAGCAGCCAGAAGAAGGGAAAGGCGAAGGCGGTCAGGAACAGCGCGCCTCCGAGATAGACCGGCCGGCGCCCGTGCCTGTCAGAAAGCGCGCCGAACCAGGGGATCGCCACGAGCTGCACCGCCGAGCCGAGCAGCACGGCGTTGAGGAGCGCGCCCTTGCTCATGCCCAGCTGCTGCGAGCCGAAGCTGAGCACCAGGACCGTGAAGATGTAGAAGAAGGCGTTTTCGGCAAAGCGCGCGCCCATCGACAGCAGGACGTTTCTCGGATGCTCGCGGAGCACGGCGAGGATGGGCACCCGCGGTCCTGGGTCGGCCTTCTTCGCCTCGGTGAAGACCGGGCTTTCCATGATCTTCATGCGGATGAACATGCCGACGGCGAGCAGCAGGACTCCCAGCAAAAAGGGCACGCGCCAGCCCCAGGCCAGGAAGGCCTTCTCCTCCATGGATGAAGCCAGGTGAAAGACGCCGTTGGCCAGCAGCAGGCCGACCGGCACTCCCGCCTGCACCCAGCTGGCATGAAAGCCGCGCCTGCCCTCATGACCATGCTCCACGGCCATCAGCACGGCTCCGCCCCACTCGCCGCCGACGCCAAAGCCCTGGATGAAGCGCAGCGCCACGAGCAGGACGGGGGCGGCGACGCCGACCTGCCCATAGGTCGGCAGCAGGCCGATCAGCACGGTGGCCACGCCCATCATCATGAGCGTGGTGACAAGCATCGACTTGCGTCCGAGCTTGTCGCCGAAGTGCCCGAACACCACGCCTCCGAGCGGTCTGGCAAAAAAGCCGACGGCGTAGGTGGCGAAGGCGGCCATGGTTCCCGCCATCGGGTCGATGGTGGGGAAGAACAGCTTGTTGAAGACCAGCGCCGCCGCCGTGCCGTAGAGGAAGAAGTCGTACCACTCGATCGTGGTGCCGATGAAGCTGGCGATGACGACTCGGCGAATGTTGTTAGGCTGGGACATGCGGAGGATGGCTGCCTGAAGTCGCTCCTCATGGGGCGGCTCTGTCACGCCGACGGAACCATTCGTCAAATCCAGGCGGATCAGGCGTCATCCCGCCAGAACGCTCAGACATTCCGGCTCTAGGTCATCTGTGTCATCTGCGGATGGAGGCTCAGGCGGCGGCCAGCTCTGTTTTGGCGGAGGGCGCCTCCTCCTCGGGCGGGACGGCGACCGGCTCGGCCTTGCTCACCACCTTGATGAACTTCGGCTGATACCCGGCCCAGTTTTCCAGGATCATCCTCGCCCGGGCGCTGTCGGTGCGGTCGAGGTGGTCATAGATCAGCTTCTTGAGCTGGTTGACGTCCTCGGGGTCGCTGACGGGTTCGCCCTTGATCATCTCGGGGTTGTGCAGGCTGGCGAACATGCCTGCCTCGTCGAGCAGGTAGGCCACGCCGCCGCTCATGCCGGCGCCGAAGTTTTTGCCGAAGCTGCCAAGCACGGCGACCACGCCTCCGGTCATGTATTCGCAGCCGTGGTCGCCGATGCCCTCGACGACGGCGGTGGCGCCGGAGTTGCGGACGCAGAAGCGCTCGCCGGCACGGCCGGCCGCGAACAGGCTGCCGCTGGTGGCGCCATACATGACGGTGTTGCCGAGGATGCTGTTCTCCCAGGTCTGGTAGTCCGGGCGGATGCGCGGGCCGGGCCTGAGGATGATCTCCGCTCCGCACAGGCCCTTGCCGACATAATCGTTCGCCTCGCCGATGAGCGTCAGCTTCACGCCGCCGCAGGCAAAGGCCGCGAAGCTCTGGCCGGCGCTGCCCTCCAGGGTGACATCGACGGTGCCGGGGGCGAGGCCGTGGTTGCCGTGATGGAAGGCGATCTGGCCGCTGAGCTTCGTGCCGATGTTGCGGAAGGTGTTTCTCACCTTGTAGCGCAGCGGGCGGACCTTCATCTTGTCGCTGATGGCAAACTGGGCCTCCTGGATGATGCGGTCATCCAGCGGATGCTGGTCGAGGCCGTCGTTGCGGTTCATGTGGCAGGTGCGCGCGGCGTCCTGGCCGAGGTCCTTGCCAACATCGCGCAGGATGCGGTCGAGCTTGATGAGGTTGGCTTTCGGATGGCCGGGCACCTCGCGCTGGCGCAGGAACTCGGGGCGGCCGATCATCTCATCCAGGGTGCGCACGCCGAGGCTGGCCATGATTTCACGCACCTCCTGCGCCACGGCGTTGAAGAAGTTGACGATCATGTCCGGGCTGCCCTTGAACTTGGCGCGGAATTTCGGGTCGGTGGTGGCCACGCCGACGGGGCAGTTGTTGAGATGGCACTGGCGCACGTAGACGCAGCCGAGGGCGATGAGTGCGATGGTGCCGAAGTTGAACTCCTCGGCGCCGAGGATGGCCGCCATGGCGATGTCGCGGCCGTTGCGCAGGCCGCCGTCGGTGCGCAGGGTGACGCGCTCGCGCAGGCCGTTGAGCATCAGGACCTGCTGGGCCTCGGCCAGGCCGAGCTCCCAGGGCAGGCCGGCGTGCTTGATGGAGCTGAGCGGGCTGGCCCCGGTGCCGCCGTCGTGGCCGGAGATGAGGATGATGTCGGCGTTCGCCTTCGCCACGCCGGCGGCGATGGTCCCGACGCCGGATTCCGCGACCAGCTTGACGCAGACACGGGCGCGCGGGTTGGCCTCCTTGAGGTCGTGGATGAGCTGCGCCAGGTCCTCGATCGAATAGATGTCGTGATGCGGCGGCGGGCTGATGAGCATGACGCCAGGCGTGGTGTGGCGCAGGCGGGCGATCATGCGGTTCACCTTCATGGCCGGAAGCTGGCCGCCTTCGCCGGGCTTGGCGCCCTGGGCCATCTTGATCTCCAGCTCCCAGGCGTTGGCGAGGTACTCGGCGGTGACACCGAATCGTCCGCTGGCCACCTGCTTGATCTTGGAGTTCGCCCAGTCGCCGTTTTCATAGGGCTTGAAGCGCCGGGGATCCTCGCCGCCCTCGCCGCTGTCGGACTTGCCGCCGATGCGGTTCATGGCGATGGCCAGGGCTTCATGCGCCTCCGGTGAGATTGCGCCCAGCGACATGGCGGCGGTGGTGAAGCGCACGCGGATGTCCTCGATGGGCTCGACTTCATCGATCGATATCGGTCCGTCGGGGCTCGGGACAAATTCAAACAGGTCCTTCAGCGCGGTCGGTGTGTTCTCCAGGGAGGCCTTCACATAGGCGGCATAATCCTCCGCCTTGCCGCTCTTCACGAAGGTGTGGAAGTTCTTGATCACCGGGCCGGTGACGGCGTGCATTTCCCCCTTCTGACGCGGCCGGTAGTAACCCGGGTCGCCCAGGTCGATGCCGCCGCCCTCGGGCGCTTGAACGTTGAAGCCTGCGGCGTGGCGGGCCAGGGCCTCCTCGGCGATCTCGTTGAAGCCGATGCCGCTGATCTGGCTGGGCGTGCCGGTGAAGGCATGCTGCATCACCTCCTCGCCGATGCCGACGGCCTCGAAGATCTGGGCGCCGATGTAGCTGCTGAGCACCGAGATGCCCATCTTGCTCATGATCTTCAGCACGCCCTTCTCCAGGGCCTTGCGGTAGTTCAGGGCGGCCTTGTCATAGCCCATGCCGTCGAGCTGCGGCTTGCGCGCGGTCTTGTCGGATTCGACGAGCTCACGGATGGTTTCAAAGGCCAGGTAGGGGCAGACGGCGCTGGCGCCAAACGCGAACAGGCAGGCCATCTGGTGCGTGTCACGCGCCTCGCCGGTGTCGATGACCAGGCTGAGCCGCATGCGGATCTTCCGGCGGTTCAGGTGATGATGCACGGACCCGGTGACCAGCAGCGCCGGGATGGCCGCACGCTCAGGGCTGACGGCCCGGTCGCTGAGGATGAGGATCGGCACGCGTTCCTTCGCCGCCGCCTCCGCGTCGGCGCAGAGCTGGTCAAGCGCGCGCTTCATGCCCTCGGGGCCTTCGTGGACCGGCCAGGTAGCGTCCAGAACGCGGTGGGGATGCTCCGCCAGGGCCTTCAGCGAGCTGAGCTCGTTTTCAAACAGGAAGGGCGAGTTGAGATGCACCACACGGGCATGCTCAGGCGTCTGGCCCAACCAATTGCGCTGCGGACCGAGCACGACGTCCAGGCTCATGACGGCGCGTTCGCGGATCGGGTCGATCGGCGGGTTGGTGACCTGGGCGAAGAGCTGGCGGAAGTAGCTCGTCAGCAGGCGGGGGCGTGTGGACAGCACGCTCAGCGCCACGTCGTCGCCCATGGAGTAGATGGCCTCCTCGCCCCTGGCCAGGGCAGGGGTCAGGGACATCTCCAGCTCCTCCCTGGTGAAGCCGAAGGCGGCCTGCTTGCGGGAAAGCTCCAGAAGGTCGAGGTCGCCGTTCGGCACCTCCGGGGCCAGCGTGGTGAGGCTGGTGCGGTTCTTCAGCCACTCGCCGTAGGGCTGGCGGCTCGCAAGGTCGGCCTTGATCTCGTCATTGAAGCGGATGCGCTTCTTCAGCAGGTCGATCTCCAGCATCTCCCCCGGGGCGAGGCGTCCTTTGCGCAGCACCCGGGCGTCGTCGATGGGCACGATGCCGACCTCGGAACCGAGCGCAAAGACGCCGTCGGAGGTGAGCTTCCAGCGACTGGGGCGCAGGCCGTTGCGGTCCAGGCTGGCGACCACGTTCAGGCCGTTGGTCAGCACCATGGCGGCGGGGCCGTCCCAGGGCTCGCTGAAGCATTCGTGGTATTCGTAGAAGGCCTTCAGCTCCGGCGAGGTCGTCGGATCAATGCCGTAGGCGCTGGGCACGAGCATGGCCATGGCATGCACCGGATCGCGGCCGCTCTGCATCAGCAGATCCAGGGCGGCGTCGAGGCTGGCGCTGTCGCTCTGGCCTTTGGCGATGAGCTCCTTGAGCAGCTGCTCCTCACCCTCCCAGACCGGGTTTTCGAAGTCACTGGCGCGGCTGTTCAGCCAGTTGCGGTTGCCGCGCACCGTGTTGATCTCACCATTGTGGGCGAGGGTGCGGAAGGGATGCGACAGCGCCCAGGTGGGGAAGGTGTTGGTGCTGAAACGCTGGTGGAAGACGGCCAGGGCGGTCTCGAAGTCGTCGCTCTGCAGATCGGTGTAGAACTTCTGCAGCGAGGATGGCAGCAGCAGCGCCTTGTAAACCATCGTCCGGTGCGAAAAGGAGGCGATGTAGAAGTCCGCCAGCTTGTGGATGCGGGCCTTGAGGCGCATCTCGCGGCGGATCAGGTAGAGCTGGCGCTCAAACGGCGCGTCGTCCATGCCCTCGGGCCGTGCCACCAGGAGGTGCTGGATCACCGGCATGGTCAGGCGGGCCTTGTGACCGAGTTCGTTCGGGTTCACTGGCACGTCACGCCAGCCGATGACCTGGATGTTGCGGTTGCGCAGCAGGCCCTCGGCCAGCAGGTGGATCTTCATGCGCTCGGTCTGGTCGGAAGGCATGAAGAAAACGCCGACGGCGAGGTCCATCGGGTGCTCCAGCTCGAAGTGCATCTCGTCGATGAAGGGCTGGAAGATCTTGTGCGGGATCTGGGTCAGCACGCCTGCGCCGTCTCCGGTCACACGGTCGGCGTCCACGGCCCCGCGATGCTGGACGCTGCACACGCCGCAGAGGGCCATGTCGAGAATCTCCCGGCTGCGCCTGCCCTCGATGCTGGCCACAAAGCCGACGCCACAGGCGTCACGCTCCAGGTCCATGCGGTGCAGCGATCCCTCGTTGGGGATGTCCAGATCGTAAAAGGGGTGTTTCATGGGGTTGGAAACCCCGTCGCCAGGCTGGCCCCGGTCGACGGGGAGGGGAGGTTGACGGGTTACGCAGGCCAATCAAGCAAGGATGGTGCCACCTGCCCGGGGCGGAATGGCTTCCTCCGCGAGAATCTCGACCTCAATGTGACATCCAGAGTGCCAAGTGCCATGGCGTAGTCGCCTTCAAAGTGACAAAAGTGGCACTATTGAGTGGCTGTGAGACTTTCAAGGTTCGTTGTCGAATTAAGTTTAAGTGACTCTCTATCAAGGGTTTGGAAATCACTTCGGCCTCCTGGCACGGCTCGTGCCATTTAACGCGATCAAATCAACCCCTCTGTTCCATCCTTTCCCCCAACCCCACCACCATGAGCAAAATCCTCGGCATTGACCTCGGCACCACCAACTCCTGCATGGCCGTCCTCGAAGGCGGCAAGGCCGTGGTCCTCGAAAACTCGGAAGGCGCCCGCACCACCCCTTCCGTCGTCGCTTTCACGAAGAGCGGCGAACGCGTGGTCGGCCAGGCCGCCAAGCGCCAGGCCGTCACCAACCCGCGCAACACGGTGTTTTCCGTGAAGCGCCTCATGGGCCGCAAGTTCTCCGAACTCACCGAGGCCGACAAGCGCATGCCTTACAAGATCGTCGAGGCCTCCAATGGCGACGCCCATGTCCAGGTGGAGGTCGGCGGTGAAACCAAGACCTACTCCCCCCAGGAGGTCAGCGCCATGATCCTCAGCAAGCTGAAGGCGGACGCCGAAGCCAAGCTGGGCGAGGCCATCACCGAGGCCGTCATCACCGTTCCCGCCTACTTCAACGACAGCCAGCGCAACGCCACGAAGGCCGCCGGTGAAATCGCCGGCCTGAACGTCCGCCGCATCATCAACGAACCCACCGCCGCCTCGCTCGCCTACGGCCTCGAGTCCAAGAGCGATGAAAAGATCGCCGTGTATGACCTCGGCGGCGGCACCTTCGACATCAGCGTGCTGGAAATCGGCGACGGTGTCTTTGAGGTGCTTGCCACGGACGGCGACACCCATCTCGGCGGTGACGACTGGGACAACACGCTCATCAGCTGGATCGTCAACGAGTTCAAGGCCGACAGCGGCATCGACCTCAGCGGCCAGCCCGACGCGCTTCAGCGCATCAAGGAGGAGGCCGAGAAGGCAAAGATCGCCCTCAGCTCCAGCCAGAGCTACGATCTCAACCTGCCCTTCATCACCGCAGACGCCACCGGGCCGAAGCACATCATGAAGACGCTGACCCGCGCCAAGATGGAACAGCTCTGCGACTCCCTCTTCGAGCGCACCATGAAGCCCGTGCGCGACTGCCTTGCGGCCGCCAAGCTGGAGGCCAGCAAGATTGATGAACTCGTGCTCGTCGGCGGCATGACCCGCATGCCCAAGGTGGTCGAGACCGCCAAGAAGCTCGCCGGCAAGGACCCGCACCAGGGCGTGAACCCGGATGAAGTCGTGGCCATCGGCGCGGCCATCCAGGGCGGCGTCCTCAAGGGCGATGTGAAGGACGTGCTCCTGCTCGACGTCACCCCGCTCACCCTCGCGATCGAGACCGCCGGCGGAGTCGCCACCCCGATGATCGCCCGCAACACGACCATTCCGAAGAAGCACTCGCAGATCTTCTCCACCTATGCCGACCAGCAGCCCGGCGTTGAGATCGTCGTCCTGCAGGGCGAGCGTCCGATGTCGAAGGACAACAAGGTGCTCGGCACCTTCAAGCTCGACGGCATCCCGCCGATGCCCCGCGGCGTGCCGCAGATCGAGGTCACCTTTGACATCGACGCCAACGGCATCCTGCACGTCTCCGCCAAGGAGAAGACCACGGGCAAGGAGCAGAAGATCTCCATCCAGGGCAGCTCCGGCCTCACCCAGGATGAGATCGAGAAGGCCAAGCGCGACGCCGAGGAGCACGCCGAGGAGGACCGCAAGCGCAAGGAGGCCGTCGAAGTGAAGAACAAGGCCGAGACCCTCAGCTATGAGATCGAGAAGACCCTGAAGGAATGGGATGGCAAGGTGCCCGCCGACCAGATCACCCCGATCCAGGACAAGCTCGCCACCCTCAAGGCCGCCGTTGAAGCCAACGACACCGACAAGATGAAGACGCAGACCGAGGAGATCGAGAAGCTCTTCGCCGCCGCCTACCAGGCTGCGGCCGCCGCCGGAGCCGGCGCCCCGGGCGCCGCTCCTGAAGCCGGTCCCGAGGCCTCATCGTCCGAGCCGAAGTCCCAGGACAAAGGCAAGGTCGTCGACGCCGACTTCGAGGTCGTGGACAAGGACAAGTGATTGTCCGGCCCGTAGCTGAACGAACCGCCCTGCTGTGAGTTTCCCCTTGTTCCAGCCCCTGCCATCCAGGCAGCTGCATTCCCTCCTCGGGACGCCGAAGACAGGCGTCCTGGAAGGACGCGAGAGATTAGCCGGTGGTGAAACCACCGGTTCATCCGCCGTCATGAACGTGGCCCAGGGGCGCGCTCCGGCAGGTGCGCGAGAAGGCTGCGAGAATCCCATGTCTGCGGTGATGCCGGGTGTGTTCGGACGTTTCTCGCGCCCTTCCAGGGCGCTTTCTGAAAACGCGTGGGTTGACGATGCTGATCCGGTGGTTGCACCACCGGCTAATGTCTTTCGTGCCTCCGGCACGTTTGCATCCAGGCGATCCGCCTCCGGCACGTTCGTTTCCCGCACGTTCACCTTCAATTCGCCTGCCTCCGGCAGGTTTGTCATGGGCGCGTCCGCCTTGGGTGAGCCCACCTACAGCGCATGTGTCGCTGCATCGAAAAAGCAGGCCCTCCTCAACCTCAACCCCGTTCTTCAGCCGCGATGAGCTTGGAAGCCCTCAGGGAACTGTCTGCGCTGGATGCGGAGGTGAAAAACCTCCTGCATCGCTATGACGAGATGCTTCTCGCCACGCGCCGTCGTTTCCTGAACAAGGTCATCGAGTGCTTCAGCGGCATGATGGAGGGCGAGGGCCTGAAGGTGATCCGTGACCCCATGGGCGCCACGGCCAAGCTGGACCAGACGGAGCTGGTGATCGCCGGCACCGACCCCTCCCACATGCTGGTGGACGCCCACGCCAAGTACACCGTCACCTGCTCCCTCGCCCCTAACAAGGTCTATGGCATCCTGCTCTGCCGCCAGCCGATGGCCGACTTCACCAACGGCAGCTCGGACACCAACGACCAGATCACCAACAAGAAGCTGGAGATCGAATATTTGAAGTCGATGATCCAGAGCCACGGCGGCGACCAGTGGTATCTTGTCGGCCGGATGGAGAACACCTCCGAGATCCGCGCCGCCACCGGCCAGGCGCCGCTGGCCCAGTATGATTCCTTTGCCACCTTTGAGGACGCCATGAAGACGGCGCTCCGGGAAATCTCCAACGCGGCCGTCGCCCCGCGCGCCTCCTGAGCATGAACACCTTCGCTCCATCCTCTGGAACACGGCCGCCGGACTGGCTGCCCCGCCTCTGCATCATTGTTCCGATGCTGATGGCCGTGGGTTTCCTGGCCGCCTGCGGAAAAAAGGAGTCCGCCGAGCCGGCTCCGGAAGCTGCGGCCCCGAAGTCCGCCGCCGTTTCGGATTCCAAAATCGAGTCCATGGCCCTTGAGGCGCTGTCGCCTTCTGAACCCAGGAAGCCCGCTCCGTCGGAACTTCAGGCCGGGCTTGAATCCCAGGCGGAGGACATCCTGGCCCGGCACCCGGGCAAGAACGCCGTCGAACTCCTGAACGTGCCCGAGGTGAACGAAGCGCTGAAGGTGGGGCTGACCCGTCTGAGCAAGGACAAGCGGCTGCAGGAGCAGATCAACAACAGCGCCGCCATGGTGGCGAAGATGCAGGGCCTTTCCGGCGAACCCGGAACCGTGGGGCTCGATCTCGACATCAAGGGCTACGACCACGCCCGCAAGTCCCGGATGCTCCAGGCCGTCATGTCCGAGGACCCGAAGCAGATCGTGCGCTTCGTCACCGAGGAGGTTGGCGAGGCTGCGCCTGAGCTGACCTATGGAGGAGTCCAGCGCGCCAGCAACGGCGTGGCGATCAAGGAGACGCCGCCGCCGGCAAAGTGACAGAGTTGAAGTTTAAAATCCGAAATCTGAAATCTGAAATCCGAAACTCGAATGCCCAGCCTTTTGAACATCTTGAATCCAGCCGGTGAGCCGATTGCGGCAGCCCTGCTTCGGACGTTCGCCTTCTCCTGAAAATTTCCGCCCGGCCAGCCGCCACATTCCCGTGTGTCAGCAGGCCGGGCAGATGAACCAAACCAAACCAGAACCCAAAACCTAGTTAGCAGAATCCAGACCACTATGGCTACCTCCATCACCCCGCTCGGTCGTCGCGTCCTCGTGAAGCGCTCCTCCAGCGAAGAAAAAACCGCTGGCGGCATCTTCCTGCCCGACACCGCAAAAGAGAAACCCCAGGAAGCTGAAGTTCTCGCCCTCGGCACCGGCAAGGATGACGAAGGCAAGGATGTCAGCACGCTTTTCACCGTGAAGGTCGGCAACAAGGTGCTCATCTCCAAGTACGGCGGCACCGAAGTGAAGCTCAACGGTGAGGACGTCCTCATCATCAACGAAACCGACATCCTCGGCATCATCGCCTGATTCCCAACCTGATACCTGAAACTCCAAACCTGAAACTCCCCACGACACATGGCTAAACAACTCAACTTCGACGAAACCGCCCGCCAGGCCCTCCTGCGCGGCGTCACCAAGCTCGCCAAGGCCGTCAAGGCCACGCTCGGCCCCGCCGGCCGCAACGTCATCCTCGAGAAGAAATTCGGCTCCCCCACGATCACCAAGGACGGTGTCACCGTGGCCAAGGAGATCGAGCTTCCGGATCCTTATGAAAACATGGGCGCCCAGCTCATCAAGGAAGTCTCCTCCAAGACCTCCGACATCGCCGGTGACGGCACCACCACCGCCACCGTGCTTGCCGAGGCCATCTACAGCGAAGGCCTTCGCAACGTCACCGCCGGCGCGAACCCCACCTCCCTGCAGCGCGGCATCCTGAAGGCCACCGAGGCCATCGTCGCCAAGCTCAAGGAGATCTCCACCCCGGTGAAGGACAGCAAGGACGTGGCCCAGGTCGCCACCGTCTCCGCCAACTGGGACGCCAGCATCGGCAACATCATCGCCGAGGCCATGGACAAGGTCGGCAAGGAAGGCACCATCACCGTCGAGGAGGCCAAGAGCATCGAAACGACCCTCGAGGTCGTGGAAGGCATGCAGTTCGACAAGGGCTACCTGTCCCCCTACTTCGTCACCAATCCTGAGACGATGGAGGCCAGCCTCGAAAACGCCTACATCCTCATCCACGAGAAGAAGATCAGCAGCCTGAAGGACATGCTGCCCCTGCTTGAGAAGGTCGCCCGCTCCGGCAAGCCCCTCCTCATCATCGCGGAAGACGTCGAAGGCGAAGCCCTGGCGACCCTGGTCGTCAACAAGCTGCGCGGCACGCTCAACATCGTCGCCGTCAAGGCTCCTGGCTTCGGCGACCGCCGCAAGGCCATGCTTGAAGACATCGCCATCCTCACCGGCGGCCGCTGCATCACCGAAGACCTCGGCATCAAGCTTGAGAACATCGAGCTTTCCGACCTCGGCCGTGCCAAGCGCCTGACCATCGGCAAGGAGAACACCGTCATCGTCGAGGGCGAAGGCTCCTCCGACGCCATCGCGGGACGCGTGCAGCAGATCAAGAACCAGATCGCCGAGACCACCAGCGACTACGACCGTGAGAAGCTCCAGGAGCGCCTTGCGAAGCTGGCCGGCGGCGTGGCCGTCATCAACGTCGGTGCCGCCACCGAAACCGAGATGAAGGAGAAGAAGGCCCGCGTGGAAGACGCCCTGCACGCCACCCGTGCGGCCGTCGAGGAAGGCATCGTCCCTGGCGGCGGTGTCGCCCTCATCCGTGCCACCGCAGCCCTGGGCGACCTGGGTCTCGTGGGCGACGAAGCCACCGGCGCTGACATCGTCAAGCGCGCCATCGAGGCTCCTCTCCGTCAGCTGGCCGCCAATGCCGGCGTCGAAGGCGCCCTCGTGGTGTCGCAGGTGAAGAAGGGCAAGGGTAACGAAGGTTACAACGTGGCCACCGGCGAATACACCGACCTGATCAAGGCCGGCGTCGTTGACCCCGCCAAGGTGACCCGCAGCGCCCTGCAGCATGCGGCCTCCATCTCAGGTCTCCTGCTGACCACCGAGTGCCTCATTGCCGACATCCCGAAAGAGGAGAAGGCTGATGCCGGTCACAGCCACGACCACGGCGGCATGATGTAAGATCATGTGAATAAAGAGGCACGAAAGGCTTCTTACCACGACGGCTCGGAGGGGTTAACCTCCTTCCGGGCCGCCCTCAAAACCCCAAACTTTTTTTGTTCCAGGCGACTGGACCACCTGCCGGGAGCTGGTGGTCCGGAAGCCAGAATAAAAAACCCAAACCCCCAATGAGCGGGCTGGAGAGGCAACTCTCCAGCCCGTTCTTTTGTTGAGGTGTCGGAGCGCAGGGGCGAGGATTTGGAAATCCGCGCTCCGGCGCTGGCGCGGGGATCGGAGCGCTCTCGGTTCTGCAGCGGTTCTCTGGAGCGCGGAACTCCGATTCCGCAGCGAGCCTGAGCGCAGGGGATGTCTGGCATAGGCACACGCTAGCTTCGGAGATGCCGGGCCCTTCATCGTGTGGATGGAGGTTGAAGGGAGGTTTCGAAGGGGGCAGGGGCGGACCACCTTGCTGCGGATTTGGAAATCCGCGCAACAGCCTGGAGTTCCGTCCTGCTCAGCGTCCGACCGCGCGCTGGGCGAGCACGCTTTTCACCAGGCGGATCATGTCGGCGGGCTCGTAGGGTTTTGGCAGCACGGCGGCGAATCCGTAGCCGGCGGGCTTGGCCATCACAGGGTCGTCGCTGTAGCCGGAGGAAACGATGGCCAGCACCTCGGGGTCCAGCTGGCGCAGCTTCTCCATGGCGCGGACACCGCCCATGCCGTTGGGAATGCTGAGGTCGAGGATGACCAGGTCAAAGGGCCGTCCGTTTTGCCGCGCTTCCTGGTAGGCTCGCACGGTCTCACTGCCCTCGGCGGTTTCCGTCACCTCATACTGCTGGCTGGTGAGGTTTCTCACGATCAGGGCGCGGACGAGCGGATCATCCTCGAGCACCAGGATGCGGGTGACAGCCGGCTCAGGCGCGCCTTCGAAGGCATGGCTGATGCCCAGGGCGTCCACTTCCTCGCCATCGGCATCGACGGGCAGGTAAAGGCTGACGCTGGTGCCCTTTTCCGGTTCGCTGCGGACCGAGATTGAGCCGCCATGGGCCTTGGCGATCGATTCGCACACGGTCAGGCCGAGGCCGGTGGCGTTCTCGGATTTGCGTGTGCTGAAGTAGGGTTCAAAAATGTGCGCCAGATTCTCCGCAGGGATGCCTTCGCCGCGGTCGGTGACCTCGACGACGATGCCCGCCGGAGCGGCCTGATGATCGCTGGTGATCTCGTGCGGGTAGCTTTCGCCGGGATCATGGGGCTGGCAGCGGATGGTGATGACTCCGCCGTTGGGCTGGGCCTGTTCGGCGTTGCGCACCAGGTTGCCCAGCAGCCTGCGGACCTGTGCGGGATCCAGGGCGATGGTCGGCAGCGAAGGGGCGACCTCCAGACGATATTCGATCCGGGGCGCGCGGCTGTGATGAAGGAAGAACTGCTCGATCAGCTCGCCAAGCTGGGTCGGGCGCTTGATGGGGGCGCCGCCGCGGGCAAAGGTGAGAAGCTGCTGAACCAGGCCCTGCGCCTGCAGCGTCGCCTGCTTGGCCGTGTGCAGCTCCGGGAGCTGGATGACGGAACGCAGGCGCATCTCGGCCAGGGAAAGGTTGCCGAGCAGGACGGTGAGCAGGTTGTTGAACTCGTGGGCGAATCCACGTGCCAGCAGGCCGAGCGACTCCAGGCGGTCGAGCCGGCTGCGGCGTTCGGCCTCCTCGCGCTTTGAGGTGATGTCCTGGAGGAGGAGCAGCAGGCCTTCGGCGAAGGGATAGCCGCGCAGCTCGATCCAGGTCTGCTTTTCCTCCAGGTAGATCTCCCGGCTCACCGTCTCCCGGTGCAGCATGGCATGGCTGAGGGAGCCGTGGTGCTCCTCGCGGGTTGCCGCAGGCAGAAGGTCCCAGAGATTGACCCCCAGGAGCTTGCCGACATGGCGCCCGAAAAGCTGCTGGGCGCTGGCATTTGCATAGGTGATGCCCCAGCGGCCGTCGAGGGCCAGCAGAGGATCCGAGATGCTCTCCACCACATCGACCAGAGGTGCCTGGGCGGCGGTGGTTTCCGGGGAGGGATCCGAAGTGCCGCGGTCGCTTTCAGAGGATGCGTTCAGGGCACGAAAAAGAATGACCACCCCGGTGAGCTGGCCGCTTTGGTCGCGAAGGGGGGTGGAGCGATCCTGGACCGGCACGCGCTGACCTTCGCGGGTGGTCAGCCAGACCGTGCGCTCCTGGGGCGGCTGGGCGGGGCTGGCCAGTTCCACCATCGCCGGTTCACCGCTGGATTGATAAATGCGGAAGACCTCATGCAGGGAACGTCCCACGCATTCGGGCTGAGCCCAGCCGCTGATGCGCGCCGCCGCCGGGTTGCTGAACACGATGATGCCGGCCAGGTCGGCCACGATGACGCCGTCGGCCAGGCTTTCAAAGGTTTCAAAATAGCTCTGCTCGCGCTTGCGACGCGCGATTTCCTCCTGCACCCGGGCGGCGGCCACTTCGACGGTGAGCCGCAGTTCGTCGTGGCTGAAGGGCTTCAGCAGATAGCCCTGCGGGTGTGTTTCGCGGGCGCGGTTGACGGTTTCCAGATCCGCGCAGGCCGTGACATAGACAATGGCCACAGGGCCGCGTTTTTGGAGGCGGAGAGCGGTTTCAATGCCATCCACCGGCCCGTCCAGATGCACATCCATGAGCACCAGGTCGGGGCGCAGGTCGTCATAAAGCCGGAGGGCGTCCTCGCTGGTCGAACAGGTGCCGATGACGCGATAGCCAAGATCATTCAGAAATGCGGCCATGTCGCACCCGACGAGACCTTCGTTCTCGACGATGAGGATGCGGAGTCGGTCAAAACCGGTCATTTCAGACTAATAAATCCAAACTAGCTCTAAATATTAGAGTTTGCTATAGAAAATAACAAAGGAAATTTGGCGGAGCGACTTCAGTCAGAACAAAGGCCACACTTGCCCATCAACTGGGTTAAAAATGGAAACGGGGGCTACTCCAGGCGTGAAAGCTCGCTGACGCGGAACATGCCGTTCATGAGCTGCATGTTGTCGCGTTCCACCCGCAGGGCGTCGAGGTGCAGCAGGTAGGGGAACTCACGGAGCTTGAGAGTGTGCAGGCCGTCCTTGGGCTCTTTCAGGGCGGCGGCCACGTCGGCGATTTCGGTGATCTTCCGGCCGTTGACCTCCTCGACGACCTGGCCGCTCATGCGTTCGTAGCCCTGGGTGCTGGCGGTGGGCAGGATGGCGCCGATGAAGACGATCTTTTTGCGGCCGTCCTTTTCGAACTCCTCCGGGTTGCTGGCGATGCGCTGGAGGCGCAGGATGGCTCCGCCGCGCTGCTCACGGCCAAAGGAGTTGAGGTAGGCGGAGGTCAGCTCCTGGAAAAGTATGCCGCCGCTGAGGATGTATTTGGGGCCGTGGTCAAAGAGGTAGGGACGCACGAGATAATCATCCGGCTCCTTGCGGGTGAGGCTGCTCTTGAGCACCACTTCCTTGCCCTCGCGCAGCACTTTGATCTCCACCTTGTCACCGACAAAGCCCTTGCCGCGGATCAGGTGGCTGGCGCTGACAGCGCCGAACTGCTCGTCCTGATAGTCGCCGCGCGCATCGACTTCATGGCCGTCGATGGAGATCATGATGTCACCGGCCTTCATGCCCGCCTTGTCGGCGCTGCCGCCCTTCATGATCTTGCTGACAAACACGCCCGGCGCCCCGGCCTTGAGGCCGAGGTAGTCGCGGAACTGCTCGTCCTGGGTCACCTGGAACTCGATGCCCAGGGAGGGGAAGCCGTCATACCTGCCATCGGCGACATCCTTGAGGAAGTGCTGGATGATGGGGGCTGGCAGCAGGGTCGCCACCTGGTTCTTCGAATCGTAGCGCAGCAGGAGGGCGGCGAGCTTTCCGCCCTTCACGACAGGCAGGGTGAAGCTGTTTGACTCGCTGCGGATGATGCCGGTGGCCTCATAAACCAGGAAGGCGGCGTTATCGACCACATAACCCTGCGTCATCACCTTGCTGATGCGCATGGGGGTGACGATAAGGTCGCCCACGCGTCCGGCCTGCCAGACGACCAGGGAGTCGCCGATGCGGGCGGAATCATCCACCTCCACGCCCTTGAGTCCGGTGAAGAACTCCTTTTCCTTGGTGGGTGAGTTGGGGGCGAGCAGCGCCAGGTTGGCCTCGTAGTCCACCGCCTGCACCCTGGCGGGGATCTTCTGACCGCTTTCAGGCAGCTCGAGCTCGATGTAGGTGGCGTCGGCGACCATCTGGGCGGTGACCAGCACGCGGTTGCCCGGCAGCACGACGCCCAGGCCGCGTCGGCCTCCGGCGCTTTCCTTCTGCCAGGGGATCTGCAGGTTGTAGGACTGATAGGTGGCGTTCACCTTCAGCAGGGAGCTGGAGCTGATGATCTGCGGCTGTGCCAGCGGCTTCTTCAGGCTGGCGGGCGGGGGGGCGATCGTGCCCATGGGGACGCCGGGCGATCCAGCCGTGGGTTTGCCAGGAGCGGCGGGCGCCTTGGAATTGTTGATGCCCGATGGAATCTGCGCGCAGGTGATGGTGGCGATGCCGACCAGGCCGAGGAGGGGGGGAATCTTCATGTCAGGAAGGAGGGTGTGGGGTTCGGGCCTCGGTCGGATCATTCTTCTTCGCTGCCGATGTAGGAGTCCTCGGGAATGCCGTAGGTCTTCATGATGCGCGGGTGGGCCGCCTCGGCGAGGTCACGCCTGAGCACCAGCGGCCGGCCCTTTTCGATGAGCTTGATGACGATGAAGTCCTTCCTGGCATCCTCCTTCTTCAGGGCCTCGGCCACGTCCTGGAGGTTGCGGATCTTCATGCCGTTGATCTCGTCGATGATGCTCTGGGCGTAGGCTGCAAAGTAGGTGTTCACCTCGTCAGACAGCACGGTGGTCAGCATCACCGGTTCGGGGCGCTCGACGTAGATCTTGTCCGTGAGGTAGTTGTCGAAAAGATAGTTCGCCACGGGGTCGCGCACCTGGTGGGCGTCCATGAGGTTGCGGTCCAGCGGCTGGAACACCAGCCCGGCATAGACGAGGTAGCGAGGGCGCTGGTTGTAGGTGGAGCCAAGGCGCACGTAGGGGGAGAAGCGGGTCAGCTTGATCTCCTTCTCGGCCTTCTTCCCGTCGCGCATCAGGCTGAGCTTGAGCGTGTCTCCCGCGAACTTGCGCTCGACCACCTCGTTCATGTCCATCAGCTCGCCTTCAAAGCGGATCAGGCCGTTGTTGAGCACTGGGTTGCCGTCCATGGAAAGCAGCACGTCCCCGCGCTGCAGCACGCCTGCTGCGCAGCCTGCCTGCTCGACGTCGGCGATCATGACGCCGACGCCGTCGTCCCCCAGCTGCAGGGCCTTCTTCTGCGCCACGTTCTCCACCGGGAAGTCGGTGATCGCCAGGTCCACATAGTGGTCATACCGACCGTCCTCCACGTCCTTGAGCAGGCGCTGGATCACCGGCACCGGGATGATGTACCCGACGTTCTGGGCGACGCTGCCGCTGTAGCCCTGGAAGGCGACCCCGACGACCTTGCCGCCCTGCAGCACCGGTCCGCCGGAATTGCCCGGATTGATCGCCGCGTCCACCTGGATGGCCAGGTGCTGGTCCACGCCGCTGTGGCTGAAGGTGCGGAAGTCGATGCGCGAGACCACGCCGCGCGTCACGGAGATCCGGTCGCCGCCGATCGGATAGCCCACCGCGATGACCTCGGTGTTCAGCTTGGGGATGCCGCCGAAGGTGAGCTGGCGCATCTTTTCAAACGGCGCGCCGTCCTCGGCCTCGATGATGGCCAGGTCGCAGTCGTGAGCCACATGGACGATGCGCGCGGGATGCGGCTGGGGGTCGTTGGTGGTGCGGATGACGATCTTGGTGGCGTTGCTGACGACGTGCGCGTTGGTGAGGAAGCGGTTTTTGCCGATCAGGAAGCCCGTGCCGCTGCCGCCGGAGGGCTGGCCGGCGTTCCACGGCTCACGGTAGTCAGGAAACAGGACAGACACATCGATGTTCACGATGCCGTCCCATTCACCGGAGTTCATGTCGATCACCTGGTTTGCGCCCGGCGTCTCCTCGGCCGCCGCGGATGAGTGGAAACAAAGCCCGCAGAGCAGGCTGAAGACGGGCAGAAGGCGGCGGAGATGCATGTCAGGATAAAGGACTCAAACGGGAAAACATACGCAACGCCAGGCGTCTCTGACAAGAGGTTCGTCAAAACATCGGACATCCCTGCCGGCGGGCTTGCATTCAACGCCACCCTCCCGACAGTTTGCGCCCGCCCATTCCCTTTTTCCGCCTTTTTCCCACCAACATGCCCGACTGGCTCGCCGTCATCATCCTTGGAATCATCGAAGGCGTCACCGAGTTTCTGCCCATCTCCTCCACCGGGCATCTGCTCATCCCCCAGAACCTGGGCTGGCTGCCCAGGCAGGGCGACCTCTTTGACGTGGTGATTCAGAGCGGGGCCGTGGTTGCCGTGCTGGCGGTTTTCATGAAGCGTCTGAAGCATCTCATGGCCACCCTGAGGGAGGCGGAGACGCAGGACTACCTGAAGAAGCTCGCCGGAGCCTTCCTCATCACCGTTGCCGGCGGGCTGGTGATTAAAACGGCGGACATCGAGCTTCCGGAAACCATTCAGCCCGTCGCCTGGGCCACGCTTTTCGGCGGTGTCCTCATCCTGATCCTCGAGCGCCTTTATCACGGCCGCAGCAGCGTGGCGCAGATCACCTGGACCGTGGTCGCTGCCGTTGCGGCCGCCCAGTTGATCGCCGCCGTCTTTCCCGGCACCTCGCGCTCCGGAGCCAGCATCCTCATGGCCATGGCCTTTGGCATCGCCAGGCCCGCCGCCACGGAGTTTTCCTTCCTGCTGGGCATCCCCACGCTGCTGGCCGCCGGCGGCTTGAAAATCTTTTCCGCCTTTGCCGATGGCGCCGCAGCCGGTGAGAACTGGGCGCTTATTCTCCTCGGCACCGCCGTCTCCGCCGTTTCCGCCTTTGTGGTGGTGCGCTGGCTGGTCCACTTTGTCCAGAGCCACACCTTCACCGGCTTCGCCTGGTACCGCATCGCCCTTGGCGTGCTGCTGCTGGTGATGGCGGCCATGAACGGCCATTAAACTTTCGCCCTGCACCCGCCCCGCCATGCTTGATTTCGCCCGAGGCTACTTCCGCAGGTCCGTCTTCAAGACCATCCGGTTCCTGAAGCACCCCCGGAAGCTCAAGCAGAGCGGCGTGATGCGCTGGTTTGCCCTGCATTTTCTCAACAAGCGTGTCTGGAAGCCCACCCAGCACACCTTTTCAGGCGGCCTGGCCATCGGCACCTTCATCACCCTCCAGCTTCTGCCCATTCAGATGCCCTCGGCCACCCTTCTGGCCGCCATCTTCCGCGTCAACATCCCCATCGCCCTGGTCATGTGCTGGCTGAGCAACCCGCTCACCATCGCCGCCCTCGTGCCTCTCGAATATGCCGTCGGCAAATGGGCCCTGGCCTTCCTCACCGTCGTGCCCACCACGCCCTTTCCCTCCAAGCTGCCCGCGGATGTCGCCGGCCTCTGGCTTGCCCTCAAGGAACATGCGCCGGTGATGCTCTTTGGCGGGGTGGTCCTCGGAGCCTTCCTCGCCCCGGCCTCCTACATCCTCAGCTACCTGAGCTGGGGCTGGCTCGAACAGTGGAACCAGCGTCGCAGGCAGCCCGTGCTCCCCCTCGGCAATGACGGGCAGGACCAGGATGGGTGATGCCTGGCTTCAGGTTTCGAACTTCGAGTTTCTGGCTTCAGGTTCCTGGTTTCGAGCCCGCCCCTCGGCCTGTGTGAATCCCGCCTTCTGTTTCGTTCATCTCGGCATGAGATCCCTCCTCGTCCGCCTGGCCGCCCTGGCCGCTGGCGTCCTTTCCCTTCATGCCGAAGTCACCGTGCGCACCGACTTCGAAGGCGGCAATGCCGAGCTGCTTTTCCTTGAGCAGGATCCTTTGCGTCTCCGCATCATGCCGACCCTGCATGAGGGGCGCGGCTGGCCCTGCTGGTGGAGCCTGCGCCTGGAGGGCCTGACCATCGGGCAGTCGGTGACCCTGGAGGTGCAGGCGCAAACACGCCCCTTCAGGCCTGACCAAATCCTCAATGCGAGCTGGTGCCAGCCGGCGCGCGCTTCCTTCAGCCACGACGGCCGCGAATGGCGGCACACAGACCCGGCCACGAAGGCCGAGGACAAGGCCTTCATCTACAAGGTTGCCGCCGCAGGCCCTGTGCTGCACCTGGCCTGGGGGCCGCCGTTTGTCCCGGCAGACGCCGCCCGTCTGCTCGCCGCCCTTGAGGAAAAGCTGGGCGGTGACGGCTCCGTCACCTGCTTCGACCTCGCCCAGACCCGCGGTGGACGTCCGGTGAAGGGCATCCGCATCGGTCCTCCGGACAGCCCGCGTCAGGCCTGGGTCCAGTCCCGGCAGCATGCCTGGGAAGCCGGTGGCTCGTGGGTCGGTCGAGGCTTCATCGAATGGCTGGCCGGTGATGATCCTGAGGCGGTCGAAATGCGCCGGACCACCTGCGTCCATTTCATCCCCATCATGGACATCGACAACGCCGCCCTTGGAGCCGGCGGCAAGGAGGCCCTGCCACAGGATCACAACCGCGACTGGTCGGCCGCGCCGGTTTATCCCGAAGTCGCCGCCGCCCAGAAGCGCCTGAAGGAAATCCACGACCGGCAGGGCGTGGACGTTTTCATCGACCTGCACAATCCAGGCGCCGGTGACAAGGCCCCCTTTTTCTTTGGTCCCTTCGGGTTTGAAAGCATGAGCGGCCTGCGTCGGCACAACTACCAGCGCTGGATGGAACTGGCCGCCGAACACATCAGCGGACCGCTGAAGGTCGAGCCGCGCTACCGGTTCGCCACCTATGTGAAGACTGACGAGGAGCGTGCGCGCATGAGCAGCGGCTGGGCTCGCGAGCATCTGGGCGAAGCCGCCATCTCCGTCACCTTGGAAACGGCCTGGAACACGCCTGCAAGCACCGTTGAAGGCTATCTTGGAGTGGGTGCAGGCCTGGCCAGAACCCTGGCCCGATATCTGAAATAACCCTCCGTGGCGCGGGTCATCAGACCAGCATCAGAGCCGGGTTTTCGAGGAGCTTGCGCATCTCCTGAAGGAAGGTGGCGGCGACGGCGCCATCGACGACGCGGTGGTCGCCGCTGAGGCCGATCCACATGCGCTGGCCGGCGACAATCGCGCCCTTGTCATCCACCACGGGCACCTTGCGGATGCCGCCAACGGAGATGATGGCGGCCTGGGGCGGGTTGATGATGGCGGAGAACTGGTCGATGCCGTAGGCGCCGAGGTTGGAGACGGTGATGGTGCCGCCGGCGAAGTCGTCGGGGCTGAGCTTCTTGTTCTTGGCCTTGCCGGCGAGGTCCTTCACGGCGGCGCTGATTTCAGCCAGGGTCTTTTTCTCGGCCTGCTTGATGACCGGGGTGACGAGGCCGTCGTCGATGGCGATGGCGACGCTGAGGCCGACGGACTTGTATTTGACGATGGCGTCACCGTCCCAGGCGGCGTTGATGGCGGGCTGGGCCTGGGCGGCGCGTATGACGGACTTCAGGATGAAGTCATTGACGGTGTACTTCACGCCGCCGGTCTTTTCGGCGCTGGCGTTGAGGTGGGCTCGGAAGCCCATGAGCGGGGCGGCGTCGACCTCGACCTGAAGGTAGAAATGCGGGATCTGCGTCTTCGAGGCCAGGAGGCGCTCGGCGATGATGTTGCGCATGGTGCTGGTGACCACGCGTTCATCTTCAGGGCCGTAGGCCGGGCGGATGGCGGGGGTGGCCGCCAAGCGGGCGCCGCCACCACCGGCCGGGGCATTTTCAACGTCGGCGCGCACGATGCGTCCGCCGGGGCCGCTGCCCACGAGGGAGGAAAGGTCCACGCCTTTTTCTTCGGCGATTTTTCGGGCGAGCGGGCTGGCCTTGACGCGGACATTGCTGGCCACGGCACGGCGGGCGGGCTGCGGAGCCGTGGGCAGGCGCGGGCCGGGGGCGGAAACCTTCCTGGCACCACCGGCGGCGGGTTTCTCCTCCTTCGGCGCGGGGGCGGCGGCGGCCTGGGCCTTGGCGATCAATTCGTCGAGATTGGCGGGGGCTTCTTCGCCATCCTCCAGGACGACCGCCATCGGGCTGCCGAGAGGCACCTTGGTGCCCGGGGCGACGATGATCTTCAGGATCTTGCCTTCGAACGGGCTCGCATACTCCATCGTGGCCTTGTCGGTTTCGACATCGGCGATGGCCTTGCCCACTTCCACCGTGTCGCCTTCCTTGACGGTCCATTTGGCAAGGGTGCCCTCGGTCATGGTGTCGCTGAGCTTGGGCATTTCGATGATCTTCGGCATGGCGGGCAGGGATGAAAACGGGGTTCGGGGGTGTCGGGGAGCTTTTGAGACTAGCGAGTCCCGCGCCAGACTCAAATGCGCGT
>JBIIRD010000096.1:0-16684 GCA_044341745.1 Prosthecobacter sp. | reverse complement strand
CTACCTTGCTTCGCTTGCCCGGCGCTGATGAACCCATCGGCAGGTCGCTCCGCGAAGGTTCAAGACTAACGAAAAGCAGGATCAGGGTGGCAACGAATCATCTAGAGGCGGCGAGGCGGCGCCAGCAGAGTAGCCATCTCGCTCCGCCGAGATGAGCGAGAGGCTTGCGCTGGCAGGAAGGTCTTTCGGAGTTCGTGGACGGTTGAGCCTGCCGGACTGCCCGCTCATCTTGCGGAGCAAGATGGCTACCTTGCTTCGCATGCCCGGCGCTGATGAAACCATCGGCAGGTTTCCCTGCGGACGTTCAAGACGAACGAAAAAAATGAAGGGTGGCAACGAATCATCTGCACGCAGCGACGGGGCGCCGACTCAATCTGAATCCGTTCTTTTGCGGACATTCAAGACCGACGGGCTGGTGCTTCAACTTTGGCCTTGCTCCGCCCGCCTGCCCACCCCGGCCAACGACGGGTGCCGGACTTACTGACGGAGTTCCACGCCACCGCTCAAGATCGGTGTTGAGCCCGCTTTTTCCCCTTCCTTGGCAAGCTGTGGCAGCAGAAAGCAGCCGGCCGCCTTGCGGGCGGCGTCCCTGCCGCGGATGATCAGCCCGTTGAAGACGACCCTTCGACTCAGCCTGCCATCCAGGAGGTTGAAGGCTCCGGTGACAGCACCGCTTGCCCGGTTGATGGAAAGCGTGGCCCCGGCTGGATTCGCCTCCGTTCCCGCCTTGGGCATGACGACCTTGAAAGTGTCCGTCCAGGACAGGGCCGGAACATCCGGGTCCCTTGAGGCGAGATCAAGGCCGGCGTCGGTAAACCAGAGCGAGAGCGGCCCGGAGGCGGGCAGGCCGAGGGCGGTGAATCCGAAGGACCGGGGTGCCAGCCAACGGCCGTAGGCGTCGAGATTCAGCGGAGCGAATCCAGCGCCGTAAGCGCGCGAGGCATTGCGTGGCTTGGACCAGGTCAGGGAGCCGGACACTTCGTTGTCGGCGCTGGTGGCGCCATCTTGCAAAGTGAGCAGGCCGGTGATGGAGCCCAGGTTTTGATAGAGGGGCGCATGCAGCAGGAGTTCGCCACCAGGCCCCATGAAGCCTGCACAGGTCATGCCCTGGCCGTCGGCGGTCCTGCCGACGATGGTCAGTGTTCCGCCCGTGGTGAGGGTGAAGGCGGCATAGCCGGTGCCCTGGGGAACCGTCAGAACACCGTCATCCCAGGCATCGGCAAGATTGAGACCGAAGGTGTAATAGCCGGTCCTGCTGGTCGCGGGTTTGGTCAATGCGTGCCAGCCCTGCCGCCAGCCCGTGAGGGAGGCCGGGCCGTGGCTGCCTGCAACGAAGTGGGATTCGGAATCGAGGGACAACGTCAGCAGCCTGCCGCCCACCTGGGTGCTGATCTGGGGCAGCGTGGCATCCATGAACCCTGTGACGGATCTGGCCGTCGAACCCGTGGTCACCCTGGCCGTGTAGGCTCCCGTGGTGGTGGTGGTCAGGCTGAGACGGCTGCCCAGGCCCTGGTTCGCCTCGGCGTTGCGCTCGATGAGGCCGGTGAAGCTGCCGACCAGGTTGCCATCGAGGGGGAGGATGGTCAGGGGAGCTGTCACCGTGGTGCTGACGCCCGCCTTGTTGGCCCCGCGGATTTTCACTTGAAAGGTCCCCTTCACCCTGGGCCGGCCGCTGATCACCCCCGTGCCGGCCACATAGCTGAGGCCTGAAGGAAGGCCGGTGATGGTGTAGGAGGTGGGGTAGTTCCTGGCGGTGACAGCCTTGGTGAATGGAGCGCCGATGGTGGAGCTGCCCAGCATGACCTGGTTCACCACAGGCACCTGCCAGGTGGTGTAAACATTGCAGGTGAACCGGCGTGCCGTGACAGCGCCCAGAGCATCCGTGGCTTCAACAACGAACTGGAACAGTCCGGTGGTGTCCGGCGTGCCGGTGAGCATACCGTTTTCCAGAAGGATGAGCCCGCCGGGCAGGCTGCCGGAGCGCACCTCCCAGGCCAAGGGCGCGACACCACCCTCGGAAGCGAGCCGTTCCGTGTAGGGCACGCCCAGGACGGCGCCCGGCAGCGGCGAGGTGCTGGTGATGTTGAACGCAGAGGCGGCGACAGTCACCTCGAAGGACGCCGTGCTGAAGAGCGCGTAGGCATCGGTGACCTTGAGGGTGAAGGCGTAGTCGCCGGCGGTGGTCGGCAGCCCGCTGATCTGGCCGGCGGCGTTCATCTCGAGGCCGTCGGGCAGGGCCCCGGAGCTGACGCTCCAGGCATAGGGAGGCGTGGCGCCGACGGCCGTCATGACGGCGGCGTACTCCTGTCCCGTGGCACCGGCAGGAAGCGGCGAAAGGCTGGTGATTTCCGGTGGCAGGGTGGTGATGGTCATTTGGAAGACCTGGGTGCTGCCATAGGAGCCGGAGGCGACCCGGGCGGTGAAGGTGAAGGTGCCGATGACGGCGGGTGTGCCGCTGATGACGCCCGTGTTGTCCAGGGTCAGGCCCCCGGGAAGCGCGCCGGCCGTGATGCTGCAGGAGAAGGGCGCCGCCCCGCCAATGATGGTCAGCGCCTGATGGTAGGGCTGATGCACAATGCCGGAAGGCAGGCCCGCCGGCGTCGTGAAGAAGGGCGTGCTGGCCAGGATCTGGTCGTACCAGTCCGCGTAGCCGTTCTGGTTCCCGTCCGCCACGCGCACCAGGTTCAGACGCCCCTTGGTGATCACCTTGCCGGTGAGGCTGGTCCTGACCTCCACAGCCTGGACCAGGCGCTGCCGCCTCTGCGTGAGGGTTTCTTCCGGGTTGTTCATGGCGGCAAAGGCAGCCGCTGCCGTGACATGCGGCGCAGCCATCGAGGTGCCATCCAAAAACTGATGCCCGGCCATCACGACGATCGACCCGCTGCCGGGCAGCGAGGCCTTGATCGCCAGTCCGTCCGCCTGGGAGATGGCGCGTGCGGGAATCCACAGCCCGCTGCTCTGCAGGGTGCCGTTGAAGTTGCCGCTGACGTTGTTGTAAATGATGGCGGCCGTGGCGCCCGCAGCCATGGCGTTGGCGACCTTGGTGGAAAAGTTCAGCGTACCGCGCTGGATGAGCGCGATGTTGCCCCTGACGCCGGCGGGGAACTCCGACACATTGCCGATCCCGCAGTCCACGATGGTTCCGCTCAGGCCGGTGGTGACGCCTCCATAAGTGATCTCATTGGTCTCATAGGTGGTCGTGCCGACCCTGAAGCCGATGCTGGCGGGCTTGGTGGAGAGGATGTTGGTGCCCGGCGCGGTCATGTCCACGGTGGTGGCACCATAGTTGGAGAAGCTGGAAAGAGCGTCGTTCTGATCCGTGGACGCCACCACGATCATGCTGGGCAGCCGGTAGCTGGCCGGATACGTCGGCGTTTCATCGTTGTCCGAAGACTCGTTGCCCGCCGCCACGCAAAGCAGAATGCCCGCGTTGCCGGCGGCCTGGATGGCGGCCCTTTCGGCGGTGCTGTTGCCGCTTCCGCCATAGGAGGCGTTCAAGGCCACGATGTTGACGCCGCGCTGCCTCAGCGCCGTCGCATATTCCAGAGCCTCGATCACGGCGGAGGTGGCGATGGTGCTGCCGTTCGAGGAGACCTTCAGGGCCAGGATGCGGGTGCTGCTGCTCACGCCGATGACTCCCATGCCGTCGTTGCCAAGCGCGGCCACCGTACCCGCCACATGCGTGCCATGATAGCCGGAGTCCGAGGGGTCGGAGTCGTTGTCCGCAAAGTCGAAGCCGTTGACGTCGTCGATGTAGCCATTGCCATCCTCGTCGATGCCGTTGCCCGCCACTTCATGACCGTTCACCCACAGGACCGGCGACAGTTCGGGATGAACCACATCCACGCCGGTGTCGATGACGCCCACCACCACCTCGCGGTCAGGCGTGCGCGCCATGTCCTGGGCGGGCAGGAAGTCGATGTCCGCCCCTGCGGTGCCGCGCACTCCATCCACGCTCTGGCCGGTGTTGCGCAGAGCCCATTGTTCGGCAAAGCGCGTGTCATTTGGCACGGCGGCGCTCACCCGGCGCAGGTAGTTCGGCTCCACCATCTCCACGTCCGGGTCCTTCTTCAGGTCGTTCAGGAGCTGCTGGGTGCTGCGGCCGTCCTGACGGACCAGGCCCGTGGTTTTTCCCCGCTTTTCCGACAGTCTCCCAAACCGCCGTGTCATGCGCAGCGACCGGGTGCTCAACGCACGCCCCGCCCTTTCCTGGCTGACGCCCTCCTTGAAGGTCACGATCACCTCCCCCTCCACATAGTCCGCCGCCCCGGCCTGTTGAGACAACAAGAGACCGGCTGGCAGCAGCAACACCAGCACCAGAAGGGGTTTCATTAATATTCGAATTATGCCTCATTTCCGCAATTTCGGCAAGGCTGCGAGTAAAGGCCTCCTCCCTGGCTAGAATGGCAAAGATGACCTGCTATTGGGCGTTTTTTACGAATGCGCATCTTTACCCTGGTTCTGCTCCTGCCCCTGGCCCTATCGGCCCAGCTGCCCTCCACGAAGCCGGTCCCGAAGGTGCAGGCGGTGCCGATGCCGCATCACATCACCTCCTTCCAGCTCGATGGCCGGGAGCTCACGGCGCTGCATTTTGACCCGCAGGACATGCGCCCGTTCTGCCACCCGATCCGGGCTTCCAAAGACGTGAGCCTGACGCGCATGGGACATCCGCATGACCCCCTGACGCACAGTCATCACAACAGCGTCTGGGTTGCCCACAACAGCGTCAATGACATCGACTTCTGGGGTGACTACGCCAAGCAGCAGGGGCGGATCCTCAACGTGGAGGTCTCCCGTGAAGGCTATGAGGACACGGATGAATTCGCCTCCATGCGCATGGTCAACCACTGGATGCGGGAGTCGGACAAGAGCCTGCAGCTGGTCGAGGTGCGCCGGACGGAGGTGCGCCCGCTCGACGGGGCGAAGAGCTGGTTCATGATCCTCGACCTGGAGTTCACCCCGCCCAAGGACAGGCCCGCCGTGTTTGGCGCCACCGGCTTCGGCCTCGTCGCCGTGCGCCTGGCGAAAAGCATCGGCGTCCACGACGGCGGCGGACGCATCCTGAATTCGGAGGGACAGCTCAACGAGGCGGAGGTGTTCCGCAAGCCGGCACGCTGGTGCGACTACAGCGGCCGCCTAACCAATGACGCGGACGGCTTCGGCGGCATCACGCTGATGAACCACCCGATGAACCCGCACAACCCGACCGCCTTCCATGTCCGCGACGACGGCTGGATGGGCTGCTGCCTCAGCCTGGACGAACCGGTGCAGGTGACGGCGGAAAAAAAGCTGCGCGTGCGCTACGGCCTCTGGGTGCATGACGGCGTCATCAGCCGCGAGGAGGGGGAGGCGCACTGGCGCCGCTTCACGGAGCTGCCGGTGGCGGACCTGAACCCGCCTGCCAAAAAGTAAGTCAACAACGCGGCCGCGGCCCGTCTCAGCCGCCAAGCTGCACGCTGCGTTCCGTCGCCTTGCGCACGGCCTGGATGAGGGCGTTGCGCAGGCCGTTGGCCTCCAGCTGTTCGAGGCCGGCGATGGTGGTGCCGCCCGGGCTGGTCACCTCATCACGCAGCGCAGCGGGGTGCTTGCCGGTTTCCAGGACCATGCCAGCGGCGCCGGCGACGGTCTGCGCGGCCAGCCTGAGGGCGGCGGCACGCGGCAGGCCCATCAGCACGCCGCCGTCCGCCAGGGCCTCGATGACCGTGTAAACATAGGCCGGGCCGCTGCCGCTCAGGCCGGTGACGGCATCCAGCAGCTTTTCCGGCACTTCATCGGCGGTGCCGACGGCGCCGAGGATCTGGCCGGCGAGCGCGGCGTCCTCGGGCGTGGCCTGGCTGCCCGGGGAATAGGCGGCGGCACCCCAGCCCACCAGGGCGGGCGTGTTCGGCATCGAGCGCACCACGCGCTGCTTCCTGCCCAGCCAGCTTTCCAGCTGAGCCAGCTTCAGCCCGGCGGCGATGCTCAGGAAGAGCCGGCTGCCCTTCGCCTTCGACAGGCTGGTGCACAGCGCCTGCATGTCCCCGGGCTTCACGGCGAGAATGACGACGTCACAGGCCTCCGCCACCTGCAGCGGCGTGCCGGCGTGGACTTCACAGGCGAGGACCTTCTTCAAGGCTTCCACCGCCGCGGGCACCACGTCGCTCAAATGAGCCACCAGGGCTTTTTTGCCCAGGGATTTCTCCACGCCGCGAAGCAGCGCGCCGCCCATCTTGCCACAGCCGATCAGTCCAAGTTTCAACGTCATGGGCCAAACGTGGCGGCGGGCGGCGCGGCGTGCAAGAAAAGATGCCGTCCTGATGACGGCGCGCTTGATCTCATCCGGACGCAACGGCAGGCAAGAGCCTGCCAGCCCGCCCCGTAACCACGCCACGCGCCCATGATTCCCCGGACCCTCCTCCTGCTTCCCCTGCTCTGCCTGAACCTCCACGCGGCCGAGCCGACCAACGCCAGGGAGGCCGCTGAAAAGAAGGCCGCCGCCGACAAGGCCGTCGCGGAAAAGTTCGCCCGCTGGAAGGCCACGCTGCCGGCCGAACAACAAGCGTGGGAAACCCTGCTGGAGCAGAACCTGGGCTCCTTCTACCTGCCCATCTACCAGGCGGAGAAGGTGAAGGGCCGCGTCAGCTCCTGGGACTATGTGAAGGACGTGCCCGGCCTGCCGCGCGTGCTGCTCATCGGCGACTCCGTCTCGCGCGGCTACACGCTCGCGACGCGCAAGGCCCTGGAGGGCAGCGTCAACCTGCATCGCGCGCCGGAAAACTGCGGCCCCACCGCCAACGGCCTGAAGAAGCTCAAGGTCTGGCTCGGCTCCGGCCGCTGGGACATCATCCACTTCAACTTCGGCATCCATGACCGCAAGACGCCCCTGCCCGACTATGAGAAGCGCCTCGAGGAGATCACCGTCCAGCTGAAGGCGACCGGTGCACGGCTCATCTGGGCCAGCACGACGCCGGTGGCCGAGGGCGGCATGAAGGACGCCACACCCGCCGACCTCGTCGCCCGCAACGAGGCGGCGGCACGGATCATGGCAAAACACGGCGTCGCCATCGACGACCTTTATTCGGCCATGCTGCCGCACCTCAGCCAGCATCAGCCGCCGGCGGACGTGCATTTCCGCGAGCCCGGCTACCAGTTTCTCGGCGAGCAGGTTGCGGCCTCGGTCATGAAGGTGGTGCCGCTGCTGAAGACCGTGAACACCGCAGCCATCCCGATGGGCAGGCTGGAAAAGGACGGCTATGACTGGAAGGCGCGCCATGAGGCCATCCTCAGGCTCAAGAAGGAGGTGAACCCGGAGATCGTGCTCATCGGCGACTCCATCACGCATTTCTGGGGCGGCCAGCCCGACGGCGGCCGCATGGGCAACCGCGGCAGCGAGACCTGGCAAAGTTTGTTCGGCAGCCGGCGCGTGCTGAACCTGGGCTTCGGCTGGGACCGCACGCAGAACGTGCTGAAGCGCCTGGACCTGGGCGAGCTCGACGGGCTCAGGCCGAAGGCGGTCGTCATCCACATCGGCACCAACAACACCGCGGAGACCGTCAACTGCCGCGCCAGCACGCCGGCGGAGATCGCCGGGGGCGTGGCCGCCATCATCGGCCGCTGCCGGAAGGCCTGCCCGGAGGCGAAGATCATCCTCATGGCCGTCTTCCCGCGCGGTGAAAAGGCCACGGATCCCAGGCGCGCCTTGCTGAAGGAGATCAACGGCCTGCTCGCCGCCGGACCGGCGAAGCTGCCCGGCGTCACCTGGCTGGACATCACGGACAAGTGGCTGAAACCCGACGGCGGCATCTCCAGGGACATCATGCCGGACTTCCTGCACCCTAACCAAAAGGGCTACGCCATCTGGGCGGACGCGCTGCGGCCGGTGCTGCCTCAGTGAGCAAAAGCCGGGAATAAAAGCGGGGACGGCGGCTCCCATGAACCCCGCCCCCATCATGAAACGACTCCTCACACCGGCCCTTCTTTTCACCGCGGTCCTCAGCCTGGCCGCCGCGCCTCCCGACGACTTCACCGTCAAGTCCGCCACCAGCCGCGACAGCTTCCGCCTCCAGGAGGCGCGCGGCAAGTTCGTGGCCCTGCACTTCCTGCTGAAGACCGAATGCCCGCTCTGCCTGCGGCACACCCGCGAGCACCTCGCCAGGGCCGCCACGCTGCCGGACCTGGTGCAGGTCTTCCTCAAGCCCGACACCGACCATGAAATCGCGGCCTGGGCGACCAGGCTGGCCGACGGCAAACCGGACACGACGCCCATTTACCGCGATCCTAACGCCCGGCTGGCCAAGGCCTATGGCATCCCGGACGGCTACGCCTTCCACGGCCAGGTGGTGCATTATCCGGCGACCGTTCTCATCGGCCCGGACGGCCGCGAGGTCTTCCGTCATGTCGGCAAAAGCAACGCTGACCGGCTTTCCTTTGAAAAGCTCGCCGAGAAGGTGGCGGAGCTGCGCAAGCCGTAGCAGAAGTCCGGCCGTGCCCCTCACCACCCGCCCCGCCACCGAGTCCGACGCCGCCTTCCTGCTTCAGCTGATCCGCGAGCTCGCGGAGTATGAAAAGCTCAGCCACGAGGTGGTGGCGACGGAGGAATCTTTGCGAAACACTTTGTTCGGCCCGAACCGCGTGGCGGAGGCGCTCGTCGGCTGCGTGGACGGCGAGCCGGCGGGCATGGCCGTCTTTTTTCACAACTACTCTACCTTCCTGGCCCGGCCCGGCCTTTACCTGGAGGACCTCTACGTGCGCCAGGCCCATCGCGGCCGCGGCCTGGGCAGGGCGCTCATCACGGCGGTGGCAAGGCTGGCCGTCGAACGCGGCTGCGGCCGCTATGAGTGGACCGTCCTGGACTGGAACACGCCCGCGATCGGGTTCTACCAGGGCCTGGGCGCCGAGATGAAGCCCGACTGGCGCATCATGCGCGTCACCGGCGACGCCCTGGCCCGCATGGCGCGGCAGGACATCGCCTGACTTACTTCCGCTTCCCCTCGCGACATGTCCTGTGTAGCCTGCCCGCATGATCTGCATCGACTGCGGCCGCGACCGGCTCGAGGCCATCCAGGACATCTTCAACGACGCCATCGTGAACTCGACGGCGCTATACGACTATGTCCCGCGATCCCGCGAGGTGATGGAGGCCTGGTTTGAGGCCAAGGAAAAGGCGGCCCTGCCGGTGATCGGGCTGCTGGATGACGAAGGCAGTCTCATGGGCTTCGGCAGCTACGGTCCGTTTCGACCCCATGCCGCCTACAAGTACAGCGTCGAGCACTCGGTCTATGTCGAGGCGCGCTTCCGCGGCAGGGGTGTGGGCAGACGGCTGCTGGAGGAGCTGATCCGCCGCGCGCGCGACCAGGACTACCACATGATGATCGGCGTCATCGACGCGCAGAACGCGTCCAGCATCGCCCTGCATGAGAAGCTTGGGTTCAGCGCCTGCGGCAGCATCCGTCAGGCGGGCTACAAGTTCGGGCGCTGGCTGGACCTGGCGCTTTATCAGAAGGTGCTGGACACGCCGGAGACCCCCGTGGAGCACTGAGCCACCGACGATCATGATCCAATATCAGACCGAGCCCGGACTTGGCGTGGAAGAGTTCACCGCCCTGCTGGCAAGAACATCGCTGGGCGAACGACGTCCGCTTCATGATGTGGCGCGCATGGAGCGCATGCTGCGCGAGGCGGACATCCTTCTCACGGCCCGGGATGAAGGTCGCCTGGTGGGCGTGGCGCGCGCGCTCACCGACCACGCCTACTGCACCTATCTCTCCGACCTCGCCGTGGACGAGGACTGGCAGCGGCGCGGCATCGGGCGCGAACTGCTGCGCCGCACCCATGAGGAGGCAGGGCTGCAAACCAGCCTGATCCTCATCGCCGCCCCGGCGGCCCGCGACTATTATCCGCACATCGGCATGGCGGCCCATGATTCCTGCTGGATGATCCGGGGCGCCTCCTGACAGCGCCCTTGATGTTTCCCCGCCCGCAACCTATCACCCACCTCACCTCCCATGACCCCCCTCCATCATCTGCGCGCCGGCATCATCGGCACCGGCTTCATCGGCCCCGTCCACATCGAGGCGCTGAAGCGTCTCGGCATCCAGGTCACCGCCATCTGCGGCTCCTCGCGCAGCGCCCGGCAGACGGCGGACATGTGGGGCATCCCGGAGGTCTATGGCGACTATGATCACGAGGCGATGTACGCCAGCCCGAACGTTGACGTCGTCCACATCACCTCGCCGAACAAAGTGCATGTCGAGCAGTGTCTGAGAGCCCTGGAGATGGGCAAGCACGTCATCTGCGAGAAGCCGCTGGGCATGAAGACCAGCGAGACCGCCCTGGTGGTGGACGCGGTGAAAAAGGGCGGCAAAAAAGGCCCGGTCTTCGCGGTGAACTACATGTGCCGCTTCTTCCCCGCCGTGCTGCAGATGCGCGCCATGGTGGAGCGCGGCGACCTTGGCAGGATCATCCACGTGCAGGGGCACTTCTTCCAGGACTGGCTGCTGCATGAGACCGATTACAACTGGCGCGTCCTGGCCAGCGAGGGCGGCAAGCTGCGCGCCGTGGGCGACATCGGCACGCACTGGATTGACGCCGTCAGCTTCATCCTCGGCGCGAAGGTGACCAACGTCTTTGCGCACATCGAGACCTTCCACAAGCAGCGCCTGCGTCCCAAGGGCGAGGTGAAGACCTTCGCCAAGATCGACCCGAAGACCCTGGTGCCTTACAAGGTGGACACCGAGGACTTCGGCAGCGTGCTGCTCAAGTTCGGCAAGGCCGGCCATGGTCATGCCGACGCCGTGCATGCCAACGCCAGCATCTCCCAGGTCGCCGCCGGCTGGAAATGCAGCCTCGGCCTGGGCATCTACGGCACCAAGGGCAGCGTGCGCTGGGACCTGCAGCAGCCCAACGAGATCCTCCTCGGCCGCCGCGACGAGCCCAACCAGATCCTGCAGCGCGCCACCCCCGGCTTCATGGAGGACGTGGCGAACTTCACCGACTATCCCAGCGGCCACCCTGAGGGTTTCAGCGACGCGCACAAGATGCACTACCGCGCCGTCTATGAGCACATCGCCAGCGGCAGGAAGACGCCGGCCCTTTTTGCCAGCGCCGCCGACGGCCATCACGAGGTGAAGCTCTGCGAGGCCATCCTGCAGAGCAGCGCGAAGAAGACCTGGGTGAAGGTTTGACCCGCGGTCTAGCTTCCCAGGTACTCGCCCGGCACCACCTCCTCATCCCCCGAGTCCTCATGGATGGCCTGGGCGATGACACGCTGCGTGACCTCCTCCAGGTAGCTTTTCAGCACCTCGCTCAGCTCCAGAAACTCCGGCCACAGGGTCTCGTTCACAAAGCTGCGCGGCACCCGGACCATGACGGTGTTCCGGCGCTGGCGCGCGTAACGGTAGGGCCTGAGCTCATAGCGGCGCAGCAGGGCGAGGAAGAGCTTCTTGGACCAGCCGTCCATGAGGGTGAAGCGGTATTCGATCGCCTGCTCCGTCCGCGACATGTCATTCAGACGATGGCGGATGCGCGCGATGGCCTCGGCGGCGGCCTCCTTTTCACCCGGCGTGGCGGCGCCTGCGTAGAGGCGCTCGATCTTGCGCAGCTTTTCGAGCAGATCACTTTCCTGCATGACTCTTTGTTAGGTCTCGTGTCGGTGGGGAGGAGCGAGGCGCCGCCAGGCCCAGGCGAGAAGCACCAGGGCCAGGCTGCCCAGCAGGGCGGGTGAGATCAGGAACAGCCAGCCCGGCTTCAGGGCGAAGACCAGCAGCGGGTTGGAGCCGGCCGGAGGATGCACCACGCGGGTGCCGATCATCGTGGCGATGCACAGGCCGACGGCAAGCCCGGCCGACCACCAGGCCGGCCCCAGCAGCTTCAGGCACAGCAGCCCGATGAACACGCACAGCACATGGGCGCCGACGACGTTCCGGGCCTTGCTGAAGCCGGAGTCCGGAAAGCCGAAGACGATGACGGCGGACGAGCCGAACGACCCCATCAGCAGGGGCCAGTGCAGGGTATCGGTCTCACAGGCCAGCAGGCCCACCGCCACTCCGCCTCCCAGTCCGGCCAGCAGGGCCTGCTGCCAGCGGTGCCGGTCGGAAGTCACATAGGGGTGGGACATGAGGGTGAGCCGTGGAAGAAGGAGGAAAACGCGCTACTCCATAGGGGGAATTGTTGCTTGCCCAACATTATAATTACTATAATTATTGCGCATGCAACTCATCTCCCCCCACCCTGACACGCGTGTTGCCCTGGCCTGGATGTACCAGGCGAAGCCCCTGCTGACACCCACGGAAGCCAATTTTCACCGAGTTCTGCAGAGTGTTTCCGACCAGCGCTGCCATATACTCTGCAAGCCCAGGCTGGCGGATTTCCTCGACCATGGCGGCGACCTTACGGCCTTTAACAAGATCAGCCAGAAGCACGTCGATTTTCTGATCTGCCGTCCGGACGACTGGATGCCGATGCTGGCGATCGAGCTGGACGATGCGAGCCATGAGCGTGCTGCGGTGAAGCAGCGGGACATGCTGGTGAACGCCATTTTCGCCCAGGTGAGCATCCCCCTGGTTCGGGTTCATGTCAGCGAGGTTCAGATGCTGGAAACGCTGGTGCAAAAGCTGTCCCTGGCCTGGACCTGCCGTTTGCAAAACCTGGCAAAAGTTAGCCGAAACTTGTCTGGAAACACGGCCCGGATGCTGCCTGATAGAGCCACATGTCAACGACCCCCGCCGAGCCAGCGCCTTTGAATGAACTGCACGTCCTCCCTGGAAGGAACCGGCTGTCGCTGGTCCTGGTGCTGGCGGTGACCGGGCTGAACGCCTTCAATGACAACATCCTGAAGATGATGCTGGTGGGGCTGGCGCCCAAGGTTTCCGCCGGCGCCCTGGGGCAGGAAATCGGGGCCTGGCTGGGGGCGATGATCCTGCTGCCCTTCGTGCTCTTCGCACCGGTGGCGGGCTGGTTTGCCGACCGCTTCTCGAAACGCACGGTGCTGATCGCCATGCTGGTGACCCAGGCGGTGATTCTGCTGCTGGCAGGCGCCTGCTTTGCATCGGAGCTCGGCGACACATCCGTCCTGCTCGCGCTGGGGGCGTTTTTCCTGCTGGCCGCGCAGTCCACGTTTTTCAGCCCGGCGAAGATGGGCATCCTGAAGGAGCTGGCGGGTTCGCGGCGGCTCGGCATGGCGGCGGGCTGGATGCAGATGGTGACGATGGTGGGCATCCTGGGCGGGCTTGGCGTGGGCGGGGCGTGGTTTGACCTGCTCTACGAACGCACCGGCAGCGCCTGGCAGGCGGCGGCGACGCCCATCTGGATCCTGTTTGGAATCGCCATGCTGGCCCTGGCGGCCGGGTTTGCGATCCAGAAGACACCCGCGCATCCCGAGGTGGCGTTTCGTCACGCCCTCTGGTGGGAGCACTTCAAGAACCTGCGGGAATGCCTGGCCGATCTGCCGATGCGCCGCTCGTTCCTGGGCAATTCGACCTACTGGTTCGTCGCCAGCATGGCGGCGGCGATGTTTGTCGACATCGGCCTCGTGCTGCATCCGGACCCGGCCACGGGCGGGGCGGCAAGCGCCTCGTCGCACATGACGCTGATGGTCGGGCTGGGAACGGTGGCGGGCAGCCTGCTCGTCGCCTGGGTGAACCGGCGCGGCCTGCAGCTTGGCCTGATTCCGCTGGGAGCCCTGGGCCTGGCGCTGGCGCTGATCTGGGCGGGCCTGGAGCCCGTGCGTGGCCGGGGCTTCGAATGGGCGCTGCTGGCGGTCGGACTTCTGGGAGGCTGTTTCATGGTGCCGATCCAGACCTTCATCCAGGACCGTGCGCAGCCCTCCAAACGCGGCATGGTGCTGTCATCAATGAACCTCCTCGACAGCATCGCCGGGGTGCTCGCCGTGCTGCTGCTCGTGGCGCTGAAAAAGGCCGGCCTGGGCTTCATGGGCCAGTTCTGGACGCTCGGCGTGCTCATGCTCGCGGCGGCGGTCTACACCTTCAGGCTGCTGCCTCATTACCTGCTGCGCTTCCTCGCCCTGCTGCTGGTGCGCTCGGTTTACAAGGTCCGCTCCGTGCACCATGAGCGGGTGCCGGAATCCGGCGGCGTCCTGCTGCTGTCGAACCATGTCAGCTACATGGACGCCTTCATCCTCGGCGCGGCCTGCCAGCGTCCCGTGCGCTTCGTCATGTGGGACGAGCTCTACAACATCCGCTCGGTGACCTGGTTCCTCCGCATCGTCGGCACGGTGCCCATCTCCGCCACGCGTGCCAAGGACGCCATCCGCACGGTCGGCGCGCTGCTGAAGGAGGGCCATGTCGTCTGCCTCTTTCCGGAAGGCCAGATCACGCGCCACGGCCAGTTCAACGAGCTGCGCAAGGGCTTCGAGCTGATGGCGCGGCAGGGCCACGCCACCGTGCAGCCGGTCTATCTCGACGGCCTCTACGGCTCCGTCTTCTCCCACGAGGGGGGCCTGTGCTTCAAGAAGCTTCCCCGCAAAGTTCGTTATCCTGTGAAAGTGCACTTCGCCAGGCCGCTCGCCGCCAGGGAGGCGACCACGGACGCCATTCATGACGCCTGGCTGGACCTGAGCGCCGCAGCCTTTGACCTGCGTCTGGAAAAGGCGCAGATGGAGATGCCCGGCGCGCCGTCCCGGGCGCTGCGCAACGCGGTCTGCCTGCGCGAGGCGGAATGGACAAGGCCGGGGGAGACCATCCTCTGCCTCGCCCCGGAGAACAGCGTCATTCATGAAACCCTGGCCGCCTATGTCCGGCTGCGTCCGCAGTTGCGGCTGGCCATGAAGCGGCAGGATGTGACCGGGGATTTCATCGTCGTGGGACGCGCCCGTGACTTTGAAGCCGGAACGCCTGAAGGCGCACGCTTTGCCATGTGCTGGGATGAGGTGGAGTCCATGACCCCCGCAGGAACCCTGCGCGGCATTCTTGACGGCGGCAGCGGCGCGCTGCTCACGCTCAGCGTTCCCGATCCCGCGATGCCTCAGGGCGAGGAAGGCCTTCAGCCGGGCAGCTGCGAAGGCGGGTTTGGGCGCGTGCTCACCGGCGCCTTCACGGCCTCCGGACTGCGTGAGTTTCGGGCCAGGCACGGCCTGGAACTGACAGAAGCGGGCTTCCTCATGCCGGCGAAACCTTTGACAGCCCCGGCCTGATGAAAACCCTCCTGCTGCTGGTTGGCCTGACGAGCCTCGCGGGTGCCTTGGCCAAGGGCGCTGACTGGCGCGCGACACCCAGGGACCTCACCGTTCCGGAGGTGCTCAAGGCGGAGCCTGCTCCGGGGCGGCGCGTCATCCAGACGACAGCTGGCTGGACAGGGCCGGACGTGCACCATGTGCTGCATCTGCCGGAGGACTGGCGGCCCGACGCACGTCATCCGGTCATCATTGAGTATCCGGGCAACGGTCCCTATGCCGACGCCAGGGGCGACACCTGCGACGGCAGCGTGGAGGGTTGCATGCTGGGTTATGGGATCTCCGGCGGACGCGGCGTCGTGTGGGCCAGCCTGCCGTTCATCGAGCGCACCGAGGGCGGGCTGCGCAACGCCGCCAAGTGGTGGGGGGATGTGGCGGAGACAAAGCGGTACTGCCAGGCCACCGTGCGTGATCTCTGCGCACGGTTTGGCGGCGATCCTGGGCGCGTGTTCATCGCCGGATTTTCCCGCGGCGCCATCGCCTGCAATTTCATCGGCCTGCACGACGACGAGATCTCCAGGCTCTGGCGCGGATTCATCTGCCACAGCCATTACGACGGCTCGCGCCCCTGGCCCGGCGATGGCGGCAAATCCGCCGTGCTGGAGCGACTGCGACGCCTGCAAGGCCGTCCGCAATGGATCAGCCAGGAGCTGACCACCGAGGCCACGGAGAAATGGCTCAACAGCACGGGCGTGAAGGCTGACTGGACTTGGGTGGCGATGCCCTTTCCCAATCACAGCTCAGCCTGGGTGCTGCATGACCTGGCGGAGAGACGAAGGCTGCGTGAATGGTTTGCCAGGGTGGCGGCCGGACCGGCTGCGACCAGCGCGAACCCTGGGTCCGTCGTGAAATAAATGGGACCCGTTGCCCAGGGCTCCTGCGGAGGCAGGCGGCGGCCTGGATGGCTCAGACGACACCGCCGCCGAGGAACAGGCGCAGGACGGCCACGATGGCGACGGCGACGTTGATGATCAGCCCGATCTTCCGTTCGGGGAAGGACCCGAAGATGATGCCGGCCACGCAGCCCGCGAGCGTGGCCCAGAGCGTCCAGCCCAGCAGCGGGATGATGCCGAAGATCATCAGCACCGCGCACACAACACCAATGAGGACCGACAGGATCTGGCAGAGGGTTTTCATGACGCTGTGACTCATCCCCGGCACGGGACGGAAGCCAATCGAATTTTTGCTTCGCTTTATACCCTTTTCAGCGTCCAATGGGGCCATGAGCAACGCCACAGGCGCCACGCTGATCCGTCATGAAGGCCACACCGCGCGCGAACGCAGCACCTGCGGCTGGCGCGACCGCCTGATCAGCCGCGAGGACGAGGCCCTGCATCCGGCAGCCTGGGCTCACGCGGTGGACATCGACGGCGCGAAACCGCACTTTCACAGACGCTCCACGGAACTCTACTATGTTCTGGAGGGCGAAGGCACGGTGTCGCTGGACGGTGTCAAGCACCCGGTCAAGAAGGGCTCGATGGTTCACATCCCACCCGGGGTGGTTCATGGCGCCTGCGG
>JBIIRD010000095.1:0-16810 GCA_044341745.1 Prosthecobacter sp. | reverse complement strand
AGCTGGTCAGCCAGGCGGTGGCGCGCGAGGCTCCGGAGACGCCGGTTCGCGTCGAGGTCGAGGATCTGACCGTGCATGTCTGCCGCAAGGCGCTTGACCGCGCGGTGGGCAATGTCATCCGCAACGCCGTTCGTTACGCCACCGACATCGAGGTGCTTGGCCGGAGGGAGGCGGGGCGTGTGGTCATCCGGGTGCTGGATCGCGGGCCCGGCGTGCCCGAGGAGTCATTGACGCGTTTGTTCGAGCCCTTTTACCGGCCGGAGGCGGCACGTCGGCGGAGCACCGGCGGCAGCGGGCTCGGCCTGGCGATCACCAAGCGATGCATCGAGGCCTGCGGCGGCACGGTCACGGCCAGGAACCGAGAAGGCGGCGGCCTTGAGGTGACGATGGACCTGCGGCTGCAATGAGCAAGGCCGGGGCAACGTTGGTTAGGGGCATGAATTTCACCGCAGGCAGGCGTCAGTTTTTCCGAGGCTCGGGCCTGGGCCTGGGGGGCGTCGCGTTCGCCGCGCTGTCGGGTGACGCCAGGGCGCTGGCGCACATCGCCCCGAAGGCCAGGCGGGTGATCTACCTGTTCATGCACGGCGGCCCTTCACAGCTGGACCTGTTTGACCACAAGCCGGGGCTGAAGCGGCTGCATGGGCAGGAGATCCCGGCCTCGGTGATCGGCGAGCAGCGGCTGACCGGGATGACCAGCGGTCAGAAGTCGAAGCCGGTGACGGCGTCCCTGTTCAACTTTGCACGCCATGGGCGGAGCGGGGCCTGGGTGAGCGAGCTGCTTCCGCACACGGCGAAGATCGTGGACGAGCTCTGCATCATCCGCTCGATGCACACGGAGGCGATCAATCATGACCCGGCGGTCACCTTTCTGCAGACGGGGCATCAGCAGCCCGGGCGGCCCAGCTTTGGCGCCTGGCTGAGCTACGGCCTGGGCTGCGAGTCCCAGGACCTGCCGGCCTTTGTGGTGATGGTGTCACGGGGGAGCGCGGCGCGTCCAGCCGATCCGCTTTACGCCAGGCTCTGGGGCTCGGGCTTCCTGCCTTCGAATCATCAGGGCGTGTCCCTGCGCAGCAGCGGTGACCCCGTGCTCTACCTGTCGAATCCGAGGGAGGTCGGCCGTGCGGCGCGCCGGGATCAGCTGGACGTCATAGCGGCCCTGAACCGCCGGCAGTTTGAGCAGCATCAGGATCCGGAGACGCTGACCCGCATCGCCCAGTATGAGATGGCGTTCCGGATGCAGAGCAGCGTGCCGGAGCTCACGGCGGTCAGCGGTGAAAGCGAGGCGACGCTGGACAGCTACGGGCCGCAGGTGCGGCAGCCGGGCAGCTTTGCGGCGAACTGCCTGCTGGCGCGGCGGATGGCCGAGCGGGGCGTGCGTTTCATCCAGCTCTACCACCGGGGCTGGGACCAGCACTACAACCTGCCGAGCGATCTCCGGCTTCAGTGCGGCGACATCGACCAGCCCTGCGCGGCGCTGATCCGGGACCTGAGGCAGCGCGGGCTGCTGGACGAGACGCTGGTGGTGTGGGGCGGTGAGTTTGGCCGAACCACTTATTCTCAAGGAAAGCTGGAGCCTGCAAACCATGGACGTGACCATCACGGGCGCTGCTTCAGCCTCTGGCTGGCTGGCGGCGGCGTGAAGCCGGGCCTTTTGTTCGGCGAGACGGACGAATTTTGCTTCAACGTCGTCCGTGATCCGGTGCATGTGCATGACCTGAACGCCACGCTGCTGCACCAGCTCGGCCTGGATCATGAACGGCTGACGTACCGCTTCCAGGGGCGTGACTACCGTCTGACGGACGTACATGGCCGGGTGGTGAAAGGATTGCTGGCCTGAAGCAGGGCTTAAGCATCCAATCGGCCGATGATTGCAACTTATGGCCTCGGTGACAGGATTCGCAGGATCAGCAGGATTTTTCAGGCCTGTTCATCCTGCCCCTCTTGTAAATCCTGTCGCAATAACCTCTTTCTCACTTTGATGCTCATGCCCCGGGACGGAGGCGAGGGATGCCGCTCGCTCCTTGCACCGTCAATCCAGCCGTTCACATTCCCCACGTGCCAACCGTCACCCCCCAGCTTCTGGCGTCGCTCGCCGCCGCCCTTTCCCCCGACCGTGTCCTGTCCAAGGACGAGGACATCCTGCCGTACAGCTTTGACGGCACGGCTGCGCTGAAGGTGAAGCCGGGAGCGGTGGTCTTTCCACACTCCGGCGTGGAGGTCGCCGCCGCGGTGAAGCTGGCGCGTGAGGCCCGGGTGCCGGTTGTGACGCGCGGTTCCGGCACGGGTTTGAGCGGCGGCAGCGTGCCTCTGGAGGGCTGCCTGGTGATCTGTCTGGCTCAGATGGACAAGATCCTGGAGATCGATGAACGCAATCTCACCCTGCGGGCCCAGAGCGGTGTCATCACGAAGGAGATCGACGACGCCGCAGCCCGGCTGGGATTGTTTTACCCGCCGGACCCCGGCAGCATGAAGATCAGCACGATCGGCGGCAACGTGGCCGAGAACAGCGGCGGGCTGCGCGGCCTCAAGTATGGCGTCACGCGCGACTATGTCATGGGGCTGGAGGTGGTGCTTCCGGATGGAACGCTGACACGGCTCGGCAACAAGTGCGTCAAGGATGTCGCCGGTTATTCGATGAAGGACCTGTTCATCGGCAGCGAGGGCACGCTGGGCATCATCACGGAGGTCATGCTGAAGCTGCTGCCGAAGCCGAAGGCGCGCCGCACCATGCTGGCGCTCTATGATTCCATGGAGGACGCCGCGCAGACCATCAGCGCGATCATCGCGGCCAGGATCATCCCCTGCACGCTGGAGTTTCTGGACCGCATGACCGTCGGCTGTGTCGAGGATTACGCCCGGATCGGCCTGCCGACCGAGGTCGAGGCCGTGGTGCTCATGGAGACGGACGGGCACCCGGCCGTGGTCGAGGAGGAGGCGGCGCAGATGATGGAGCTGGCAAGGAGCCATGGCGCGCGCGAGGTGCGTGCCGCCGCCGATGATGCGGAGGCGACGCGGCTGGCCACGGCACGGCGCAGTGCGTTTTCAGCGCTGGCGAGGAAGCGGCCGACCACGATTCTGGAGGACGTCACCGTGCCGCGCACGGAGCTGGCGCACATGGTGAAGTTCATCCGCGAGGTGGCGGAGAAGCACCGGCTGATGGTGGGCACCTTCGGTCATCTGGGCGACGGCAACCTGCATCCGACCTTCCTGACCAACGAGCGTGACACGGAGGAGATGCATCGTGTCGAGGCGGCGCTGGAGGAGATAGTGACGGAGACCATCCGCCTGGGCGGCACCGTGACCGGCGAACACGGCGTGGGGCTGGCCAAGAAGGCCTTTGTGAGGCGGCAGCTTGGCGAGGCCAGCTATGAGCTGATGAGGCAGGTCAAGCGGGCGCTGGATCCGGAGTGCCTGCTGAACCCCGGGAAGATCTTCGACCTGTGAGCCTGCCGATTTCGATCACGGCTGCCGAGGCCGTCTGCGCCCTGGGCGGCTCCATGGATGCGTGCCTGGAATCCTGGCGGTCAGGCAAGTCGGGGCTTCATGAGCATGAAGGCATGCTGCAGGGACGCATTGCGGACCGCTCGGTGATGAAGGGCCGCCGCTATGGAGCGGCCTCCAACCTGGCCGTGCATGTGGCGCGCGGCGCCGTCGAAAAGGCGGGCTGGAAGGCGGGCGAACTGCGGGATGCCTGGCTTTTTGCGGCCAGCAGCCGCGGCAACGCCGGAGAGTTGTTAGGCGAGCAGGGCTGGAGGCGTCCGTCGCCAAGATTCAGCGCCAGCAACACCATCCACAGCGAGATTGCGGCGGCGGTGAGCATCGAGCTGGGCATCCGCGGCCCCTGGCAGATGGTCGCCAGCGGCTGTTCGGCGGGCCTGGACGCCCTTGGTCTGGCGCTCATGACCCTGAGGGCGGGCATGTGCCGCCGGGCGCTGGTGCTGGCCGTGGACCTGCCGCTGGTCCGGCGGTTGATCGAAGCTTTTCGCGACACCCGGCTGCTGGCCTCCGACCGGCTGAACGACCCGCTTTCGCCGGCCACCACGGGCCTGCATCTCGGCGAGGCCGGTGTGGCGGTGACGCTGGAGCTTGCGGATGCCGGGCTGGTGCAGGTTGGCGAGTATCAGGCGAACAGCGACGCCTATGACTCACTGGTGATTCCGGAGGATGGCGCGGGGCTGGCCGAGCTGCTCTCGCGGTTCCCGAGGCCGGTGCTGGTCTGTCCGCACGCCACGGGCACGCCTAACCATTCTTCTGCGGAAACGCATGCGCTTCGGTCGGCCTTCGGTGAAGCGCCGCCGCTGCTGCTGCTGAAGCCCTTCACCGGCCACACGCTGGGCGCCTGCGGGCTTTTGGATGTGGCGCTGCTGAGTTCAGCGCTGCCCCGGTTGCCGGGAAACCTTCCCGGCCTGACGGCGGTGGAGGCGGGTGAAATCCTCCTCAGGCCCGGCGATTCCATCCTCAAGGTGGCGTCGGGCATGGGCGGGCACAATGCGGCCGTGCTTCTGAAGGTTCCCGCTGCCTGAGCGAGGGGCCTTTCTGAAGCGATGTTTGGTTGCCAAGCCGGGAGGGAGTTCGTTAGTCTGGCGGCAACGCCATGACCATCACTCCTGATCAATACGAGAAGCTCGGTGCCTTTTACCTTGGACGCGGATACGACCCGGAGGCGAAGCAGCTGCAGGAGGACCTGGTGATGTACGACTCGAAGGACCTCGTCACCCATGGCGTCGTCCTGGGCATGACGGGTTCGGGAAAGACCGGCCTCTGCCTGGCTCTTTTGGAGGAGGCGGCGATGGACGGTGTGCCGGTGATCGCCGTGGATCCCAAGGGCGACATCGGCAACGCGCTGCTGAGCTTCCCAAACCTGAGCGCCGAGGAGTTCAAGCCGTGGGTGAACGCCGATGACGCCCGGCGCAAAGGCGTCAGCGTGGACGACTACGCCCAGCAGCAGGCGGCCCTGTGGCAGAAGGGCCTGGGTGAGTGGGGGCAGGGGGCGGAGCGCATCCGGAAGCTTCGTGCCACCGTGGACATGGCCATCTACACGCCCGGCAGCAGCGCCGGCCTGCAGGTTTCCATCCTGAGCTCGCTGGACTGTCCTGCGACCGCCGTCATGGACGATGCCGAGGCGCTGGCCGATCGCATTGAAAGCACGGTCTCCTCGCTGCTTGGGCTCATGGACATCGAGGCGGACCCGGTGCAGTCGCCGGAGCACGTCCTGCTCAGCAACATCCTCGCTCATTGCTGGAGGAAGGGGCAGAACGTCACGCTGGAGAACCTCGTTCGCCACATCCAGCAGCCGCCGGTGCGCAAGGTCGGCGTGGTGGACATCGACACCTTCCTGCCCGAGGCCAAGCGCACAGCGCTGGCGATGAAGCTGAACAACCTCATCGCCTCGCCGGGGTTCGCCTCCTGGCTGGAGGGCGAGCCTCTGGACATCCAGCGCCTGTATTACACGCCGGAGGGTCGGCCGCGCGTCACCATCTTCAACATCGCGCACCTGGGCGACTCGGAGCGCATGTTCTTCGTTTCGCTGCTGCTGAACCAGCTTCTTGGCTGGATGCGGCAGCAGCAGGGTACGACCTCCCTGCGCGCCCTTTTTTACATGGACGAGATCTTCGGCTACCTGCCGCCCTCGGCCATGCCGCCGTCGAAGAAGCCGATGATGATCCTGCTCAAGCAGGCGCGCGCCTTCGGCCTCGGGATGCTGCTTGCCACGCAGAACCCGGTGGACCTGGACTACAAGGCGCTGGCGAACATCGGCACCTGGTGGATCGGCCGCCTGCAGACCGAGCGTGACAAGGCGAGGCTGCTCGACGGGCTGGAGGGCGCGGCGGGCGGCGGCGGCCCGTTTGACCGGGGTGAGCTGGAGAGGCTCATGGCCGGGCTCGGCAACCGCGTCTTCCTGATGAACAACGTGCACGAGGACGCGCCCTGCATCTTCCATGTGCGCTGGATCATGAGCTATCTCAGCGGCCCGCTGGCGAAGGAGCAGGTGCGGCGGCTGATGGATCCGGTGCGCCCGGCGGCGAAGAGCGCAGCCGCCGCGGAGGACGACGGATTCCTGCCCCCGGGAGCCGCGGCGGCGCCTGCCGCAGACCGCAACACCGTGAAGCCGAAGCTGCCCGAGGGCACGGCGGAGTTCTTCATCCCCTCGGACGTGTCTGCCGGCAACCTTTGTTATGTGCCGGCCATCCTGCGCAGCGCGGTGGTGAACTTTGACGATGCGAAGAGGAAGATCAGCGGTGTCAGCCGCGTCACGCTGGTGAACCCGATTGACGCCGGTGGCCAGCGTGTGCTGTGGGACAAGTTTGTGGATATCCCGCGTGACATCGACCTTTCCAAATGGAGCAGCGAGCCGGTCGAGGACGCTGAGTTTGCCGAGCTGCCCGGAGCCGCTCAGAAGTCGGCGACCTACACCAGCATCAGGAAGGATTACGCCGACTGGGTGTATGCGAACCATTGCATGGAGGTCAGCCACAGCCCGCTGCTCGACGCCTATTCGAACCCAGGCGAGAAGGTGGATGAGTTCAAGGCCCGCATCACGCAGACGGCGCGTGAGCTGCGTGACCAGGCGATCGAGGAGCTGCGCGCCAAGGCGGCGAAAAGCCTGAAGTCGCTGGAGGACAAGGCGGCGAAGGCGCAGCTCAAGGTGGAGACGCAGCAGCAGCAGGCGACCAGCGCCAAGCTGTCCGCCGCGGTGAGCATCGGCACGAGCCTGCTGGGTGCTTTCCTCGGGCGCAAAAGCGGCCTGGGCGGCCTGGTGAAGTCGAGCAACATCACCAGCGCCTCACGCGTGATGCGTGAGGGGCAGGAGGCTGCCGCGGCGGCTGCGGAGCTGCAATCGCTGCATGAAGACATGGCCGGGCTGAACAAGGCCCTCGAGGATGAGGTGCAGAAGCTGCGCGACCAGTATGACCCCACCTCGCTCGTGCTGGAGACCTTCAAGCTCACCCCCGTCAAGGCCCGCATCCAGGCGGACGCCATCGGCATCCTCTGGCTGCCCCATGAGCGCGTGGGCGGCGAGTTGAGGAAGGCGTGGGCTTAAAGAAAAAGGACCGCACCTTTTGCGGGTGCGGTCCTGATGGCAGGATTTCAGAGGACGTTCGTCGGTCACTTGGCAACTGCGGCGAGGGCCTTGTCCATGACTTCCTTGAGGGTGACCTCGGAGCCGTTGCGGCGCTTGCTTTCGTCAGCGGCCTCCATGAAGGCGTAGATCTCCAGGGTTTCCTCGGGGGTGACCGGTGCGACACCGGTGCGGAAGAAATGCACCGCGGAATAGAGCAGGGGGTCGTAGCCGTCGTAGGATCCGACATCGGCCTCGCCCTTGTCACCGAGGGCCTTGCCGCCGTAGCCCTTGTTTTCGTAGAAGACGCCCTTGCGGCCGACTTCCCAGGTGCCGGTGACACGGATCTTGCCTTCGGCGTTCGTGTCACGTTTCACCGACTGGCAGCCGGTGCCCATGACGGTGAAGAGGCTTTCGACGCCATGAATGCCGTACCAGAAAAGGTCCGGGTGGGTGGCCTCGAGGCTGGCGGGGCTGAAGGTGGTGGCCTCCTTGACCTTGCCGATGCTGCCGCCGCGCACAGCCTGGGTGTTTTTGCCGAAGCGCAGGGAGGAGGAGGAGAAGACGGGAACGCCTGCGGCCTTGGACTCCTGGTAGATCTTGATGGCGTCGACGAGGGTGCCGGCGACGGGCTTGTCGATGAAGACAGGCTTGTGGGCGGCGAGGCAGGGGCGGAGCTGCTCCAGGTGGGGGCGGCCGTCGTTGGTCTCAAGGAAGACCACGTCCACCTTGTCGAGCAGGGCGTCGATGCTGTCGACGATCTCGACGCCGAGCTCCTTGACCTTGGCGGTGTATTCGGGGACGCGCTTGAGGCTGGACTCGATGTCCTTCGAACCTTTTGGGTAGGCCGCGACCATGCGCACGCCCATGACCTCCGGCTTCTGAGGGGTGCTGTTGAGGGTCTTGGTGAAGGCCAGGACGTGGGAGGTGTCGAGGCCGATGATGCCGGCGCGGATGTTCTGGGCGGCGGCGGAGCCGGCGACCAGGCAGGCGGAGAAGAGGGCGATGAGGCGGGTCATGGGCGAAGGATTACGGCTGGCGCGGGGCCGCCTTGCGTGCCGTCATGACGGATACTGGCTGGATTGTGCCGGGAGGGGCGGGCGGTCAGCGCCGCGGCACGATGACGTGCTGCTGGCGGGTCTTGAGCAGGCTGCCGGAGGGCAGGACGCCGCCAAAGCTGGTCAGGGGGTAGACGATGCTTTTGCGGCCGATGATGGATCCGGGGTTGATGACGCTGTTGCAGCCGATCTCCGCGTGGTCGCCGATCACCGCGCCGAACTTGCGCAGGCCGGTGGGGTGGCTCTGACGGCCGTCCTCGACGGTGACCTCACGGCGGTCGAGGCGGACGTTGGAGAGGACGACCCCGGCGCCGAGGTGGGCCTTGTGGCCGAGGATGGAGTCGCCGACGTAGTTGAAATGCGGCACCTCGCAATCGTCGAAGAGGACGCAGTTCTTGAACTCGCAGGAGTTGCCGAGCACGCAGCCGTTGCCGACGATGACGTTTTCCCGGATGTAGCAGCCGGCGCGAATCTGGCAGTTTCTGCCGATCCAGGCCGGGCCCTTGATGACGGCGCCGGGTTCGATGACGGTGCCTTCGTCGATGAAGACATCCTCGCCGAGGTGGACGCCTGGCGGGATGGCGACCTGGATGTTGCGCTGCAGGCGGAAGCCCAGGTAGGACTCGAGATGGGAGAGCGCATGCCACACGGGCTGGTCCGGCGGGAAAAGGATGCCGTGCTGCGTGTGGGCAAGGTCCAGGTAGTCCGTGGGCGGGAACATGCGATTGGGTCGTGGGTCAGACCGTGAGGATTTCCTTCTCCTTGCTCGCCATGTGCTGCTCGATCTCGGCGATCTTCTTGTCGGTGAGGTTCTGCACCTCCTTTTCCAGGCGGTGAAGGTCATCCTCGGTGATGGTGCTCTCCTTTTCGCCTTTTTTCAGCTCCTCGATGGCGTCTCGGCGGGCGGAGCGGACGCGGACCTTGGACTCCTCGCCCATCTGCTTGACCAGCTTGACCATCTGCTCGCGGCGTTCCTGGGAGAGTGCGGGGATGGGAAGGCGGATCACCTTGCCCTCGATGGAGCCGTTGAGGCCGAGGCGGGATTCACGGATGGCACGGTCGATGTCGTGGAGGGTGGAGGAGTCAAAGGGTTCGATGCGGATCAGGCGTGCATCGGGCGTGGTGATCATGGCGAGCTGCTTCAGCTTCATGTGGGCGCCGTAGCTGTGAACATGCACATCAAGGCCCTCGACGAGGGTCGGTGATGCCTTGCCAGTGCGCACCATCGCGAACTCATGAACGGCGAACTCAACGGCCTTGGTCATGGCTTCTTCACATTCGAGCATGGTCATTTCGGGGTCCATAGGGCGGTGCGGGCTGGGGTCTTGAGAGGTCGAGGGATGAACCTGCATCTTTGCCCGCCGGGAAGCGGGATGTCCACCCTGTTGTTCAGGCGATTTTGAGGCGTGAAGCCTGGGTGGTTCTCAAGCCTGGCAGGCGGAGAGAAGATGTTCGCACACCTGGTCGGCGCGGATGCTGCCCGAGGCTGGCAGCCTGGTGAAGGGGCCGATGAGCACGGGCCAGTCGCGCCGGTCCTCGGGGATGCGGCCGTGGCTGCCCTTCACCAGCGTGGCATCCAGCGGGATGACGTCCATGAGGTAGCGGAAGCCGAGCTTCTTGCGGGCGAGCTTGAGGGCCAGGGTGAGCTTTGGCATGCGGATGGCCGGGTCGATGAAGAGCTCGGCGGGGTCATAACCACATTTGCGGTGGATGTCCACGCAGCGGGCGAAGTCAGGGGCGCGAGCGTCGTCCTGCCAGTAATAGTAGGTGAACCAGCTGCGCGCGTCGGCCACCGCCACGAGATCGCCGGAGCGCGCATGATCCAGCCGTGCGTGGCTCTTTTCCACCCGGCCGAGGACCTGCTGGACGCCGGGCGTCTGCTCGAGCACGGCGCGCACCTGGTCGAGCAGGGAGTCGTCGTTCACATAGACATGGGCCAGCTGATGGTCGGCGATGGCAAAGGCGCGCGAGCCGCCAAGGTCGAGGGTTTCCAGGCCGAGCTCCTCCTTGATGGAGAGCCAGCCTTTTTCGCGGAAGACGCGGTTCAGGTGCACGGGGCGGTCAACGTCGGTGATGCCGTATTCGGAGAGCAGGACGACCTGGATGTCGCGTGCCTCGTAGAAGCGGATGAGCTCTCCGACGACCTCGTCAATCTGGCGCAGGTCGGTGGGGATGCGGCTCATGTCGAGGCCGACGCGCTGGAGGTTGTAGTCGAGATGGGGTAGGTAGACGAGGCTGAGGGAGGGCCAGTGCTTTTCCTCGATCCACCTGGCGCTGGCGGCGATCCAGCGGGAGGACTCGATGCCGGAGGCGGGGCCCCAGAAGTTCATGAAGGGGAAGTCACCGAGGTCGCGCTTCAGGCGGTCGCGCATGCCCATGGGCTGCGTGTGGATGTCGAAGACCTTGCTGCCGTCGCTCAGGTAGAGCGGGCGCGGCGTCACCGTGTAGTCGGCGGTGCTGTGCATGTTGTACCACCAGAAGACCTTGGCGCAGGTGAACTCGCGGTCGTTTCTGCGCAGCATGTCCCAGAGTTTCTCGCCCTGGATGAGCTGTTCGGGCTGCTTCCAGAAGCGGTGCTCGGCATAATCGCGGTCATACCAGCCGTTGGCGACGATGCCGTGGTCACGGGGCGTGCGTCCGGTCACGTAGGTTGCCTGGGCGGTGCAGGTGACGGCGGGAAGGACCGGCTCCACCAGGCTGCTCCTGCTGCGCTCCATGAAGGCGCGGATCTCCGGCATGTGCTCGCCGATGAGGCGGGCGGTGAGGCCGACGACGTTGAGGATGGCGGTGCGGGGCATGGAGGCGGACTCAAACGGCCCGCCGGGCAAAGGTCAAGCGGGCAGGCGGGCGCTGATGGCAGGGAATCTTTGCGCATGCTTTGCCAAGCCCTGGATACAGGATTCACACAATTGGCAGGATTTACAGGATGGGAATCATTTGGGTTATTCTGAGGGGCGGGCGGATTTTGCCATGGGGGGCAGGTTTCAGCCTTGAGCTGCGCATGGGTGAACAAGCCCGGCGCTGTTGTGAATGCGGTTTGACGCCACCTGCGCAGCGCCTAAGGAGGGCCGGACATGATTCCTGTTCAAACCGTCCCCGAGCCGCAGCCGCTGCTGCCCTTTCTCCTGGCCGCGTGGCCGGAGGTGAAGCGCACGAAGGTGAAGCAATGGCTGAAATTTGGTTCGGTGCGCGTGAACGACGAGGTGGTGACTCGCCATGATCATGCGCTTCAGGCCGGTGACCGGGTGGGCATCGTGCCGGGCAAGGCGCCGCCACCGCAGGCCGCCGACCTGCCGGAAGGGATGCACATCCTGCATGAGGACGATGCGATCCTGGTGATCCACAAGCCGCAGGGGCTGCTGACGATCTCGACGGAGAGCGAGAAGGAGCGCACGGCCTACTCCTTCCTGACCCGGTACCGGCGCGACTCGCAGTTCAGCGGCAAGGCGCGGGTGTGGATTGTGCATCGTCTGGACAAGGAGACCTCGGGCGTCCTGCTGTTTGCCAAGACCGAGGAGGTGAAGACGGCGCTGCAGGAGAACTGGTCGTCGTTTGAGAAGCGCTATCTGGCGGTGGTCGAAGGCTCGCCGCCCGATGCCTCGGGCGTCCTGCGCGGATATGTCGATGAAAGCCAGCCGCATCGGGTGTACCTGCATCAGAGGCCGGTGGCGGGGGCGCGAGAGGCGTTGACGCATTACCGGGTGCTCAGGCATGGCATGGGGCGCACCCTGGTGGAGCTGCGGCTGGAGACAGGGCGTCGTCATCAGATCCGCGTGCAGCTTGCCGAGGCCGGCTGTCCGGTGGCCGGGGATGCGAGGTACGGGGCGAAGTCGAACCCGGCACGGCGTGTGGCGCTGCATGCGGCCTCGCTTCGCATCAAGCATCCCGTGGATGGACGCGAGATGACCTTTGAGTCGCCGCTGCCGCCGGAGCTGTCCAGGCTGCTGCCCAGCGACGTTTAGACCCGTTCTCAAAACGTCTGGATGATTGAGCGCCTGGCGGGATCAGAGCAGGGTGCTGTCGTCCTGCTTTTCGAGGCGGCCGATCTTCTTTTTGATGGTCTCGAGGTGCACCGTCATCTCGTGCAGGGCCTTCAGGCTGTCCTTCAGGGTTTCCTCGTCCTTCAGATGGGGCAGGGCGGGATGGATCTTCATCATCTGGAGAGCGATGGCCTTGGCGGATTCGCGGATCTGCTGGATGGCTTCGGGGCGTGTCATGGCTTGTATTTTGGGCGGAGGCGGCACGGTTCGCAACAGCGGGAGTTGTCAGCCCTGCGGCAGGCGTATAAACAGAAGCATGGACCTGAGGCATCTGCGATATTTCCAGGCGGTGGCGGAGGAGCTGAGCTTCTCCAAGGCGTCGCGTCGGCTGCGCATCGCCCAGCCAGCGTTGTCACGCGCCGTTCAGGAGCTGGAGCAGGACCTGGGCACGCGGCTGATCGAGCGCAACCGCCGCACCATGGCGCTGACCCCGGCGGGGGCGGTGCTGCTGGCGGAGTCGGCGGTGGTGCTGGAGCGGCTGGAGGAGTCCCTGCGCAAGGTGAAGCGCACGGCGGCGGGCGAGGAGGGCGAGCTGCGCCTGGGATACATCGGCCCGCCGACGAAATGCTTTCTGGGCAGGCTGCTGGCGGAATACCGCAGGCGTTTTCCCAAGGTTTCCCTGCATCTGGAGGAACGGACGCCGGAGCGCGTGTGGGAGATGGTGGTCAAAGGCCGTCTTTCGGTGGCTCTGACACGGCCCGTGCCGGGGCAGGGGGAGCGTGCATTGAACACCCTTTTGTTACGCCAGGAGCCGCTCGGCATTGTCGTGCCCGCGGGGCATCCCCTTGCGGGAAGGACGTCCATCTCCTGGAAGCAGCTCTCGGACGAGCCGCTGATCGTGCTGGCCAGGCGTGAGGGCGTGGGGCTTCATGATGAGATCCTGGCGGCCTGCCGGACGGCGGGCTTTGCGCCGCGCATCGTGCAAAGCCCGAGCCTGATGGGCACGGTGCTGACGTATGTGGAGGCCGGGGCGGGAGTGGGAGTTGCGACGGACAGCGTCGCCGCCGCCTCGATGCCCGAAGGCTTGATCTTTGTGCCCGTGACTCCGGCGCACAGCGTGCCGCTGGTGATGGTCTGGAATCCGGATGAGTTCAGCCCGCCTGTGAAGGCCTTTCACGGGCTCGTCGAAGAGTGGCTGAAGGATGGCCGCCTGTGGAGCTAGGTCAGGGTTGAAGGTCGATGCCGAACAGCGCGGAGAGGTCGCTGCCGGACAGGTCGCCGCCGGTGTCCGGCAGGGCGGATGCGACGGCGCTGCCGGCGGAGGCAAGCAGCGCCGCAGGATCGACTTGTCGCAAGGTGAAGAGCAGGGCGGGATCGGCGTCGAGTTTCAAGCCGGTGCCGTAAAGGACGGCGGCTGTGTGCTCGCAAAGATCGGCGTAGTCGGGGCAGGAGCAGTCGAAGCGGATTTCCTTCGGGCTTGGAAACAGGCCGTGCTCCGGGTTTGTCAGCAGCTGCATCAGATCGTCGCCAAGCCTGCCGGCGAGGAGGTCAAGCATGGATGGAGCCCTGCTCGTGGCGGCGCTGGTGATCTCCTGCCAGCGTTCCGGGGAGAGCGGCTGGATGTATGCCGATGCCTCGTAAAGGTCCGCACCCGCCACCAGGGCGCTGATCCTGCCCGCGCTGATCTCGAGGTTGAAGACCCTGCCCTGGCGCAGGCAGCTTCGGCCCCGGGGAAGCCGCGCGTCATAGAGCTGATAAGCTTCGAGGTTGCGGCACCAGGCCTGGCCCCAGAAGGTGGAGCAGAGCTTTTTGGAGCCTGAGGGAGCGGTGAGCACCTGCAGCGTTTCACCTCGCTTCAGCCGCCGGTCGATCTGGCGCTGAAGATGTTCTTTTTGTTCGTGAGCTGCTTCATGTGACCACCCCATGCCACCTGATAGCCCCGTGCATCGCGGGCGTCGAGTTTCGGCTTGCCGGAGGGACGGCTTTCCGGGCAGAATGAGGTCGCCATGAAAACCCTGCTGGTCCGCCTCCTTGCCATCCTGACGATCCTCTGGGGGCTGACCGCATGTCCGGAAACCACCGTGCCAGACGGTTTCGGCACGGGGCCCGTCGCGTTGAAGGCCGAGGCCTGGCAGGGGGACTGGTCGCCGGCGGATGAACCGGGGGAGGTTTTTGAATTCCAGGTGCCTGATGCCCGGCAGGGCGTCCTGGAGCTTCATGAAAAGAAGCCGGTGGATGAAAAGAAGAAGCCTGAAGTGTTCCTGTTCAGCCTGCGTCAAAGCGGTGTGAAAACCGGCGAGGAGCTTTGCTTTGCGATCCTCAAGGACAAGTCGAAGCCGGGGCCGGGAACCCTGCACCTGATGCGGCCCGCCCGGAAGGATGTCTTTGTACTGTGGGGCGTCGATCACGAGGCGGTGACGGCGGCCTTGAAGACGGGTGAGCTGAAGGGCGGCCTGGAGGCGCCTGACAAGGACGGCATTCACAACAGCCTGGCGGCGGATCCAGCGAACTACGCGGTGCTGCTGGCGCCGAAGTTTTGGAAATGGACCGAACCTACCGTGATGGTGAGGCGCCCGGCGCGATGACGGCCTTGGACAGGCTGAGGTTGTCCGCCTGACTTCTTGCCATCGAATCGACACAAGGCATCGTAGCTTCAGCGTCAGACGCCTTCTCCATGGACACCCTCCGCCGACTTCTTTTTGCCCTTGCCGTCTTCCTGATTGCCTCCGCCGCCTTTTCCCTCTGGCGGGGCGGCCAGCCGGGCTACGGTCTCCTGAACTTTCTGCGTGGAGAGAAGCCAGGCCAGGAGGCCGCCTTCACGGCCCCGGCGGCGCCGAAGCTGAACCTGGATGACGTGAAGGTGCTGAGCCTGATGAATGATGAGTTTTCCAGGCTGAGCGCGGCCGTGCTGCCGAGCGTGGTCAGCGTGACCACCAAGACCGTGAGGCGTGGGCAGACCGCCTGGCATCCGTTTTTCGGGCTGGTGTCCGGCCGGCCGCAGGTGATTCCAGGGCTGGGGTCAGGCGCCATCATCTCGAAGGAGGGCCACGTGGTCACCAATTATCATGTCATCGCGGATGTGAGCGAGGTCATGGTGACCACCAACGACAACAAGAAGCATCCCGCCCGCATCCTCGGGGCGCATCGCGAGAGGGACATCGCGCTGCTGAAGATCGAGTCGGACCGCAGGGATTTTCCCGCGCTGACCTTTGCGAACAGCGACCAGGCAAAGGTGGGGCAGATCGTGTTTGCCGTGGGCAATCCGTTCGGGCTCAGTGGCACGGTGACGCAGGGCATCATCAGCGCCCGCGACCGGCACCTCAGCGACAGCCAGATGGACTACCTGCAGACGGACACGGTGATCAATCCCGGCAACTCCGGCGGACCGCTGGTGAACATCCGGGGCGAGATCATCGGCGTGAACGTGGCGATTTACCGGGGGGATGAAAACGTGCGTGCCTGGCAGGGGGTGGGCCTGGCGGTTCCCGCCAATGATGCCAAGGCCGTCGTGGATGCCGTCATCGAGCAGTCCAAGGGCGGCGGCCAGGCCGCGCCGGGTGCGGGATATCTCGGGCTGGAACTGAGCTCCGACGCCGTGGCGATCGACGCCCGCCTGGGCACATCGCGGGTTGGGGCCTTCGTGACGGACCTGGATCCTTCCTCGCCCGCGCTGGCGGCAGGGATTGTGCCGGGCGATGTCATCACGGCCTTGAACGGCCGGCCCTTCGCCACGCCGCGTGAGCTGCTTGCCGCCATCCGTCAGCTGGTGCCGGGGCAGCAGGCGAATCTGACCGTGTTCCGGGACGGCAGGCTGGTGGAGGTGCCGGTGATGGTCGGGCAGCGGCCGGATGCGCCATGATTATCTGACACGCACGGAACGGCCTCCGCAGATTCCACCATGACGATGAACTGGACGATTCTCAAGGCGGTGAGCCTCCTGGCGGCCTCAAACGTGTTCATGACCTTCGCCTGGTATGCGCACCTGAAGGACATGAAGTCGAGGCCCTGGTTCATCGCCGCGCTGGCGAGCTGGGGGATCGCCTTTTTTGAATACATGCTTCAGGTGCCTGCCAACCGGATCGGCAGCGAATCCCTGAGCCTGCCCCAGCTGAAGATCATCCAGGAGGTGGTGACGCTGACCGTGTTTGTGCCGTTTGCCCTGTTTTACATGAAGCAGCAGTTCAAGTGGGACTTTGTGTGGGCGGGCCTGTGCCTGTGCGGCGCGGTTTATTTCATCTTTCGGAAATAGGCGGTGTGAAGGGGGCGCCCGATGCGCGGAAGTTTGAGCGAGGGAGCGAGGTAGCATGGGAATGTCCAATGTCAGAGTCCCAATGACCAAGGAATGTCCAATGCACGAAGGTTCAGGTGGCCTCAGTGCGTGATCGTGCGTGGACACACTCATGGTTCAGCCTTGCGCCCTGAACCTTGGGATTGCCTTGGTCATTGGCTTCTGGACCTTGGTCATTCGTTCCCCGGTGCTCTGAGGATCGCTTCAAGGGCGGGCATGAAAAGGCCCTGCACCAAGGAATGTCCAATGCACGAAGGTTCAGGTGGCCTCGGTGCGTGATCGTGCGTGGACACACTCATCGTGCAGCCTTGCGCCTTGAACCTTGGGATTTCCTTGGTCATTGGCTTCTGGACCTTGGTCATTCGTTCCCCGGTGCTCTGAGGATCGCTTCAAGGGCGGGCATGAAAAAGCCCTGCACCAAGGA
>JBIIRD010000044.1:0-46130 GCA_044341745.1 Prosthecobacter sp. | reverse complement strand
ACGCCACAGGAGATTCCGACGAACATCCGGTGTAGATCACGCTCTACCCAGCCAGGATTCGAGTTGCCTGCGGGACACGAAGCAGCCTACAAGGGCATATGACCTGGCGATGGATCACGCTTTGCCTTGCCGGCAGCACTCTGCTGCTTGCTGAAACCCCGGCCCAGCAGGCGGCAGGCAGGATCAATGGGCATTCCTTGGAGATGTTCCAGGCTTTCCGCCGGATGACGAAGGGAAACTTCAGCTTCTCACCCTACAGCGGACACCGCCTGGCATCCTTGCTTGCCGAGGGCGCCACGGGCGAAACTCAGCGGCAGCTGCTTGATTTCACCGGAATGGATCCCGACAAGGCAGGAAGAATGGCGTCCTTGGAGGCTGTCAGCGAGGCGCTTCGGACTGGAAAGCCAGGCATGTCGCTGGATGTTTGCAATGCCATCTGGGTTCCTTCGACAGCATCCCTCGCCCCAGGTTTCGAGGATCTGGCCGCCAGGCTTTTTTCCACCTCCTTCAAGAAGCTTCCCGGCGGTGACGCCGTGGCGTGTTCCGCCAGGATCAACGCCTGGGTTCGCGAAAAGACACTCGGCAAAATCAGCGACCTGATCGGCCCACGAAACTTCGCGGCAGGGACAAGTTCAGCCGTGCTGGTGAACACCCTTCATCTTCGAGTGGCCTGGGCACAGGACTTCGATCCAAGAATGACAAGGCGGCAGGCTTTCCTCCCCGCCTCAGGCACAACGCTCATCCTCCCGATGATGAAGCAGCAGCGGCGTTTTGATTATGCGGAAGGCCCTGCCTGGCAGTGCCTCGACATGCCCTTCATCGGAGGTGACTATGCCATGGCCTTTCTGCTCGCCAGACCGGAGTCCGACCGTGATTCCGTGGAGGCAGCCTTGGACGCGAATGCCTGGACCAGGATCATCTCAGGCATGGGGTCACGCGAAGCCGTCATCAGCCTGCCTCGCTTCAGTTTCAGCACTCAGGTTACACTCAACGGCTTGTGGCAGTCCATGGGTGTGCATGACGTCTTTGATTCAGGCAGCGCAAACCTGGGCGGCATGATTCGCGGCAGCCCCTGCTTCATCGGTGACATCGTCCACCAGACCTCGGTTGAAGTGAACGAACTCGGGGCCAGAGTGGCTGCGGCCACCACAGCGGCCGCCCCTTTTGGAGATGCCCCGGGTCCGTCCGACCAGGCAACTCCGGTGCTCTTCACCGCCAATCGCCCCTTTCTCTGGTTCGTCAGGCACCGCCCCACCGGGCTTCTGCTTTTCATGGGACGTTTTGCGGGTGAATGAGTTGCAGAGAACCCACGTTTTCACCCTTCAATTATGCCGACCACCCGACGTCAGTTCATCGCCGAATCCTCCGCGCTTGCCGCCAGCGCTCTCCTGCCCTCCGCCCATGGCGCGGACGCCGGGGCCGAACCCTTTGAAAGCCGCTGGCAGGAGGACCTCGACCGCACCTGGCTTGGCGACGCCTTCTGGGCGAATCCGCTCCAGGACTGGCAGGTGCGCGAAGGCAGGGCCGAATGCATCGCCGCAAAGCCTAACCGAAACATCCACGTCCTCACCCGTGAGCTGGCCGGCCGCCCGGGCGACCTGCGCATGAGCGTCACCATCGGCCGGGTTGGCGGCGGCAGGCTGGCCGGTGACGGCAGGGGCAGCGCGGGCTTCAAGATCGGCATCCTGGGCACCCTGCGTGACTATCCAAAGCTGCGCGACTACCGGAACAACCTCGCCTTTTCCTCGGGCTGGGACGTCGGCTTCACGGCGGCGGGAGGCCTCTTTTTCGGCGACGCCCGCCAGCCGCAGGCCAGGTTTGAACTTGGCGAGACCGAAAGCGTGACGCTTCGGCTCAGCGTCGAGGCCAGGGGCGGCGCCCACAGCCTGAAGCTTTCCGTGCATGACACCCGGGACGACCGGCTGCTCGGCGAGCTTGAGAAGAACGACCTGCGGCCCAACCAATTGATCGGCAACCTGGCGGTCGGCTGCAACTTCGGCCCCGAGGGGCCCAGGGCGGGGGCCAAAAAGAAGAAGGCCGAGGCCGGCGGGGATGTGGGCAACGGATTGTTCTGGTTCAGCGACTGGACAATCAGCGGCAGCAAGGTGGCCGCGGATGAAATCCACCGATTCGGCCCCCTCCTCTTCAATCATTACACGCTCAGCCGGGGCATCCTGAAGATGACCGCGCAGATGCCGCCGCTGGGCGAGGCGGACAACCGCGAAGTCCGCCTCGAGGTCGAGGACGGCCCCGGCTGGAAGGTCATCAGCACCGCGCAGATCCACTCCCAGGCACGCACCGCCACCTTCCGCCTCACCGGCTGGGACGACAGCCAGGACATCGCCTACCGGCTGAGTTATGTGCTGAAGTCCCGCAACGGCACCCATACTCATCACCTGAACGGCACCGTCCGCCGCGACCCCGTCTCGCCCAACGTGCTGAAAGTCGCGGACGTGTCCTGCAACATCCACACCGCCTTCCCGAACGCCCCCTATGTCTCCGCCGTGGCGAAGCTCGACCCCGACCTGCTCGCCTTTGTCGGCGATCAGTTTTATGAAAGCACCGCCGGTTATGGCGTTCAGCGTACCCCGCTCGAACCGGCCGTCCTCGACTACCTTCGGAAGTGGTACTTCCACGGCTGGACCTGGCGCGATCTCACCAAGGACCGCCCCAGCGTCTCGCTGCCGGACGACCACGATGTCTATCAGGGCAACCTCTGGGGCGTCGGTGGTGAGAAACAGACGAAGAGCCAGGAGGCCGGCGGCTATGAAATGATGGCCGAATGGGTCAATGTCGTGCACCGCACCCAGACCTCGCACCATCCCGATCCTTACGATCCGAAACCCTGCAAGCAGGGCATCAGCAACTACTATGGCTCGATGAACTATGGCGGCATCAGCTTTGCCATCCTGGCCGACCGACAGTTCAAGTCCGCCCCCGAGGGCAACGTGCCGCCGACGGATGAACGCCCCGACCACATGATCAATCCCGACGCCGACCCGAAGCTTTCGGACGTCGAAGGCCTTGAGCTTCTGGGCGGAGATCAGATGAAGTTTCTCGAGGAATGGGTGCGCGACTGGCAGGGGGCGCAGATGAAGGCGGTCATCTCCCAGACCATCTTCACCGGCATGGCCACCACCCATGGCGGCGAGCGCCAGGTGCTGCGCATGGACTACGACCAGAATGGCTGGCCGCAGAAGGCCCGCAACGCCGCCCTGCGCATCATCCGCAAGGCCCACGCCTTCCACCTGGCCGGCGACCAGCACCTGCCCGCAGTCGTGCACTACGGCATCGACGAGCCGCGCGATGCCGGCGTGGCCTTTGCCGGTCCCGCAGTCAACGTGGGTTATCCCCGCTGGTGGGAGCCCACCGAAAAGGTCAACGGACGCAGGCCCGGCCAGGGGCTCACCGGGGACTTTGTCGATCATTTCGGCCATCCCATGACCGTGCTTGCCGTCAAGAACGGCGCCCACCAGCCGCCGAGGCAGACGATGGAAAACCTGCGCGAAAAGACATCCGGCTTCGGCCTGGTGAAGTTCGACAAGAAGCAGCGAACCATCACCTGCGAATGCTGGCCCTTCGACGGCATCGACGGGCCGCAGTTTGACACCTGGCCCGTCACCTCAACCGTCCGCGACCAGTACGGGCGCAAGGCCGTGGCCATGCTGCCGAAGCTCAGGTTTGCTGACACAGACAGCGCCGTGATCGAGGTGATTGACGCCCGCACCGGCGAGCTGGTCTACGCCCTGCGCCTCAACAGCGCCGAATGGCAGCCGCACACCTTTGCCGAGGGCGACTACAACCTCCGGCTGCTCGAACCCGAGGCGGGCGCCGTGAAGGAGCTGACCGGCCTGCGCGCCACCCTAACCAATTCTGAAACCATCGAAGTGAGGCTGGGCTGACAGCAGCCCGGCTTCAAGCACAGAGCGCCTCCACCTGGCCTGCATAACGGTCACAAAGCGCGGCCACCTCGGCCTCGCTCAGGATCATGAAGGCCGTGGACAGGGCGTCGGAGAGGGCGGCGGAGGGCGCCAGCGCATAGCTTCGGCTTGCCTTCACCGGCACGGGACGCAGCGTCCGCGGATCCATGATGTGCGCGCCCTTGACCTGGAAGCCGCTGCCGCTCAGGGCGCGGTCCCTCAAGGTCAGCGCGCGCGCGCCATCCGCCAGGGTGACCTGCCATGCGTCCTCCCCGGGAGGTTTTCCGAGGGCCAGCAGCGTGCTGTCACCGGCGTTCAGAAAGGCGTTTTCAATGCCCCAGTCCTGCAGCAGGGCGGCGGCCTGGTCGAGGGCATAGCCCTTTCCCACCGCGCCCAGATCAAACACCATCCGGCTGGCTTGCACGGTCACTTTCAACTCCGCCTCATCGAGTTCGAAAAGCTGCGACCCCACGCTCTGCCGGGCCAGTTCCAGGCGCGCAGGATCAGGTTCATGGAGATTTCCCTCCGAATCGCGCCAGAGCAGCATGAGCGGACCGATGGTGATGTCGAAGGCGCCTTGCGTTTCCTGCCAGACCGCCTTCGAGAGCGTCAGGCAGTCCCAGGCGGAAAGGCAGACGGAAAGGCTCTGCCCCGGTTCCAGCTGGCTCAGACGCCAGATGTCACTTGTGTGCCGAAACCGGCTCAGCTCCTCTTCCAGCCTGGCAATCTCCATGAACACCGCCTCGGCGGCCTGCGCCGCGTATCCGGCCTCCTCATGCACGAGGATGACCTCAAACGTGGTCGCCATCGCCTCGGTGCTGAAACCATGCATCTGGGCCGGGCCGCTCATCGGGATGACAAATCAGGGCTGGGACGGCGGGGTGGGCTGAACCTGCAGCGGCAGAGATGGCAGCACGGGCACGTTGGGGGTCAGGGTCGGCGGCGTTGAGATGGTGCTGGGCGCCGGCATGTCCCCGGAAGGAACAGGCAGGCTCAGCGGTGCAACCTCCGCCGCACGGGCGGCGGATGCCGTCTGTTCCTTGGAAACCAGCAGCCAGAGATGAACCCCCGGCCTCAGACCGTACGGTCCCGACTCCGTGTAGGCATCCGCACGGTTCCCAAGGCGGGCCTTCAAGGTTGGAAGCTGGTCGGCCTCCACAATGATCACCGGCACCTCCACCTGCGCGGGAACTTCGACTTGATAGCCCACCTTCGAGAGACCACGCCAGTACCAGGGCAAGGGCCAGCCCGAATCACGGTTGATCACCTGGGCGCTGAAACCTGAGCCCAGGCTGGCAGCCACCTTTTCCACCTCTGACACCAGCCGCATCAAGTCCGTCGTGGTGTGCGAGTAGACATAAGGGTTGCGCTGGTCGGCACGGTATTCCTCGTTGGCGAACTTGCTCTGTCCGCAAAGGAAGTAGATGCCCACCCCCACGGCCACCTTATAGATGAGCCGGGCGACACTCCCCTGACAGGCGCTCCAGAGCCAGGAGGCTCCCGCACCCGCGAGAAGCGTCAGGCTGTGCTGCGCGGTCAGGATGCACCAGGGAGTCTTGTAGGAAAGAATCGAGTAAATGGCAAACGTCACCCCCGTGTAGCCTGTCAGGAAGACCAGGAAAGCCTGGCGTGACGTGGTCTTGTGCTCCCCCAGGAAGGCGTTCAGCATCCCCAGCAGTCCCAGGCCGCCAATCATCGCCTCGCTCCAAACCAGCCCGTCCTTTCTCCAGAAGATCAGGGTCAGGTAATAGTGCCAGGGCTTCTCATGACCGCTGCCGCCACTGCGTTCCAGGTAATTGGCATAGGTCAGCACGCTGTCCTGCACCGCCTTCCAGTCCTTGAAGCCGCCGGAGTAGGAAGCCACGGAGACCAGCAGGGCGGGCAGCAGCACCCAGGCCCATGGAGCTGAAACCTCGCGCTTCTTCGACCGCGACATGAGGCTCAGCGAATTGGACTGACGCGGCGCAAACTCACCCACAAATATTCGGGCCAGCACCCAGCCTGCCAGAGCCGCCGCAACATTGATGATGAAGGTCTCCTTGGTCGCATGGGCAAACCCGAGCGCCATGCCGCCAAGCACCAGCCACAGCCGGCCACCCGCCTGTGAATACCGCCAGAAGCAGCCCAAAGTCAGCGCCATCAGCAGCGTCAGCTGCATCTCCATGATGAAATAACGGCTGTAATAAACCATCATGGGCGAGACGGCGGTCATCATCAGCGCCAGCGCTGTGCCCAGTCGCCCAAAAACGTCTGCGAACAAGAACACGCTCAACATGACGCCGAGCCCGGTCAGGACCACGACAAATCTCAGATCTCCTTCCATCCAGGCCGACGGATCCGACTCCCAGCCCGTCAGCAAACCCCAGGCCTTCGACGTTTGATGCAGCCCCGGGCCGTGATAGTCCTTCGAATCATACTGAAAGTGTCCGGTCTGCCAGTACTCCGCCAGTTTCACCCCCAGAATCGCCTCATCCGCATGCATCGGACGGCGCTCCAATCCGGGCAGCCGATAGAAAAAACCCAGCCCCAGACCGAGCAGGACCAGGATCAGAAAGGAGAACAGGGAGATGGTGACCTCTTTGCGTACCGCCATGAGAAGGGTTGTCATCATGGAGAAATCTGGGTTGAGCGCAAGAGGTCGCTGCACCCTCAAATATCGCTGGCGCAACCACCTTTCCGGATTAAAGACGCAACGCTATGTTCACCGGAATGGTTATCGCCGCATTTTTCCTGACGCTCGGAGTCGTTGTCTTCACCTACCTGCAGAAGGCCTGACCGCCCCTGTCCCGGAATCGGGTGACCGCGAGGTTTCTCTTTGACCCATGACGGCCACGCGGCTACAACGGGCGGCCTTTCCCTCGTATGGCCGCCTCCGACCGTCAGCACACCCTCGCCAAATCCGCCTCAATCACCGGGATATCCCTGCACACGGGAGAACAGGTCACCCTGACCTTGCAACCCGCTCCGGAGGACTTTGGATTCAAATTCCGCCGCATCGACCTGGAGGACAAGCCCTTCATTCCCGCCCTGGTTGAAAAGGTGCAGAAGGTGGAGCGCGCCACCACCATCGCCGAAGGGGGCGTCAACGTGCATACTGTCGAGCACGTCATCTCAGCCCTGACCGGCATGGGCGTGGACAATGCCATCATCGAGATGGACGCCAATGAACCCCCCATCGTTGACGGCAGCTCCCAGCCTTTCGTGGAACTGATCAAGAAGGCCGGCCTCGTCGCCCAGAACGCCCCCCGCAAGGTCTTCGAAATCCGCGAACCCATCTACCAGGAAACCCGTGACGGCACCATCCTCACCATCGTCCCGGACAAGAAGTTCCGCATCTCCTGCACGAATGTCGGCCCCGGCGGCCGATTCACCCAGTACCTCTCCCTCGAGATCAACCCTGAAACCTACGAGAAGGAAATCGCCCCGGCCCGCACCTTCGTCTACTACGAGGACATCGCCCCGCTCATGGAAAAGGGCCTGATCAAGGGCGGCACACTGGAGGCGGCTGTCGTTGTCCGCGGTGAAACCCTGCTGTCCAAGCAGCCCCTGCGCTTCCAGGATGAGTTCGTCCGCCACAAGATCCTCGACATCATCGGCGACCTCATGCTCTGCGGCCGCCGCATCACGGGCCATGTCATCGCCGTGCGCCCCGGCCACGGCCCGAACACGGAGCTCGCCCGCTCCATAGACTCTCAATACAAGGCCATGCGCAGCATGGTGCCCAACACCATCTACATCCCCACCGGCGACGCCGTGCTCGACGTCAATGAGGTGATGAAGATCCTCCCGCACCGCTACCCCTTCCTCATGATCGACCGTATCATCGGGCTCGAGGGCGAGACCAAGTGCACCGGCGTCAAGAACGTCACCATCAACGAACCCTTCTTCCAGGGGCACTTCCCCGGCCACCCCGTCATGCCGGGCGTCCTTCAGCTTGAGGCCATGGCCCAGGTGGCAAGCATCGTGCTCATGCGCATGCCGGAAAACCAGGGCAAGATCGGCTACTTCATGAGCGCCAACAACGTCAAGTGGCGCAGGCCCGTCTTCCCCGGTGACACGCTGATCATCGAGACCGAATTGCTCAAGGTGAAGCGCAGCATCGCACAGGCCTCCGGCCGCATCTCCGTCAACGGCCAGGTCGTCTCCGAGGCCGACCTCATGTTCAGTGTCGTGGATCGCTGATCCCAGCCCCCAATGACACGCCCCTGACGGCATATTCCCAGGCAAGCTCAACGAAAGCATGATTCATCCCACCTCCATCATCGACCCCTCCGCCCAGATCGGCACCGGCTGTCACATCGGCCCCTACTGCATCATCGGACCGGACGTCGTGCTTGGCGATGACTGCCGTCTTCAGCATCATGTGACGATCATGGGGCCGTCCAGAATCGGCAAGGGCAACCAATTTTACGCCTACACCTCCGTCGGTCAGCAGACCCAGGACCTGAAATACAAGGGCGAGCCCACCTGGCTGGAGGTCGGCGACCACAACACCTTCCGGGAGTTCTGCACCGTCCACCGCGCCACCTCCCCCGGTGACAGGACGGTCATCGGCAGCCACAACAACTTCCTCAGCTACGTCCACATCGCCCACGACTGCGTGGTCGGCAGCCATGTGATCTTCTCCAACAACGGCACCCTGGCCGGGCATGTCACGATCGAGGATCATGTCATCCTCGGCGGCCTCAGCGCCATCCACCAGTTCTGCCGCATCGGCACCCGCGCCATCATCGGCGGCTGCTCCAAGATCGTGCAGGACGTCCCGCCCTTCTGCACCGCCGACGGCAACCCTGCGCGCGCCCGCGGCCTGAACATCGTCGGCCTTCAGCGCGCCGGCTTCAGCAAGGAGCAGATGCGCGCCCTGCGTCAGGCCTTCCGCAAGGTGTACCGCGAAGGCCTCAACAACGCGCAGGCCGTCGAAGCCCTGCGCGCAGGCGAACTCACGCCTGAAGCCGCTCATTTTGCCGATTTTGTCGCCACCACCAAGCGCGGCATTGTCGCCGGCGGCAAGAACCAGGCGGACGGCGAGGATTGAATCGTCACCGCCCACGGCGCACCCGGCTCCTCATCCGCTCTTTTCAAGACATGAAGAAGGGCGGACTTGCGCCCGCCCTTCCAAAGGTTGCTGAAGACCTGAAGCGATCAGATTTCCTCGCCCACGGCGTAGCGGACGAAGCGGCGGATCACCAGGTTTTCACCGAGCTCGGCGATCTTGCTCTTCAGCAGGTCACGCACGGTGAGATCGGGGTTCTTGATGAAGGCCTGGTCGAGGAGGCACTGCTCGGCGAAGATCTTGTCGATCTTGCCGCCGACGATCTTCTCGACGATTTCAGCAGGCTTGCCCTTGACCTGTTCGGCGGCGATTTCGCGCTCCTTGGCGATGAGGGCCTCGGGCACGTCTTCGCGCTGGATGTACTTCGGCGACGAGGCGGCGATGTGCAGGGAGACGTCGCGGACGAAAGCCTGGAAGTTTTCGTTCTTGGCCACGAAGTCGGTCTCGCAGTTCACCTCGATGAGCACGCCGATGCGGCCTGCCATGTGGATGTAGCTGGCGACGATGCCTTCCTTGGTCTGGCGGTCGGCCTTCTTCTCAGCCTTGGTGATGCCCTTCTTGCGGAGGATGGTCTCGGCCTTCTCCAGGTCGCCGTCGGCTTCCTTGAGGGCGGCTTTGCACTCCATCATGCCCGCGTTGGTCTTTTCACGGAGGGTCTGGACGAGTTTGGCGGTGATTTCTGCCATGGGTCGGTCTGTTGGGGTCAGGGTTGAAAGGATTACTTCTTCTCACCTGCGGCGGCGATGACCGGGTCGATCAGCTTCTGCAGGATGATGCGGATGGAGCGGATGGCGTCGTCGTTGGCCGCGATGGGGTAGTCGATGAGGTCCGGGTCGGCGTTGGTGTCGACCAGCGCCACGATCGGAATGCGCAGGCGGCGGGCTTCATTGACGGCGATGTGCTCACGGGCGCTGTCCACGATGATCACGGCATCCGGATACTTGTCCATGCCGCGGACGCCGCGCAGGTTGCGCTCAAGCTTGATGCGCTCGCGGTTCAGGGAGGCCAGTTCCTTCTTGGACATGGACTTGAACTCGGGCTTCTTCTCGATCTCCTCCAGGTAGCCGAGACGGGCCACGCTCTTGCGAATGGTTTCAAGGTTCGTGAGGGTGCCACCCAGCCAGCGATGGTTCACGTAGAACTGGCCGCAGGCCTCGGCGGCCTCGCGGATGGCCTCCTGGGCCTGGCGCTTGCAGCCCACGAAGAGCATGCGCCTGCCCTTGCGGGCGATTTCAGACAGGAAGGCGGCGGCGACTTCGACCTGCTTGACGGTCTCCTCAATGTTGAGGATGTGGATCTGGTTGCGGGAGTCGAGGATGAACTGCTTCATCTTCGGGTTCCAGCGCTTGGTCTGGTGACCAAAATGGACACCAGCTTCGACGAGTTCGGCGAGGATTTGGGACATGTAGTTTTGTTGAAGGTGCCTGAGTTCCGCACACACGCTCAGCGGGGCGCATGCTCAGGGCAGTGAGCCCTGATCCGGAAAACCTGCGGTTGAGGTTTGCTGAATCCCCCCGCCAGGAACAGGCCGGGCGAAGGGGCGCGCATGGTAGGGGCGAACGCCCGGGCGGCAAGCGGTTTTTCCGGCACATTCCGCCCAGATACCCATGGAATCATTCTAAGATTGTCATTCCAGCGGCGTTTGGGATAATGGCTCATGCGCAACTCCATCGGTCGCATTCACCAAACCACATCAACAAACCAATGAAAGCACTCATCCTCATCGCCCTCTCCACCCTCGCCCTCGGCTCCGCTTACGCCGGCTGCGGCAAGGTCGTGACCAACGAAGGCAAGCTGAAGTCCTTCGACCCTGCCACGAAGAAGCTCGTGGTGGAAGGCAAGGACGGCGCCGCCGCCACCATCACCCTCACCCCCAGCACCAAGGGCGCCGACGACGCCGATAAGCTCGTGGGCAAGAAGGTGAAGGTGGACAGCGAGCACGGCAAGGCCACCAGCATTGCCAAGGCCTGATCCAGCCCCCTTGGAACGTCACCCCTGTCAAAGCCCGGCAGATTCTGCCGGGCTTTTTCGTGGCCGGAAGCCTTACTTCCAACCCAGCTTCTCCCGCAGAAACTGGTAGGTGCCGACGCCATGGATCATGTGCCCGGCATCAAAGTGCTCAATGACCGCCCGCCCGCCGATGCCCAGCTTGTTGTAAAGCCGGCGCACCTTGGCGAACTCATAGTTCACCCATTCGTCGACGCCCACCCCGTCGTTGTGGCCGCGCTCGACCATGAAGGGCCTGGGGGCGATCAGGGCGGCCATCTCGGCGTAGTTGAAGGTCCGGCCCATGTTCCACTCCCAGATCTCATATTCATGGGTGTGGATGTAGCTCATCGGCAGATCGGTGGAGACGCACTTGCGCACCCACTCGTTGAAGTCACCGCTGCAGATGCTCAGGCAGTAATCCTTGAGCACCGCCGGCGTGCGCATCGCCGACTTGCCGCCGTAGCTGAGACCGTAAAAGGCGATCTTGTCCGGCTGCACAAAGGGCTGGGCCTTCAGCCATTCCAGGATGCGCTGATGCTGGCCGTTGATGACGCTGTACAGCGTGAGTCCGAGGGGGTTGAGCTTACGCTGCAGCGCGCGGAATGCGTGCATGCCACGGTAGGGATTGTGCGGGGCAAAGGTCACATAACCCTGCTCCGCCAGCCGCAGGGTGAAGGCCTGATAGGCACCAAAGGCACGCTGGGAGGGATCGGTCGTGATCGTATCCTCCGGCAGGCCTTCAAGACCATGCTGGCAGACCACCACGGGACGGCGCTCCTTCCCCGCGAACAGCACCTCGTTCGCGCCGGCGCCCCCCTTCAGCAGGTCCTTCGGCAAACACAACCAGCCCCAGGCAAAGACATCCTGCCAGACATCCAGCGTCACTTCATAAATCGCCACCTTGTCGGTCTCCCTCACGAAACGGCTCTTCGCATTCACAGGCAGGTTCGGATCTGGCAGCCGGCCGATCACCTCCTTCCAAAAGCGCTCCCGCTCCCCGTCCGTGTGCGCCTCAAACTCAGACAGCGTCTTGAGCGGCAGCTTCTTCCAGAACTCCTGGTTGCGCTCGGCCTCGGTGCTGACCAGGAGCCGCTGGGTGAAGGCCTCCATCTCCCGGATGAGCCGCTTTTGACGCGTTGGATCAGTAGGGATGACCGGCACGGCGCCGCCCCCCTTCAAGGACAGACCATCCACCGTCGGCAGCAGATGCCGAACGATTTCCTGGTTCGCGGTCTCCTGTGTCGCCGCCAGAAGCCTGCCTGTTGGCGCAAGGGCCCTGACCCTGGCGATCTCGGCTTCAAAGGCCTTGAAGTCAGGCTTGGAAAGCCGACCCGGGGCGGCAATGGCGCGAGCCCCCTTCTCAGCCTCCATGGAAACCACGTTGCTGGGATAAAACAGGTGCTGAAGAACCACCGGACGAGGGGCGATCAGGCTGAGGATTTCGGCATCCCCGAGGTCACGCAGCAAACCGAAAACGTTGCGGTCCAGCGGTTCCTGCCAGACGCCTTCACGCGGCCCGAAGTAACCGGCGGAATACACGGAGTCGATCCGCTCATCCAGGGCAGCGGCATGCAGGGCCAGCATGCCGCCCTCACCCACCCCGGCCACGATCACCGGCGCCGGCTCGGACCGGGACTTGAACCAGTCCACCACCGCCAGCGCCTTCTGCACTTCATAACCGATGATGTGACGCCCCAGCTCGTAGCTCTGCCGGTAGATCCACTCACGGTGCGGCACGTTGGTCCGCACGCCAAACCTGTCATTGGTGCTGAACTCCGTCCCCCGGCTGATCAACGCCGGGATGACCACCTCCGCGCCTGAGACCAGCAGCATGGCATCCACAAGTTTCTCCGGGCTGCCGGCGGCATCGGGCATGTAAACCACACGCGCCACCACCCGGCCCTTCGGCTGAAGATAAAGCCCCTCGCCATGAAGACCGTCAAACACCGGCCAGCGCACCCGAAACACCCGGCATGTCTCCGTCTCATGAATCAGCGCCGGGGTGGCGGTGTCGCCTGCGAGCTCCAGCGCGGTGACCGGCACCCGCTCATCCACCAGGCCCAGGGCGGCGCGCAGTTTCTCCCGGCTCGGTTTGCGATCGTTCCGCGACAGGTCAATCAACCGCAGCGCCATCCGGTCGATCCCCGCCACCATGTCGGCTGAAAAATCAGGCCGGGGCTCCAAGGGTGCAGTTCCCGGCAACACCTGTCCCTGAAGCTCCATGCCCAGGATGCAAAAGCAGAAAGAGAGGCGGCGGACGAAGCGAAAATTCACCAGGTTCATGATTCCCAAATACGCCATCCCCTCCCCTGGCCTCTCCATCATTCGGCATCCGCCCCTCTGACTTCAGAATTCGAGTTTCGGGCTTCGACTTTGAAAGTTCGGATTTCAACTTCCCCTTGCGCCCCCCCACCGCCGCAGGCTTCATGCGGCCAGCATGCCCCCAGTCACGCACGAAACGCCCCTCATTCTTCCCTCACTCCTGGCAGCCGACTGGTCCAGGGTGGGCGATGAAGTCAGGCGTGCGGAGGCCGCAGGCGCTCAATGGCTGCACCTGGACGTGATGGACGGCTCCTTCGTGGACAACATTTCGTTCGGCCCCCAGATGGTCGGCGTGGTGAGAAAGTGCACCTCGATGTTCCTGGACGTGCACCTCATGATCCACCGGCCCGACCATTATCTGGAACGCTTCCTCAAGGCCGGCGCCGACAACATCACGATCCATGTCGAGGCACGTTACGACACCTCCGTCGAGGCGACTCTCCGCCGCATCCGTGAAGCCGGCATCCAGTGTGGCATCGCCCTGCATCCGGAGACTCCGTTCGAGGCGGCGCTGCCTTATGCGGACATGATCGACCTTCTGCTCGTGATGACCGTCGTTCCCGGTTTTGGCGGCCAGCCCTTCATGGAGAAGGAGACCATGCCCAAGCTCGCAGCCGCCAGTGCGCATCGAAACGCTCATGGCCTGAAGTATCACCTGGAGGTCGACGGCGGCATTCATGCCAGCACCGCTCCCATCGCGAAAAGACACGGTGCCAACCTCTTTGTCTGCGGCACTTCCTTCTTCGGCCCGGCGGATGCATCCGCTGCCATGAGTGAACTGGCCTCTGCGGTGGCCTGAAATCAGACAACGGGTCATTTTTACCCTTGTCGCCTGCAAAGGTTGTACGCAGACTGCCCGTTCATCCCCCCCCCCAGCCCCTGCGGTCATGAATTCTTCACGCACATCCTGCATTGTCCCCGCCCTCCTGTTAGCCGTCCCCATGCTTGCCGCCGCCGAGGTTCGCAAATGGACCAGCAAGGCCGGCACCACCCTCGATGCTGAAATGACCGGCGTCGACGTGGCGGCACGCACGGTCACGCTGAAAAAAGCAGACGGCACGCCCCTTACCATCCCGATTGATGCCCTGAGCGACACCGACAAAGCCTACGCCGCTGCGGAGTGGAAAAAGATGCAGTCCATGCCTGCGGCTGCCGCTCCAGCAACGCCTGCGGCGCCCCCACCTGCCCCGGCAACGCCAGGCACTCCAGCCCCCGCGACCCCTGCACCGGCCACTCCAGCCCCGGCTCCGGCGGCTCCCGCCCCCGCAGGCAAACCCGCCCCACCCCGGCCGGCCCTGACCATCATCCCGGCCAAGAGCTTCAAAGTCCCCAACAGCGCCGATTACGTCAGCAAGGTCCTCAAGACTCGGCCCCGCCTGATCCATGCCCAGCCAGGCTGGACCTACCTCAAAGGACTGATCGCCACGGACCCCGGCTTTGCGAAGCTGGTGGCCACGCTGAAATCAGGAGCTGAAAAACTGCTCGAAGCTCCTGAACTGACACGCGTGTTCGGCGAACAACGCGGCACCAACACCCCAGGTTCCCAAGCCATCTTCCGCCTCGCCACCCTCGGCACTCTGCACTTTCTCGATGGCGATCCTCGCTGGAAAGAGCGTGGCATCCGCGAAATGATCGCAATCACCGACCCCGCCACTTTCCAGAACTGGTATGTGGATGAGCCGGAGGTGACCGCCGACTTCCTCATCGCCGCCTGCCTGGGCTATGATTACTTCAAGGACGGCTTCACCGCCAAGCAGCTGGCGGACATCAAGATCTACATGCTTGAAAAAGGCATCGGTGCCCTGGCCGCCCACATCAAGGGCGACCCAATCCCTGAATCCGCACGCGGCAAGGCTGCCGGTGTTGAATCCGCCGCCAAGGCCAAGGCAGCCCCCAAAGGCGGCCCCAAAAAACAGGAAGATGAGGAGCCCGATGAAGAGCACATGCGCATGGCCTCGGCACTTCTAATCGCGGCCATCTGCTTTGCGGACGACGATCCGGGAGCCGCCCGTCAGGCCGTGGACGGAGCCGCCAAGGTCTTCGGCAAAGGCATGACCCGTTTCGCCCCTGCAGGACTCTGGCCTGAAGGCATGGAGGCCGGTGACACGGTGCTCGACTACGCCATCATGGTCATGCAGACCCTCAAGGCCAACGCAGGCGGCGACTTCGGCTTCAGCATGCTCGAAGGCCTGCCCCAGGCCGGGCTTGCCAGGCTGCATCTGGCCGGCCCCAGCGGCAACCTGTTCAACTACGGCGACAGTGACAGCACCCGGCTTGCCCGCCCCTGGGTCTCCACCTGGCTGGCCGGTCAGCATGGCAACTTCGGCATGAAAGCCCTCAGGCCGGGCGCCGCTCCGACCGCCACCACCAACAATCTCGATCTGACAGGCCACATCCTGTATTACAACCCTTACGCAGCGGGCGATGGCGCGGCTGAAAGCATGGATTACGGCGTGACCGGCGGACAGATCGCCGCCCTTCGCTCCGGCTGGGATGCCTCCGCCTACTACCTTGCCATGAAAGGAGGCGACAACAGCATTCCCACCTCACAGCTCGACCTCGGCACCTTCATTCTGGAAGCCGGTGGCAAACGCTGGGGCATTGAACTCGGCTCGGAAAGCGATCGCGCCCCAGGCTTTGAACCCAAGGCCGCCGACCGCAGCAAGCGCTACCAGCTCTACATCGAAGGCACGCCCGGCCAGAACACCCTCGAGATTGGTCAGGAGGAGGAACTGCCCGCCGCTAAAAAAGGCGCGCCGCCGCCCAAGCCGGTCATCAGCACCAATCAAAGCCTCGATGGCAAGGCCGTCATCGCCTTCATGAAAAGCGCACCCGATGTCAGCATGGCGGCCGTCGACCTCAAGGACGCATACTCCAAGGCGGCCAAGCAGGCCCATCGTGGAGCGATGCTGGTGCGCGGCGCCAAGCCCTACGTCGTGCTGCAGGATGATCTCATCATCAAGAACACCACCAACATCACCTGGAAGATGCACACCCGCGCCGAGGTGGCCGTCGATGGCAAAAGCGCGGTGCTGACCGACGGAAATCAGAAGCTGCATGCGGTTATTCTCTCCCCTGCCGGAGCCAGCTTCACGACCGAGGCCGCCCCCGAACCTGCCAGCGAACAGTCCAAAAAACTGACCAACATCAAGATCCTGAAAGTCGCCCTTCCAGAGGTCAAGGGTGACCAGACCATCAGCATCGCCTTCGCTCTCAACGAAGCCCCTCCCGCTCATGCGGTGAAGCCGGTCATCGAATGGCCTGGCAAAAAGTGATTCAAGGAAACGCCTCCGGCCCTTTACGCCATGCTCCGCCAAGCCACGTTCGCCCTGGCCGCCCTCCTGGCCCTGCCGCTCCTTGCTGACACCCAGTCGCCTGCATCTTACAGCGGCGACTTTGTCATCAAGGTTCAATACCGCTACCTGCTCAGCAGGCCCGAGGGCTACGAAGCCGACCCCGCCAAAAAATGGCCCCTGGTCATCTTCCTGCATGGCAGCGGTGAACGCGGCACCGACCTGGAGCTGATCAAAAAGCATGGCCCGCCCAGGCTCGTCACCGCAGGTCAGAAGTTCCCCGCCGTCATCGCCAGCCTCCAGTGCGAGCCCGACAGCCTCTGGAACCCCCACGGCGTGAAAGCCGTCACGGACCACCTGGTCAAGACGGAGCACATCAATCCTGACCGCGTCTACCTGACGGGCCTCAGCATGGGCGGCTTCGGCACCTGGGAAACTGCCTTTGAATACCCGGACACCTACGCCGCCATCGCCCCCATCTGCGGTGGCGCAGGCGTCCGCTGGGTCACCGCAGGCCGCATCAAGCACCTGCCCGCCTGGATCTTCCACGGTGACAAGGACGGGGCCGTGCCTGTGGAAAACAGCCACAAGATCCACGATGCCCTGAAGAAGCTCGGCGCCCCGGTCCAGCTCACCATCTACCCCGGCGTCGGCCACGACTCCTGGACGCAGACCTACGACAATCCTGAGTTCTGGAGATGGTTGTTCGCCCAGAAACGCGGCGCCTGACCGGCGAAACAAGGGACCGCACCGCTTCGTACTAGCGCCATGCCATCCTCCCGTCGCTCCTTCCTCCAGACCTCCGGCTGCGGCTTCGGCTGGCTGGCGGCCTCCGCCCTGGCCCAAAACCAGGCCTTGGCCGCAGGAGGAGCCATGGCCGTCCGCAAACCTCACCACACGGCGCGCGCCAAACGCATCATCTTCCTCTTCATGCAGGGCGGGGTCAGCCAGGTGGACTCCTACGACTACAAGCCGCGCCTGCTCCGCGACGACCAGAAGGTCATCGACATCGCCGACGCCCGCACCGTGGCCAAGACCGGCAAGGGCTCGCCCCAGCGGCTGAAGAAACCCCTCTGGGACTTCGCCCAGCATGGTGCGACCGGACGCTGGGCCTCCAACCTCTTCCCCAGCATCAACCGCCACGTCGACGACCTGTGCTTCCTCCACGGCATGCACACCGAAGGCGTCGCCCACGGCCCGGCCACCCTCTTCCTTCACACCGGCACCACCAGCTTCATCCGCCCCAGCATGGGCTCCTGGGTCATGTATGGTCTCGGCGCGGAAAATGAAAACCTGCCCGGCTTCGTCACCCTCAGCCCCAGCCTCGGCAACGGCGGCCCGCGCAACTACGGCAACGCCTTCCTGCCCGCCGTCTTCCAGGGCACGCCCGTCGGACGCAGCGGCCAGCCCGCCCGGGAGGGCACCATCAGGAACATCACCAACAACATCTGGACGCCAGAGCAGCAGCGCCGCCAGCTCGAGCTGCTGCGCCGCCTCGGCGCCGGACAGCTCACCCCTGGCGACCAGGAGATCGAGGCCGTGCTTGAAAGCTACGAGCTCGCCGCCCGCATGCAGACCCGGGCCCCCGGCGTCATGGACCTCGCTGGCGAGTCCGAGGCCACGCTCAGGCTCTACGGCATCGGCGACAAGGTCACCGACAACTACGGACGCCAGTGCCTCATGGCCCGCCGCCTGGCCGAACAAGGAGTTCGTTACATCCAGGTCAACTACGGCGACAACTCCAACAACCCCGCCTGGGACCAGCACAGCAACCTGCCCAAGCACGGCGATCACGCAGCCGCCGTTGACAAGCCCATCGCCGGCCTGCTCACCGACCTGAAGCAGCGCGGCCTGCTTGAGGACACCATTGTCTGGTGGGGCGGCGAATTCGGCCGCACCCCCTACGCCGAACGCAACGGCACCGGACGCGATCACAACCCCGGCGGCTTCACCGTCTGGCTGGCCGGCGGAGGCGTCAAACAGGGCTTCTCCCATGGCGCCACCGACGAGCTCGGCCATATGGCCGTCGATGGCAAGGTGCACATGCATGACCTGCACGCCACCCTGCTCCACCTCCTGGGCCTGGACCATGAAAGGCTCACCTTCCGCCATGCCGGGCGCGACTTCCGCCTGACCGATGTCCACGGCCATGTGGTCCACGAGATCCTGGCCTGATCATCCCTCCGGCGAAAACCGCCGCCCTGGACGCGCGTATGCCTGGAATGCACCGGCTCCCCGTCTACGCTGTCATCCTTCTGGTTAGCCACCTCTCCGCCGCCGATATCCCGCCCCTCCGCGGTCTCAGCCGCACCAACCTGCTCGAATACCGGGACGCTGACGGCCGGGTCCAGACCGCCGCCACCCCGTCCCAGTGGGAGCTGCGCCGCGCCGAGGCCGTGAAGGCCTTTGAAAGCGTCTCCGGTCCATTGCCCGGCAAAGCCATGCGCTGCCCGCTCGATCTCAAGGTCGAGGAGGAGGCCGACTGCGGAAGCTACGTCCGCCGCCTCATCAGCTACCAGTCCAGCCCCGGCGGACGCGTCCCGGCCTACCTATGTTTGCCGAAAAGCACCCTCTCAGGCAGGCCCGCCCCCGCCGTGCTCTGCCTTCATCCCACCGAAAACACGATCGGCCACAAGGTCGTCGTCGGCCTCGGCGGCAAGCCCCACCGCCAGTACGCCGCCGAACTCGCCGAACGTGGTTATGTCACCCTTTCGCCCAGCTATCCCCTGCTCGCCCAGTATCAGCCCGACCTGAAATCCCTCGGCTTCTCCAGCGGCACCATGAAGGCGGTGTGGGACAACATCCGCGGCATCGACCTCCTCGAAAGCCTGCCGGAGGTGAAAAAAGAAGCCGGCTTCGCCACCATCGGCCACTCCCTGGGCGGTCATAACAGCATCTTCACCGCCGTCTTTGACACACGTCTCAAGGCGGTCGTCTCCAGCTGCGGCTTCGACTCCGTGCTCGACTACTACGGCGGCAACATCAAGGGCTGGGTCCAGGAACGCTACATGCTCCGGATGGGCGACTACCTCGGGCACCCCCAGGACGTCCCCTTCGATTATTACGAACTCATCGCCACCCTGGCCCCGCGCCGGGTCTTTGTGAACGCACCGCTCCGGGATGCCAATTTCAAATGGGACAGCGTGGACCGCATCGCCGCCGCGGCGTCCTCCATCTTCAAGCTCTACGGCGCCGCTGAAAAGCTCGTTGTCCGCCATCCTGACAGCGACCACGACTTCCCTGACAAAGAGCGCCTCGAGGCCTACCAAGTGATTGAACAAACCCTCGGAAAACCCTGAACCTCCAGGATGACGGTTGACCGCAGGCCCTTTTCCGCCCAAGGCTCCCGCCCGCCTCACCGACCATGAAACGCCTCCTGCTTCCCGTCTCCCTGCTCGCCGTGCTTGTCACCTGGACGCTCGTCGCCGCCGACGCCCCGCGCCCGGCCCCGCTCAAGGTCCTCATGGTCACCGGCGGCTGCTGCCACGACTACGAAAACCAGAAGATGATCCTGGCCGAAGGCCTCAGCGCACGCGCCAACGTCGAGTTCACCGTCGTCCACGAGGAGGGCCCCGAGGGCAAAAAGGACAAGACCCACCGCATCAGCATCTATGAAAAAGCCGACTGGGCCAAGGGTTACGATGTCGTCCTGCACAACGAATGCTTTGGCGGTGTCACCGATGTCGCCTTTGTCGAGCGCATCGCCAGGGCACACCACGAAGGTGTGCCCGCCGTGATGCTGCATTGCTCCACCCACAGCTACCGCGCCGCAGCCACCGACGAATGGCGCAAATGCATCGGCCAGACCTCGATGAGCCACGAGAAAAACCGCGACCTGCTCGTCAAGAACATCGCCCCCGAACATCCGGTCATGAAGGGCTTCCCCGCCGAATGGCTCGACGCCAAGGACGAGCTCTACAAAAACGAGAAGCTCTGGGAAAACTTCGTCCCCCTGGCCAAGGCCTATGGCGAGGACACCAAGCAGGACCACCACCTCGTCTGGGTCAACACCTACGGCAAGGCCAGGGTCTTCGGCACCACCATGGGCCACAACAACAGCACCATGGAAGCCCCCGTCTTCCTCGACCTCGTCGCCCGCGGCCTGCTCTGGGCATGCGGCAAGCTGGACGATAATGGCAAGCCCCTGCCAGGCTTCGAAGCCGTCCAGAAATAGGCTTTTCACCCGCCTTTCACAGCGCCTACCCGGCTCAAATTCGGCACAACCACAGGCAAAATCGGGGCGTTTTCACAAAATCGACACTCCGAAAGACAATCCGTGAAGATTTTTTTCGGAATTGCAAGAACCCTGCTGCCCCCTCGTATTTCGACCTTGTTCACAATCATCCCCCCTCCTCCCCTCCCATGAAAATGCATCCCAACTGCCAGGGCAACCACCTTGACCTCCGCTCCGGCGTCAGCCGTCGCGACTTCATGTATGTCGGCATGCTTGGCGGCCTCGGCCTCACCCTGCCTGACCTCCTCCGTCTCCAGGCCGCCACGGCGCTGCCGGAAGTGGAGACCTACAAGCCGATCGCAGATTCCGTGATTCACATCTATCTGCCCGGCGGCATGGCCCAGCATGAGTCCTGGGATCCGAAGCCCTTCGCCTCCCCGGATTATCGCGGCCCCTACACCCCGATCAAGACCTCCATCCCCGGGGAATATGTCGGCGAGAAGTTTCAGAACATCTCCAAGATCATGCACAAGCTGTCGGTCATCCGCAGCATGACCCATGGCGAGGCCGCCCACGAGCGTGGCACGCACAACATGTTCACCGGCTACCGTCCGAGCCCGGCCATCAAATTCCCCAGCTTCGGCTCCATCATCTCCCACGAGCTCGGCAGCAGGAACAACCTGCCCCCCTACGTTGCAGTGCCGAACGTCTTCGCTCCCGATCAGGGCACCGGCTACATGAGCAGCGCCTTCGGCCCCTTCGCCCTCGGCAGCGACCCGGCTGACAAGAACTTCACCGTTCGTGACCTGCTCACCCCGAAGGACATCGACGAGAAGCGTTTCGACCGCCGCCGCAACCTGCTCGGCACCGTGGATGAACACTTCCGCTCCGTCGAGAAGGCCGACTCCATCAATGCCATGGACAGCTTCTACCAGGCCGCCTACGGCCTGATCAGCTCCACCCAGGCCCGCGAGGCCTTCAACCTCTCCAAAGAGACCGACAAGCTTCGTGACGAATACGGCCGCAACACCGCCGGCCAGCGCTTCCTGCTCGCCCGCCGCCTGGTCGAAGCCGGTGTCCGCATGGTTTCCGTCAATTACGGAAGCTGGGACCACCACAGCAACATCAAGAGCGCCTTCGACGGCCAGGCCCCGAACTTCGACCAGGCCTTCGCCCGCCTCATCCGCGATCTCGATGAGCGCGGCATGCTCAAGAAGACCCTTGTCATCGTCAGCTCCGAGTTCGGCCGCACGCCCAAGGTCAACGGCACCAACGGCCGTGACCACTGGCCCCGCGTCTTCTCCGTCGCCATGGCCGGCGGCGGCGTCAAGGAAGGCTACATCCACGGCGCCTCCGACGCCCTCGGCGGCGAACCCGATCGCGATGCCGTCGGTCCTGAAGACCTCGCCAAGACGATGTACCGCCTGCTCGGCATCAACGGTGAAAAACGCATCGTCGCCGACGGCGTCCGCCCCATCGACATCGTCAATGGCGGCCGCATCCTCAGCGAAGTGCTGGCCTGATCCGGCTGACTTCACTTCCATTCACGGCGGCGCGGCTTCAACCGCGCCGCTTTTTTTTGCGCCCATCTCCGGCCGCTTCCGAAATGCGGTCAGCGTCTCATTCCTCCACCAGCACGCCCTGCTTGAGCACAAGGCGACGGTCGCCACGCCGCGCCAGGTTCTGGTCATGGGTCACCACCACCAGCGTCTTTTGGGATTCATCGACGACCTTCAGCAGCATGTCGATCACACCGGCGCCCGTGGACGCGTCCAGATTGCCCGTCGGTTCATCAGCATAGAGGATGCCCGGGTCATTGATCAACGCCCTGGCGATCGCCACACGCTGCTGTTCACCGCCCGAAAGCTCCGTCGGCAGATGGTCCAGGCGCAGGCTCAAACCCACCCGGTCCAGCAACTCACGCGCCCTCGCCTCCGCCTTGCGGCCGCCGATCATCGCCGGCAGGCAGACATTCTCCAGGGCGGTCAGTTCCGGCAGCAGGAAATAGTGCTGGAAGACAAAGCCCATCGTTCGGTTGCGCATTTCCGCCCGGGCACGGGCGGCCCCGTGATAGAGCGACTTGCCATGCACCTGCACATCTCCCTGGGACGGCTTTTCCAGCCCGCCCAGAACATAGAGGAGCGTGGTTTTCCCGGCCCCGGACTGGCCACAGAGAAAGACCTTCTCTCCGGCCTGCACCTCAAGGTTCACCCCGCGCAGCACCGGCAGGTCATGACCTCCCAAGTGGTAGGTTCGATGGACGTCTTGGGCGGAAAGCGGAGCAGCCATGGTGGAAAGGGGCGGCGGCAGGAGCCTGACCTGCCTCCGCCTCCTGAGATGGCACCACCTGAGTTCCAGTCAAAGCCTGTTTGCACAGGTTTGCCGAACAAAGATCGGCTCCTGCCCCCGGCTAAACAACCCCTTGCCTCCATCCTCGAGAAAGCCCCTCAGCCCCCCGAAAATGCCTGAGCGATGAGCACCGCGAAACCGGCCAGGGCAGCTAGGAGAAACAGACAGTCTGCGGCAACCAGGATCCTTGCCCGTCCGCAAGCCGCATTGCTGGCGAGGCGGCAGAGATCCTCCATGGCCGGAACGCCAGAGCTGATGAAGCCGCTTTCCTTGGAGGTGTGCTGTTGACTGTCTTCAAGTGCTGGGCGGACAAAGAACCGCCAGCACAAAAAGTGGAGCCAAATTCCGCCGAACAGCAGGGCGAATCCGGTTTCGATCATGAAGTCAGGTAATGCATCCCGTGATCGCCAACAAGGACAAAGGCCATGCCTGGTTAACGACATGCCGCCCCACCTGAATGAAAGCCTCAGGCGGCCTGCCATTCTTCTGGTCAAATCCTGCCATCCGCCGCATTCGAATTGACTTCACCGCACCGTACGGGTCTTTCGCCGATCCCGCATGTCCCCCGCTGAATCCTTCCTTCATCAATCCTCCCGCCTCATCGACTGCGTCCGCGGCCAGCTGCCTGTCATCCAGGAGGCGGCCGATCTTTTCGCCAGCACCATCCTGGCCGGACAAATGGTCCACGTTTTTGGTTCGGGCCACAGCCGCATCCTGGTCGAGGAGATGTGGCCGCGCTACGGCTCCTTCCCCGGCTTCAATCCCATCGTTGAGCTCTCCCTCACCTTTCACAACCTGGTCGTCGGCGCCAACGGCCAGCGCCAGGCGATGTTCCTGGAAAACGTCAGCGGCCTCGCCGCACGCATCCTGCGCAACTTTGACCTGAAGCCCGGCGACAGCGCCCTGGTCGTCTCCTCCAGCGGCTGCAATGTCGTGCCCGTGGAGATGGCCGAGGAGTTCCAACGGCGCGGGGTCAAGGTCGTCGCCCTGATCTCCAAAGACCACTCCGAGGCCAGCACCTCCCGTCACCCCGGCGGCAAAAAACTCCAGGACTTCGCCACCCTCGTCCTCGACACCGGCGCCCCGGTCGGTGACGCCATGGTCAAAATTGACGGGCTCGACACCCCTGTGGCCCCAGGCAGCACCGTCGGCGGCTGCCTGCTGGTGAACGCCGTCAAGGCCGAGGTGGCCGACCGCCTCACCCGGGCCGGACATCCGCCCAAAGTTCTGACGGCAGGCGCTGTTGTGGGCACGCAAAGGGCCACCGAACTCTTCGAAGCCGCCTACGACGAACACGCAAGGCGCATCGCTCCCTACTACGCCGGCCTGGGTGCCTGAAGAAGCCCCGCCTGCGGTCCGACGAGCGCCAAAAACCGCCTTGCCACCCCTCCTCCCCGCGTGCATTGACTGCGCACTTTCCTCTCCCGCCCATGCAGTTCGTTTTCCCCACCCACCTCCAGCTTGGCAACGAGCACAGCGACGGCTTTCACCAGGAGCTGCTGCGTGGTCTGACCCACAAGCTGAACAACCTGCTCGCGGTCATCCAGGGCTTCAGCAGCCTCATCCTCATGACCGAAGGCCTGGATGCGGCCATCGCGGAAAACATGCAGCACATCCGTGAAGCCTCTGTCGGTGTGTCCAACCTGAGCGAGCGTGTTCGCGGCGCCGGTGGCTGCGCCAAGCTTCAGCCCCAGGCCCTCAACCTGAATGAATACCTGGGCGTCGTGCAGACCGCCCTGCTGGAGCCTTTCACCAAGAACAACGTTCAGCTAGAGGCCGATGTGCAGCAGGGCCTGCCCGCCGTGAACGTCGATCCCACCAAGCTCAAGGAGGTCCTGGTGGAGATCCTCAAAAACGCCGCTGAAGCCGCCGGCCCCGTCGGCGGCCGCGCCATGCTTAAAATCGTCGGCCCCGGAGTCATCACCCCGGCCGAACAACGCCGTGTGGACATCCTGGTCAGCAACACCGGCACAACTCTCACGCCGGAAAAGCTCGCCCAGATGTTCCGCCCCTTCAGCGGTTCCAAGTCAAGCAATCATCTCGGGCTGGGCCTGACCATCGCCTCCATGCTCTGCCATCAGATGGGCATCCAGATCGGCATCGCCTCCGAAAACAACACCACCACCGTCTGGCTGAGCTGTCCGATGGCCTGAGGCACTCCGCAGCCTCCACACCCACCTCCGGCTGACCGACCCGGCATCCTTTCGGATTCATGCAGGATTTCCTGGTCATCTCCGAAGCCCGCAAATCCTACGGCAAAAAGCCCGCTGTGGACGGCGTGAGCCTCACCATCCACCGGGGCGAGGTATTCTCCCTGCTCGGCCCCAGCGGCTGCGGCAAAACCACCCTCCTGCGCATGATCGCAGGCTTCGAGGCCCCGGACTCGGGCTGCATCGCCCTGAACGGCGAGGACATCACCCACCTGCCGCCCGAACGGCGACCGGTGAACACGGTCTTCCAAAACTACGCCCTCTTTCCCCACCTGTCCGTCCGCGACAACATCGCCTTCGGCCTGCGCATGGAACGCCGCAGCAGGACGGAGATTCAAAAGGCGGTCGATCACATGCTGCACCTCACCCGCCTGGAGGAGCACGCCCGCAAGAGCCCCGCCCAGCTCAGCGGCGGCCAGCGCCAGCGCGTGGCCATCGCCCGCGCCCTCGTCAAAGGCCCTCAGGTGCTGCTGCTCGACGAACCCCTCGCCGCCCTCGACCTCAAACTGCGCCAGCACATGCTGCGCGAGCTCAGCGCCCTGCATCGCGAGATCGGCACGACCTTCATCTACGTCACCCATGACCAGGGCGAGGCCCTCAGCCTGAGCAACCGCGTGGCGGTGATGAACGCAGGCCGCGTGGAGCAGGTGGCGGATCCGGCCACGCTCTATGAAGCCCCCGCCAGCACCTTCGTCGCCGACTTCATCGGTGATGCCAGCTTCCTCAAGGCCAGCATCCTGGAAAGCATGCCCGGCGGCCATGCGCGGGTGCACATCGACGGCATCGGCCGGCCCGCTGTCACGAGTTCCTCCAAATGGCGCGAAGGCGATCTCGTCAAGATCATGATCCGCCCGGAAAACCTGCTCATCTCACAGGAAACACCGTCTGATCATGCCCCTGGAAACAGCTTCCAGGCTGTCATCACGGACATCGCCTTTTTTGGCGACCACGAACGGCTCAGTCTCAAGGCCGGAGGCCAGGTGCTCAGCGCCCGCCGCAGCCGTGGCGACGGTGGATTCAGGCCCGGCGTCGGCGACACCTGCCAAGTCAGGTTTCAACCGGACGCCGCGCGCATCGTGGACGCCTGGTCATGACCAGACGCCCAGTTTAACCAATTGCTTGGTTGCCATGCCCGCCCAGTCACGGTTGGCCGCCGGACTGGCAGGACTGGGATGAAGCACGCGCCCGACCTGAAAGTCCGCGCCCAGGGCCTCCCTGGCTCGCTGCGCACGCTCCTCCGCAAACGCTCCCACGCCGATCACCCAGTCCGGCTTCAGCGTCGAGATCACCGCTCGCAGATGCTCGTCACAGTGCTTCTCCATCGCCGTGACCTCCTCCACGGGCAGCTTGTCCGGCGTGCGGTTCCGGCCACTGTCCTCCATGAACACCAGCGGGCAGTAGTTGGCGACGAAGTGATCCTGGAAAAAAGCCTCCGGCCTGCCGAAGCGCTCCTTGAACAATCCCCACAGCCGGCGGCCGCTCACCTCGGACTGCGGACAGTCAAAGCCGAGCACCGGACGCTTCGGATGTTCCTGCTCCGGCCTGCCCACCGGCTCGCAAATGCCCATCCAGTCACGCACGGCAGCGATCTCGCCAAACGGCACCCCGGTCTGCGTCATGCCAAATGGACCCGGATTCATGCCGACCAGCACCACCTTTTTCCTGCCCGTGCCAAATCGCTTCAGGTAGGCCTCATGCGCCTCCCACGCATAATCCAGCGGATTGTAAATGCAGGCCGTCGGCGGCGCAAAACGCAGAGGACGCAGGGCTTCACGAAGCTTCAGGGCGGCGGTGATGAGTGACATGGAGGCAGGCGGGATCCGAATGACCCAAGCAAGGCGGGGCGCTCAAGCATTCTTCTTGTGAGGTCAGCGCTTTTTTCACCGGTCTAGATTCGTTGACGCTGACGCCCTCCTCCGCGTATTCACACTGCCGATGAAGAAACAGCCCGCCCCAGCCCCCGCCACGCCCGCCTCCAACGCCCGGGCCGGCCTTGTGCTCGGAGGCGGCCTGGCGCTTCTCGTCGGCCTGATCGCCTGGGCCCTCTGGCCGAAGCCGAATTACACCACCGTGCCCGTCCCCGCTGCACCTTCAAAACCGGCCGAGGCCTTTGTCATGCCGGACGAAAAAACGGCCTTCGCCGAATACGCAGGCTCCGCCAGCTGCAAGGCCTGCCACGAAGAGCAGTTCGGCAAGTGGCAGGGTTCTCATCACGGTCTCGCTGAACGCCTGCCCAGCCAGGACCTGGACCTCGCCGCCTTCGTGCCGCCCAAGGCCTTCGCCAGCGGCACCCAGAAAACCGAGGCACGCCAGGGCAAGGACGGTTTCGAGATCGTCGCCCTCGGCTTCGGCGGCAAGACCGAGCCCTACCCGGTGCAACGCGTCATCGGCCACGATCCCCTCCGGCAGTTCCTGGTTGCCGGAGAACGCGGCGCGCTGCATGCCATGGAGGCCTGCTTCGATCCGCACAAGGGCGACTGGTTCAACGTCTATGGCAACGAAGACCGCAGGCCAGGCGAATGGGGGCACTGGACCGGGCGCGGCATGGTCTGGAACCAGATGTGCGCCTCCTGCCACAACACCCGCGTCCGCAAAAACTACGACGCCGCCACCGACACCTACCACACGACGATGGCCGAAATGACCGTGAGCTGCGAGTCCTGCCACGGTCCGATGAAGGCGCACAACGACTGGCAGACAACGCATCGCGGCGGCGAAAAGGATCCCACCCTTGTGAAATGGAGCCGTGACCAGCACATTGACAACTGCGCCGGCTGCCACGCCCGGCGTGGTGAAATCACCGGTGACTTCGTGCCCGGCGACTCCTTCTGGGACCACTACCTGCTCACCATCACCGACGGCGGCGACATCTATCATGCCGACGGCCAGATCCGCGACGAGAACTATGAGTTCTCGAGCTTCCTCAGCAGCCGCATGCATCACGCCGGTGTCCGCTGCATGGACTGCCATGACATGCACAGCATGAAGACCATCCTCCCAGGCAACCAGCTCTGCATGCGTTGCCACACCGCCGGCGGCTTCCCCAACGCGCCCGCCATCCAGCCCGAGGCGCACAGCTTTCATGGCGTCAACAGCACCGGCAACCAGTGCATCAACTGCCACATGCCACAGACCACCTACATGCAGCGCCATCCCCGGCACGACCACGGCTTCACCATCCCCGATCCACTCCTCACCAGGCAGTTCGGCATCCCCAATGCCTGCAACAAGTGCCACACCGACAAGGACACTGAATGGTCGCTCGCGGCGACTGAGAAATGGTGGGGTGAACGCATGAACCGCAGGACCCGCAGCCGGGCCACGCTCATCGCCAGGGCACGCCAGGGCGACCCTTCGGCGCGCGAAGGACTGCTGGCCCTGCTGCAAGGGGATGAAATCCCTCACTGGAAGGCCAGCGCCTGCCTGGTCCTGGACCGATGGGCCGAGGATTCCGCCGTCGTCAGCGCCCTGCTGTCCCAGCTCGGTCACGACCATCCGCTCGTTCGCCAGTCGGCCGCACGCACGCTTGAGCCCTCGCTCCAGGCCCCGGGCGTCCGGCAGGCTCTTGAAAAGCTTTTGGTTGATCCAGCGCGCAGCGTCAGGGTCACCGCCGCCTGGGCGCTCCGCGAATCCCTCGATGCCGGCTCCATCGCCGCCAGGGACCTGCAGCACATGCTCAGCCTGAATGCCGACCAGCCCAGCGGCCAGATGCAGCTCGGCCAGTGGCATTTCGCCAGACGCGACGTCCCCGCAGCCATCCGGCACATGGAGACCGCCATCCGCTGGGATCCCAACTCGCCCCCCTTCCACCACGACCTCGCCCTGCTGCACAATGCGGCGGGCAACACCGCGCAGACGATCCAGAAGCTGCGCGACGCACTCAAGCTGGCCCCCAATGAAGCCCAGTATCATTATGAACTCGGCCTCGCCCTCAGTGAAACGGGCGACCTCACCGCCACCGTGGCCGCCCTGAAGGACTGCGTCCGCGTCCAGCCCCGCTTTGCCAGGGCCTGGTACAACCTCGGCCTCGCCTACAACCAGCAGGGACAGACAGCGGAAGCCATTGCCGCCCTGAAGCAGGGCGAGACCGCCGAGCCAGGAGATCCTTCCATCCCCTACGCCCGGGCCACCATTCATGCACAGCTCGGCCAGAAAGCCGAGGCCCTGGCCGCCGCCGAACAAGCGATTCGCATCGATCCAGGGTTCGCCGAGGCCCATCGACTGAAAATGATGCTGAGCCGCTGAACTTTCTGAGATGGCCGCTTTGTCTCTGTGAATGGCCTGCGCTGCCTCGTGGATCGAGACGCCTCGATTCCGCAGCCGTTCTCAGTGGAGCGCGGAACTCCGATTCCGCTGCACCTCGAACGCGGGGGAGGCGTGGAGTCATCTTCAGCCTTGTTCGAATCCCCAGGCCTGTCCCTTCATCGAATTGAAGCAGGCGGGAGACAGGTTTCAAAACGCAGAGGCGAACCACTCATCTGCGGATTCGGAAATCCGCGCTCCGGCGCTGCCTTTCCAGGGCCGCACCCAAATAGCCGGACAGCAACGATCACGCGAAGCAAAGTTGCCATCTCGCTCCGCGAGATGAGCCTTGAGCCTGACCGGCCCAACCGCTCACCCTGTCCAGACATCCTGCATTTCGGCGCAAGCCTTGCAGCCCGATCTTCGGCTTGAAGCAACCGACATACAAATTTAACGCACATTAGCGAACCACCCGGCTGAGGATTTGGAAATCCGCGCTCCGATCAACGCCCGCCCTCGGCATCCTCCATCGGTGCCGAAAGTGCGGACGCTGGCGCCGTCACGGTCTGGGTCGATGATTTCGGCCGCTGAATGGCGCTGCCGTAAAGATCGATCGTCCGCTTGGCGATGATGTCGATCAGGGCGGGTTGCAGCGTGCGTGCCGCCACGTTGGAGACCGCGACGCCGGCCCAGGTGACCGGCGACTTGTACTTCAGCACCTGCCAGACCGGCAGCAGGCGTTTGTACCATTTGCCCACCGACTGCATCGTCTCATGCGTGGCGATCTTGTGCGTCATCTCCCAGGTCTTCAAGGCCGTGCTGGCGCTGACGTCCACCAGGCGGCCGATGCTGCGTGTCTGCAGGAAGTCGGCCACGTCCAGCGCCGTCAGGTGCACCGCCCGGGAAAACTGCCCAAGCCCGGGCGCCAGCAGCGGATCCGGATGCTCGGGATAATAAATCGCGGCGATCTCTCGCACCAGCTTCGGCACCTCATCAACCAGCGGCGGCAGCCACTCGGGATTGAGGCGCTTCTGCCAGCGCAGCCGGTTCTTGCAGTCCTCCACGGCCCTGTTGGCGGCGATGTCCTTCGGGTGATCCGTGCCATCGTGGTAATGAGCCACCGCATCCCGCGCGGCCTTCAAATCCGAGGCAAAACGCAGCCCGAGCCAGATCAGCCAAGTCGCCAGCCCAACCAAAAATCCGGCAAGGAAGGTCAGGAAGTAGGCCATGACAGAAAGCGGCGGTCTTCGATTGTCTAACTTCTAACTTTGAATTTCTGACTTCTGACTTCGGATTTCGAACTTCTGACTTCACCCCCTCACATCTCAAGGAAGTTCTTCAACAGCTTCTTGCCGTCCTGGGTGAGGATGGATTCGGGGTGGAACTGCACGCCGTGAATGGGGAGCTCCTTGTGCCGCAGGCCCATGATCTCCGACTCATCGTCGTCGCAGACTGCGGTGATCTCCAGGCAGGAGGGCAGCGTGTCGCGCTTCACCAGAAGCGAATGATAACGCGTGGCCGTGAAGGGTTCCGGAAGCCCCTTGAAGACCGATTGACCCTGGTGGCGGATCTTGGAAACCTTGCCATGCATGAGACGCCCGGCGCGCACGACATCGCCCCCAAAGACATGGCCGATACTCTGGTGCCCCAGGCAGACCCCCAGGATGGGCGTGCTCCGGCCAAACTTCTCGATCACCGCACAGCTGATGCCCGCCTCCTTGGGAGTGCAGGGGCCGGGCGAAATGCAGATGTGGTCCGGGTTTTTCTTCGCGATCTCCTCCAGGGTGATCTGGTCGTTGCGGTGAATCTCCATCTGAGCCCCCATCTCGCCGAAGTACTGGACGAGATTGTAGGTGAAGGAGTCGTAGTTGTCGATGATCAGGAGCATGGGCAGGGATTCCGTTTCAGGTGTTTACCGTCGATGGAACGCGTTTGCAATGGCTTCGCCAGCGCCTTCCCTGTTCTTCACATCGGCTCCCCCCGGCCCGGCTTCACAGAAGCCCGCACTCCCGGAAGCTGAAATACGGCTGCGGGCGCCCCTCGGCCGGACAGCCCACGATAAGGTGATCCGCAAAGCACAGCCCCAGGAGGTCGGCGGCCTCCTTCAACCGCCGTGTCAGCCGCTTGTCGGCATCACTCGGCGACGGGTCGCCGGAAGGATGATTGTGGACCAGGATGAAGGCCGGCACGCGATGCACCAGGGCCTTGGTGACAATGTCGCGGGGATGGGCGGTGGATTCGTTGATGGTGCCCCGGAAAAGCTCCTCCTGCCGCACCAGGCAGAGCCGCTGGTTCAGCAGGATCACCCTCACCGACTCATGACTCAGGGCCTGCATCTCCGCCCCGATGAACCGATACACCAGCTCGGGCCTGTCCAGCGGAACCTCCCGGGCCGCCGCCTGTTCGGCACGCCGCCCCAGTTCAAACGAAGCCGCCAGCAGCGCCGCCTTGGCTGGCCCCAGCGCCCGCATATGCGCCAGCTCGACCGCCTCAATGCGCGACAGATTCCTCAGACTTCCCTGCTCACGCATCAGCCGCTGGGCCACCTGCAGCGCGTTCTCCCCCTTCATGCCCGTGTTGATGAAGATCGCCAGCAACTCCGCATCCGAAAGCGCCCCGGCCCCAAGTCGCATCAGCCGCTCCCGAGGACGGTCTTCTTCGGGGATGTCATGGATGCGGGACATCGTTTCAATCAGGCTCCTTTTGCACCGTCAGGATCACCCGCCTGCCTCAGCCTTCCATCTCCACCCGGTAACGGGGAAGGCTCGGATCAACCTCACGACTGTAGGCGTCGATCCCTCCGGCCAGGCACTTGGTGTTGGTAAATCCATGCCCGAGGAAATAGGCGGCCACGTCCATGCTGCGTCCGCCGGTGTGATCGTAAAGGACGATGAGGGTTTCCTTGGGCCAGTTGCTGAAGGCTTCCTGCACCTGCTCCTGGGTGACCAGCACCGCCCCCGGAATCTTCACCGCCTCATGCTCCTCACGCGTCCGGGCATCCAGCAGCTTCAGCTCAGCCCCCGCCTTCAGGCTTTCCGCCAGCTCCTGCGGACTGATCTGCAGCCGGATGTCCTCGCCATGACTGGACTCGATGTGCGCGATGACTTCAGGAACCGAAAGCTGGTTGCGCGCGCAGAGCTGTGCAATCGTCTCAGTCGGCTGGTAGGCGCAGGCGCTGCAGCCACCGACATGATACCTGGCAAAAAGCGCCCTCTGCGCCCCGGGATAGGCTCGAAGCACCTCGGCAAGCGTGGTTTCAGGGGAAATCGAGGCGGTGGGAACAGAACTCATGAGGAAAGGCAGATGAACCGCACCCAAACCCTCCCCGACGACAACGCAAAACAAAAATCCCTGCGGTCTTGATTGTCTCTCGAAAAAAGGCCGCGGAACTTCCGAAGCAGCCCCTCGCCCCGGACCGGTCTAACGAAAAGATCGAAATCCGACGCCGGTCAGGATAGCCTGCCCATGATTTTCCGGCCAGTTCAGGCTGGTGATGCCGCATGTCCCCACACTCCCCCCATGAAAACACTGCTCACCACCCTTGTCCTGTTCGCCCCCCAGCGCCCTGGCTGCTGACAAGTGCCCCATCAGCCGCAAACCCGCTGGCTCCAGCATCACCGCCACCGGCAAGGACGGCAAAACCGTGGCCTTCTGCTGCAACAAGTGCAAAGCCAGGTTCGAGAAAGTGAACAAGTAACATCCGCACAGCTTGTTTCCGAGGCGGAGCCGGACATCCGGCTCCGCTTTCTTTTTGCCTGGATCCCGAGGCGCTTACTGAAACTGCACCTCGGTGCTCACCATGGCATCACGGTCATCCGTGACCGTCATAAACCAGGTGTTGGCTCCCGCTGGCGGACGGGGAGCCCTGACCTCCTGAACCTGAAGACGCAGGCCCTCATTTTCAAAAACAGGCACGGCAACCGCCGCCTCCACCGTGGTCCACTGCCGCTTCGAGCGCAGGCCGGTGTCGGTGGTGTAATGCAGCGCCGCCTTCTTCAAGCCGCCTGGAGCGACCGTCTTCACGGTCAGCCTGACGTCCTCCCCCTCGATGCGCGGCCTGCCTGGAACCGGCAGCGGCCTGCCGCCGTTGCATTTGGAATCGATGAAAAGGCCGATCTCCGCCGGAGCCCAGCCTGGCGGATGCCCGTGTGCCATGTTCATCTGGATGCGCAACTGCTTCTCCCCAGGCACCACCGCGCAGCTCTTCATCCAGCTGTCGAGCGGGTAGTGAATGTCATGGGTGCCGTTGACGAAGAGGATGGGAACCCGGCAGAGCGGCAGCAGCGAGCCCGGGTCGTATTCCCTGACCCACTGCGCGGCGCGGTCACCCAGCCGGTCGATGGACGGCTTCTGCACCGACTCGCCCTCATGCAGGAAGCCGCAGCCGTAAACCGGCACGGCCGCCTTGAATCGATCGTCGAGGGAGGCGGCCAGACAGGTCGTGTAGCCGCCCCAGCTGATGCCGGTGACGGCGGTTCGCTCGGGGGCCACCTCGGGAAAACTGCGCAACAAACTATGCGCACGCATGACGCTGGCGGCGGCATGAAAGGGCCAGTCGTCGCTGGTGTCGCCGCCAATGCTGCCAAACTTCTCCTGTCCGCCATGGGGAGGCCCGCCATCCGGAAGCCTTGTGCGTTCACCCCGATGCCCGTTGCCGACGGCCAGGCCGGTCTTCGGGTCAAACTCCGGCTCCGGCGGCCGCGAGCCGTTCAGGTCCATGGCGATCGCGGCATAGCCACGCCTGGCCCAGAGATGCACCCAGTCGGCAAAGGCGGTGCCACCGCCGCCATGAATCAGCACGACTCCGGGAAACCGCGCCCCCTCCTTCACTGTCTGCCCCAGCGTCTTCGGCGAGGCGTAAAAGGCGAACACGCTGGTGTCACGGCCCAGATACTTCTCCCCGGCATAGGTCAATGAATGAATCGGCTGGTCCTGACGCACCCACTTCATCGCGGGCACAGTGTTTTTCAGCATCGTGAGATCCCACGGACCAACCTGCTCGGCGGCGAGGGGTGAAAGGGCAAGAAAGGCGAGAAGGGCGGCGATGGATCGTGACATGCAGGCCCGGAATAACGTTTCCACAAGCGGCCGTCGATCATGTCCTGCAAGGGCATGCCTTTGACCCGGCATCTTATCGAGACGCCCCGCCAGTCCGTTTCCCTCGTGCTTTTAATGCGTCCTCCAACCGCCCAAAGAATGGCATCCGTGGATCGCAGAAACCATTCTGCCATGATTCATGCGCAGCCCTGGCTATTTCCCAGCTTTTGGATAGGGCGCACGCTTCACCTCCGCGACCTGCGGCACCTGCCGGTTCATCGCATCATAGACGGCCTTCAGGCGCCTCACCTCCACGGGATGCTCAGCCGCCACGTCCTTCTGCTCGCCGGGATCGTTTTGCAGATCGAACAGCTGCATCGACTTCGGCTCCACACCCGTGGTCAGACCCGGGGGCGCGTCCAGGTTGTACTGCTCAAAGGGGGCCAGGATGGTCACGCCATCCGGAGCCCTGGGGTCCTGCCAGCGGCCATCGGCCCCGGGCTTCAGCGCCATCATCCGCGACGGCAGCACATGCAGCTTCCAGCGCGCATCCCGAACGGTGGCAAGCCGGGGTCCCTGATGACCGAAGATGAATTCATACGGCGACCCGGCGTCGCTGGTGAACAGCGGCATGAGGTCACGACCGTCAAGCACCCGGTCATCCGGCATCCGCGCCTCCGCCGCCTTCAGGACGGTGGCGAACAGGTCCATCATCGTGGCGAGTCCGTCGCTGACATGACCGGCGGGAATGCGGCCAGGCCAGCGCGCGATCATCGGCACGCGGTAGCCGCCCTCATAGCTAGTGCCCTTCATGCCTCGCAGGCCGCCGCAGCTTCCGCCGAACCAGGCGCCGTTGTCACTGGTGAAAAGCACCAGCGTCTGCTCATCGACCCCGTTTTCCTTCAAGGCGTCCAGCACGGTGCCAACGCTGTCGTCCAGATCCGCCAGGGCGTCCCCATAAAGCCCCGCCGCCCCCTGCTTGTAATGCTTCTCGGACGCGGCCAGCGGCTTGTGCGGCATGGCCTCGGCAAAGTAGAGGAAAAACGGCCCGTCCTTGCTCCGCCGGATGAAGTCCGCCGCACGCCGGGAATAACGGGTCGTCAGCGTCGCCTGGACCACCGGATATTCCGCCACCTGCGTGCCCTCCAGCACCTGCACGGGACGCATGTCGTTCGAGTAGGGGATGCCAAAGTATTCGTCAAAGCCGCGGTCTGTGGGCAGCGTGCCGGGCTTGTGCCCCAGGTGCCATTTGCCGACCATGCCCGTGGCATAACCCGCCGACTTCAGCACCCGGGCCAGCGTCAGCTCGGACTTCGGCAGAAAAAGGGCGTCCGCCTCAGGCCCGCCGTCCGGCGCAGGATTCTGCGTCATGCCGCAGCGGAAGGGCTGGCGTCCGGTCATCAACGAGGCGCGGGTCGGGGCGCAAAAAGGAGCCGGGCAGTTGAACTGGGTCAGCCTCGCCCCCTCCGCCGCCATGCGGTCGATGCGCGGTGTCTTGAACCGGGGATGGCCGTAGCAGCCCAGATCGCCATACCCCAGGTCGTCGGCAAGGATGATGACCACGTTGGGGCGGGCCGCCTGAAGGCAGGCGGTGCCAAACAAAAAGCAGGAAAGAAGGATCAGCGGATGCATTCAGGCATAACGCCGGCATCACGCCCGTCTGTCTCCGCTCAAACATCAGCCGTGACCGCCTCAGATCAGGCGGCCAGCTTCTTGCGGCTGCGCTTGGCGCTGCCTGCACGACGGACCGGTTTGTCGGCATCCAGCTCCTTCTGCAGCTCGGCGGCGCGTTTTTCCAGCTCGGCGATCTTCCTCTCCTTCTCCGCCTTCTTCTCGAGGATGCGGCCGAGCTTCTTCCAATGCTTCTTGTCGAGGATGTACCCCACGCAGGAAGGCTTGCCGCAGCGGCAGGGGTGCTCCTCCCAGGTTTCGAGGTCGAAACCGTAGTTGTAGGTCAGCTCCTCGCCCTTTTGGATCGCCTTCAGCGAGTAAATCCAGATACGGCCCTTGATGATGTAGGCCTCGCAGTTCGGCTCGCAGGAATGGTTGATCAGCCGCGCCGGATTGCCGGGAAAACCCCCATCGATGTCATAGCGGCTGTTAAGGGTGAAGATATAGACGGCGGCACCGCCGGTCTTGCGCGCCTTTTCCTCCAGAGCCTTGCCCCGACGCTGGCTCTCCGCCTTGGTGATCCGCTCACCGACATATTCGATGATGGGCGCGTCTTCAGGAATGTCGGTCCTGGCGAAGAGGCCGCGGCTGTGGATGGAGGAACCGCGGACGACCCAGTATTTTTTCTCGGGGGCTTGAGGCATGTGGGTTTGGGGAGCGGATGTCATGCCGCCTCCTGACCTAAAGTCAAGAAAGGCACTGAAAAGCCTGCGACGGCTCCGTGCTTGCCTGCCGGAAAGGCGTCCCCTATGATCGCCTTCCATGCACTCGCGCTTCCTGACCACCCTTCTTGCCACCGTCTTCATCTGCCAAGGCCTGAACGCGCAGCAGGCACGCGCCCCGCTGCCACCGGACGTGGTGGTGCAGGCCCAGGAGATCCAGCAGCTCATGCAGACTCAGAAATACGCCGAGGCGATGGACAAGCTGGACGCCCTGGAGGCCAGGCATCCCGACCGGCCTGAGCTCATCAACATCCGCGGCTCGCTCTACATGACCAGCGCCCTTCGTGACCTGGTCAAGGCCGGGGAATGCTTCGACCAGGCTCTCAAACTGTCACCCGGGGAGTTCCCGCTGCTCTTCAACAAGGCGGAGATCCTTTTCGTCAGTCATGACTGGCCCGCCGCCGCCCTCGCCTTTCAGAAACTGCTCGACGACAACCCCAAGCTGCCGCTCGTCTACCGCCACATGGTGCTTTTCAAAAAACTCGTCTGCGAGGTGAAGCAGGATCACCTGCCCGAGGCGGAAAAGATCCTCAACACCCACTTCACCTTCATGGACGACACCCCCGCCTTCTACTTCAGCAAGGCCGCCATCGCCTTCCAGAAAAAGGACATCCCCACAGCCGAGGACTGGATCAAGCGCGCCAACGGCATCTTCAAGCCCGCCGAGACAGGCACCTACACCGACTCCCTCACGGAGGCGCGCTGGATCGCCAACATCTCCCTGCCTGCGGCCGAAAAGAAGGCCTCTAACTGACCTTGCCACCGCCGCCATCCGCCGGCACTTTTCCAGATTCCGCCTAGGCAAGCCCGTCCGACGCGCTACACTTCCCCTCCCATGATCGAGCGCGAACCCCGCATCTATGTGCTGCCCACGATGATGACCGCAGGCAACATCCTGTCGGGCTTCGTCGCGATCCTGCAGATCTTCAAAGGCCGCGAAGGCGAGATCACCGAACATTATTACTGGGCCATCATCGCCATCCTGGCCGCCTGCCTGTTCGACGTCCTCGACGGCCGCGTGGCCCGCCTCGGCGGACAGGAATCCCCCTTCGGCCGCGAGCTCGACTCCATCGCCGACATCGTCAGCTTCGGCGTCGCCCCAGCCCTGCTCGTCCATGACATCGTCCTCAAGGACATCGAAACCCCGGCCGGCCTCGGCTGGCTGATCGCCTCCGCCTACCTCGTCTGCGGCGCCCTCCGCCTCGCCCGCTTCAACTGCCTCGCCGCCAGCGACAACAAGACCAACAGCAAGCACTTCCGCGGCTGCCCCATCCCCGCCGCCGCCGGCGTCATCGCCTCCCTGACCCTCCTCATGATCTGGCTCGATGAAGGCCAGAAGCAGATCGGCCCCTGGAAGTACGGCCTCGCCGGCCTCATGGTCATGCTTTCCTACCTCATGATGAGCGACCTGGAGTACCCCAGCTTCAAGTCGGTCAACTGGCGCACCCGCCGCTCCCCCGCCTGGGTGCTCATTTCCATCATCCTCGTCGCCTTCAGCGTGCGCAACTGGCAGTGGATGCCCTCCGTCCTTTTCGTGAGTTACCTCATCTACGGCCTCGTCCGCCCCTGGATCTCCCGGCAGATGCGCCAGACCATCGAGATCGAAAACGAAGCCGCCGACACGGCCGAAGACCCGGTCACGGCAGAGATTTCCACATCGGAAGTTGACGCGGGGGACACCGTGATGCCAAAAGACGCCGCCTCGCAAATCTAGGCGCCCCTTTTCTCACCCTCCCCGCTCCCGACTCCCGACCTCGAATGGCCGACTTTTATCAGCACGCGCGCCTGCCCACGCTGCACCACCTCGCCACGCCCGACAGCACCGCCCGCGAAGCCGAACTGCTGGCCCTGACGCAGCAAAAGCCGGTCGCCCTCCTGCTGCCAGCCCTGCACACCGAGGTCACCCGCCCCGCCCTTCCCTCCATCCTCCGCCAGGTCGCCGAAGTCCCGTACATCGCCGAGGTCATCCTCAGCATGAACGCCATGGACGAGGCTCAGATGCAGTCCGCACGAGCCAGGTGCCGTGAATGGATCGGTGACAAACCCCTCACGCTTCTCTGGAACGACGGCCCCGCCCTTCAGTCCGTCCATGACCGTGTCAATGGCGCCCATGCCCACGGCAAGGGTGCCAACATCTGGGCCGGCATCACCTACCTCCGCGCCAAGGGCCATGACGGCATCGTCGTCAGCCATGACACCGACATCCTGAACTACGGCACCAGCCTGCTCGCCAAGCTGGTCTATCCCGTCGCCCACCCGCGCATGGCCTACCGCTTCGCCAAGGGCTACTACAGCCGCGTCGCCGACCGCCTCTACGGCCGCGTCACCCGCCTGCTCATTTTCCCACTCGTCCAGGCCTTCCAGGAGGTCCTGGGACCGCAGCCCCTCCTCGATCACCTCGAAAGCTTCCGCTACCCGCTCTCCGGCGAGTTTGCCGCGGACATCGGCACGCTTTCACGCTTCAGCATCCCCTCCGCCTGGGGCCTCGAGGTCGCCATGCTCTGCGAAGTCCACCGCCACCTGCGCACCCATGAAATGTGCCAGGTGGACCTCGGCTTCCATTACGAGCACCGCCACCGCCAGCTCGACCCCGGTGCCGTTGAAACCGGCCTTGTCTCCGCGGCGGCGGATGTCGCCCGCTGCCTGGCCTACCAGATCCTGCGCGACTCCCAGGAACGCGCCGCCGAGTCCCTGCTGCGCGTGGTCCTCCAGCATTACAAGACCCGTGCCGCAGAGTGGATCGACCGCTACGAACACGTCGCCCTGCTCAACGGCCTGACCTTTGACCGCGATGAGGAAGGCATGGCCGTCTCCGCCTTCACCGAGGCGCTGGAGACCGTCGTTTTGAAAACCGGCGCCCAGGGCCTCATCACCCCCGCCCTGCGCCCCACGCCGGAGACCGCCCTGCGCGCCGACCCAACCCTGCAAAACGACCTGCTCGCCTCAGCCCTGACCTGCTGATGCGGGACATCATGAAAGAAGGTGAAAAAACCTTCCTTCCAGACCTGGTGCAAAGACGTCAAACTCTCGGAGCTGCCAGCGGCAGCGCCTGACACGCTCAAGTCATCATCTGAGGCCCTGAGTGTTGCATGACGTTGACACGCTCGGTTGTTAGACCGGCCGGTGTGACCTCATGACACACTTTCAAAGCGCGTTCGAGTCAGGCTGAACTTAATACGACTTCGTCTTATTATCGGTAGTTTTACCGACTGTTTTATTTAAGCCTTTTGTCTAGACATGGAGCCCCGGTTTTCCCCGGGTGCACTCCATGGATGCTCGCCACCTCCCCCCACAGGCCTGTTCCTCCTCCCTCACCGCCAACTCCCATCGCTCCTGTTGGTTAGGCCGTCTGCGCTCCCGGTCCAGACGCTGGCACCTCCTCCACGGTCTGCTCATCGCCCAGCTTCTTCTGCCACCCCTGCCTCTTCCCCCAGGTTCTTACCACACCTTTGCTTCCGAGCCCGACGACACCTCCGATCCCGCGGAGGTGCCCGAAACTCCTCCTGAACCCGTCCCAGCTCCGCTCCTGGACTCCGACGGCGATCATCTGCCGGATGTTGAGGAGGCTGCGGCAGGCACGGACGCCTTCAACCCTGACACCGACCATGACGGCCTCAGTGACCATGATGAAGTCATGGTCACTGCCTCCAACCCCCTGTCCCCGGACAGCAATGCCGACGGCATCTCGGACTACAACGCCTTCTATGGCTGCTTGACGGTCAACACGCTTCTCCTCGGTCCCGGAGCCTCCCCTGATGACTGGGATGGCGACGGCCTGAAGGACCCTGTGGATCCCAATCCCCTGTCAGCGCTCAACATTCCCGACTCCGACGGCGACCATGTGCCCGACAGCCAGGACAGCCATCCTTTGGACCCCGGCCTTTGGAACGACCGCAACGGCAACGGCATCAACGATGACGCCGAGCTTCCTGGAACTGATCTTGATGGCGATGGAACCTCGGACTCAACGGACTCGCATCCGGGAGATCCAGCACTTTTCAACGACTGGAACTTCAACGGCCGCAATGATCAGCTTGAAGACTGGGACGAGGATGGCGTCAGCAACCTTCAGGACTCACACCCCGGCTCCAACAATCTGTGGTGCGATTGGAACGGCAACGGCGTCAATGATGACGTCGAAGCCTCCATGGCCGCAGGCACAGGACAATCCGGAAGCGCCCCTGACGGCGCAGGCGACGAGGACGCCGACGGTGACGGCTACACCGGGGATCGTGATTCCCATCCCTTCGACGCCAGGCTCTGGAACGACCACAACGCCAACGGCGTCAACGATGAGTCCGAGGCTCCTGCTGACACCGATCGAGATGGCATCCCGGATGTCCTGGACGCCTTCCCCGAGGATCAGGACAACGACGGCCTGAGCGATGCGCAGGAACAGACGCTCGGCACTAGCCCCGGTGAGTCTGACAGTGACGGCGACGGTCTTTCTGACGCCGATGAAGTGCAGCTGGGAACCAGCCCCCTGGAGGTGGACACGGATGGCGACGGGCTCACGGACGGCGAAGAACTCAATGCCTATCACTCCGACCCGTTGGAACCCACCGGGCTGGTCCTTTCCCAGGAGGAGGAAGAAAAAGCAGCCGGGGAATCGCCGGCACCGCAGTTTTCCATGGGCCTTTCCCAGAGAGTTTCTGCTCCTGATGCATCCGGCGAAACACGCGTCGTTGAACATGCCAACGGCTCGACCCTGACCTTTCCCAGCAAGAGCGCGACCGCCGCCAAGTCCGAGCTCACCAAGACGCTTGTCCTCACCAACATCGGCACCTCGACACTGGCCGGCCTAAACGTCAGCCTGTCCGGCCCCGATGCCGCCCAGTTCCGGCTGGGCACCATCTACGGCACCGCCCTTTCGCCGGGTGACAGGCGTCCCTTAACTCTCAGCTTCCTGGCCCCGGCCCCCACCACCAAGGCCCGTTCCGCCACGCTGACATTCAGCGCCAGCAACTCGAATGAGCCTCTCTTCACCCTCCAGTTGCGCAGCATCGTCAGCAAAGGCCTGTGGTCCGCCAACGACGATTACTTCTTCGCCGACTACACAGATTCCGACCAGGACGGCATCCCGGATCTTGTGGAGGCCATGTATCTCCCCCTGGTCGTCACCGCTGACGGCGACCTCGATGGCGATGGCGTCCGCAACCTGGAGCAGTACCTCGCCGGCCGGGATCTTCGTGACCGTGCCAAAAGCACCGACGTTGACGCCGACGGCCTGACCAACGTCATGGAGGACGCCTGGAACGCCGCCTATCCGGGCAGGCTGAACAAGTATTACTTTGCCGACGCCGTGTCCGATCCGGACGGCGACGGCCTGCTTACCCTGGAGGAGCTGACCTGTTCCTGGGGCGGCAAGGGCAAGGATCCGCTGGCTGTGGCCACCCATCCCTTCATTGCTTCCAGCGCGCCGCCTTCCGCCTCCAAGACGGCCACCTACAAGGTGACCACCCGAACACCTCCGAAGAGCGCCGCCATCGCCGCAGCCGGCGGCATCCTCAGCCGCCAGAGCCGCCATGCCGCCTGGATGAACGATGGCCAGCTGCGCCGGGCCCTGCATGAAACCGCCGCCATCAACGACGGCAAAATCCCGGCAAGCTTCTTCAACCCGGCGCGCATCGTCCATGCAGCCTCGACCACCCTGCAAACCATTCATGGTTCCGACCATCTTCCTCTGGGCTACCTCGGCTGGTTATCACAGCTGACTCCACCTCTCATTGTTCCCGACCCGCTGCCTGATAGTCTTCCTGAGAGCATGCGCATGCGTCTGTCAGCTCTGGAACTGCCCAAGGCGAAGGATCCGGATGATGACGGCATGCCCACCGCCTGGGAGGCGGCCAACGACCTGGACTGGCGTGATGCGTCCGACAGTGACCTGCCGAACGCCAGGGCTGCCCTGCTCAGCCGCACCGAGGTCATCATGACCCGCCGCCGCGCCATTGGAACGGAAATGGGAGAACTCACTGGCAGCACCGCCGCCATCAAGACGAAGCGCGCTGCGCTGACCCTGGAAGATGACCGGCTGAACGCCGAGCTTGAAGCGCTTGGCAGGGTTCTGAACCGCCTGACTCCGGGCTCTTCAGGCTGGGAGGGCTGGAGCAGCCTCCACTATGTGCCCACGGTTGACGGCCAGCCCGTGGAGCGCAGCAGCCATCTGGTCCCCATCTATGCCATCGCTCAGGCCAAGTTCCCCACCGCCCTGGTCGCCGCTCCAGCCACCACCTGGAACAGCCGGCGCGCCGCCTGGATCGACAAGCAGGTCGCTGCCCTTTACTGGCAGGTGCTCGCCGCTCTTGACCCCGACCACGACGGCCTCATGAACGCCGACGAACACCTGCAGAACCTCAATCCGCAGCTGCCCGATTATGCCGAAACCTCCGGACGTGACACGGACGGGGATGGATTCACGGACGCCATGGAGCTGACCACCGGCACCGATCCCCTGAACGCGGGCAAAAAGCCCGCCTATGCCATCGACATCCTCACCCCGGCAGCACAGCGCAACGCCACCGCACTCCAGCCCATGGCCCAGCCCCTGCGCCTGCGAACCGTGCTCCGTGGCCCCGGAGGCTCCTGGCCGCTGGCAGGCCAGCGACTCACGGCCAGCGCACCGGACGCGCTCACCCTTCTGGCCTGGAGCAATGGCGGAGGCAGCTCCTCCAACCAGGACTGGCATCTCAAAAACACATTGCCTCCCACCATGACCGACGCCCAGGGCATCGCCCTGCTGCATGTCAATCCGACCTGGAAAAAAGGTCCCCTGAACCTGACGCTCAAGTCCACCCCAGGGAGTGACACGCCCGCAGGCCTGAAGTCCGCGAGCAGCACCTGCACCATCAACGTCACCATCCCTGCCGGGGACAGCGACGCCGACGGTCTGCCGGATGCCTGGGAAGTCCAGACCGCCCAGAACGAAATGCCAGCGCACCTGCTCAACAAGACCAGCGCCCTCGACGCCGAGGCAAGCCCCCTTCACTTTGGCTATCATCCAGCCACGTCGATCAATGATCTGCCCGAATCGACCTGGGGGCTGCTGCACGATCTCGCCAATGAACGGGCTCCTCAAGGATATCTGCCCGACTACCCCATCACCGCCGCCTCCCATTCCGTGATCGCCATCCCCACCTCGGAGAACACGGCCAGAGTCGCGCGCAACCGGATCCTCGCCCTGATTGACCCCGATCATGACGGCTGGTCGAACCTGGAGGAATACCAAAACGGCACCCACCCGCGCTATCCGGACAATCCCGCCACGGCAGATCGAGACACCGATGGTGACGGCTGGACCAACCAGCTTGAAATGAACCTGCAAAGCAATCCATTCAGCGCAGCCAGCAAACCTTCCCTGCAGAGTGATCTGGATGGTGATGGCCTTACCCTGGCCGAAGAACTCGCCGCCGGCACCGATCCCAGAAAACGAGACAGCGACGGCGACGGCTTCAGCGATGGCTGGGAGCAGGAGTATGGCTTCAATCCGCTTGTCCATGACAATCCGGACACGGACTCCGATTTTGACGGACTGAGCAACTGGCAGGAGGAACGCCTTGGCACCCATCCCAGAAAAATGGACACGGATGGCGATGGAGACAGTGATCAGGAAGAGTATGAAAGGGGCAGTGACCCGCTGAATGCGAAAAGCACGGTGAACAACCCTGGTGGCATCGCCAACGGCTCGGCGGCCGGCTCCCCCTCTCCACAGACTCTAAGCTACCTGAACACCCTGGGCCCTCTGATCAATGTTTCCGTGACTCTGGGAGATTGGAGCACCAGCTACTCGGAAGCCTATCGTGCCAGATTCCACCCTCTGGAAGGCGACGACCGGCAGGATCAGATCCTCGTCAACACATCCTATGGCCTGGTTCAAAACGGTTTGGTCAGCCTGCGCAGGGGTGGCAAATACAGGGTGACCCTTGAGCATGTCGGCTCCAAGCAGTCCCGGCCTGACTACGATTACCAGTTTGACATCCGTTCAACGGAAATCACCCTGGAGGATCCTTCAGGCATCACCGGCATGCACTCGGATGAAACCGAATACATGACACCCAGGCCGACACCCGTACTCTATGCGGCAGGCAAGTCGGCCCTGGTGCGCGTTCCCTGGCTGAGTTCGGCCACGGTGTCCGAGGTGCCGCAGAACAACCGGCAGCGCACCAAGATTGGAGTGGGTGAGGAGGTTTGGCTCCTGGCAAGACCCTCAGATGCCTGGGGCAGCATGTATTTCACCTCCAGCAACCAGAGTCAAATCCGTGCGCTCAATGTCGGCCAGGGCGTCTACCTCCTCAACGCCGGCCGGCAGGCAGGCTCGGCGTCACTGACAGCCACCTCCGGCATCGGCAGCCAGACCCGAACCTTCACCATCGTCGAGCCATCCGGGGAGACAGCTGTAAAAAGGCGTGATTTGCCTTACCCGGAAGTGGTGCAGGGCGTGGGCATGGAGCTGGAGGTCACCGTGCTTCCCAGGGATGTGTCGTTCTACAACGTGGAAATGCGGGAGATCGACCTGGGAACCGAAGGGGTCACAGGAGTGTTTGCCCAGATAAATCCCGGGCGGCTGGTGCATCGGGTCAACAGCAACTGGATCAGCCTGGACAAGGACAACCAATGGCGGGACAACGCCGAGTTCCACAGCTTCCCACGCCAGGAGTGGGGAAACGGGGCGTTCGAGTGGAAGATCGGAGTGGAATGGAGGGTCAGAGGCGGCAACGACGCCGGCAAAAGACTGCCCAGCAACCGACGTCAGGTGCACACGATGGTGGACGCAACAGGCAGCAGCAAAATCACCAAAACCTTCGGAACCCAGTCGCCAGGACCTCAGTCCACGAGGAACCTCAAGCTCCCACTGCCCGTTGATCTGGCCATTGATGCCAACCGGGACGGTGCCATCACCACTGGTGAAACCGCTATGCAGTCCAGGCCTTTCAGATTCTGGATCAACAATGACAGCGATATGGAAGCCAATCAGGAATCGGCTGGAACCTTCAGAAACAGCGATGACGGAAACATCAACACCATTCGCGACCTCGAAGACATGCAGTTGATGAAACTGGATCTGCCAGATTACTACTATCCAAAAATACAGGATGGCACTTATAAAGTCGGCTTCAAATGGACAAACACAAGTGGCGGAACGCCGGCCGTC
>JBIIRD010000094.1:0-16903 GCA_044341745.1 Prosthecobacter sp. | reverse complement strand
GCATCTACGACTATCTGGGTTACTACGACATTTGTTATGTCGGCGATGAAGTGCGCGACCCGGGCCGCACCATCCCGCGCAGCGTGGTGACCAGCCTCGTGGTCGTCGCCCTGCTCTACATCGGCATCAACCTTTCCATCATCGGCATCGTGCCCTGGCGCGAGTTCACGCCGATGCCGGGACAGCCCGAGCCGGAGTTTGCCAAATACGTGGCCTCCATCTGCCTCGAACGCGCCTGGGGCAGGCCCGTGGCGGTCGTGTTCACCGTCATGCTGCTGTGGACGGCGCTGGCCTGTCTCTTCGCGCTGCTGCTGGGCTACTCGCGCATCCCTTATGCCGCGGCCCGGGACGGCACCTTCTTCGCCTGGTTCGGCAAACTGCATCCCACCGGACAGTTCCCCCACCGCTCCCTGCTGCTGCTCGCCGTGCTCTCGGCGGCCTGCAGTTTCCTCAGCCTGGGCTTTGTCATTGAGACGCTCGTGGTGCTGCGCATCCTCATCCAGTTCATCGGCCAGATCGTCGCCCTGGTGCTGCTGAGAAAAAACCGGCCCGGGATGCCGCGCCCCTACCGCATGCTGCTCTACCCGCTGCCTTTGATGGTTGCAGGGGCCGGATGGCTGGCGGTGTTCTGGACCTCGGAGGACAAGCGCTGGTACGCCCTGGGCAGCCTGCTCGTCGGCGGCCTGTGCTACCTGGTCTGGTCGTTCGTCACAGGCCGCTGGCCATGGTCGGGTGACACCGAACCGTCCTCCCCGCAACGGTAGCAAAACAACGCGCTGGTGCTGCCTGGGAAGATGACATCCCCGCCGCGAACCAGCGCACGCCAGTCCACCATCTGGGTCATGCCACGACCGTCGTAAAAGGCCAGCCCCCGCGAGCTCTGACGCAGGCTGTTCCAGGCCCGCAGGCTGTCTCGTGCCTGGGTCAGCAGACCGGCCTCCTCCCCGGCCCAAACATGTTTCATGATCACCCCGCCGCCAATGCCGTCATAAACCTGAACGCTCTCGGCCGTCGCCACCGCCACCACGCTTCCATCCATGCCGGCGGCTGGCAGCGGGTGCCGGGCCGGGCTGTTGTCACGCACCGGAAGCGTGGCCAGCATTGACACCGATCCATCCGGCAGAACACGGGCCAGACCACGATCCCCCTGCACGATCAACAACCTGCCGGCCGTGCCGAGAGCGGTGGCGGAGTTCATGGTATACGACGCCTTCATCCCGCTTTCGCCCTGGGGAAATCCGAGGACGGAATAACGAGCGGTCACCAGGTTCTGGCCTAACAGCCAGATGCCGTCGCCCTGCAGCCAGCGATCCCCGTCACCGCCCCACAGCAGCCATGGATTCGACATCGCCCCGCCAAACATCCCTGGATAACCAAAACTTGGGACGGCCAGTGCGCTGGTCATGATGACGGGTGTGGCCGTCCCCTGAAAGGAGCCGTGCAAGGATCCTGCCGAAAGGTAACCCACCGGCCCCGAAGGCAGGGCGGCAGTTTCCAGGTTGGGCGGGAACGTCAGCGGTTGATCTTCCGGGCTGGCCTTCCACAAAACCGCCCCCTGCTCCACCTCCACCACGGCGGTGCCGTTTCCCCAGACCAAGGCACGACCAGCATCGACCCGCATGCCGCTCATCAGCCAGAACGGGTTGCCGGGATTCATCGGCTGTCGCTGCCCGAGCTGGTGAATCTTCCGGCTCCAGAGCAGCCTGCCGGAAATCATGTCCAGGGCGTCCAGAGTGCCCAGGGAGGCCGTCCACCAAAGCAGCCGCGCGCCGCTTCGTGCCAGCACCCCCAAGGCCCGGGCAGGCTGGGAGGCAACAGGCGCCTTCCAGGTGAGGCCGCCGTTGTCCAGATCCAGGCAAAACAGACCGCCCTCATGCAGAACACAGACACGCTCGTCATCCAGGCACCACTCCAGGGGCTGCACCAGTTCCTCACCCCCCCGGTTGTTCATGGAGACCGGCGCCGCGGGACTGTCCTGGAGCCGCGTCTGCCAGACCAGCTTGCCGGTGACACGATCCAGAGCATGAATCCTGCGATGAGCGTCCTGGATCAGGATCCGGCTGCCGTCGGGACTCAGGCACCAGCCCAGAAGCACCGCCTCGCGCGGCGCTGAAAACCGCCAGGCCATGGCCCCCGGGCGGGTGTAGTCCCCTGCTCGCACCGTCTTCCCGACCTCATCGCGGGACTCTCCTGGAGGTGATTCCAGAATCCGGACCGCCTCAGCCGTTGAAAGCGAGAGGCCGTCAGGAAGCCTGATCCACGACTTCTCTCCGGCCAGGGTGGCACGGGCCTCCGACACGACAGCCGAGTCCCCCGTTCGCCGGGCCAGCAGAGCACGCGCCCAGAAGACCCAGCCCCGGGTCTCCGTCGGGTCCTCCGTCTTCTCAAGATCCGCCAGGCAGAGCAGGGCCTCGCTGCTGTCCTTCGTTGTATCCGCAAGGACCGCCGCCACGGTCCGCCAGGCACTGGCCGCAAGATGCCTTCGAAGCAGCCCCCGAACCTCCTCGTCCAGCTTCCATTCGCCCGCCCGGGCGTCCATTTCCCTCAGGGCAAGCCGCAGCGAGGATTCATCCCCGAACTCCAGCAGCAGCCCGGTCCAGGTCCGCCAGTGGGCCTTTTCGAGAGGCTGCAGCCTGACGAGACGCTCCGCCAGTTGAACGGCGTTTCCCAGGCGCCCCAGTTCCCGGGCTGCCGTCACGGCCTTTTGAATCAAGGCCGCATTCTGGCAGTGCCCCGGCACCAGCTTGTCGAAGACCGCCCTCGCCAGATCCAGCCGCCGTGCATCCCGGTACATCAAGGCCAGCCTCAACTGAAGGTCCCCACCCTGCCCTGGCGCGGCTTCGGCCAAAGCCCGTTCGATCTCTCCTTCAAGAACCTGAGAATCCGCGTCGGGCTGATCGAGCACCCGGATCAACAGCTGCCGCAGCTCAGACCGCACTTCATCCGGCACTCCCGTCTCCGCCAGGGCGGCACGCAGCAGCTCCTCCGCCTCGTTTTGCAGCGATGCCTGCAGAGTTTGTTCGGCCAGGATGCCCAGCCTGCGCAGGTTCTCCAACGACCAGGCACCGTCCGCCGCAGGCCAGAGCCGCAGCCTTTCTTCGCCAAGAAGCTTCGCCTCCTGCTCAAGCGCCACCGCCCGCTCCCAGGCGACCGCCAGCCAGGCCGTGTAACGGGCGTCGGTGTCGCAAAGATCACGACAAGCCTCCAGGGCCGGCCCGGCCGACAAGGCTTTGCCGGCAAGCGTGTCGACCTTCACCAGCAGCAGCCTTGCCTCAAAGGCGTCAGGTTTCCGCCTGATCCAGCCCTCCAGCAACCGCCGCGCAGGAAGCCAGAGCTTCCGCGAAACCAGAAACTGCGCCACATCCATGGCCATGTCCACAGGCACATCCGCCGCCAGCTCCGCCTCAAACAGCTTCTCCACCTCCTGCTCACGTCTGACGAGAAGATACAACTCCGCCAGCTCCTTGCGCACATCCCATCTCTGGGGGGCAGTCGCCATCACCGCCTCCAGAAGGCCGGCAGCCTCCTGAAACAGATTCTGCCGACGCAGCCATCTTGCCGTCAGCAGACGGGTCTCCACCTGCTGGACGGCATCCTGGCCGGCGAGCGCGGCATCCAGTTCACCCCGGCCCTCCTCCATCCGGCCCAGAAGCAGGAGCAGGCGGGCCTTTTGCAGCCGCAGCTCAGAACGGCCGGGGGCAGCTTCCAGCCGCCGGGTCATGAACGCGAGCAGCTCCTCCTCCTGCCTGCCGGACCGCAGCAGGCCGGTCACCCGTTCCTCCAGAAGGCTGGAGTCGGGCAGCAAGATCAGCGATTCCTGCCAGACCTTCAGCGCCTCCTCACGCCTTCCCGCCAGCTGGAGGATGTCACCATAGGTCAGGGCGGACAGCTCATCTGACGGCTTAGCCTTCCATTTTCGCGCGTGCTCCGTCAGCGCATTCTTCCGCTGCTCCTCATCCGCCGACTGCCAGAAAAGAATCTGCGCCTCCCGCCACCGCCAGTGTTCCGGCGCCAGCATGTCACGCAACGCCGCCGCATGACCTGCAGCCGCCTCCCTCCGGCCATGGACCAGGGCGCAACGCGCCAGGACAAAGCGTGCCTCCACCACCTCCTCCGACCTAAGTCCTTCAAATTGAACCCCCTTCTCCAAAGCTTCCGCCGACCGCTTCAAACCCGCGTCCAGACAGCGTCGAATCCACCGCACGACCTCCTGCCCGGACAGCACCCGCTCATTCAGCAGCCTCTTCATCCGGGCGGCGACAAGATCGTCATGAGCCGCACCACTGGCGGCCTTGATCAGCTGTTCGAGCCACTGGGAGCGCCTCGAAGGCACCTGGGTCTCCAGGGCCACCGCCTCGTCCAAAACCACCGCGGCACCGGGATCATGAACCAGGGACAGCGCCTCGAACTGGATGTGCTTCAGCAGCGCACACCCTGGAAACCTTTTCAGGGCCTGCTCCAAAAAACGGCCCGCCCTTCCACGATCCACCTCCAGCAGCAGCCTGGCAAAAACCACCGCCGCGTTTTCATCCGCCGGATACTGGGCGATGTGCCGCTCATAGAGGCCGATCAGATCCGCCACACGCCCCGCCTTTTGATGCAGGTCAACCAGCGAACGCAGCGAACTCTCCGACCCCGGGTCAAAGTGCAGCGCCGTCCTCCAGGCCAGGGATGACTTTTCAAATTCAGGCGCTTGCTGAGCCCGCAAGCCCAGGGCCGGCACCAGCAGGCACATCAGCAGACCCACAGGAAATGCCGCAGGGTGCCGGAAATTGCCAGATCGTTCACCATTCATCGCCAGGACGTCATGTGAGCAAAGACCTGCCCCCAGGTCGAGCAAGTCTCATCCCGGCTGGATAAAAAAAACAGTTCGGCAGGCAGCCCCCCAGTTCCAGGCCAGCCCCCCTAGCCCCCAGCCCGACGCCCTTGCCCCACCACGGACTCCTGGTCTCCAGAATTTCATGCTCCCAAACAACAATCCGCCTTCCCCATGCCAAAACATGGCGTTTTCAGATCCTTCTGTGGCGGTTCCCACCACCTTCGAGCCCCCACCCAAAAAAGTCTTTACATTGTCAAGTCGCTATGATCTTTTCGCCCCTCTTTGGAAGCTCGCTTCTGATTTTCCACAGCCGACAGTCTGGCCTCCCCCCCAGAGCCATGAAATTCCACTTTTCATTCCTTCTTCTGACCCTAGGTGCCATCGCTTTTGCCACCGCTAAATGGAGCCGGGTGCCTGGAGTCGAGAAACGACCCGTGAACATGTCCCTGGTCACCGCCGGCACCACGGTGTCAGGCTCAAAAGGAATCGCCCAGTCCAGTGGCTTCATCCTCGGCGACCCCCTTCGTCCTATCAGCCTTGAAACCGGCAAAAGCGAGGCCGTCATCAAGCTCGTGAAGCAGTCCTATGTTGAGAAGGCCTCCTTTGTCAGCGACGGCCTTGACGGCAGGGTCAGCGCCGCCATGAGCACGGACGGAAAGGCCTGGAAAAACCCGGTCTCAACCGTCTTCACCCCCACGGACCGACTGGTCAGCCTGGACCTCGGTGCAGCCCAGGGCCGCTATCTTCGACTGGAATTCGAACTCGCACGCGGCGGAACCATCCGCAGCTTTCAGATCCTCGGCGCCCACACCGAACGGAATTACAAGGTCACCCAGAATGAAAAAGGCTCCGGCCCCATGGTCAACTTTGCCTCGGGCATCGGCGGAGGTCGGCTGATTTACATCAACCCCGAATCCTACGCCGCCCGCAGCGCCGCCTCCGGCACCGGCCCTCTTTCCTTCCCTGAATCCGACGAAAAGTACCGCACCGCCGTCTATGACTTTGGCCAGGTCCGCTCGCTGACGGAATTCGGCTCCGTCCATTCGCCGCGGCCGGTGCGCCTTCTGGTCTATGCCTTCGACACCCTGCCTGAAAAGGAGGACTGGCGTGGCAGGCTCGCCTTTGACCCCACCGTCTTTGACAACGCCGAACCCGTGGCCTCGGCGGAGGACAGCCAGGGCACTGGAACCCTCAAGATCAAGGCCAAGTCCACCGTCAAGGCCCGCTACGTGGCGATGCGCTGGGAACCCGACTTCAATCCTCCCGCCTTCAGCGTCACCGACACCAGCATCAGCGGCAACGGCACCACCTTCTTCAGCAGCGGTGACACCAACGTCAACACGGACACCGACGGAGACGGCGACATCGTCTCGGATGTGGATCAAGGCGAGGAATCCATGGAGATCATCGTGGATGGCGACACCGGTGAAGTCAGCACCGAGGGCGACGTCAGCGGCGGCGACAGCAGTGGTGATGGCAGCGGCGGCGGAGGTGGTGAATCCGGTGAATCAGGCGAAGGTGGAGAATCGCCGGTCATCAACATCAACAATCCGCAGAACAGCGTCAACGGAGCCGGCTCGAGCGGTGTGGGTGGCAGCGACGAATCCGAAACCACCCCGCCTTCGGACAAGAGCTGATCAGCGGCTCACCCACCTCCATGATCCGGCCATGGTCCGGTGCCAGGACAAGGGTGGGGAGCGGCATTGTCCGGCCCTGCGCTTCACCTGCCCAGGATGACTTTCATGGCACCTTGGCTGGACAACATTGCTGACCGATAGACAAATCCAGCTCCAGGCGTTAGAACGGGCCTGTTCATTCCAGCCATGAAACCCCTGCACCTCCTGGCCGTCTCGGCCCTCACCCTTTTGTCCGCCTGCTCCAAAACCCAGGAGTCCGCCTCGGGCAGCACCACGATCGACCTTTTTAGCGGCACCGACCTCACGGCATGGGAAGGCAACCCGAAGCTCTGGAGCGTCCAGGATGGCGCCATCACCGGCATCACGCCTCCTGACCCCGCCGACCCCACGAAGGGCATCCTCAAGCACAACACCTTCCTGGTCTGGAAGGGCGGCACGGTCGGTGACTTCGAGCTCACCTTTCAGTACCGCATTGAAAAAGGAAACTCCGGGGTGCAGTACCGCAGCAAGGCGCTCCCGCCCGGTGAGTTTGGCCCGATCATCAGCGGTTATCAGGCCGACTTTGAGGCTGGCGACAAGTACAGCGGCATCCTCTACGAGGAGCGCGGCCGCGGAATCCTCGCCCTGCGCGGTGAAAAAAACGTGATCAAGCCCGGCGCAGACGCCAAGAAACCCACGGTCGAGAAAACAGGCACCGTGGGTGACGGCAACGCCATCCAGGCCTCCATCAAGAAGGAGGACTGGAACGACTACAAGATCATCGCCAAAGGCAACCATGTGCAGCATTTCATCAACGGCATGCAGACCATTGACGTCACCGACGAGGACGGCGCCAACGCACCGAAGGAAGGCGTGCTCGCCCTGCAGATCCACCAGGGTCCGCCGATGAAGGTTCAGTTTAAAAACCTCAGGCTGACCCCGCTGGACTAACCTCCGCCGCAGGCACGCCCGCCGCTCCTTATCAGCCCGTCATGAGCCATCGCCTCCTTATCAGCCTGCTGACACTCTGCCTGGCCGGCATCGCCTCCGGCGCACGGGCCGAGACCACGGAATACATCATTTGTTCGGGAGGCCCCGCCCTGCGGAAGTGGGAGGACCTGCGCGTTTCCAACATGCAGCATGACCGCTGGTGGGGGAACTTCGTCCGCACGGCCCGCGTGCGCATGCAGGAGCTTCAGAAGACCCAGCCCCCGGGCACCGTCATCACCTGGCTGGTCTATCGTGACGCCTACCTGCGCCGCGCGGCCGAGGACCATGATCCCCTCACCGCCCACTGCGAATCCGTCCGTGACACCTACAAGGTGAACCTGGTGTGGTTCCGCACCGGGGATGACGTGATCAACTACATCAACCAGGGCGGAGGCACGGTCTCCCGCAGAAGCGTCAAGATCAGCGGCTTCGAATACTTCGGCCACTCCAACAAGCACTGCTTCCTCTTCGACTACAGCAGCGACGTGTACGCCGCCTCGACGGCCTGGCTGCATGAAGCCGAACTCAACCGCCTGAACCACGGCGCTTTCACCCGCAGGGCCTACTGCCAGAGCTGGGGCTGCCATACCGGCGAGAGCATGAGCAAGGCCTGGAAGAAAAGCACCGGAGTGCCGATGATCGGGGCCATCGGAAAAACCGATTATTCGTTCATGCACCTGCGGAACTGGGCGGTGGCCCTGGCCGAGGGCGCCCGCTGGACCCGCTAGCCGTGCATTTTTTGAGCCCTGGTTCCGAGTTCACCGTCTGAGCCTGGCGTTTGCAAACGTAACCCATTCCATCCCATGCGTGCCCTGATCCTCCTCCTGCTCGTCTTTTCGCTCCAACAGGTCTGCCCGGCACAAGCCCCTGGTGGACGGCCTGACGGGAACGACCTGGACACCTGGGCCGCCAAGGGGGACGCCGACGCCCAGTTTGAGCTTGGCCTGCGCCTGCTGACCGGCGAAGGCGTCAAGAAGGACGAAATCCGCGGGCGTGAATGGATGGAAAAAGCCGCCAACCAAAAACATCTTCGCGCCCAGTTTGTCATGGGATCCCTCTATGAGGACGGCGTGGGCGTCAAAAAGAGCGAGGCCAAGGCGGTCGAATGGTACCGCAAGGCCGCCGAAAACGGCTTCGCCCCCGCCCAGTTCTCCATGGCCATGGCCTATGATCTCGGCCGAGGAGTGAAGACGGACCCCGTCAAGGCCACCGAATGGCTCGAAAAGGCCGCCGAACAAAATCACCCGCAGGCGCAGACGGCCCTCGCCTCCAAGTATGAACGGGGCGTTGGCGCACCCCTCAACCCTTCCAAGGCCGCCCTGCTCTATCTTCGTGCCGCCCAGCAGGACTTCGTCCAGGCCATGAGCAGGCTGGCCAACCTCTATTACACCGGCAATGGCGTCCCCCTGGATTACCGGCGCGCCGGCGCCTGGTATCAGCGGGCCGCCAAAAGCGAGGACCCCTGGGCGGCCAACAACCTTGCCTGGTTCCTTGCCACCTGCCCCGACGAATCCCTTCAAAACGGTGAACAGGCCGTGCTGCATGCGACACGAGCCCTGCGCATCATGGATGAATCCGGAGAGGAGCAGCGCTACGAAATGCTCGACACCAAGGCCGCCTGCCTGGCGCGCAACGGCGAGTTTCTTGAGGCGGTTCTCTGGCAGAAGCGCTCGCTGGCGCTTCTCGCCGAGGACAAGGAGATCTCCCCCGACGAACGCGCAACGCTCCAGAAGGAGTTTGAAACCCGCCTGAAGCTTTACCAGCAGGAGAGCGCCTACAACGAGGCCGAGCCCAAAGTGGAGAAGGAAGCCGCCCCCCTGCCTCAGGACACCATCCTCCAGGACGAGGGCATTCCGGGCTCCGACAGCCGCCCGAGGAAGAAAAAGTCAGGCGCCAAGGGCACCGTTGTCTGAAAAAACCAGCTCATCAACGGAGGCGGATCGTCACCACAACAGGCCGGTGGTCGCTTGCCTTGTCAAATCCGGGGTCCTGATGGACGCGCGAGCACCGCATGTCCACCAGCGGACGCAGGCTCCGGCTGCAAAAGACATAGTCCAGCCTCGAATAGGTGTCGGCCGCATCCCAGAAATGCGTCCAGACCTGCCCATGCTTGTCCGCCAGCGGCACCTCCGCCATGAATGCAGGCGAAGACCTGCCCCCCATGATCGTCGAGATGGCGGCACCGTTGCGATGCTCGTTGAAGTCGCCGTAGCAAAGCACCTTCACTTTCAGATCCGCCGACACGATGGAATCCATGTGCTCTCTCAGCAGGCGGGCCTCGTTTTTCCGCATGAGCGCCTGGTCCGCCTCAGAAACCTCGCGCATGGACTTCAGATGAACGCCCAGAAACCGGACCTTGAACCCGGCCTGCGCCTCCACGGTTGCGTCCAGGATGCCCCTCTGCATGGGCAGGGTCATGCCCCCGATGCGATACTTCAGGTCCGTCTGCGAGGCCCGCGCCACAATGGGAAACCGGGACAGCAGCATCAGTCCACGCGTCACATCTCCTCCTCGGCAGGTCTCCAGATGGGGAAGATCCAACCCCGCCTCCTTCAACCGCCCCTGGATTTCAGCCACCTCCTGATCATCGCCCACTTCACAAAGGCCCAGCACGTCCGGAGCGATCTCCGCCAAGGTCCCGATCACCCGCTGCTTCTCTCCTTCCGGCTTGCCCGCAACCGCCTTCTGCCGGCCTTTTTCAAACCGCTCCATCTTCAGCCAGTTCCGCACGTTGTAGGAACAGAACGTCAGGCTCGCCGCCTCACCGTCCCGCCCATGAACCTGCGCCAGGATCAGGGTCAAAAAAAAGGCGGGCACCCATGCCCGCCTCGCTGTTCTCAGCATTTCCATTCAAAGCTCAGGTCAGACGTCCTGGGATGAGTTGACCGGCTGGCGCTTTTCAACGGTCTGGGGGATCGTGGGACGCTCCACCTCGTCCTGGGCGGAATGAAGCTCGCGCTCAAACTCGTCACGCGCCTTCTTGAACTCACCCATGCTCTTGCCCAGGCTGCGGGCAAAGGTGGGAAGCTTCTTGGCGCCGAACAAAATGAGCACCAGGATGGCAATGATGACCAGCTCAGGCGTGCCAAGCGGTCCGATTCCGGCGATGATGTGGGGAATGTTCATGGGATTGGGGGAATGGTTAGTTGATCAACGGAACGATTCAAGCGGGGCTTTCCATAGATTCGACAGGCCTGCGGGCCTCCCTGAACGAAAAAACCGCGCCATGGCGTGGTTTGACACCCCGCCCTCCACCGCTACCCTCGCGCCCCTCCATGCACCTTTACCGCACCTCCTCAGGCAACTTTCTCCATGCCAACGGCTCCTGGTTTGCACTCACCGGCCAGGACTGGGACAGCCTCATCATGCATGCCGACCTGCATGGCCACCTGGCCCGGACTGCCGCCCAGGGCCTGTCCTGCCCGGCCCCGGCGCCGGAAACCCTCCTCGCCCCCATCGGCACCCAGGAGGTCTGGGCCGCCGGCGTGACTTATTTCCGCAGCCGCACCGCCCGCATGGAGGAGTCCAAGGACGCCGGCGGCGGCAGTTTCTATGACCGGGTCTACTCCGCCGAACGCCCCGAAATCTTCTTCAAGGCCACCCCCCAGAGGGTCGCCCACCCGGGTCAGGCCATGCACCTGCGCACCGATTCCAAATGGATGGTGCCCGAGCCCGAGCTCACCCTCGTCATCAATCCGGCCGGTGAAATCATCGGTTATACCGTCGGCAATGACCTCTCCTGCCGTGACATCGAGGGCGAAAACCCTCTCTACCTGCCCCAGGCCAAGTGCTTCAAGCTCTGCGCCGCCGTCGGTCCCTGCCTTCACATCACCAGGGAACCTCTGCCCCCGGAGACCAAAATCACCCTCAGCATCCGCCGCTCGGGAGCCGTCGCCTTCAGCGGTGAAACCACCCTCGCCCAGCTCAAACGCAGCCCCGCCGAGCTCGCAGGCTTCCTCTACCGCGACAACACCTTCCCCACCGGCGCCCTGCTCATGACCGGCACCGGCATCGTGCCCGGAGACGAATTCACCCTGCAGTCCGGCGACGAGGTCTCCATCTCCATCGACTCCATCGGCATCCTCATGAACCCAATGGGCTGATAGTTGCGTAACCTTCCGTCTGTTATCTCCATTCTCCCAGCCCCCACCCTCATGTCCGTCCCCCATCTTCCCGCCCTCCGCAAAGGCCGCCCCTACGAGTCCCTCGACAAAGTCCAGGTCAAGGATCACAAGACTGGAGAAATCTGCGCCGAAGTCAGCCAGGTCAACGCCGGCATCGTCCGCAAGGACCTCGCCCGCATCGGTGAGGCGCGCGCCAGCCTGAAAAAGTTCACCGTCGAACAGCTCATCGAGATCACCGCCAAGGCGGGCGAGCTCTTCCTCAACGGCACCCTGCCCCTCGGCGACAAGGGCCACACCCAGAGCCCCCAGGAATACATCGCCACCCTCTCCCGCACCTCCGGCCTTCCCCACATCATGGTGAAGCGCAACATGGCCAAGATCCACTTCGCCATGACCCACATGAAGACCGTCCTCAATGGTCTCTCCCGCGGCCTCGACATGAGCGTCATCGACAACGGCTTCGGAACCCAGGCCGGCTGCCCCGTCGCCTACTTCCCCACCGCCAACGCCCTCGGCCTTGTCATGCCCAGCAACAGCCCGGCGGTGAACTCCCTCTGGCTGCCCTCCATCGCCCTCAAGACGCCCGTCGTCATCAAGCCCGGCCGCGACGAACCCTGGACCCCCTTCCGCCTCATCCAGGCCTTCATCGCCGCCGGCGCCCCCGCCGAGGCCTTCGGCTTCTACCCCACCGACCACGAAGGCAGCGGCGAAGTCGTGAAGCTTTGCGGCCGCAGCCTGGTCTTCGGCGACGTCAACATCGCCAAGATGTATGAAAACAACCCCCGCGTGCAGGTCCACGGCCCGGGCTGGAGCAAGATCATCATCGGCGAGGACAAGATTGAAAACTGGAAGGACTACATCGACGTCATCGTCAGCTCCATCAGCGACAACGGCGGACGCTCCTGCATCAACGCCAGCGCCGTCCTCGTGCCGAAGTACGGCAGGGAGATCGCCGACGCCATCGCCCAGCGCCTCGGGCCCGTCGAGCCCCTGCCCTCGGATGACGAAAACGCACGCCTCTCCGGCTTCGCCAACCCGAAGATGGCCGAGTACATCGACGGCGCCATCGACGCCGACCTCAAGACGCCCGGAGCCGAGGACGTCACCGCAAAGTATCGCAACGGCCCCCGCAAGGTCGAGTTCCAGGGCGGCGTCTTCCTCCGCCCCACCATCATCCGCTGCGACTCCTGGGACCACCCGCTCGCCAACCGAGAGTTCCTCTGCCCCTACGCCAGCGTCGTCGAGGTGCCCCAGGCCGAAGTCCTCGGCAAAATTGGCTATTCCCTCATCGTCACCGCCATCACCGAGGACCCGGCCTTCACCGAGCAGCTCCTGGAATGCCCGACCATCGACCGCCTCAACCTCGGCCCCATCAGCACGATGAAGATCAGCTGGGACCAGCCGCACGAGGGCAACATGTTCGAGTTCCTCTACAAGCGCCGCTCCATCGAAAAGGCCTGACCCGCCCGGCCCTCAAGCCGCGCCGGCCTTCGTCACATGCCACGTCCGCCTCACCTCCCCGAGCTCCTTTCCCCCGCCGGAAACTGGGATTGTGCACGTGCGGCCGTGGCCAACGGGGCCGATGCCATCTTCTTCGGCCTGCCCCGCTTCAACGCGCGCATGCGCGCCGACAACTTCACGGAGGAGGACCTGCCGGAGCTGATGCGCTTCCTGCACAGCCACGGCGTCAAGGGCTACTGCACCTTCAACGTGCTCATCTTCACCGGCGAGCTCGCCGACGCGGAGCATCAGCTTCGCACGCTGGAGGCGGCCGGCGTTGACGCCGTCATCGTCCAGGACCTCGGCCTGGCCCGCATGGTGAAAAGCCTCACCCCGGGCCTGCGGCTTCATGCCAGCACGCAGATGACCATCACCTCGCCCGAAGGCCTCGAGCTGGCGCAGACCCTCGGCATTGACCAGGCCGTGCTCGCCCGTGAGCTCAGCCTGCGCGAGCTCGAACGCTTCAAGGCCGCCGAACATCCGCAGCCGCCCCTGGAAGTCTTCGTCCACGGCGCCCTCTGCGTGGCCTACAGCGGCCAGTGCCTGACCAGCGAGTCCCTCGGCCGCCGCAGCGCCAACCGCGGTGAATGCGCCCAGGCCTGCCGCATGCCTTACGAAATGATCGTCGATGGCGAGCTGCGTGACCTCGGTGACAAACGCTACCTCCTGAGCCCGCAGGACCTGGCCGCCGTCAGCGAAATCCCCCGCCTCATCGAGCTCGGCATCCGCAGTTTCAAGATCGAGGGCCGGCTGAAAACCCCTGAATATGTCGCCGCCGTCACCCGGGTCTATCGCAAGGCCATCGACGCCGCCCTGGCCGACCAGGACCTGTCACAGGTCATCACCGAGGACGACCGCTACGAGCTGGAGATGACCTTCTCCCGCGGCCTCTTCTCCGGCTGGATGCACGGCGTCAACCATCAGAAGCTGGTCGGCGCCATGTATGGCAAAAAACGCGGCTACTACGTCGGCACCGTCAGCGCCGTGGACCGCGACTGCATCCAGCTCGAAACCGTGCCGGCTCACCTCAAAAACGGCGACGGCGTTGTCTTTGAAAACCTCGCTGACACCAACGATGAACAGGGCGGCCGCATCTACGGCATCCGCGGCCGCTGGCTGGACTTCCAGCGCGGCCGGCTGCGGCTGGAGGCCATCCGCCCCGGCATGCGGGTCTTCAAAACCGGCGACCAGGTGCTCGACAACAAGCTGCGCCAGTCCTTCCAGGGCGAGATCCCCCTGCGCAAAAAACAGCGGCTGAACCTTCAAGTTTCAGGCAGGGCCGGCGCGCCCCTCGTCATCTCCCTCATGGACGGCCAGGGAATTCAGGTCACCTCCGGCATGCCGCTGGAAAGCGCCCGTCAAAGGCCGCTGACCCTGGAAGGTTTGAAGAACCAACTCGGCCGGCTGGGCGGCACCGGGTTCGAACTGGGGGACGTCGAAGCAAATCTCGAAGGCGAGGTGATCCTGCCCGTCAGCGAGCTGAACCGCATGCGTCGCGCCCTGGTCGATGCCTGTGCCAGCCGGCAGCAGGCCGAGCCCCCACCCAGGCCTGCACCCACCGCCCAAAGCCATCGCAACCTGCTGCCCGCCAAGGCCGAGGCTCCACCGGCTGTGACCTCTCCGGAACTGCTCGCTCTCTGCCGCAGCTTTGCGCAGATCGACGCCGCCCTGGAATCCGGCATTCGCCAGATCTACGTCGATTTTGAAGACATCCGCCTTTATTCAGATGCCGTGAAACGCGTTCGGGAGCACGGCGAATCCGAAGTCTGGCTGGCCACACCACGCATCCAAAAATCCGGCGAGGCAGGCTTTTTCAAGCTCATCGAACGCGCGGAACCTCATGGCGTCCTGATCCGCAACCTGGGCGCCATCGCCCACTTCCGCGACGCCGGCATTCCGGTCACCGGCGATTTCTCCCTCAATGTCGCCAACCCCCTGACGGCGGAATTCCTCAAGCAGACGGGACTGCAGCGACTGACGATCAGCTACGATCTGAACATCGAGCAGGTTCTCGACCTCCTCGCGAACGCACCGCCCGCCTGGTTTGAAATCACCCTGCACCAGCACATGCCCATGTTTCACATGGAGCACTGCGCTTTTGCCGCCTTCCTGTCCACCGGCACCGACTTCACCAACTGCGGCCGCCCCTGCGAGCACCACAAGGTCCGACTTCGAGACCGCGTCGGCATGGAGCACCCGCTCAAGGCCGATGTCGGCTGCAGAAACACCCTGTTCAATGCGGTGCCCCAGACGGGAGCCCAGTTCTTCACCGGCCTCAGGCAGACTGGCCTCACGCACTATCGGATCGAGCTGCTCGAACAAGACCTGGAGGAGTCCAAAAAAATCCTTCAGACCTATCAGGCCCTTCTGCGTGGTTCACGCAAAGGGGAGGACATCTGGCGCGACCTCAAGGCTCAGTCCCAGCTCGGGGTCACCCGGGGAACCATGGCGGACTTGATCTAAACCACTCATTCTCAGCCAAACGGTAAAACAAAGCCTCTGCGGACGGTTTTCTGCTGCATCAGCCTCTCAGACCCGCTGTTTTTCAACGTTTTGCGTAACGGATGTCTGAATTTACGGTAATTATCTTTTGTCAAAGAACCGTTTGTCCTGTCATTTTATTGTAATTATAGTAAATCAGTGATCTCACCCGTCCACACCAGTTCCTTTTTTGTCCTTCCCGGCGATGCCAGCGGTCGTCCTTCCTACCTGACCGAAGGTTTGAAGTGCATTGCTGAAAAAAGGCCTGAGCGCCCTTGCGTCTATCAGGGCCGGGTCACGACCGTTGAGAAGGTTTGGGAACGTGTCCTGCGCGCCAGCACCTGGCTGCAGCGCAACGGCGTTGAAGCCGGCAACATCGTCCTCATCGCCCTTTCGGTGGATCATCCTGACGCTCAGACAATTGCGCTGGCCGTCACCCATGCCGGAGCCACGGTTTCCTTCCTGCCCCCGAACATCCCCCTCGAACGCTTTCAGCGCATCTTGGAACGCTCCTCACCCGCCTGTGTCTTCCTGGATGGTGGCAATGCCGACCTGCGTGACTGTATTGGTTCCGTGATCACGGTGTGGATGACGCCAGGCTACTCACAGGGGGACTGGAACGAGGCCGAGCTGGAGGAGATCTTCGCCGAACGTCCCGCCTGGGGCATGCCCTTCCCCGGCAAGCCAGATGACGGCGCCTTCCTGGTGTATGACAATTCCGACCGCGATGACGGCGAGGTCTGGAGCCATCGCAGCCTGATCAACATGATGGCCTCCAGGAGTTCCGGATCCAGAAGCATGCAGTCTCTTCCGGGCCTCACGCAGGAGGACCTTCACACGGACCTCCTGCATTTCTAAACAAGGCCGCTGAGGCCCTTCAGATCTCCGTGCCTGGCTCCGGCTCCCCCTTGAAGGTGCCGGTGCCGACGAGCCGTTCGAAGATCGGGCTGGCCATCAGCGTCGTGATCACCGCCATGATCGCCAGCATGGCGAAGATCTCGGCGGAGATGATGCCGCGCTGAAGACCGATGTTGATGATGATCAGCTCCATCAGGCCGCGGGCGTTCATCAGCACGCCGATGCCCATCGCCTCCTTGTTGGAAATGCCGGAGGCGCGTGCCGCCGCCCAACAGGCCACGCCCTTGCCCAGGATCGCGGCGGCAAGCACGGCTCCGCACAGCAGCCAGAGATGACCGCTGTTCAGCAGGCCGAGACGCGTGTTCAGACCTGAATAGGTGAAGAACAACGGCAGGATCAGCGCCACGGCAAGCGGCTGGGTGCGCTCAATCAACGTCTTGTTCACCACACCGCGCGGCATGGCGCTGCCCATCACAAAGGCGCCGAAAACCGCGTGCAGCTCAATATAATCCGTC
>JBIIRD010000043.1:0-46377 GCA_044341745.1 Prosthecobacter sp. | reverse complement strand
CCCTCGGCAAAGTTCACCACGGTGTTCAACGCCGTGTAGTCCACCCCGGCGAGCGCGGCGGCAAACGGCGGCACCGTCGAGACCGTGCCGTCCGAGGTGAACAGCGTCACCGAGGCCGCTGCGGTTCCGTCGCGTGAAATCGTCACCGTGGCGCCCGAGTCTCCGTTCACCTGCGTCAGCAGAGCGGAGCCCAGGCTGAATCTTCCGCCTGTGGTCACAAGCCCCTTCAGCGCAAAGCTGTAAGGTGAAGCCTGGTCATCATTGCTGTCGATGCTGACCATCGCTTCATGAAGTCCTTCAGCGGACGGATCGAAAGTAACTTCAAAATCAAGCGTGCCGCCGTTTGCCGCCACCGTGGCGGAGGAAGGCTGCCGGGTGATGCTGAAGGCGGAACCGCCGCTCAGGGAAACCCTGGGCGTGCCGGTGAGCACGACATCCGCCGTACCGCTGTTGCTGATGGTGAAGCTGCGGGAAACGGCGGCGGAGCCAAGCAGACGCGGGCCAAAGTCCGTATGATCCAGCTCGGATGGCTTGTCGTCCTCATTGCCGATCTCCACACCGTTGCCGCTGACGGCAATCCTGCGGCTTTTGGTGGTGAAGGTCTTGCCCTCCCCGTACACCGTGACCTCCGCCGCCTGCACGACCAGACGGTAATGATAAAGCATGTCGGGCAGCAGCGGACTGACCGTGGCACTCACGCTTTGAGCGCTGCCGCCATCGGCAGGTGCAAGCGAGACAGGCACCGTCTGTCCATAGGCAGCCGTGGTGCCGTATTCAAACCAGGCGCTCACCGTCTGCCCGCGCGGATTCACCGTTCCGTTCAGAATGGCGGCAGCGGGGAGGATGCCGGAGGCTGCTTCCGTCAACGCCAGCGGATCAGGAAGGATGGACTGCGCCGTCAGCTCCAGGTCAAACCCGAGGTCGCTGCTGCTGCCGTCGCGGTTGTGGACTTCAACAGCGATGATGTTTTCACCATCCACCAGCGAAGGCAGGGCCGGAATGGCGGAGGCGAAGTAGGTCGTCTCATTGGCACCATCCACCGTCGACGCGGAGAAGGTCTGGTAGTTCACGGCACCGTCTGGCATGTTCTGCCGGGCCACCTCGGCCCCGTTGATGTAAACCACGACGCCGTCGTCGCGGAGGATGCTGAGGTTCAGCGCACGCACCAGGGAGGCGTCGTTCAGCGTGAAGGACCTGCGCAGATAGGTGGTGATGATGCGGCTTCCAGAAGGCCCGCTGTTCACCGTGGTGGTGATGTGGCTGTCGCCATAACCCAGCGGCGCAGCGCCTGAGGACCAGGCGCTGTCATCAAACGCAGCACTCCGCCAGGCCGTGCCCTGGTCGCTGCCATTGTCGAGATACTTCCAGACGGCTCCCGGCTGTCCTGACGGACGACGCGCGATGAGCGTGGAGCTGACCGGTGTGCGCACCGAGATGGAAACCGGGCTGGAGGCGGTCGTGCGGCCGTCATTGTCCGTCGCCACGGCGGTCAGGGTGTAGCTGCCCGCAGCCACTCCCGTCCAGTCCAGCTGGTAGGGTGTCGTGCTGTCCTCCCCCAGCTTCGTGACGCCGTTGAAAAACTCCACACGCGTCACCAGCCCGTCCGGGTCGGCGGCTGTCGCCGTGAGACTGATGCTGCCGGAGGCCTGCGTCGATCCAGCCGCAGGGGAGCTGAGGGCCACGGTAGGCGGCAGGTTGCCAGGGTTGGTGACCGTGATGTTCACGGCGGCCGATCCCGTGCTTGCGCCTTGATTGTCCGTGGCGACGGCGCTGAGGGCGTAGGTGCCCGAAACGGCCGTCCATGCGAAGGAAAACGGCGCGGTGATGTCCTCGCCCACTTTTGTCTCACCAGCATAAAACTCGACCTTCACCACGCTGCCATCCGAATCGGCCGCAGCGGCCTCAAGGAGCACCTGGGCAGGCAGGGCGATGGTCGCGCCCTCCGTCGGCGACGTGAGAGAAACGGTCGGCGCGCTGTTCGCAGCCGTGGTGAAGCCGCGGACCGCACTGCCGACGCTGTTGGTTCCATCGCTGACAGCGGCATACCATTCGTATTCAGTGCCACCCTCCAGGCCGGTCCAGTCAAGACTCGCGGAGCCGCCACTGGCGTTCACGGTGCCCAGCGCCGTCCACACAGCAGCGCCCGCCCCCATCGGATAGGGCAGCGTGAACTCGCTGTCCGCATCCGTTTCAAAGGTCAGCGTGCGGGTTTGCAGCGTCTTCGCGGTGATCGTGTTGTTGGCGGGGGAGAAGACGAAGTAGCGCAGCCAGGAGTCGCCGCCGTTCGCGCGGCTCTGGTAGTCCTGGAGCACGGTGTAAACCGTGCGCCCCTCGAAGGTGTCGGCACGCAGGCCTTCACCATGAATATGGCCGCAGAGCATGAGAAAGAGGTTCGGGTTGTCCTTCAGGTTGTCATAGACCGCCTGGCCGTGACCACCCCAGGCGGCCGGATTGCCCGTGCCGATGAGCCAGTGGCTGGTGATGATGGCGCGGCGGTTTGGATATGCCTTGAGAAGTGCGTCCGCCCAGTCCAGCACGGCCTGGCTGGCGCTCGGCCGGTACTCGAGGTTGATGATGATGAAGTCGAGGCCGCTGGCGCTGAAGAGCTGATAGTTGTTGTCATTGTTGGTGCTGTAGTTGCCTCCCCAGTAAGGCCTGCCCGCCCAGCGCGTGGTGCCGAAATAGGTGTTCCAATACACGCTAGCCCCGTCCGGACTGCCAATGGGCTGCTGGTCATGGTTTCCTGGCGCACCTCCCCACGGGATGCCGTGCGTGAGCAGCGTGGTCACTGGATTTTCGATGATGTCCATCGCGCCGTCCGCATTGATCCACTCCTGCGGCACGCTGTCGCCGTTCTGCACCATGTCGCCCATGTGCGCGACAAAGGGGATGTTCAGCGCCTCGCGGTTCGCCACGATCCAGTTGGTTTGGGACGTGAAGTGCTGCAAACGGTTCCCGCCGGTGTTCTCCGAGTAAAACTGCGTGTCCGGCAGCGTCACGAGCGTGAAATCCGGGCCTGCGGGCGGAGACTTGAGCCTGCCGTAAAAGGTGACCGTCAGCGGCTGATCCTCGGGATCGGAAACGTTCGCGGAAAGTGTCACGGCACCGGCACCGCCGGCACTCGTGGCGAGGTCCGCCGGCGTGGCGAGAGCCACCGCAGGCGCCTGATTCACGACGACGTTCACCGTCACCGCGGCGGAGGTCGTGGCGGCCGTCATGTCATCCGTGGCCTTCGCGGTGAGCGAGTAGGTGCCGATGGCGACGTTACTCCAGACAAACTCAAACGGCGCGGAGGTGTCCTCGCCGAGCTTCGTGGCCCCGTTGAAAAACTCCACCTTTGTCACCGTGCCATCACTGTCGGCGGCGTTGGCGGCGATGGTGAACGTTGCTGGCGCGAGGAGGGTCGCGCCATCCGCGGGAGCCGAGATCGACACGCTTGGCGGCTCGGTCATCGGCGGGCCGACGGTGATGCTCACCGCGTCGCTCACCGTCGTCTGCCCCTGGCTGTCGGTGGCGCGCGCGGTGAGCGTGTAGCCGCCCTGCGTCACGCCGGTCCATGCGAAGGCATAAGGCGCGATGGAATCCTCACCAAGCTTGGTGCCACCGTTGAAGAACTCCACTTTGGTCACGGTGCCATCGCTGTCGCCGGCGCCTGCGGCGAGATTGATCGTAGCGGGCGCGGTGAATGCAGCTCCGTTGGCCGGCGCGGCGAGGCTCACCGTGGGTGGATCACCCGGCAGGGACAGGGCGACGAGCTCCATGTCAAAGCCGAGGTCGCTGCTGGCATTGTCACGCTGGTGCAGTTCCACGGCGATCACGTTTTCACCCTCGTTCAGCACGGGCGAGGCGACCGAGGCAAAATAAGTCGTCTCATCCGTGCCACTGACAATGGCTGCGGAGTTGGTGAGATGGTTGATCGCGCCAGAAGGCATGTTTTGCCGCGCCACCTCGGCGCCGTTGATATAAACGACCGCACCGTCATCACGCAGGATGTTCAGGTTGAGCTGCTGCACCGCGCCTGCGGCACTGACGTTGAAAGTGCGCCGGAAGTAGTAGGTGATGTATTTCGTCGTGCTCGTCATGCCGTCCGGCCCCTGGCGCAGCATGGTCACCGCACCGTCCTCGTAGCCCAGCTTCGCCGGACCCGAGGCCCATGTGCTGTCATCAAAGGCACCCTCCTTCCATGCTGTTCCCTGGTCACTGCCATTGTCGAGGTACTTCCAGGTCGCACCCTTGGCGAGGAGCGTGGCCGAGATCGGCGTCACCACGGTGACGTTCACCGCGCCTGATGCCATTGCGGCCCCATCGTTGTCCGTGGCGACGACGGTGAGCGAGTAACTGCCCGGAGCGACCCCGGCCCACGTAAAGGCATAGGGGGAGGCGGTGTCCTCACCGAGCTTGGTCGCACCGTTGAAGAACTCCACCTTGCTCACCACGCCGTCGCTGTCCGAGGCGTTTGCCGTGATGGCGATGCTGCCGGTGAAAAGCGTGCTGCCGCTGATGGGAGCCGTCAATGCGGCGGCCGGAGGATTGTTGTCCACGTTGGTCACCGTCACATTCACCTCGCTGGAGTTCCCGGTTCCCCCGAGATTGTCCACAGCGCGGGCGGTGAGGCTGTAGCTGCCGCTGATGACGTTCTCCCACACAAACTCATACGGCGCGGTTGCATCCTCCCCGATTTTTGCCGCTCCGCTGTAAAACTCCACCTTCGCGATGCTTCCATCCGAGTCCTGCGCAGTGGCCGCGAGCGAGATCGAGGCCGGTGCGTCAAAGCTTGCGCCAGCGGCTGGAGAGGTGAGCGCGGCCGTTGGCGCGATGTTCGTCACAAAGGAGTTTCCATGCATCCACACCGGGCTGCCGCTGAGCGTTCCACCGGGAGATCCGGCCACCGAGGACGCCGTCGTGGTGCCGGTGCCTTCCCCAAGGCCATAGCGCGCGAGCAGCCCGCTGCCGGAGGTTAGCTCCACGCCCTTGTCCGCTGCGACCTGCGCCTCGCTGCGCGCCACATTCCACACACGCACCTCGTCGATCAGGCCCAGGAAGGCGCCTTCGCGCGTGCCGCTGGAGTTCATCGCCGTGCCGATGGCGAAATGCTGCGTGCTGATGGCCTCAGGAGCGGCGTTAGCCGGAGGATTCACGCCCGTGGTGGCGCTTGTGGTGTCCTTCACACCATTCACAAACAGCTTCCACTTCTCCCCGTCCGTCGCGCCGCCGTCATACGTTGCGGCCACATGCACCCACTGGTTGAAGGGGATCGTGCTCGCGCCTGTGACCGGGTAGTTCTGCCCCGTGGTGATGCCGCCGGCCGCAGCAGCCTCAAAATCCGCCACGAGCTTGTTCGCCGCGTTGATGCCGAGGAAATAATTGCAGTTCAGCCCCGCCGTCTCCGATTCGCCACGGCCCTTTGCCACGATCGGATATGCAGTGACACCACCCGTGCCGGTGGAGGTCGTGGTGCCTGTGCCCGTGCGGAAAATCCAGGCCTCCAGCGTAAAGACTGACGCGCCAAGCGTGCTTGTGGCCGCCCCCATCGTCACATGATTCGTCGCGCCGTTGAAAAACAGCGCACTGTTTCCCTCGCTCGTGAAAATGAAGTCATCCACCGCCAGGCCCTGCTCGTTGCCGCTCTCGTTGGTGTCGGTGATCCTGATCCACAGCTCCTGCCCCGGAGCCCAGGAGACGCCGGTGACAAGGCGTGCCACCCCCCGGCGGTTCGCGGATGCGTTTCCATCCAGAGCACGCGCCGTGGTGCCGGTGCTGACCGGTGCGGTGAAGGTGGTGAAGTTTGACACATAGGTGCCGCTCGTCAGCGACGTGGCGCCGATGGAGTAGTCCACCTGCAGGGTATGCGCCGCTGACTGCGTGCTCGCAAACCACTGCTCCCCGGTGAACATCACGGAGAAGCTCGTGATCGTCTGCGCCGTGTCGTTGACCAACCGCAGGCCATACTGCACCGGCGCGTTCGTCGTGCCCAGGGAGCTGGTGCTCGTGGCGCGTGATCCCAGAGCCCGGTCCGCGCCGCCCGCGCTGCCAAAGCTGATGAGCCCGATGTTGTTCGCCGTCCCCGTGGAGTCAAAGTTCGACGCCGCGCCGCCCATCGTGCCATCCGTGACATGATAGCCCGACTTCGAGGCATACCAGCCCGGCAGCGTGCTGTTGTTCGACCAGGTCACATTGGCGGTGTTGTTGGTTGTGCCGGCCAGCGAGTTGAAATCCTGCACATAAGGCGAGCCGGTGAAGCTGACCTGCGCGGAGAGAAACCCTGGCAGGGCGAGCAGCAGGAGGGAGATGTCACGGAGCATTTTCATGATTTTGGAGGGGCGATGACAGGGGCGGGTGATGCGGCTCCGAGGGCTTTTTCTGTTTGAGCGAACACACCGGCCAGCAGCGGCGTGCCACGTTCGAGATTCGGCAGGGCAAGCAGGTGGGTGCGCAGCAACGTCCACGCGGCGCGGGCTTCAGCAGCACGACCGGCGGCCTGAAGCACCTCCGCCCGGCGCGCCATCCACGGCTCGGGTCGCGGTGCAGTCCTTTGAAGCTCCGCCAGACGCTGGAGCGCCTCATCGAAGCTTCCCGCCTTCAGCTCCGCATCCAGGGAGGCGCTCAAAAGCTGGGGATCAGAGCCAGCCGCATTCAAAGCCCGGCGCAGTGTTCCCACGGCATCTCCAGCCTGGGCAGCATCGAGCCACCAGTCGACGGGCGCATTGCTTTGAAGGCCCAGGGCCTTTTCGAAGTCCTTGCCGGCCTCCTCTGGCTTCTGCAGCTTCAAGAGCACCCGGCCGCGCTGGACAAGCGCCCCGGCATGACCCGCATGGTCCTGAAGAAACTGGTCCAGCACACCCTTCGCCGCCTGCCAGTGATTGCCGGCCGCCAGCGCCTGTCCACGGACAAAGCCGGTGCCATGCACCCCCGGGGCCAGCCTGTCCACCCGTTCCAGCTCGGCCAGCGCGAGCGTCCACTCGCCATGCTCCTGATGCGCGCAAGCCAGCTTGAACCGCAGCGCTGCATCCTCCGGTGACCGTTCAAGCGCCTGGCTGATCTCTGAAACCACATCATGATAGGCTCCATGTCCGTGAACGCTGCTCAGGCATGCCACGCCCTGGATGATGACCCAGGAAAGCATTTGTCGACGGATGGAGGGCGGGATGCGCAAGACGCCGCGCAGATAGTGCCCCGGACCGTCAGGCCAAGTTAAGGAATCGACACAACCCCATGTTACGGCATTGCCTTAATTCGGCGCCGGCGTCGCTCATTCCCTGAAAATCAACGACATGGCTCAGGCATGGCGTCGGCAGCTCCGGCATGGTGACAATGTTTTCACCTGCCACCCGGCATGAAAACAGGCTTCTGATGCGGCGGACGCAGGCAGGATGACGCCCATGACGACGGGAGTCATGGGAGGCACGGCAGCACCGCCCGCCCGGTGACAGGGCCGCCGCCACTCCTAACAAAAAGGGCGGCAGGCTGATGACCCGCCGCCCTGGATGTGGGAGGATTCTTCACGTCAGGTCATGGCGCGCCGAGCGTCACCCGTCCTGACTCCGGATCCAGGTCGTGCAGGCGGTTGCTGATGAACCAGCCGTAGCCGCCCCTGGATGAGCCTTTCTGAAGCAGGATGCCCCGGTAGGAAGGCAGCGCGCTCGAGCGGCTGGTCCAGTTCGGTGTGAAGGTGCCGCTGAAGGCGCCGGTGGCGGGAACCGGAACCAGGGTGAAGGCGGGATTGTTGACCGGAATCTTCGTCACCACGCTGGCGTTGATGTTGAACTTGGTGACTGCGACATGGCCCACCGGTGCCCCCGTCAGCTTGCCGAGCGTGAACTCAAGCAGGCCGTTGCCGGCAGCGAGGTTGGGCACGGGAAGGCCAAGGCTTTCCTGCACACTGCGGGTGCGGGCATAAAGCGCGCCGACAGCATCCACCGCGATGCCCTGAGGCCAGCCAGCTGTGTAGCGCTGCGTTGCGGCGCCAGCTGCCCCAGGCGACTGGGTGACGGCTGGACGGAACCAAAGCAGCCCGGCCCCGGTCACATCGCTGCCCTCCTGCGCGGTGTCCGCCAGAAGCGTGCCGGAGAAGCTGCCTCCCCGTGTGGAGGAGCCGGGCGTGAGCATCTGGGAGAGGAAGGGAATCTCCGAACCGCTGACGATGCCGCTGCCTGCAGTGAAGGCGCTGCCGTCCGCCAGCGTGCCGACGAAAATGGCGGCACCCGCGCTGCTGATCGTCAGCGTGCCGACACCGTCACCCTGCGGATAGGCGCCAAGCGGCATCGGCGGCGTCTGCGTCTTCGCCGGTAATGCGACCGTCAGATAACCGCGGTTGTTGCCTGCGGCGGCGGCAGAGGTCTTTTCGTTCAGCAGGGTGGCCGGCACCGGACTGGCCACGCCATGTGCGGCACGTTTCAGCGTGCCGCTGCTGCTCTGCCCGCCTCCTGAGGCAGTCACCACCGCCTGAATCTGCCCGGCCACGCTTCCCAGGCTGAGCTGACGCGCGCCGCCATCAAAGCTGAGGCTGGAGGCACGGCCTCCCGTCACATTAAAAAGGGCAGAGCCATCACCGTAGAACGTGGCCACGAAGGACTGCGCCACGCCGTTCATCAGGATGCGCCCGCTGAAGGATCCGCTGACCGGCATAAGCGTGCCGTTGATGAAACCCACCGTGGAGTTGCCGGCCGTCGTGCCTTCGTCGGGATGGACAAGGCCGAAGAAGTCGTTGCCAGCCCCTGCAACAGGAAGCAGCGCATTCACCACAAACACGGCCTCAGCCTCCGCGTCCGCCGCTGGCATCGCGAAGCTCAGAACATTGCCCACGCTGACCGCCCCCGCCGGAGCACTGGCCCAGTGACTGAACAGATGCCCCGCCCGGGGCATCGCCGTCAGCTTCATCGGCGTTCCCGGCACCACGGCATAGTTGCGCGGGCTGCCGTTCGCCACCAGGGGCGGCACCGTGGCCGATGCGCTCGCCGGGGCGGCCTGCGTGGTCACTGTTCCCGCCGTGTCCGCAGGAACTCCCGCCGGCACGACACGCCTGACCGCCAGCGTCTGACGCCTGGTAAACTGAAAGCTGCGCGTGATCGTCGTCGAGGCGTTTCCCTTCAGGTCATAAGCGGTCACGGACACCGTATTGACACCGTCCAAAGGTTCGACCTGAAGGCTCCACGGCACTGCCGTGGAGCTGGTCGCGGAACCCAGCGTGGCATTCACAGCCGGCCCGCCGTTGAACACGACCTCCACCCGTTCCAGGCCGCGCGCGTCACCCGCCGAACCTTTGATGAGGCAGGGCGCTGTGGTGCTGACAGGCGTGTGAACCTGTCCTTTCGGCGGCGCGGCGGGTGTCGTCAGCACAAGTCCAGGAGAAACGGTGTCGTTGGCAAGAATCCGGATCTCCGCCTCATCCTGCTCCCCGAAGCCCGTGTCAGGCCCAGCTTCGTGAAGATGCACGGAAAACCTGACGTTGGGCACGCTGCCAGCACGTGGGATCAGCATCACCGGCACGACCTTGCTCATCTCCCCCTCGGCAAAGCTGACCTCCAGCTCCTGCATGGCGGCCGGGTAGTCGCGTCCTGCCAGACCGGCGGCATAAGGCGGCACCGTGGAGGCCGTGCCATTCTCCGCCTCGATCACCAGCGTCGTTCCCGCCGTTCCATGTTCACGCACCAGGGTCACGGGAACCGAGGTCGTGCCCTGACTGACCGTGTATGCAGCCTCGGCAAGCGTGATGATGCCGCCTCCGTTCGGAGCGACTTCAAAAACGACCTCCACCGGGCCGGTGGAAACAGCACCGTCCACCCCATGCTGCCCCTCCGCCTGCAGGGTCACACGCCACAGTCCGGATTCGCTGAAGGCAATGAAGAAGTGGTCATGGCCACCGGCGGGCAGATCGACATGGTCTTCACCACTGATGCCCCCCAGGGCGGTCGAGATGAGAAATTCAACCCCGCCCAGACCGTCAGGTCGATAGACGGAAAAGTGGCCGCCGCCGCTTGGCGAACTGATGCTCACCAGCTTCATGCTGAGATCACCGGTCCAGTCCGCAGGATCCAGCTCCTCCGTGCCGAAGCCGACAAACGGCAGATGGGGATTTGCCGAGGTGGGGAGGATCCAGACAGGAGCTCCCTCCGCCACGCCTGTGCCTTCGGCAATGCCGGCCCCGGCGACCTGAATGGCTTCGCGCCCCACCTCAACGATGATGTCCTCAGGATGGTGCTCCGTGTCAGCCTCCATCGTGGCACCGTTCAGGCTTGCCCCCTCGTGCAGGTGCATGTGCAGGTCCAGTTCGCTGTCTTCATAGGCAAGCCCGATGTCTCCGTGACCGGACGTCCAGTGGGAAGGGCCGACATGAAAGAGGAAGGGAACGTGCTCGGATGTCAGCACGCCTTCGGTCACATGCTCCCCGGAGGCCACGATCTCCACCTGCCACAGCCCGGGCTCGCTGAACGCGATGAAAAAGTGGTCATGCCCTCCGGCGGGCAGCGTCACACGGTCATTCTCATCCAGGCCACCATCCGCTGTTGATGCCAGGAACTCAAAGCCCCCCAGCCCATCGGACGCATAGATGGAAAAGTGGCCGCTGCCACTGGGTGAGTTCACCTCATGGATTTCAAAGGTGATGTCACCGGTCCAGTCCGCTGAATCCAGCTCCTCCGTGCCGAAGCCGAAGTGAGGAAGCTCAGCAGAGGGTGATGCGGGGAGGATCCAGAGAGGCGCACCCACAGCCACGCCTGTTCCTGCTGAAAGGTCCGGCCCGGCCAGCTGCCGGGCGGAATTGCCGACCACCACCAGCGTTGCGTCAGGGTCCGGTTCAGCATCCTCCATCAGGGGAACCGCATTCACGACAGCCCCTTCATGAAGGTGCATGTGCAGGTCCAGTTTGCTGTCTTCATAGGCAAGCCCGATGTCTCCGTGGCCGGCCGTATAGGCGCTGAACAGGCCGGGTTCAGAACCGGGGCCGTGATCGTGATCATGACCATCAGCAGAGGGAACCAGGACCGGCAACAGGCCGGCAAATGTGATGAGGAAGATGGGGATTCGTTTCATGACAGACCCCCATTAAGCATTAACGCAATATCGTTGCAATATATATAATGCAATCGTATTGCATTAGTCAGGCTTGAACGAAAACCGAAAAAAACGTCTCGTTTCGTTGGGAGTGAGGACGCGCAGCTGGCGTCTCATGATCCTGCCATGGGCGTTTCCCTGCTCCGCCCCAGTTTCACAGGCCTCCAGGGGGCGGCCTGGATTGCGGGAATTGTAGGTGGCCCAGGACGGCGGCTGTGCAGTCGTGCCCGGGCTCATCTGAAAAGCACCCTCATTCAACGTGTCCTTGTAGGTGTCTCTCAGGTAATTCATGACAGAGGCTCCAGCAATGGGCCCGGGGGTGGGCAGCAGCCCGGCATCCAGGCGGGCCGGGTCACAGCCCTGCCAGAAAAGCTGAAACTCCGCGCCATTCGTCAGTCCGTCCAGGTCATGATCGGCACGTGAACTGGCAAGCGTGCCCGATGGCAGGCCGTGGGTGCGCTCAAAGCTGTCCTGCCAGGCCGCATAACTGTAGGAGGCTGCCAGGCCCGCTCCAAAGGACAGCGTGAACGGCTGGCTGACCACCATCGAGCCGCCGGCCACGCCGGCCAGCTCCACCTCCACACGATAGAGACCGTCCGCGGTGAAGGCCGCCAGGGCGGCGATGTCCGAGCCCGGGAGCGGCACCTCATCCGCCACGGTGACTCCATCCGCAGAGTTCAGCAGCACGGCGGAGGCATCCGCGCTCAGCAGAGCAAAATGACCCGGACCTGAAACGGAACGCAGCCGGAGCCTCAGGGAACCTGCCTCCAGCATCCCCGCCCCGAGTCCGGCCCTCGCAGGATCCAGTCCCACGACATCAAGGCTCGGACAAGGAGCCGCAGACAGGGACAACTCCATCTGGCGCACGGCACCGGCCAGACGTGACACCACCACGGGGCCTGCCGTGTTCGAAGCCTCCAGAAAGCCCTGCGACGGATGGTAGGCGACATTGGCGGTGGAATCCTCCAGCAGCAGGTGCAGCTCACGGCTGGCATCGTGGTACCCCAGCCTCAGCACCGCACCGCCCTGCAGGCGGCTGGAATGCGGCACGGAAAAGCGGAAGACCTTCTGAGTTGAAGTGATCTGTCCGCCATGCTGGGGATTCAGGCGACCCAGGGCTTCGATCGTCAGCAGATAGGTGCCGGGCTTGGTGAATCCCCAGTTAAAGTGACTGTGGGAATTTGGCGCAAGCGTTGGAATTCGATCCGCCCCATCAATGCCGTTTGAGGTGTCCAGGTAGAACAGAAGCGTCTGCCCATCACTCTCCCAAAGGGCAAATCGCCCGCCCGCCGCCGGCCCAGAGCCCGCCATGCTCACCAGACGCAGCGAGATGCTGCCGGTCGCGGACGGAGTGTAATTTCCGTTGAAGTAAACCTGGAAAATGCCCGGGTTCATCACCGCCCGCGCTCCCAGAAAAGGCGTTCCCAAAATGTTGTTCTGCGGAAACAACCACAGCGGCGAACCCACATTGCCCAGCCGGGAAACTGCAGCGGTGACCGTCAGCGGCGCGCCTCCGGAAGTCATGGCCGTTCGTGGCGAGGCGACAAAGGTTGTCGTCTCCGGATCCAGCCGGACGATCTGGGTCCGGTCGTTGAAGTTGTCATTGAGATTGTACGAAACATTCAGCCGCCAGCCCGCATCGGGATCGCCAGGTGACAACTCATAGTCCGCATGAACCTCAAAATGCCCATAGAGGATGTCCATGGGTGGAGTCTGCCCGCCTAAAATGGCAGACCAGACAAGGACCGGCAGGAGGAGAAGAGCAAATCGAGACACAACCACACTTGATATACACGCAAATCTTTTGCATTTAATACGCAATCATATTGCAATAATCAAGCCTTGATTCAGCTCAAAAGCCTCATCTCCACACCCCTGCCTGTCAGCTCCTGCCTGCTGTCAGCATGGCTGATCAGTTCTGCCATCGGCCAGGAACTGGAACAGCCGGTGGTGGTCGTGGAGGAGACTGCGGATGAAATCGCACAGACAAGCCCCATGGCTGGCACGGCTGCGTCCACTCAGAACGCCCCCCAGGTGCTGGACGAAATCGTGGTTGAGGCCGAGCGCACCCCATCCGATGCCGGCCTCATTGTCGGGCGTTCCCTGCGGGTGGCGGGCATCGCCATTCAGCCGGTGACTGAGATGAGCGGAGACAAGCTGGCCCGCCGCGCCCAGGGCACTCTTGGAGAGACATTGTCCTGGGAGCCTGGGATCACCTCCACCTCTTTCAGCCCGGGAGCCAGCCGCCCGATCATCCGCGGCTTTGACGGCTTCCGTGTCCGCATTCTTCGGGATGACCTGAGCACGATGGATCTTTCGGACACAAGCCCTGACCATGGCATCGGCGTGGAGCCCCTGCTGGCGGAATCCCTGGAGGTGCACCGCGGCCCCAGCGCCCTGCTTTATGGAAACTCCGCCATCGGTGGCGCGGTGAACATCCGCAGCCGCACACTGGCCAGGGAGCTGCCGCTGAACAGGCTCACAGGCAGCCTCGACAGCCGTTTTGAAACCGCCGCACCTGGCTGGAGCCAGTCCGGTTTCGCCTCCCTGGTCCATGGCTCCTGGGTTCTGCAGCTCACAGGCAGCGCCCGTGAATCCGAGAATGTGCGCATCCCAGGACTGGCACGCACCTCGGACTACGAACACACGGAGCAGCCACGCGTCTCCAACCCCGGAGCCGGCAATTTGGTCCCCCTGCTCAATCCCGACGGCGTTCTGCCCAACACCGACACCCGCTCACGACAGGCCTCGGTCGGCATCTCCTGGCTGCCCGAGGATTCCCCGGTCTGGGCTGGAATCTCATGGTCAGGCGTGGAGAGCCGTTACGGCCTGCCCTTTTTCTTCTCCGGTGACCCCACGGACTTCCAGGGCGACTACGACATCGAGATGTGCCAGTCCCGCCTGGATCTGGAGGCGGGGCTGGACCTGGAGACCGGCCCGCTGAAAAAGCTCCAGCTCCGGCTGGCCCACAGCGATTATGCACATGATGAGCTGTTCACCGGCACTGGGCGCGACCTCGGCACCGGGTTTGTCGAGACAGCCATGTCCAAGAACACCGTCGAAGGCAGGCTGGACCTGCTGCACACCGGCATTGGCGGCAGGCTTGATGGCCTGCTCGGCGTGCAGGGGTTCCTTGAGGATCTCGATGCCAGCCGCCTCATCGTACCTCCGCCGACCGAGCAGCGCGTGGCCTCCGCCTTCAACACCCGGAACCTGGGGCTCTATACCCTGCAGAAACTGCATGTTGCCGAGGCCTGGCAGCTTCAGTTCGGCGGGCGCTGGGAGACTCAGAAGATCGAGGACAACTCCCTCGCCGGCATTGCACCCCCTCTGATCACCCGGCAGGAAAGCCTCAGCGGCTCCCTGGGCCTCACCTGGAGCCGTGCAGAATGGGCGGGCATGAAAAAGCTGAGTCTCACTGGCATAGTTTCCAGCACAGAGCGCATCCCCACCGCCACAGAACGCTACTCCTTCTGGAACAACGCCGGCCTCGGGCGCTTTCTCGTCGGCGGCGACCTGGACGGAAAGCCCCTGGGGCTGGAGAAGTCCCTTGGTTTTGAACTCGGCCTGGTCGCGGACTGGGAGCGCACGAGCCTGCGCCTGAACGGCTTCCGCTACGACTATGAAAACTTCATCTTCCTCCAGGAACTGCCCAACTTCATCCAGCGCGCCGTGCAGTACATCGAACGGGAGGCCGTGATCCAGGGCTTCGAGGGCCAGCTTGACTGCAGGCTTTGGCAGGAAGGCGCGCGCCGGCTCCAGCTCAGCTTCCTGGGGGACTACGTCCGCGGCCAGAACACGACCGATGACGAGCCGCTGCCACGCATCCCGCCGCTGCGTCTGGGTGCAAGGCTGGAGTTCACCACCGGGGCGCTCACCTTCGGCCTGGAGGCGCGGCACAGCTTTGCGCAGGACCGGCTGAAGCCGGAGCCTCGCGGTGAACTGCCCACCGAAGGATTCACCCTGGTCAACGCCGATGCATCCTGGCGTTTTTTGAAAGGCCGACATGACGTCATGCTCACCCTTCAGCTGACCAATCTTCTGAACCAGGACGCCCGCCAGCACACGTCCTTCCGCAAGGACGTTGCCCCACTGCCCGGCCTCGGCGCCGGCGCCTCCCTGCGCTGGAGCTTTTAAAACCGGCCGAAAGGCTGGATGATAGCATGAAGGGCAGAGGGCATCCCCTCTGCCTGTTCACGGCCAGCCTTTCAGCCAGGGCACCCGGGATCAACTCACTTGACCTTGCTGGCGAACTCGTCGGATGCGAACTCCTTCACAGCCTGGTTCAACGCCTTGTTAACGGCCTGGCGCACAACCTTTTCGATCTCAGCATTGATGCCCAGCCATAGCACATTCGTCTCGCTGCCTGTCACTCGCTTCTGCCAGATGACCGCCCCGGAACGGTTCCTCAGCCTGAGGTCGATGCCAACATTGTGCCAGGTGGCCATGAATAGGTCGAGCCAGAACTCATAAACATCCCCCTCCAGCACCGGAGCGCCTGGAGCCGCCCCCATCCCCTCCACGACTGCATGATAACCCGTCGCACGCAGCGCATCCGCCACATGGTCTGTCATGGTCTGGGCCACGTTCTTGCCGCCTTTCACGGCGAATCCCCCCAGCACCATGCCATAGCCATTACGCTTGTTGCCCACGCTGGTGGCATCCTTGATGTCTTTCCGCGAGTCCGTGAACTGCTTCACCAGGAGGGTGCCGCTGCGCAGCTTCGCTGGTGCCTGGAGCGGATCATGAGTGACCTTGATCTTGGAAGTGCCGATGGCACATGAACTGAACAAATAGGCCATGGACAGGCCAAGGAGGAGGCGTGCTGCGTGCTTCATAAGTGATTTGCCAAGCTTGGCGAACCAGAATCCAGACTATTCAACAAGAGACAAATCCTTATTAAAATCAAAATAATCCAATCAAGGTGGAAGCCATTTTTTCACGGAACCTGCCTGCCACCCCTCAAGGTACACAACGGCGGGGCGATCGTCCGCTGCAGCGTCCTCACGGTTCACCTTCGAAATGCCCTGACTCTGCTGGTTGTGGGTCCACAGCTGTATTCCAAGGTCTGCCAGTGCGCCCTGGACGCCCAGGCTGCAGGTTTCACAGCGGACAAACGTTCCAACAAGGCGGAACCAGGCCTCACCCGACCCCTGCTGCTGCGCCGCCATGCCCGGCTCATGGAACTCGCCAAGGAAGCCTGAGGACAGCTGCCGTCCCTGGTCTTGATCAGCCACCGGCTTGTCAGGCTGTGGGCAGGACGATTCAAAAACCGGGCTTCCCTGCCAGCTTATGCTTGTCAGCTCGCCCTGCCAGTCGACCGGGGTTCCCGGCGCAACTCGCGGATCCAGTCCGGTGACACGCCCTGGCCGGGAACCGAGCTGTCGGGCTGGCGCTTCACGCCCAGCATCTTCTCCAGCAGCCATTCCAGGCCTGACCAAAAGTGCAGCGTGTCGAGCACCGGGTTCATGAGGTTGGTCACGGGGCAGTAGTGCACATCCTTGGGATTCGTGTGGTGGATGGCGTGATGACGGGGCGTCTGGAGAAGGCGCAGGTCCTGCAGCCAGGAGATCAGCCGGCCGTTTTCCTTCCGCGTGCGGTGCGACCATTTGTGAACCTCGTTCGCATTGCCGCCCACCAGGGCGAAGAGCCAGACCTGCCAGGTCAGCCACCCCGTCAGCGCCGCCACCGCCACCACCAGCCCCATCAGCAGCATCTGATCCCAGTTGCTCTGCCACCAGGTGTTCTGCGTCATCCGTCGCGGCAGGTGATGATGCAGGGTGTTCGGCCGGCCGATCCATGAGCCGATCCAGGGTGTGTCTTCACGAATGTAGGCGTCTTCGATCCAGTGCACGAAACCGGCGGCAAAATCCGCAGCCAGGATGACACCGGCTGCCTGAAGGGGGAGAAGGAGGAGGTCGTTCATGACCCCGCCCTTCTGTCTCAACCTCACACTGGCAGGTTATATATTGTTCCGATGGCGGCATCGACCCGGGCGATGCCTGCCGTCCTGCCCCGCTCTCCTCATTTCACCGGCACGACCTGGACTGCGTCGAGGTGGACGTTGCCGTTGGCGCCTTCAGTGCGGAAGATGACCGCGGCCTCCTCGCCGGCGTTGAACTTGAAGGTGCCGAGGGTTTCGGCGCCGTTCTTGCCCGTGGCGGGCAGGGTCTGGTTGACGGTCACGGTCTTCTCGCCGTCGGCGCTCAGGATGGTGACGGGCACGCTCCTGCCACGGTTCGCATGCGGCTGCCAGTAGGCGCGGACTTCATAGCTGCCGGTCTCCTTGACGGCGAAGCCGAAGCGGGCGCTGGCGCCCTTGGCGCTGGCATAGCTGTAATGGTCGCCGACAAAGGGCTTCAGGCCTTCACCCTTGCTCCAGGTGCCGGTGAGCTCGGCGTCGGCGTCGTCGATGACGATTCCGTCGAGCTTCTTCGGGTCGATGCTGTCGGTGACAATCTCCGGCAGTTTCTTCGCATTGGCGGGCAGGTACAGCGCGGCCTCCAGGCTGTCGCGGCGCATGGCGCCGGGCTGGCTCATGAGGTCCTTGAGAATGTCGAGGTACTGCTCATAGACGCCGCGCGGCGTGGTGTGGTGGCGGACGCAGATCCAGGCGGCCTTGCCGACCACCTCGCCCATCATGCCGCAGGTGCGCATCACACGGGTGGAGCCGAGGGCGTGGCGCTCAACGCTGATGGTGCGGCCGGCCATGAAGAGGTTGCCGATGTCCTTCGAGTAGAAGCAGCGGTAGGGGACCGGATAACCATTTTTGCGGTCGGTATGCTTGCCGAACTCGGCGCGGCTGATGAAGGGGTTGTCCGGATATTTCTTCATGTACTGCTCCTTCGGATAGTGCAGGTCCTGGTCCCAGGTGGTGGGCACGCAGCCGTCGGGATGGATGACGCCCTTCACCATGTCCTCGCCGTTGAGGATCATGTCGCCGACGATGCGGCGGCTCTCACGCGGACCGCCGATGTAGGCCAGCCACTGCATGTCATAGGGGGCGTATTTTTCACCGCCCTGGGTCTTGAGGGTGGAAACGGCGCCATAGACGGCGCGGAAGTTGTGGTCACGGATGAGCTCGAGATCGTTGATGGGATGCTTGTCGAAGCCGCTCTCCCAGAACCATTCGCCGTGCAGGTATTCCTCCATGCTGGGCGTGGGCGTGTAGCCGAGGTCGAAGCCGGTCATGTTGGCCTTGTTCTTCACGCCCACGGGTTCCATGGCCTGGGGCTCGGGGAAGTCACCCATGTCCAGGGGCAGCGCCCAGGGGGTCTTGGGCCAGGCCACGGGTTTGTCATGCTTTTTGAGCACCCACATGTTGCTCATGCCCATGCGGCCCTTCTCCTCCATCATGAACTCCGCCCCGGCGAGGGCGCCGACGCTGCCGTGGCCGGTGCAGTCCACAAACAACTTGCCGACGAAGCGTGTCTCCCTGCCGCTCCGGGTGTCGAGGCCGATGACGCTGCGAATGGCCTTCCTGTCAGGACACATCTCAACGCCATGGACGTGGGTGTTGAGGAAGAGGTCGATGGTCTTCTCGGCCTTGACGGTGTCCTCTTTGAGCCTGTCGTTGAACTCCGCCGGATCAGCAGCCGGGCTGTTGCTGGCGCGGTCGGCGAACTCCTCGACGATCTCGCCCAGGTGCGGATAGAGGCCGCGGCGGGTGCCGCCCATGGCCCAGACCTGAATTTCGCTGGAGCCGTTGCCGCCGAGGACGGGGCGGTTTTGGATAAAGGCGACCTTCAGCGCCTGTCGGGCCCCGGAGATGGCGGCGCCCATGCCGGAATAACCACCACCGACGACGACCAGGTCATACTCCTGGGTCTCGGGGGCCTTCTCGGGCAGGCCGAGAAGCTTGCGACGCAGCTGGTTCGTCGCCGCGAGGTCGGCCGGAGGCGTGAATCCCTCGTCGCTGCTGAACAGGACCGCGTCCACGCGCCCGTCGAAGCCGGTCAGGTCATGAAGCCCCACCTTCACCCTGCCGGACTTCACGCTGGCCTGCCCCGCCTTTTCCCAGGTCCAGTCCCTGCCTTCGGTGCCGAGGATCTTGTCGAGCCTGGCTCCATTGACGCTGACCTGGAACCTGCCGGGGGCTTCGGCCGTGACGCCGAAGGGAGCCACCCAGTTCTTGGTGCGCACCCAGACCGTGTAGGTGCCAGCGGGCAGGCTGGCTTCCGTCTCGGCGTCCTTGACGGCCTTGCCCATGCCGTGCGCCATCAGGTAGGGCGAGCCCATGATGTCGATGAACTGAGTGTCGAGCACCCAGCCGCCGGGGCTGGCAAAGGATTCGGCCTCGATCCAGACCTGATCGGCGGCGGCGGAAAGGGTCAGGGCGGCGGCGGCTAAACGGAGGGCGAGACGTTTCATGGCAAAAGCAAGGGTTGAGGCAGGAATGCATAAACGAAAACGGTGGGCTGGCGCAATCACTTCGGTTCTGTTACGGTAACAGCCATGAGCTCCCCCACCCTGAACGACATTGCCAGACAGGCCGGCGTTTCCAAGATGACCGTCTCAAGGGCTCTGCGTGGAGGCCGTCATGTGAGGGAGGAACTGAGGGCGCAGATTGTCCGGACTGCGGCGGCGATGGGATACCGGCCCGACCCGGAGTTTGCCAAGATGATGACACACATGCGGCGAGGCAGGGCAGGTTCGAGCCCCAGGCAGCTCGCCTTTGTCTGGGCTGAGCAGGATGCGGGGACGATCTCGCGCTCCTCCTGGTCACAACAGCTTCTGCAGGGCGCCCGGCGGCAGGCGCAGCGGCTGGGCTTCGAGCTTGAGGAGTTCCACCTGGCCGCACGCGGCATGTCAGGGCGCAGGCTTTCCGACATCCTGGAGGCTCGCGGAATCCCCGGCTTCATTCTGTCGCCGCTGATCTCGCGAAGCCGCGGTCATGTCAGCATGGCCTGGGAGAAGTTTTCGAGCGTCGTGATCGGCCTGGGTTATGCGCGGCCGCAGCTTCATCGTGTTCACCACCACCATTACCTGGGCATGATGACCGCCCTGCGGATGCTGAAGAAGGAGGGCTTCAGGCGCATCGGATTCTACTGCGGCAGCACGATCAACGAGCGCATGTTCCGCGCCTGGTCGGCGAGCTTTCTGGCTCATCATCCGCTGGCACAGCCGGGCGGCCTGCTGGCCTTGCGCAAACATCCCTCCAGGATGGATTTCCAGGCCTGGCTGAAGGCGGTCCGCCCGGAAGTCGTCATCGACAGCGGCCATGTCATCAGGCCCTGGCTGGCTGGCTCTGCCTCGGATCAGCAGCCTCGCCACATCACCCTGGCCTGGCGGCCCGACCAGCCGGACGTGACGGGCATTGATCAGCAGGCGGAAATCCTGGGGGCGGCGGCGATGGACCTGCTGGTGACGCAGTACCGGCAGAACGAGCGGGGCATTCCGACCGCACCCAGGATGGTCATGACAGAAGGTGTTTGGAGGCCCGCTTCGTAGGCGCAGTCTCAAGCCATCTTGAGGGTCCTGGCACCCTCGTCGATGAGCTTCCAGAAGTTCTTTGACTGGCTGAGGGCCTCGTCCTCACCACCACCGGGCAGGTTGCTGCGGTAGAGGAAGTCGGCGAGGGTGTTCTTATGAAGGACGCGATGCACGACGATGTGGCCGTCTTTGACCGAAAAGTAGATGCGGTGGTCACCGGCGCGGCAGCGGTGCAGCTTCTTGCCGCCTGACCTTGCGATGACTCCGAAGCGCTTGCTCAGAATCGCATCATCCACATCCGCAGGCTGGATGTTCAGGGCCTCGAGAAGGTGGAACTGGATCTGGGTGGGGAGGCGGGAAAGCTCTGCGGCGCTGATGTCATTAAAAACGATCTGAAGCATAGGCGAGGGAGGTTAAGGCCGGATGAGGCCGCCGCAAGCCATCAGAGCCGGGGCCTGGTAGATTTAACGGCGGTTGGCAAGGCAGGAAAAACCGTCATCGCCCCCGATCAGAAGACGATGACGGCGAAACGGAAGGCCGGAGCCAGGCTCACTCAGTCCCTGCGGCGGCGCATGAACAGCGCGAGCAGGCCGAGCATCATCAGCAGAACCCTGCCGGGCTCGGGCACGACGACCACGGAGATGAGGCCCTGGCTGTAGATCTGGCTCACATCCCAGGCGAGGCTGAAGGTGCTCAGGTCGGGCAGGAGGGTGAAGTTGCCGACCGTGTCCGTCAGGTTGCTGAAGGTGCCGCTGACCCTTGGCTCGGTGCCGGTCAGGCCGGACCAGTCAAAGAGCTTCCAGGAAGAACCGGCCACCCAGGTGTTGTCGATCGGGATGGTGGTGGCGAGGTTCAAGGTGGAACCCGCGCCAAGGGTGACGGTCTGGCTGCTGGTGACGACCAGGCGATCCGCAGAGGTGGTGGTGAGGGAATTGTCCACGCCGCTGTCGTGACCGCTGAAGAGGTCGAAGTAGAGCGCACCATTGACAGAGATCGCCCCGGTTCCCGAGGTGCTGAGGCTGATCTGGCTGCCAGCGATGTCACCGATGTTGCCGATGGAGAAGTCGCCGCCCACGGTCACATTCTTGTCGGCTGCCGGAGCGATGGCTCCCGTGCCGCCAAGGGTGGTGCCGGTGGCGGTGGAGAGGGCGCCCAGGCCGGTGGCCGAACCCGAAGTGTTGGCGAGACGCAGGGTGCCTTCATTGACGCTGGTGTCACCCGTGTAAGTGTTGCCATCGCCCATCGTCAGCACGCCGACCGTGGTCTTGGTGAAGGCCCCCGGAACACCGCCGCCATTCAGCTCGGCCAGGCCGGAAAGCGAACCCGCCTGAGGGTTGAAGGTGACGGGGTTGGTCGCGCTGCCGATGGTCATGCCGCCCATGTTCAAGGTGGCGCCGTTGAGGTTGACGGTGGAGGCAACCGTACCGGCTCCCGTGGCGGCACCACGCAGGATATTGCCGGAGAAGGTGATGCTGCCGCCGGTGAAGTTGGCCGTGGCCGCCGCATTGCCTGCGCCGGTGGTGCCGGCAAGGGTCCAGACCCCGGTCGTGACGGTGCCACCGCCGATGTTGATGGTGGTGGTCGTGGTGGAGCCATTGCTGCCCTTGCTGGAGGCGGTCAGGCTGCCGATCTCGAGCGTGCCGGTGTCGAAGCTGAAGACGTTCACCAGATCGGCGTTCCTGTTCTGGGTGCCGATGTTGACCGTGGAGAACTTCAGGTCGGCATTGTGGCCGGTGACATCAAAGGTGTTCTGATTGCCGGCGAGGGCGACGCCGGTCGTCGCAGCTCCGGTGCCCATGTTGAAGGGCGCAGCGCTGGTGCCGTCCACTCCACGAACCGTGAGGGTGCCCGTGGTATCCTGGAAGGTGATGGAACCCAGGTCACGGACGCCCGTGCCGATGTTCAGCGCGCCGACATTCAGCACCGTGGCGCCGGTGCCGAGCTTCAACTGGTTCACCTGGCCGGCAATGCCGCCGAAGGTGCCGCCGCCACCGACGGTGAGGGCGCTGGCGGAAATCGTGCTGTTGGCGGCGAGGCCCAGGATGGCATAACCGCTCAGGTTGGTGCCGCTGGAGCTGCTGACCAAGAAGACGCCGTTGGTGGTGTTCAGGGAGACATTCATGGTGGACAGGCCGCCGAAGTTAATGTTGGCCACATTGCTGGTGCCGGTGTTGCCGACCAGGAAGGTGTTGCCCGTGCCGGTGGTGTTGTTGACGACCAGGCTGCCGGTGCCGCTGGCGTTGAACAGCGTGGTGCTGGTGGCGGCGCTGCTGCCGAGAGTGACCGTGCCGGTGACGGTCAGGGTCTTGCCGTCAGCGATCACCAGCTGGTTGGTGTTCACCGCCGAATTGGTCTGCACGAGCAGGTTGCCGAACTGGGCGTTTTCGTTCACCTGCAGCGTGCCCGCCGTGGTGATGCTGTTGGCGCTGCCGAAGTTGAGGGCGCCCGTGTGCGTCTGGGCGGCGGCAAGACGAAGGGTGCCATTGTTCAACGAGGTGGCGCCCGTGTAGGTGTTGGCCTGGGTCAGGCTCCAGGTGGACGGATCGTTCTTCACCAGGGTCAGCACGCCGCCGGTTTCCACCAGCGCTCCGAGCGTGTTGATCAGTTCAGGAGCGGCCGTGCCCCCCAGGGTCAGGGTTTTGTTGCCTGGGGTTTCAAAGCGGACGCCGCCAAGGCCGAGGGCGCCGGTGCCGCTTGCATTCACGGTCAGGCCACCGGTGGTGCCCTGCATGCCGATGAGGCGGTTGGAGCTGTGGCCTGCGCCATTGTAGGTCAGGCTGGTGGCCGTCGTGGTCAGGCCCATGCGGATGATGGCATCCTCGACAGCGGTCGGATTGCCGAGGGCGCTGGCACCGCCGCCAACGTTGCTGATGCTGTTGAAGACCAAGCCGCCGGCACGCACTTCAGTCACACCCGTGTAGGTGCTGAGCCCCGTGAGGGTGACAAGGTTGGTCTGCAGCTTCAGGACGCCGCCCGCACCAGCGAGCAATGCATCGATCTGGGTGTCGCCGGTGTGGTTGAAGGAGAAGCCCTGGCTGGCGGTGATGATGCCGGTGCCTGTGAGGAGCGGGCTGGCACCGCTGGTGCCCACCAGGCGGTGAGTCAGGTTGCGTGTGCCGATGGCCAGAGTTGCGCCGCCCGCGATGTTCAGGTCACCGCCATTGCCGATGGCATTGTTGGCCCCGAGGGTCACCGTGCCGGCGTTGATGTTCGTAGTGCCCGCATAGGTGGCCGCGGCATTCAAGGTCAGGTTGCCGAGACCCGTCTTGGTGAAGCCGCCCACGCCGCTGCCGAGGCTGGCGGCGAGCGAGGTGTCAATGCCGTTGGTGTCGAGGGTGCCACCGCCGGTGAGGAAGGTGATCGTGCGGGTCGAAAGGTCATCGGCGAAGCCGGCGCCGAGACGGAGTGTGCCGCCGGCAAACACCAGGCTGCCGGTGTTGCCACCAATGCTGTCCAGGTCGGCGACTTCCAGCGTGCCTTCGTTGAGCGTCGTGCGGAAGGCGCCGCCGCCTGCGGTGTTGACGGTTGTCAGGACAAGGGTTCCGAGACCGGACTTGGTGATGTTGGCCGAAGAAACCAGCGGCGAAGAGACCGTGGCGGTCAGCACCGGCGGGGTGGCGGCGGCCGTGGGGTTCACCACATGGAAGATGTATTCATTCGTCGCGCCAACGGCCAGGCCATCGTCGAATCCGTTCAGGGTGACGCTGTGGACCGAGGAGGCGGCGGCAGCGGGGTTCAGGGTGAAGAGGAAGGCGCCGCTGGTGTTGATGAGCTGCTGGCCGGCACCCGTGCCTGACACGTTCAGCACGGAGCTGGCGGTGCTGTCATTGTGGATGACCAGGGAGTTCAGTGTGCGGCCTGCCAGCCCCGTCAGGTCGGCGGTGATGGACTCACGGGTGTTGTTGGTGGCGCCAGCCGTGGCGTAGGTGGCGTACTCGGTGGCGAGGCTGAGCGGACGGAAGCCGGCGCCGCTGATGTAGGTCACCAGGCTGTTGCCCATGTTGGCGCTGCCGTTGGTGGTTGCGTCATGGGTTTCACCAATGGCCCAAGGGACGATGGAAAGGGTCGCGCCGCTGGCGCCGGCACCGCCGATCATCGCGTTGATGAAATTGGTCTGGTTGGTGGCGTCACCGATCCTGAACTGGGCGTTGTGCGTGGTCGTCGTGCCGAGGTTGCGTCCGCGAACAGAGGCGGTGGCGAAGTCATTGCGGACGAAGTTGCTGGCCGAAATGGCCACACGGGCATTGCCGGTGCCAACGTTCGCCTCACCGGTCAGGTAGCTGGTGCCGGAGTTGAAGACCAAGTTGCCAATGGTCTCGACACGGTTGGAGTTGTTGTCCGTGTTACGGATCCACAGGCCGCGGATGTTGGTGCCGCCGCCAAACGCGGAGTTGAGGATGATCGGCGTGGTGTCCAGGACGCGGGCTGTGGAGGAAGTCGTGCCGTTGTTGTCGATCAGCATCATGCCGCTGCCGTTGACGGTGAAGGAGGAGGCATTGACCTGGCCGGAGGTCACCAGCTGGAGGAGGCCACCGTTCACTTCCACCGTGCCAACGAACTCGGTGCTAAGGCCGGTGAGGGTCAGGTTGGAGGCGCTGGCCGGGCTCATGACGAGGCGGCCGGAGCCGGTGAGAACGCCTGCATAGGTGGTGTTGCCGCCGGTGTGGTTCAGGGTCAACGTATTGGCGCCAATCGCCACCACGCCATAGTCGCTGTTGGTGTTGCGCTGGCCACCGGTGAGACGGCCGATCGTCTCGTTGGCGAGGAGTTCAAGCCTGCTGTTGCGGTTGGTGGCCAGGGTGACGGTGCCGGTGTCGGAGAGGGCGTTGCCTCCGCTGATCTGGAGGATGCCGTTCTGAATGGACGTGCCGCCCGTGTAGGCGTTTTTGCCGGAGAGCAGGAGCGTGCCTGGGCCGGTCTTGGTCAAGGCGTTGTTGACGCCGATGCGGGAGGAGATGGCGAAGGTCCTGGAGCTGTCCTGGGTGATGATGAGCTCGGTCACGCCCGTGCCAAGGGTGCCGCCGATGATGCCCGGGGAGCCGGCGCTGACCTGATCGGTGACAAGAATGCCGCCGGAGGCGATGGTGAGGACTCCACCAGTGGCCAGGCTCACGCCCGCGCCGGCAGCCGCATCAAAACGGAGGCTGCCCAGGTGTGCCGCGGAGAGCACGCCGCTAAATCCTCCGACCGTGTCGGTGACGTGGCTGCCCGCCGTCCAGGCGGTGACGTTGTTCTCCGCCGTGGAAACCAGCCCGACAATGCTGCCGCTGCTGTTGGTGCCGAACCAGGTGCCTGTGCTGTCCTTCACCGTGGTGTAGGCGGAGCTTCCAACAATGCCGTTGGTGTTGGCCGTGCTGGTGGTGACCGAGGCACCGGCGTTGTTCAGGTTGATGCGGAGCGTGCCGGCGGAGGCGGCACGGGTGATGGCTCCAAGCGCCAGCGTGGCGGTCTGACCGGTTCCCGCCGTCACGTCAATGAAGCTGTTGCTGCCACCGCTGGCCATGGTGAAACTGGCCACAGTCTGCGTCGTCGGCCCCGAGTCATTGCCGAGGATCTTCAGGGTCGCCCCACGCAGATCAAGGGCCGATCCAGCGCGGATCTTGGAGGCGTTGTTCAGGCCGAAATCGAGGACCAGGGTGCCATCGTTGACAATCGTCGCACCGGTGTAGGTCAGGCCAGTGTTGTCACCGCGGAGGGTGACGGTGCCAGAGCCATACTTCTGCATGGAGTTGGCATTTGTGCCGCTGTTCGCCAGGTTGGCGTTCACCTCACCTCGATAAAGCTCGATGAAGCTGGTGCCGATGTCGCTGACGGTCAGCGTGCCGGGGCCGTTGACGATGCCGACGCGGGTCAGAGGACGCTCACCCAGGATGAAGCGGCCGGACTCCAGGTTGGCGTTCAGGTTGGCCACCGCATCCGCGCCATCAGCACCCTGGCCGACAAAGAAGCGGTAGTTGGCCGTGCTGTAGGTCACCGCGTTGGCGGCGTTGAAATTGACGACCGCACCGTTTCGGATGTTGAAATCGGCACCGCCGCCGCCTGAAAGCAGGGAGATCACGCCGGTGGAATCCAGGTTGAGCACGGTGCCGGTGCCCGTGACGATGAAATCATCACCAACAGTGCTTGGGCTGCCGGAGAATGTCCAGGAACCGCCGCTGACCGTGGCATCTGCCGTGGTGCCGGTCTGAATGAAACCGCCGGTGATGAAGCCTGCGCTGCCCGTGGCGCCCGCCAGGGTGAGCTGGCTGCCGTCCGCCGTCGGAGTGACGGTGATGGGGGCGGAGTAGGTGATGCTGGCGCCGTCCGTGCCATTGGCGGACAGGGTGGCGGCGGCGCTGAGGGAGACCGGGCGGTTGGTGCTCTGGCTGGTGGCGCCGATGAAGCGCAGGGTGCCACCTTCCAGGAAAAGGGCGGTGCCCTTGCCAAGGCTGCTGGCGGTGGTGCCGGTGTTGTCGCTAACCGTGCTGAACTCCAGCGTGCCGCGGGCCAGGGTCAGGTTGCCCGAGAAGGTGTTGTCCGCCGTCAGGCGCACGATGCCGTAGGTGGTGGCCCAGATTTCATCGTTGATGCGGAGAGGCGTGCCCGAATTGACTTCCGAAATCACCGTTGGGACGGAGACCACGCGCCCGGCGGCGCCGCCTGAGCTGATGCGGCCGTTGCCAGCAAGGGAGACTCCGCCGTTGAGGATGATCGAGGCGGCGTCGCTGTTGACCAAACCGCGGAACTCACCGAAGCCGGCGCTGCTGCCCAGGGTCACCAAACCATCAATGCTGAGCGTGTAGGCCGTGGTTGCACCCACTTCACCGAGAGCGTTGCCGCTGGCGCTGGCGATGCTGATGGCCTTGTTGAAGTTCCAGGTGCTGGCGACGGCGCCGGAAAGCTGGAGACGGCCGGCCTCCATGGTGATCAGGCTGCCGCTGCCCAGGCCGCTGATGTTGTTGGTGGCGATGGTACCGCGGAGGATGTTCCAGTCCCCGGTGAAGCCGCTGTTGTCCTGGTTCAGGGTGAGCGTGCCGCTGACCTGGTTGCCGCCGGTGGCGGTGGAGATGCTGTTCAGGGTGAGGCTGCCCGAGCCGGTGAAGCCGTTGTTCAGGGTCAGGTTGCGCGCGGTGGTGCCGGCAGGAAGCCCGTTGGCGTCGGACAGGTTGATCGTGGAGCTGCCGCTGAAGTTCACCATCGGCCCGATGAAGTGGTTGGCACCACCCAGGGAGATCGTGCCGCCGTTGACAGTGAGCGAGTTGGGGATCGGAGCACCGGCCGAGGTGGCGGTGGCGGAGTTCAGGTAGAAAGCCGCTCCCGTGCCGACCGTGACGGAGGCCACGTTGCCGTTGGCCGTCGAGCCGAGGGCTCCGACATTGAGGAGTTCGAGGCTGCCGCCATCCACGGTGAACGTCGTTGCACTGGAGGAATTGAAGGAGGCGTCTGCAACCAGGGACAGGGTGGCCTTGCCGGCCCCCGTCTTGGTGACGCTGCCGTTGCCAAACAGGGCGCCGCCGACGGTCAGCACGGAGGCCGCATCCACGACATTCCAGGTTTGATCCGCACCGAGACGGAGATTGGCGCCGATGTTGACGGCGGCAGGGCCGCCGGCCTTCATGTCAATGCCGTCCACGCTGTCCTGCGGGGCGATGTCAAGACGGTTGGTGCTGATCGCGCCGGGGTTGATGGCCACGGAGGCAGGCGTGGTGGCGCCGGATTCAAACACAAGGCTGTTGACGCGGATGTTCTGCTCCAGGGTGGTCGTCAGCGCGGCGGCGCCGACGTTGTCCCAGGCAAAGATCACATTGGTGCCGGCGCCGGGAATGCTGCCGGCCGGAGTGAGGCCGTCTTTCGCGGTGGCCCAGTTGTTGACGTTGGCGTTCCAGGTGGTGTCCGTCAGGCCGCGCCAGTAGAGATCACCCTCGATCAGGGCGCCCGTGGTCAGCTTGACAAAGTTATCATCGACAAACCAGGTCATGCTGGTGAAGCCGCCCGGAGTGGCGCCCTGGATCAACTTGGCCAGGCCAAAGGCGGTGAGACCACCGTCCTCCAGGTTGAGCAGGGTGTAGGTGGTGCTGCCGCTCAGGCCGGCATCCGTCATGTTGAAGGTGATGGTGTTGCCAAGCTGGAGCGTGCCGCCCGCCAGCAGAGTCAGGGTGTCCGTGGCGGCGTCACCCACGTTCAGGTTCAGGGTGACTGTTCCGGTGCCGGTATCTCCGAGCTTCAGGCTGTTCAGGCTTTCAATGTCACTGCCAGCGCCGTCCAGCAGACTGAGGACGGAGCCGCCGCCCACCTCAATGCTCGTGATCAGATCAGGATTCGTGATGCCGCCAGTCAGGGCGAGCGTCGATCCGCCAACCGCGCGCAGCGAGGTCGTGGCTGTGACAGGGGAACCGATGCTGAAGATGCCGCCGCCTTCACTGGCCGTCTCACCTTTGTGCGAGAGGGTGATGCCTGAAGGCAGGGTGGCGGTGGCATTGCCGAGCTTGACCAGGCTCAGGGCGCCAGCCCCCGTGTTTTGAACCGTGTAGGTTCCGATGCCGGTGCCGAAGGTCACGGCGCTGTTGTTCGCGCCAAAGCGGAAGGAGGCAGCGCTGGCGGAGGTGTTGTCGATGATCACCGAACCATCGGTGCTGGCGGTGAGGGCGTTGACCGTCTGCGTGGTGCCGTTCAGGTCCACGGTGGCGGTGTCAGTCGTCAGGATTTCCGGACTGAGGGTCAGGCCGCCGCTGGCGGTGAAGGTGAGCACCGAGGCGGATGTCACCGCCGTGGAGGGAGCCAGATTGGCGGTGAACTGGTTCGGACCGTCAATGGAGACAATGCGGCTGCCGACGGGGACGTTGGTGCCCGTGAACAACTGACCGACCTGAAGCCCGTCCGTGCTGCTCACGGTGTAAACGGTGGTGCTGACATCGGCGGTGGCCGTCGGAGCAGCAGCTCCAAAGGCGGGGAAGGCGTCAGACTGGTTGAAGCTGAGGACGCCGCGGTCGAGGTCGAAGTTGGCCGCACCCTGGTTGAAGTTGGAGCCCAGCGCCGAGGAGCGCCCCAGGACAAGTGTGCCGTTGCCAGTCTTGCTGATGCCGACGCCAAAGGCGCTCGTGGTGGTGAAGTCGCCGTTGACGACCGTCAGGCCGGAGCCGTCGATGCTCCAGGTGCGGTTGCCGGTCAGGCCGTCGGCCTTGAGGCCGCCATTGAAGGTCAGGGACTTGCCGTCGATGATGTTGTTGTAAAGGTTGGCGTTGTTGGCGCCGGTGCCGAGGATGTTGTTGCCGGTGAAGGTGAAGCTGTAGTCGCCGACGAAGCCGCTGGTGGCGTTGTTGCCCAGAGTCACGGTGTTCGACATGGTGCGGTCGCCGCCGTAGGCGAAGACGGCCCCGTTGGAAAGGGTGAGCGCCGCCGGGATGGCGGTGTCATGGCCGATGCCCAGGGCGCCTGCGGAAACGGTGGTGGAGCCCGTGTAGCTGTTGGCCGGATTGGTCAGGATCCAGGTGGCGCTGCCGTCAACCGTCACGCTGAGCACGCCGCCACCGACATCGTTGGTGAGCTGGCTGGTGATCATGTTGCCAAACGAGCTGGTGCCGCGAAGGGACAGTGTCTTGGCACCTGTGGGTGTGGCATAATCGTTCGCCACGTTGGTCAGGATGAGCGGACCGGTTCCGTCCGCGTGAAGCTGCGCACCGCCTGTCGTGGAATTGAGGCGGATCTTGCGGTCACTGACCTCACCAGGACCCACATACTGGAGAATGGCGCCGCCAGTGGCGGCGTTGCCGATCGTGATGGCGTTGGTGTTGTCAAACGCGACTCCGCTCACACCGACGCTGGTGGCAGTGTTGGCCGCATCCGTGCTGTGACCGAGCTTGTAGGCGACCAGGGTGCCGGTGTTGATGTCGGTGACGCCCGTGTAGGTGTTGTCGCCCGTCAAACGCAGGATTCCGGCCCCGTTCTTGACAAGGCCGCCGCCGGTGCCGCTGAGGGCGCCGGAGATCGTGGCGTAATCAGCACCCGTGTTGCCGTTGTCGTTGACCGTGATGGTGCGCTGGGCAGCCCCCAGGTCGATGCTGTTCATGAACAGCACGTCCGCCAGGGCGGAAGCGGAGTTGATGATCAGGGGTGCGCCCGTCGGGACAAAGCCACCGACACCCCAGGTCAGCGGGGTCGGGGAGGAAATGCCGCCCAGGGCGACCGTCAGCTGGGTCGTGTGTGCCGCGAAACCGCCGCCACCGGTGGTGCCGGTCCAGGTGATCGTGTTGTTGCCAGGCGTGGCCGCCGCGGCGAGCATGCGCTCAAAGGCTCCGCTCATCTGCAGGATGCCGGAGGTCGTGGTCACGCCCAGGGCCAGCGGGCTGTTGGCGGGCAGCGCACCATTGTCATTGAGGGCCAAAATGCCGTTGGAGACCGTGGTGGCGCCAGTGTAGGTGTTGGCGGAATTGCCGAGGTTCCACTGCCCGGTGCCGGTCTTGGTCAGGCTGGTGATGTTGACCCCGGAGCCGCTGTCGGTGATCTGCGGGTTGAAGGTGTTGTCACCGGCGGAGGTGCCACCAAGAACGAGCGCCTGCGGGCCGACGATGCCATGAACGATGGCACCCGTGTTGCTCCAGACGATGGCGTTGTTGTTGCCCACACTGGAGGAAATCGTCGCGCCCGTTCCGGCAAGCGTGAAAAGGCGGTCGGTGGTCGCGGAGCGTGAACCCAGGTTCAGGACGCCGTTCACAATGAAGCCCTGATACTGAAGGCCGCCGGTCGATCCGTTGAAAACGAGATTGGAGGCATCACTGGTGGATGCACCGATGCCGCTGTCAACCCCGCCGATGGTCAGGGTGTCCACCGTCACCAAGCCGGTGCCGCCGATCGTGGTGACGCCAGTGTAGTTGCTGCTGCCCAGCCAGCTCTGCGCGCCTGTGCCCCCCTTGGTGAGGTTGATGACACCATTGGTCTGGTTGATGATGCCATAGGAGGTTCCCGTGCTGGCCCCGGTGCCACCAATGGTGAAGGTGACCGCCGTCGCGCTGCTGTTGGTGACCACACCGCTGTTGTTGAAGGCGTTGGTGATCGTGCCTGGAGTGACCCCGTTCAGGTCGAGGACCGCCCCCTGACGGATGACCAGGTCAGCGGCGGCGCCCAGGCGGCCGGAACCCGAAAGCCTCACTGTGCCTTCATTGATGGAAATGGTGCCCGTCTGATTGTTGGCACCCGCCAGGACAAGCGTGCCATCCCCATTTTTCGTCATGCCACCCGTGCCTGCAGCGATCGGGGTCTCCAGAGTCAGAAGGTCGCTGGAGCCATTCACACGGATGGTCAGTGTGCCGCTGCCGCCAGCCTGGATGCTCGTGCCACCGGTGACGAGCGAGGAGCCGCCCGTGGCCAGCAGACCACCATCGGTGTTGTTGGCTCCAGTGCGAACCGTCAAAGTGGCGCCGCTGGCCAGGGTCAGATTGCGTGATCCGTCGAAACGCACCGTGCTGACGGTCTGGGTCGCCTGCGCGGAGATGTCACCGGTGACGTTGAAATTGTTCTGGCCTACCGGGAAGGTCGTGCCCGCAGGAGCGGTGACGAAAGTGGCGTCGGTGCCATAAACCGGGGCGCGCAGCACACCCGTGGCGGAGTAGGCGAAGTTGCCGCCGTTGAAGTAGATTCGCGGGGAGGCAAGGCCGGAGGTGAGGCCGGTCAGCGTCACCGTGCTGGTGGCGGTCGAACCAATGATGTCAAGCCCCGCGCCATCCCCCACGGTTCCCAGAGAACTGAACACCAGCGAGGCGTTGCCACCGCCGGTGCCAGGCGTCAGCTTGATGGTGTTGGAGCCCTGGGTGGGGGTCAGCACGCCAAGGTTCTGCACATTGTTGGTGCTGTTCTGGCCGACAAATTCAAGCGTGCCGCCTGCATAGACGCTGGTCGCGTTGAAGGTGATGGCATTGGTGGCGGGAAGCACGGTGGAGGATGCGCCGTTGGCCTTGAGCTTGAGCGTGCCATCGGAAATGGTGGTGGTGCCAGTGTAGGTGTTGGCACCCGCGAGCACCCAGTTGCCCGCTCCAATCTTGGTCAGGGCAGTGGTGTTGGTGCCACTGTTGTCCACAACCTTGCCATTGATGATGTTGTCCGCAGTGCTGGAACCTCCCAATACAAGGGTCTTCGAACCTGCGCCTGTGGCGGTGAAATCAGCGTTCAAAATCACCGGATTCGCCCCTGTCTGACTGGCGTAGATGCTAGCCGTCGCTGTATTGCCAGCAAGATTGATGACCTTGCTGGTGGTCAGTCCGCCTGCCGTGGGGGCGGTGCCGGTCCCGCCAATGATCAGGGCGCCAGGAGAGGCAGTGGTCGTGCCTGAGCCAATGTTGAGGGTCGCCGAGTTATTGGCCAGGGAGCGGAAGTCCGTGGCGATGATGGCGCCTCCGTTGATGCTGATGGAGCCCGCAACCGTGGTTCCAACACCCTGGATCGTCAGGCTGCCCGTGCCGGACTTGGTCAGGGTCTTGCCGTTGTCCGTGCCAGAGATGACGCTGCCCTGGAACACGGTGTTGCCGTTGCCGCCAACGGCCAGCGTGCGCGGACGACCGGCCGCGTTGCCATCGCCCAGGGTGACGTTGCCGGTGAAGGTCAGGTTGCCCCCCAAGTTGTTGGCCAGCGTGTTGGTCAGCGTGCTGCCGCTGGTGCTGGAATCTATCGCCATCGTGCTGAACGTCACCCCGTAACCATTGCGGCTGTTGAAGGTCGTCGTCGCGGCGGACCCCGTGGTGCTGACCACATGCTGCAGGGTGCCGAACGTCGTGGTGCCGTTGATGGCCTCACCGCCGAGCGCCGGTCCGGTGTAGATGGTGGAACCGGCCCGGTTGTAAACGTTCTTGCCGGTCGCCAGGGCGCCGAAGCTCAAGCTGCCTTCATTGCGGATTTCGAGCACGCCGCCGTTCAGGTCAATCGCCGCGGACGTTCCAGTTCCGACGTTGGCCCCGAAGATGCTGCCTCCCGACACCGTGGCATCGGTGATGCGGACCGTGCTCTGCTGGCCGGTGGCCGAAGCAGAAACACGCAGGGTGCCGGTGAAGCCCGACACGCTCGAAGGATTCCAGAGCAGGGTGCCAGCGCCGGCCTTCTCAATCGAGCCGGAACCGGTGACCACGCCCGTCACACTGAACATACCCACGCCCGCTGTGTTGGTGCCTCCAAGGCTGGTGAATGTGGTTCCGGCAGTTCCCTGGGCGGCAAGCGTCCCCGTAAGGGCCAGGGTGCCGTTGGCTGAAGAAAGGCGGGTGGTGCGGAAAGTCGAAGCCTGCGGGCTGTAGGCAGCTGTGACGGTTGCGGAGAGTGTGTTGTCGCCAATGCTCGTCAGGGCAAACCCGTTCCCCCAGGGGCCGCGGCCTTCCAGGTTGAGGTCACGGTTGAAGTCAATGCCGCTCGCCATGCCGTCCAGGACGAGGTTACCACCGCCAAACCCGATCAGGTTGCCGTTTTGAGGCGTGCTGTTGGTGGAAAGAACCGTCACGGCCGATGTTTCCGAACCCAGCGCCCCCATGCTGGAAATGATCAGCGAGCCGTTGTTGATGGTGGTCAGGCCCGAGTAGTTGTTGCCACCGTTGGACAGCCTGATGGCACCTCCGCCGGACTTCACCAAACCTTCAGTGCCAAGGACTTGCGTGGCCACATCCACCAATTCACCCATCTGCACATAAAAACCCGCAGATGTCCCGGCCAGGGTCAGATCGCCGCCCGACAGCGTGTAACCGCTGCGGTTGAAAATGAGCTGGTTGGCGGATATGCCGCTCGAAAGGGTCACGGCCTTGGCAGCCGGAAGGCCAAGCGAGGGATAGGCTCCGGCAAACACGGCGGTATCCGTGGAAGCGGTTGGCCAGGCCACAAGGTTGGCAGTGTCCCACCAGTTCAGCAGCGTCGTGTCCCAGGTGCCGTTGCCACCCAGTCCGGTGCCATCAATGCTGTTTCCAGCGGTGCTGGCATCCGTGTCCCAATAATAAGTCGCAGCCTGGAGAGGCTGACAGACCTGCCACAAGGAAACAAGGGCGCAAAGGCAAGCGGAGGGAACCCGGCGATGACGACGCAGCTTGTTCAAGATGGTGCTTGGCTCTTTATTCATGACAGAAAGTCCTGAGGTTGAATCCACAAGAATGGGGGGGTGGCTGGAATTATTTTTTTGTGAAAATAATTCAAATCCTGGCAGGAAACTTGTTCAGTGTAAATACTTTTGCTTGCTACCGAAGGCCAACCTGAAGACACATTTCGCCAAGTTTGCGAAGACGCTGCCAGTGACTCTCCCAGACAAAGATCAATATTGCGACACCCTCATAAACTCTTCAGGCGGCGCAAAAGCTTCTTGCCAAACCGATGACAGCGCTCATATTCCCGACCCTTCCGCAAGGAAACGGGTAGGTACCCAAGTGGCCAACGGGGGCAGACTGTAAATCTGCTGACTTATGTCTACAGTGGTTCGAATCCACTCCTGCCCACCATTTCCTCACGGCTTCAAAAGCAGAAAACCCCGGTTCAAGCCGGGGTTTTCTGTTTTCAATGGGGGCAGCCGTGCCGTGTGCGACGTCTCACACCAGTTTGAGCCGCTTGCGCATCAGCCACTCCGTGGTCAGCAGGAGGATCACGGCCCCAAACCACCACCAGCTTGACCATAGCTGGGTCTCCTGCACCGTCACCTGCCTGCGATCCACGGATTGCAGGAGACTGGGGAGCTCGGTGACGGCCTGCTCTTCACGGAGAAACCGCCCCCCGCTGGCATTCGCCATGGCTTCAAGCAGGGGGCGGTTCATGGTGAGGGTGGCCCATTCGGGGTTTCCGGCATCCGCCACACGAAGGGTCAGCCTGAGGTCGCTGCGCGGAGTGGTGGCGCTTTCGGCAACAGCAATTTCATAGGAACCGGCCTTCAGGGGAGGTGTTTGAGCACGGAAGACGCCAAAATGGGTCGGATCGGCCTCCAGAGGCAGCGTGGCCACCTCCTTGCCGTCCAGCAGGACGAAGGCGCGCGGCTCGCCCGTGCTCACCAGGTCTCCCTGGGTGTTGCGGATGCGGACACGGATTTCACTCTGCTCCCCGGGCGTGTAGCGCAGACGGTCGGTGCCAATGGACAGGCGGGCGTTTTCAGCCTGGAAGGGAGGAGCGGCGATCCACGCGGCGAACTGCATCCACAGGCGCTGATGGTAAAGGTCCGCCACCTGATAGCGCCAGCGCCAGAGATCATCCGTGGCCAGGTAAAGCACGGCACCCGCCCCCACCTGCCGGAACACGATCGCGGGCAGGGCTCCCGGCCTGGCCGCCCCGGTGGCATCGACCGGGCTGGAAGCCAGCGTGGCCAGAGTGAGTGAACCAGGGAGGGCCTGAACCTGGGCCGCCCAGCGCATTTCCGGCAGGGTCGGCCAGAGGGAGGCATTGGCGCTTGGGCTGTCACTGAGCCGGAGACCAGGCTGACGCTCGCCGTCACTGCTGAGCTGCCAGGCGTAGGACTGGGAGTTGCCTGCTCCGGCGGTCCAGGTCACGGGAATCAATGAGGCCGGCCTCCCCTTGGACCAGCCTTTCAAACCGCCGCGCACGCCGTCAATCAGGATCAGGCCGCCGCCGCGTTTTTCAACAAACTCCAGCAGCCACTCGATCTGGGCCGGGGTGAACCTTTCCGGGGCCAGGTCGCCCAGAAGAACGAGATCATAGGTCAACAACTCCTCGCGTGATTTCGGAAAGCCTTTCTGGATCGCCCCGTCCTCGGGCCTTGCGGCATAATCATCAAAGATGAGCCGGGCATCCCAGCGGTCGTCACGGTCGAAATGGTTGTGCAGATAACGGGTCTCCCAGCGCGGACGACCATCCAGGATCAGCGCCTTGCGCTTCTTGGTCAGCAGGTGCAGCGCAACCTCGCGGCTGTTGTTGGCCCGGGTCTTTTCGATGTTGGCCCGCTCGCCCTGCACCGCCACCTGGACGTTCAGCAGCCGCAGCGTCTTGTCACGTTCCGAAGCCGGGGCCGGAGGCAGCTCCTTGACCGGAAAGGTGAAGTCGAACCGGCGCTCGCCCTTGCCTTCTGCCGAAAAATCCTGCTGCCAGAGCTGCCTGCCGCCGCTGCTGACCCGGACCTGGGCCGGCGTGCCCGCCGGCAGCGAGTCCTGGACGATCACACGCCCCTGAAGGTTTTCCTCGGCAAACACGGACTCGGCGGTGATCACGTTCAAGACGCTCAGGTCAGGCGGAGGCACCTCGGTGCCAAAACCGACGGTGAACACCGGAACGCCGGCCTCCTTCATGGCGGCGGCAAACTCCTCCGGAGATCCGGGAGCGTTGTGCTGGCCGTCACTAAGCACCACCAGGGCCGTGCCCGGAGCCGTCGGGCCGAGCGCCTCGCGCAGGGTGGAGTCGAGATTGGTGATTGGGGCGTCCGCAGGAACCTGGAACGAAACCGGGAAATCACCCGAGGCATCCCTGCCCTGCTGCCTGCGCCACCACGCACGCTGAGTCTGCTGGCCACGCAGCAGAACCAGCTCGACATCCTGGGTCTCGGCCAGCCGCTTCACGAGCGGAGTGGCACCGGCGAGCAGGATTTTCTCGGCACGGCCGAGGCGGGATTCCGTGGAGCGGGCCTGCGATTCAGCCGCCAAGGCGTCCTTGGCTTCACCAGAGGCAGCGGCCGGAACGGTGGGGCCGGCCACATCATCCTCCAGCTTCATGCTGGCCGAGGTGTCCACGGCGAGCACGACCCTGCCGAGCTGCCGCTGCGTCGTCTCACGCCTCAGGACCGGTCCGGAGAGAGCCAGCACGAGAAGGAAAACCGCGAGCGTGCGGCAAGCCGCCGGCACCCAGGCCAGCGGTCCGCTTTGAAAACGCATCTCGCGCCGGTACAAACCCCACATCAGCACCGCAAGCACCACGGCCAGCGCCCACACGCCGATGACGGGATGGTCACCGGCAAAGCGGAGGGTGGTTTCAGTCGTGGGAGGCATGAAGCAGGAGGTTTTGAATCGAGGGCGAAACGGAAAAGAGGGCCGGGCTAGCCACGGGCGATGCGCTGCTGGAGAAGGACTTCGAGAAACAACAGCACAAGCAGGACGAGAAGGAAGGGCTGCCAGAGCTCGCTGCCATGGCGACGGGTCCGGTCAAGCTTCTGCCAGGCATCAATGCTGTCCACAAAAGCGGCCTCATGCCGTTCGGCGATGGCCTGCACCTTGTCGGCCGGCAGCGGTGTGAGATTGGATTCCGCCGAATCGAGATTGTAGGCCAGCAGGCGGGTTTCCGTGCCCTGGCCGAGCTTGTAGATGCCAGGTGCGGCGATGGGCTTGGACTCCAGCAGCGCCCTGCCGCCGTCCGCCCTCACCTTGAGAGTCTCCGTCTGGCCGGTGGGATCGCGCAGGGTGTATTCAGCCCCCACGCGCTCGCTGCCCAGGACAAGGCGCAGCGGCATGCCCACCTGGTCCCAGGCGCTGAGCGTGCTCTGGGTGGCCAGGTAGGTGACGAGGCGCTGCATGAGCGGCACAAAGAAAGGCTGCAGCGGCAGGTTGGACCATTCGGCGTCCGCAGTGGTGGCGGCGGCGATCACTCGGCCGCGCTCAAAGGTCCTCTCGACCAGCAGCGGCGTGCCGCGGTCGAGCTGGAGGATGGGCCGTGTGTTTGCCGACGAATCCAGCTCCCACCAGCTCTGAAACTCGGCGTCCTGAAGCCGGCCGCCCCGGGCGTCGTTGAAGTAGAGCATGGCCGGATGCGTGAGACGCTGCTGCTGAAGACGTGCCGGCGCGGCGCTGGTGGCGCGCTGAAGCCCCTTGACGCCCGTCGGAAACAAGCCCTCGCCCTTGCGGTGAAAATCCCGGTTGTACCACGTGAGATCCGCATGCGGACCGGCAAACACGATGAGCCCGCCGCCGGCCTTCACGAACTTCTCCAGGTTTGCCATGCTGCCGCGATAACGCTCCAGGTCCGTAAAGATGGCCACCTCCTTGCCCTTGAAATCATCATCCCGCAGACGCCGGGCCTCGACCTTGCTGACACGAATCAGGTCCCGCAGTTCCGGCACGGCCGCCGCCTGGTAGGGCGTGAGGGCCAGCTCCAGAAAATCAGCCGCACCGCCAAGAGGTTCGCTGCTCGGATCACCATCGACGAGCAGGACATTCAGCTGGTTGCGCACCTGGACCACCGAATAGAAGGCGTTGTCGTCCGGGAAGCTGTCGCCCTCGATGCGCACGGCAAGGGAGTGATCGCCGACCGAGTCAAAGGCATGGGTGAAGGAGATCACCGACACGCCTTCCGAGGGCAGGCTGACACGCGAGGTGCGCAGGCGGGCGCCATCGGCCTCAAGGTGCACCGCCACATCCTGCCAGGGCCGCCGGCCGTGGTTTTGAATGCGGACACGCAGGCCGACGGGCTGCTTTTCCGCCACCACCAGCGCGGAGAGGTCAGCGCTGGCGATGCTGAGGTTTTCCGTCAGGTCGCTGGCCAGGCGGTAGAAGGTCACCTGCGGCTTTGGCTCCTGCTTGAGCAGTCCTTCCAGGGCCGGAAGTGCGGAGCCGTCCGCAACCGCCTGCCAGTCGCTGGCCTGGAAGTCCGAGATGATCGCCAGTTCACGGGCGCCGTTGGCCGACTTGCCAAGCGCCGCGGCGGCGGTCTGCAGGGCGTCGTTCACCTTCACGGGTCCGGCCTGGGTCGGCGTGTCGGCAAGCTGGCGGGGCAGAAGGTCGAGCGTGGTCGTGGGCTGGTCGAGCAGCCTGCGGGCGGTGCCGCCGGCAAGCACCACCTGCGCATCGCTGCCCTTGGGCTGCGCCTCCAGCATGCGCGTCATGTCCTGGCGGATGCGGTCCGCCGGAGAACCACCCGCCGCCGGGGCACGCATGGAGAAGGAGTCATCCAGCAGCATGACCAGCGAGGTCCGGCCCAGGCCAAAGGCACGCAGGGCCGTCAGGACGGGCCGTGCCAGGCAGAGGGCGAGCACGATCGGAATGGCGATGCGCACCGCCAGGAGCAGCCATTGCTCGACCTTCCACTTGCGCTTCCGCTGACGGATCACCTCCTGAAGCAGGTGCATCGCCCCCCAGCGCACCGTCACCACCTTGCGCTTGTTGAGCAGGTGGATGAGCAGCGGAACGAGAAAGGCCGCCGCGCCGGCAAGGAGGATGGCGTTGAGGAAAGTCATCGAGGGCGCAGGGCCGGAGAACTCCCCCGGAGAGCCGGGACGTGGCTCCTTTCACCCTCATGCAAGGGGTGACCACCCGCCTTCGCTGCAAAGCGTGGAGCTTGAAAGAAGTACGAGGGATGGAGACAGTTCGTGACGGGCATTGAACACGGGGGGCACACTCTCACGGAGGACAGAAGTGATTCCTATCATCTCAAGTAAGGCGCGGAACTTGACCACGCATCCGATTTTCGACCGCCAGACCACGAAGCATCTCATTTTGGCCTCGTTCGGCGCAGCAGCAGATGGTTGGCCACGGTGGCCGGACAGGCGGCCCAGCGACCGCCAAACTTCGGCAGCATGAGCAGCTTCTGCAGGGGGGCCTGGCTGTTGAGCGGCGGAAAAAATCGGCTGCGCATCGCCCCGTTCGGCCGCCCCGGAGTCGCAGGCAGGGCCCAGCCCCAGCTTTCATCGTCCCCCCCCCTGGCGATGGAGTTGTCATCGTGAAAACCACGCCAGTACTTGTCAAACCTCTGCACTACCCGGCCCCTCGGATCATACCACTCCACCCGCCCCATGGCCCCCTCCAGCCGGAAGCCGAGCACGGTGTAGCCACAATCCGGAGTCAGGCGCTGGCTGCAGCAGATCACCCGGTATTCACCCGGCTGAACCAGGGGCGACAGTTTCGCTGGCATCTCCCCGGGCCCGATCCAGCCCCCCAGCACGAACAGGCGCTCCCCTCCGCCTCCATACATGTGCCGCAGATGATAACCCGTGATGTCCACCGGCTTCGGCCCCGGATTGTAAACCTCGATCCAATCAGGCGACTCCTCCCCCACCTGCAGGGTCTTCAGGTTCTTGGCCTGGATCTCCGTCAGGATCAGGGCTGGCCCCTCAGGCACCGGCATCCAGGCGTCAAAGCTCAGCCGCGCACCGCTCAGCCAGCGAAATTCAGGCTCGGGCAGCGTGATGTCCATCACCGCCCCCAGGGACAGAGGCCGGTCAAACTTCACCCCGGACAGCAGCTTTACGAGATGCGCCTGCTCCGCCTCGCTATGAACTTCCGCCAGCTCCCATCCAGGGTAGCCCTTCAAACGTGTCGGAATGGTCTCCCAGCGCCAGCTCTCCCGCAGGATGCACCAGTCCTCGTCCAGCATCAGCAGATCCTCCCCCTGCACGGCGTGGGGATCACTGTTCGAGCCGGCGTTCTCCAGCACCACCCGGGGGCTGGACGTCAGCGGCTTCGTCATGCGGTCGAGCGCATCCAGAAGATAGATGAAGCCCATGCCCACGATCACGCTGGAAACCATGGAGATGATCGGCTTGCTGATGATGGTGCGCTGAATCAGCGGCGTGCCCATGTTCATCATGACCTTCGCAAGGTCACGACGCAGGTCCCCGGCGCTCTGATAACGGCCGCGGGGATCCTCCCGCAGACAGCGGTGGATCACCTTGTCCAGGAGCGGCGGCGTCCCGACCTTCCTGGACGCCAGCTCAAACACCCCCACGGGCAGGCAGCCAGTCAGCAGCTCATAAAGCGTCACGCCCAGTGAAAAAATGTCGGACCTCAGGTCCACCCTGGCCTCCTTCCTCCTCTGCTCCGGCGAGGCATAGCTGACTGTGCCGATGAAGCCGCGCGTGCGGCTGCCGGTTGTCGTGCTCTGGTCACGCATCTGGTTCTTGGCGAGGCCAAAGTCAGCCACCCGCACCAGCCCGCGCTCATCAATCAGAATGTTGCCCGGCTTGATGTCGCGGTGGATCACACCGCGGCCATGTGCGTACTCCAGGGCCTCGCACACCTGGCAGACCATCGTCAGGGCACGCGCCGGGGTCGGCGGCTCCCGCCTCAGGACCTCCATCAGGGAAACCCCTTCCACATACTCCATCACAATGTAGTGGTAGCCCGTGCTGGTCACGCCGAAGTCATACACCGAAACAATGTGGGGATGCTGCAGCCGCGCCAGCAAATGCGCCTCCTGCTTGAACCGCTGCATGAACACCTCGTCCTCCACAAGCTCAGGCGGCAGCACCTTCACCGCCACACGGCGGTTCAACGACTCCTGCACGGCGGCATAGACGGCCCCCATGCCGCCGCGATCAATGAACGTGAACTGACGAAAGCCAGGAAAAACCTCCTCCAGGGACTCCGGCGCAGGCGGCTCCCAGTCCGTCGCCTGTCCGCCCAGCACCCCGTCCATCAACGCCAGCGGATTCAGGCCCTCAATGCCTGCGGAGGCTTTTGCCTCCATGTCTGAACCAGCTGACGGCGTTTGATGTTCACGGGGTTTATCCATTGGAAAACGGGCATGTCTCGGGCACGCAGAAAACGTGTTATATGCACTTTTGCGACGGATGTGACACGGGAAAAAATTTAGCAAGTTCTTCTACGACTTGCATACCTCATCGGACTTGATCAAGAATCCGCCCCCCATGAGTGCCGCAACCCAATACGGAGCATTTCCTCTGACGCGCTGGAGCATCGTGGTTTCCCTGCGCGACGGTGGCGATGCCGTGCAGGGCAGGCTCGCCCTGGAGGAATTGTGCCGGATCTATTGGAAGCCGCTCTATTCCTACGCACGCCACCAGGGCATCTCCCCGGCCGATGCGGAGGACCTCACGCAGAGCTTCCTGAGCTTCGTCCTGGAAAAGGACCTCTTCTCCGCTGCGGATGCGGCGCTCGGCCGGCTGCGCAACTACCTGCTCACCGCCTACAGCCGCCACATCAAGCACTGGCAGCGGCAGGCCAGCGCCCTCAAACGCGGCGGCGGACGCGAGGTGCTTTCCATTGAGGCCTCCCATGCCGAGGGCGAAATCACCATCGACCCGGCTGACCACCGCACCCCCGAGGCCATCTACCAGCGCCTCTGCGCCCTTCGTGTCATCGAAACCGCCGTCGAACAGCTCGCCCAGGAACAGCAGGAGGCTGGCAAGGGCCGCCAGTTCCAGCTGCTCCGCCCCCGGCTCGACCCCTCCCAGACCGGCTCCGGCAATGACGCCGAACTCGCCAGGCACCTCGGCATGAGCCATGACGCCGTGCGCCAGACAGTCACGCGCCTGCGCCGCCGCTTCCGGGAAATCATGAAGGAAATCGTCGCCAGCACCCTCGCCCATCCCACCGAGGACAGCGTCAACGAGGAGCTCGCCGCGCTCAGAAACGCCCTCATGGGCTGACTGCCCCCGTCATCGCCAAACCCGCAGGCCTGGAATCCGCCCTTGATTCGCTGCGGGAAGGTGCCACTCTCCGAGCCGTTTTTCCAGAATCAACCTCTCCAAGACCATGGGCCAGCAACTCAACAAAATCATCAAACGCCGCCGCCGCAAAGCCTACGTCGCCCGTAAAAAGGCGCTCGCCAAGGCCGGTGGCATCCGCAAGTCCTCGACCGTCAAGTCGCCGGGCAAGGCCCCCAAAAAGGCTGCCGCGAAGAAGCCCGCCGCCAAAAAGGCCGCTGCCAAACCCGCCGCCGCTCCTGCTGCCGCCGAGGCTCCTGCCGCCGAGGCTCCTGCCGCCGAATAATTCCCCCGGAGGCGAATACTCCAAAACCCCAGGCCGCCATGCCCCATGGCGGCCTGATTCATCGACTCCAGCCCGGGAAATTCCCGAAATCCCGGCTTGACTTCCGAGACTTCGCCCCCACAGTCCGCCTCCCCTCGAAAAGACCCTTTTCCCAATATCGATCATGGCCGTTGTTCTTCGTCTCCGTCAGGAAGGTGCCCATGGGCGCCACGTCTACCGCGTTGTCGCCGCTGACAAGCGTTTCAAGCGCGATGGCCGCTTCATCGAAATCCTCGGCAGCTACAACCCTGCCGTTGAAAAAGGCAACGCCACCCTCGACCTCGCCAAGGTGGACGCCTGGATCTCCAAGGGCGCCCAGCCGACCGCCACGGTCAAGAGCCTGATCAAGAACGCTCGCGCCGCCGCGAAGTAATCTTCCTGTTTTTGTTTCCCAAGCCGCCGGTTGACTCATCATCACCCGGCGGCTTTTCTTTTGCCGACGACCCACCCTTACCTCCCCATGGACGCTCCTGAAGCCCTTCGCGAATTCCTGGCCTACATCGTCGCCAACCTGATCGACCACCCCCAGCAGGCCAGCATTGCCGTCGGCCGAAATGCTACAGGTGCCGTCATTTACCGGATCCAGCTCGCCCCCCAGGACGTCCGCCACGTCATCGGCAAAAACGGCCTCACCGTCAGCTCCATCCGCTCACTCCTCAACACCGCCGCCGAAAAACACGGCATCAAGGTCAGCCTGCGCGTCGGCGCGGCCCGGGACTTTGAGAACGAGGAAACCCCTGAGCAGGAGCAGGCACGCGAAGAACAAATCGCCAGCGAATAGCGGCAGACAACGGGGTTCCGCATGGGTCGGGCTTTGACCGCCGACAAAGGCGCGTCCAAATTGCCCCATGTCTGAAACGATCCGGCAAGTCCTCGCCTCCGAGTCCCCCCGCCCTTCCATCATCGTCCGCGGCTGGGTCCGCACCCGCCGTGACTCCAAGGCCTGCTCCTTCCTCGAGCTCACCGACGGCTCCTGCTTCAAGGGCCTCCAGGTGGTCGTCGACGCCTCCCTGCCCTGCGCCGCGCTGATTCCCTCCATCCTCACCGGAGCCAGCGTGGCGGTGGAAGGCGAGCTCATCCCCTCGCCCGCCGCCGGCCAGCGCTGGGAGCTGCAGGCAAGAAACGTCGAGCTGCTCGGCGAGGCAGACGCCTCCTACCCGCTGCAGAAAAAAGGCCACACGCCCGAATTCCTGCGCACCATCGCCCACCTGCGTCCACGCACGAACCTCTTCGGCAGCGTCTTCCGCGTCCGCAGCAGGATGGCCTTCGCCGTCCATCGCTTCTTCCAGGATCGCGGCTTCTTCTATGCCCACACCCCCATCATCACCAGCAGCGACTGCGAAGGCGCCGGTGAGATGTTCCGCGTCACCACCCAGAAACCCGGCTCCAACGCCAGGCCTGAGGACGACTTCTTCGGCCGCCCCACCTACCTCACCGTCAGCGGTCAGCTCCAGGGCGAGGCCTTCGCCTGCGCCCTTGGCAACATCTACACCTTCGGCCCCACCTTCCGCGCCGAGAACAGCAACACCGCACGCCACGCCGCGGAGTTCTGGATGATCGAGCCCGAGATGGCCTTCTACGACCTCTTCGCCGACATGACCCTCGCCGAGGAAAACGTGCGCTGCCTCGTCCAGGCCATGATGACGGAATGCCCGGACGAACTCGAGTTCTTCAACAAGTTCGTGGACAAGGAGCTCGTCGCCCGACTCCAGCAGACCCTCGACAAGCCCTTCGAACGCATCAGCTACACCGAGGCCGTGGACCTGCTGCTCAAATCCGGTCGCAGCTTCGAACACCCGGTCGTCTGGGGCGAAGGCCTGCAGACCGAGCACGAACGCTACATCGCCGAGGAGCATGTGAAGGGCCCGGTGACGATCTACAACTACCCCAAGGTCATCAAGCCCTTCTACATGCGCCAGAATGACGACGGCAGGACCGTGGCCGCCATGGACCTGCTCGTGCCGGGCATTGGCGAAATCATCGGCGGCAGCCAGCGCGAGGAACGGCTCGATCTTCTCCAGGCCGCGATGAAGGCGCAGAACCTCGACGAGGAAACCTACCGCTGGTACGTCGATCTGCGCCGCTACGGCAGCGTGCCGCACGCCGGCTATGGCATGGGCTTTGAGCGCCTGCTCATGTTCGTCACCGGCGTCAGCAACATCCGTGACGTGATCCCCTTCGCCCGCACGCCGGGCCACGCGCCTTACTGAGCCAGGGAAAGCGCCTTGGCCGCCAGGCGTCGGCCGATCTCCTCCTGCGCGGCAGTGTCAAAATGCACGCTGTCGCCAATGTGCGTCTTCAGGTCGCGCGCATCGACGCAGGCCGTGTACGGCACGCTCTTCGGCAGGGCGAGCAGGATCTCGTTCATCGCCTTGAGATCACTGAGCCGTGGCTCGGGCTGCATCTCGCCAATCGTGCTGGCGATGAAGGGCAGGTCCGGCAGTGCCAGGTCGGCACGGAAGGAGGTGATCATCGAACGAAGCTGTTCGGCATACTGCGGCCGCTCCTGGGCATTTGCGTTGGCCTCGCCCTGAAGCCAGAGGATGCCGCGCAGGCGAGCCTTCACCGGCGCCGTGTTTTGCAGGGCCAGCCGGGCGCGACGCAGGGCTTCGTCGTAGAGCTTCGTGCCTTTCTGCCAGACATTGATGGAAGATCCTCCAACCGCGCAGGGCACCAGCCCGATGGCAACGGTCTTGTCCTGCGCGGCCAGCACTTCGGCAAAGGCCAGCCCGGGCCCGACACCGGCGTTGTCATGACCTTGGAAGGTCTTCGCATCGCCCACCAGATGCAGAGGATGCCGCGCGCGATACCACTGGTCGTCCACCTTGTGCATCATGACGATGCGCGGGTCGTTCTTCGGCTCCTTCGGCATGAACCCGCGCCCCTTCATGTTCGACTGCCCGCACAACAGCCATAGATCGAGATGCGTCGCCCCCTCCGGCAGCTTCGCGATGTCCACGCTCACCAGCGGCGGCTTCGTCGGCGGCGGGGTGGAAGGCTTCCTGGCCTTCGCCGCCTTCTGGGCAAAGAGCGGACAGCTGAGGGCGAGCAGACAGAGAAGAAAGGCGCGGCGCATCCACCGTGAACGGCACGCAGGAGATGATGTTGCAGCGTGGAGCTTGTGAAAAAGCCACGGAGCAGAGTTTAGGCTATTGAGTTTCTGCGGGTCTTTGGCAATTAGCGTGGTTGAAGGTCGAGGGAGCCGAGGAAAAAGAGGATGCGAGTTCGGAAGCGTGAGAAGAGATGAAATCCCCTGGCGGCAGATTTGAGGCTCTGG
>JBIIRD010000148.1:0-5624 GCA_044341745.1 Prosthecobacter sp. | reverse complement strand
ACCCAGTGGCAGTGCAATCGCCTCGCCGCGATCCTCAACAACCGCCCCCGCAAGCGGCTCGGCTACCGGACCCCAAACGAGGTCTATTACTCACGCCCAGTTGTCGCGCTTCAAAGTTGAAAGTATTTGGGGGTGGCTGCGTTTGCTGTGTCGGTAGATGGCATACGCTTTTTGTGCGAACACTTTGGGGTGTCATGAATCTAACGGTGCCTGTTTCTGCCCCTTCATGAAATCAGCGCCTGTTATCACGTTCTTGTTTTTTGCCTTATTCATCTTTGCTGCATCGTCTCAGACGCGGTCATGGAAAGAGGCGGTCACGGGAAGGGTCATGGAAGGAGAGTTTGTCGAAGCGGATGGCAGTCTTGTGACGCTGCGAGTGAAAGGCCAAGTGCACACGATGCCACTGACCAGGCTCTGCGAGGAGGATCAGGCTTGGATCCGGCAGAAGACTGGCAAAGAGGCCGCCCCAGTGCCTGTGGGCACGACATCACCTCCGGGTGAACTCAAGATTGCCGGTGTCGTCATCACGCCTGGACATAAGGTCGATTTCGAAACCCCTTTTTCGGAATCTCTGCGTGCAAAGCTCAAGAAGCGTCTGGGCGGCGTCAAGGATCCCTACACCGATATCGACATGACGAGAGCCTCTGTAGGCTTGTTTGTTCCGGTCGGCTTTGATCCCACCAAGTCCTGGCCGGTGATGATCATCAGTGTCACGGACACCGGACGAAGCCAAGGTAAGTTTCCTTCGAGCGTGAACTCGATGGGCGCTTACATTCAAGCGGCCAAATCCCAGAAATGGGTGCTGCTTGCGGCGGATTGCCCTGGGCACCTCACGCCTGGACTGCCTTATAATCGTTGTGCTCTTGCCGAGGCTGCCCTGGAGGCCCTGGTGGATGCCTGGCCTGCTTCCAAACAATGGCCCATCGCCACTGCCGGCTACTCGGGTGGTGCCAAGTATTCCGGCTGGCTCGGCGGCTGGTTCAGTGAAAGCGGTCGAAACGTGCTGGGCATGTTCATGGGAGGCTGCAATGAAGACATGGCTTCCAGGGCACTCCAAGAATTGCGTCCCTCAAAAAAGGTCTTCAACAGAACCAAGGTCTTCCTCAGCATCGGTTCTCGAGACGAAATCGCCGGACCGGACAAGGCCGAGACGGTGGTCAAGTCACTCAAACGCAGCGGATTTGACGACATTCAAAGTGTGGTCTTCGACGGCGTTCACGAATTGCGTCGGGACCATCTGATGACGGCCATGGATTGGTTTACCGAGAACACGCCGCAGTGACCCTCTTGTGGAAGTGGCTTCGGCTTCCGGGCACGATGGCAGGCAATCCGGCATGGCCCCCGGTGGACGGACGGCTTACGCCAGTCCGGCTCTCACGAGCAGCGCCATCGGATCGGGGTCGCGGCCCATGAAGTCGCGGAAGAGTTTGGCGGGATCCTCGCTGTTGCCTCGGCTGAGGATCTTGTCGCGAAACTCGCGGCCGACCTTGGGATTGAGGATGCCCTCCTTCTGGAAGCGGGTGAAGGCGTCGGCATCGAGAACCTCGGCCCACTTGTAGCTGTAATAGCCGGCGGCGTAGCCGACAGGGCTGCTGAAAAGGTGGCCGAAGCGGCGGGCCATGGTGGGGTTCTCCGTCTTCAGCGGCATCACGTAGTCCTGGATGAGGCGGCGGCTGAGCGTGTCGAGCTCGGCCTCCTGGTCGGTGGCGTGATGGATGTGCAGCTCGAGGTCGAGCTTGCCGAAGCTGAGCTGGCGCATGATGTCGCTGGCGCTGCGGTAGTTCTTGGCGGCGATGACCTTCTTGAAGAGCCGCGCGGGGATGGTCTCGCCGGTTTCATGGTGGCGGGCGAAGAGATCCAGGCTCTCGCGCTCCCAGCAGAAGTTTTCGAGGATCTGGGAGGGCAGCTCGACGAAGTCCCAGTAAACGCTGACGCCGTTGAGGGACGGGATTTCGACGTTGCCGCAGAGCTGGTGCAGGAGGTGGCCGAACTCGTGGAAGACGGTGCAGACCTCGTCATGGGTGAGCAGGGCGGGCCGGCCGTCCACGGGCGGGGTCATGTTGCCGCAGATGAGGCCGAGGTGCAGGCGGCGGTCGTGCTCGCCGTAGGGCGGGCTGCCCATGCGCAGGTAGTTCATCCAGGCGCCGCCGCGCTTGGAGTCGCGCGGATGCCAGTCGGCGTAGAAGGAGCCGATGTGGACATCCTTTTCGTTGCGCACTTCATAGAACCTGACCTCGGGATGCCAGACCTCGACCGGGCCCTCCTGGGTGGGGCGGCTGCTGGCGACGCCTGTTTCGCCGACGGGAATGAAGATGGTTTCGCGGGCGGTGATGCGCAGGTCGAAGACCTTTTCCGCCAGGTCAAACATGCCCTTCAGCACGCTGTTGAGCGGGAAGTAGGGGCGCAGTTCCTCCTCATCGAAATCGTAGGCGGCCTTGCGCTGCTTCTCGGACCAGAAGGCGACCTCCCAGGGCTGAAGCAGGTCGGCCTTCTGCCCGACGGCGTCGGCCTTGAACTCCTGGAGCTGGATGGTTTCGCGCTGGAAGGCTGCGGCGACCTTAGCGTGGAGGTTTTCGATGAAGGCGAGGGCGTTGGCGCCGTTCTTCGCCATGCGCTGCTGGAGCACGAGGTCGGCGAAGTCCTTTTTACCCAGCAGCTGGGCCTTTTCGTGGCGAAGCCGGAGGATTTTCCAGACGAGCCCGGTGTTGTCGTATTTTTCGCCCCGGCCGATGCCGGTGGTGCCTTCCCAGACTGCGCGGCGCAGGCTTTCATCCTCGGCATATTCCATGACGGGGATCATGGATGGAGCCTTGAGGGTGAAGCGGTAATGCGGGGCGTCCTCGCTGCCGTGCCCCTTGGTGGCGGCGTCGGCGCGGGCTGCGTCGATGGCGCTCTGGGGCAGGCCCTTCAGGCGTTCGATGTCGGTGATGATCAGCTCCCAGGCGTTGGTGGAGTCGAGGACGTTTTCGGAGTACTTCTGGGTAGCCTGGGAGAGCTCGGATTCGAGTTCCTCGAGGCGTTTCTTTTTATCCGGCGGCAGGTCGGCGCCGGCCTGGCGGAAGTCCTCCATCTTCTCATGAAGGGCGCGTTTCTTCAGCGGCGGCAGGTTTCTGGCCTCTTCGGTCTTGCTGTAGGTTTCCAGCAGGTCCCAGAGGTGGTCGTTGAGGGGGATCTTGGCGAAGAACGAGCTCACCTGCGGCAGCATGGCGTTGTGAGCTTCACGCAGGGCGGGGGAGTTGCAGAGGGAGTCGAGGTGTGTGACGAGGCCCCAGGCTTCGTTGAGGGGGCGCGTGGTTTCGTCGAGGGCCAGCACCACGCTGTCGAAGGTCATCTTGCCGCGGTCCTGTCCGCTGACGAGATCGATGGCGGCCTCGGCCTTCTGGATCGCCTGGCGGATGTCCTCCTGGATGTGGGCGGGGGCGAGGGTGGACCAGCGGATGTGGAAGTCCTGGGTGAGAAAGGGCGAAGCCATGATGGAGCGGGGGGAGTGCGATTATGGCGTCCGCAGGGGCGGTCGCAAGAGGGCGAATGCGGAATCCCTGCAGGCATTTTTGGGAAAAGCCGGCAAATTCGGCGGGATGATTGATCCAGGATTTACAGGATGGGGAAATCCTGTGGATCCTGTCACCGGGGGCAGGCACGATCCTCGCGATACGCCATCAGGCGGCAGCCCTGGGTGACTTCAGTCCGCCTTGACCCAGGGCAGGCGCAGCTTGGCGAGGTAAATGGCGGCCTTGCCTTCATGGGAGGAGTAGTAGCTGACCCAGAGGTGCTTGTCCTGCCAGACCAGACCGGGGTAGCTGCAGTCGCCGCCACTGGGCAGCTCAATCAGCGGGGTGAGGGAGGTGGGGGTCATGGTGAACAGAACCATGTGGGCCCCTGGCGTGGCGCCACGACCGCGGGAGCCGGCGATCAGGCTGCCGTCGGGGAGCTGGATGAAGTTCTGCCCCTGCACGACGACGGAGAGCGGGCTCCACTTCCACTCGCGGAAGGGGGGCGTGGCGCTGCCGATGTAGCCGAGCTTGTCGGCGGCCTCACGGCGAACCAGGGCCAGGGCGCTGCCGTCCTTGAGGAAGCGCAGGGTGGTTTCGTTGGGCTGGCCGGGCACCTGCATGAGGGAGGAGAGCTGCCATACGGAGCCGTCGCCGCTGGTGTAGGATTTCAGGGACCACTCGGCCTCCGGCTTGGGGCCGCCGGTGGTGGGGAACATGTTGAAGGAGACTCCGTAGAGCTTCTGGTCGGCTGGGTTGACCACGCAGCGCCAGAGGGTGTCGCCTTCGGCGAGGAGCTTCTGGGGCGGCGTCCAGATCTTGCCGTCGGTGGTGGTGGAATAGCGCGGCCTGCGGCTTTTCACGGCCGTGCCTTCATAAACCACGCCGGTGCAGAGCAGGTAGAGGCGCTTGCCATCGGGGGTCACCTCCAGCTTGGGATCGCGCAGGTCGGTTTCCTTTTCGGAGATCTCGGCATAGTCCACCCAGTTGCCGCCGGTGGAGGAGATCATGATCCGCACCTTGCCATTGCTGCCAAAGGCGCTGTCGGCTTCGCGGAAGCAGCAAAAGAACAGGTTTTTGAAGCGGGTGAGGTCGGTGAAGCCGTTGTGGGGGGCCTTGTCCCAGATTTTGTTCACCGACACGATCTCCGCCTGCTGCTGGGCGACGACGGTGTGGGCGAGGCTGAGGCTCAGGAGCGTGAGGAAAAGGCGTTTCATGGGAATGGGGCGCGGTGTTGGAATTCAAAGCACTGGCAGGCCGGACGGGCAACCGCTGGATTGGGCTCTGCCGGGCGATGTAACGCGGCAATCGCCTTGACCTTTGACGACGGGGTTGGTTTTCCGCTAAGAAACTCATCTTTCTGACATGACCACCGCCCCCCTGCCGACCCTGCGCGCCGATAAGTGGCTGCATCATGTGCGGGTGTTCAAGACTCGCAGCCTGGCCTCGCAGGCCTGCACGAAGGGGAACGTCACCCTGGGCGAGCAGGCGATCAAGCCGTCCCGCGACCTCAAGGTCGGTGATGTGATCGAGGTGGTCAGGGGAGATCTACGTCTGCGGCTCAAGGTGCTGGGGTTTCCGCCTCAGCGGCTAGGAGCGCCCCGGGTGGCTGAGTTTTGTGAAAACCTGACGCCTGAGGAATGGATCCTGAAGGCTGCCGAACTGCGCCGCCAGCGTGAACTGGAAACGCCCCGTGCTCATGAAACCCTGACGCGGCCTGACAAACGCCAGATGCGCCAGCTTCGTGCCTGGCTGGATCAGGAGTTGTGAGGGGCTGGATCGGGGCGCGGAACTCCGATTCCGCAGCAGTGCGAACGCGGGGAAATGGTGGGGCAATCGTAGTGCTCCTTCGAATCTCCGGGGAGGTCTCTTCATCGGGTTGGGGGAGCTGGCAGGTAGGTTTCGAAACGCAGGAGCGAACCACCTTGCTGCGGATTTGGAAATCCGCGCCCCGGCGCTGGCGCGGAGATCGGCACGCTCTCGATTCCGTAGCAGTTCTCTGGAGCGCGGAACTCCGAGAGCCTGTGTGAAAACTCCTCATGGTCTCGTTGACGCGTACGAGCCCGGGCCTTAGCAGGCACGCATGAGTCATCACATCCGCGGCCTTGATCGCGACCAGGTCCAGATGCTGCC
>JBIIRD010000005.1:0-116551 GCA_044341745.1 Prosthecobacter sp. | reverse complement strand
CGCAGAAGAGACTCGAAGTGAAGGTGTGGCAGGACGGGATCAAGCTTTTCAAGGCATGGTAAAATGAGCAGATGTAAAAAAGTGTGAAAATTATGAAAATTGTTGTTGATCTATTTTTACGATTTGCTATAAATACCACAGTTCGATTGAAGATTTCATTCTGGAAATTGGAAATCGAAGGACAAAGACCAACAGCCCAAAACACACACACTACCATGAAACAGACCAAAGTTAACTCCCTGAAGGCTGGCTTCAGCCTTGTTGAAATGCTCGTCGTGATCGCGATCATCGGCATCATCGCCGCCATCGCCATCCCGAACATCGGTTCCATCAACAACAGCGCTCGTTATGCGACCGCTCAGCGCAACGCCCAGTCCGTTGCCTCCGTGCTTAACGCCGCCGCTGCCGCTGGCGTGAACTTCGCCGGTGGTACCTACAACTGGACCGGTTCCACCACCGGTGCCGACATCATCGACACCGCCGAAACCGGTGCGACTCCTGCTGACGGCGCCTTTGTCGGCAAGAAGTTCACCGTCGGTGAAATCGACGACGATGAAGAGCCTGTGGCCGCTGTGTACCTGAGCTTCGACGCCACGAACAACCAGGTCATCTACAACGCCTCGGCGACCCCCTACACGCTGTAATCCTGACTTGATCGCCTAAAACGACGATCCTCCATGGCCCGCCGGGTTTACCCCGGCGGGCTTTTTGCGCCTCGGCCCCGTCAATTTTTCCTGGCCTGAACGAATCATGGCTTGCCGATCCGGCGGGTCTGCCCCGAAATTACCACTGTGTCATCGCGTCCAGCTTCCATGAATGATCTTGTGCTCACCTCTGCGGAGGCGTTGCACTCGGCCGCGCGGCTGCAGGAGCTGGTCGGGGCCCTTTCGCAGGTCATCCTGGGCAAGAAGCCGGTGATCCAGCTGGCGGTGAGCTGCCTTTTATCGCGCGGGCACCTGCTCTTTGAAGATCAGCCCGGTGTGGGGAAAACCCTGCTTTCCCAGGCTTTGGCCCAGGCCCTGGGGCTTCAGTTCCGGCGTGTTCAGTTCACGAGCGATCTCCTGCCGGCGGACATTCTTGGCGCCTCCATTTACAACCGGGAAAGCGGTGCCTTCACCTTTCATCCCGGCCCTGTGTTCACCCAGGTGCTGCTGGCGGATGAAATCAATCGCGCCACTCCGAAGACGCAGTCAGCCCTGCTGGAGGCTATGGAGGAGGGAAGGGTGACCTGTGACGGCCATTCCCACTCGCTGCCGGTGCCGTTTTTTGTCATAGCGACACAGAATCCTTCCTCACAGATCGGCACTTTCATGCTTCCGGAGTCACAGATGGACCGCTTTTTGATGCGTCTGGCCCTGGGGGTTCCAGACCGGCAGGCGGAACGGGTGATGCTTCAGGGGCAGGATCGCCGTGAAATGCTGCGGGACATGGCTCCCGTGATGCCCTGGAGCGAACTGGCGCACATGCAGCAGATGGCACGTCTGGTGCATGTATCGGAGCCGCTCCTGGACTACCTGCAAAACCTGCTTTCCGCCAGCCGTGCCGCCGGTCAGGGGCTTTCTCCGCGTGCCGGACTTGCCCTGCTGGCGGCAGCCAGGGCCTGGGCTTTGTTTGAGGGCAGGGTGATGGTGCTGCCCGAAGATGTGCAGGCCGTTGGGCCGGCGGTCATGGGGCACCGGCTGTCAGGAGGCGCAGAAGAAGCGGCCGAACTGCTCGCTGAAGTGGCGGTTCCTTGAGTCTGCCATGGCGGGGTCCCGTAATCTGGGCAGAGTCCTCATTCCATGATCCGATTTTCCCTTTTCAGGTTTCCTGTACAAGTTCACTGGTTTTTCTGGGTGAATGTCGCCTTGCTGGGCGGTGCCGTCGGAGCAAGTACACCCCGGGCGATGCAGATCCTGCTGGGCTGGGTGCTTGCGGCCTTCGTCTCCATCCTTGTTCATGAACTTGGGCATGCCCTCGTGATGCGCCGCTTTGGCGACCGGCGGGTGGAGATCCTGCTCTATGCTTTCGGGGGTGTGGCCCGCGGCAGCCGCTGGCTCGGACGTTGGGAGGACCTGGCCGTCAGTGCGGCAGGACCGGTGATTCAGCTGGCGGCGGGGATCGCGGTCGGGATGCTGGTGGAGCCAGGCGCCTTCGGGCCGTTGTTTCTGAGGTCGTTCTTTGTCTCCTTTTATGAGGTCAGCATCTTCTGGGCGCTGCTGAACCTGCTGCCTGTCCTGCCCCTGGACGGCGGCCACATCTGTCGTGCTTTTCTCGGGGCTGGACGGACCGGGCTTGCCCTGAAGATCAGCCTGGCCTGCGCGGCGCTGCTGGCGCTCTATTTCGTGCAGGCCGGAGGACTTTTTCCCGCCGTCTTTTTCGGCATGATGGCCTGGAACAACTGGAAGGAGCTCAAGGGTGAGCCGCAGGTGCCCTGGATGCTGGGCCGCTGACCAAAGCGAAAGCCCGCAGTTTTGGAACTGCGGGCCTTGGTGGCAAGGACGGTCCCTGCACCCCTCAACCGAAGAGAGCTGTGACCGGCTTGCCCTTGTCCGCCACGGTGAAGGGGCGCTTGGAGGGTGAAAAGAGGACCTGATCGAGCGGCAGCCCGAGTGCATAACCAATGGTTGCGTTGAAGTCGGGGATGGTGACGCTGTCACCAACGGCACGACCGCCCTTTTCATCCGTGGCGCCATAGACCTGGCCGCCCCGGATGCCTCCACCCGCCAGCACACAGCTGAAGCCCGGGGCGTGATGGTCGCGTCCGTCGTTGGTGTTGATCTCGGGTGTGCGTCCGAATTCCGTGGCCAGGACGACCAGCGTCTCCTTGAGCATGCCCCGTGACTCGAGGTCCTGGAGAAGGGTGCTCAGGGCGGCGTCCAGCTCGTCACAGAGCTCCGGCACGCGGGTGAAGTTGGCATTGTGCGTGTCCCAGTTGCCGAAGGTGACCTCGACAAAGCGCACGCCGTGCTCCACCAGCCGACGGGCAAGCAGGCAGCCCTGGCCGAAGCGGTCGCGGCCGTATTTGTCACGAAGCCTGTCGTCCTCCGCGCCGATGTCGAAGGCCTTCAGCTCCTCGCTCTTCATCATGCGCACGGCATCGTCGTACATGTCGCTGTAGGCGCGCACGTTCTTGACGTTGTAGGTCTGGGCGAACTGGGTGTCGAGCTTCTTCGCGACCTGCAGGCGGTCAAGCATGCGTTCTTCGGTGAACCAGGAGCTGGGGCGCACGTTGGCGATGCCGTTTTCGGGGTCATTGAGCATCAGCGGGGCGTATTTGGCCTCAAAGAAGCCGGCGCCTGGATGGCGGCTGTCGTTGCCGATCATGACGCTGCCGGGCAGGGTGGGGTTGCCGCGGCCCTGGAACTTCTCCAGCCAGGCTCCCATCGAGGGGTGCTTGATGCTGCTGCGCAGCGTGTAACTGGTATGCTGGTAATACTGGCCCTGCTCGTGAGCGCCCTGGGTGGACACCATGCTGCGGACGATGGCGATCTTGTCCGCCTGACGTGACATGAGCGGCAGGTTTTCGCTGAGGCGGATGCCGTCAACGTTGGTGTTGATCGTCTTCGTCAGGCCCATGACCTCCTTGTTGTCAGGCTTGGGATCCCAGGTGTCCAGGTGGCTCATGCCGCCGGTCATGTAGAGGTAGATGACGTTCCTGGCCGTGGGCACCTGCTTGAGCGGGCTGGTGTTTTCACCTGCAACGCCAAAGGCCTTTCCGCCCAGCTGGCTCAGGGCGGAGACGCCCAGAAGGGACTGTGCGGCCTTGGTGACAAAGACACGGCGGGAGAAGTCGGAGGAATGCATTGGGGGGATCGGATTTCGTGCCCCTAAACGCGGGCGGAAGGGGCTGTTTGCAGATTTTTTGTCAAAGTTGGCTTTTCCTTTCCTCCGCTCCGCGGAAGGGCGGGCCGGCGCCGCGTCAAACGCGGGCATCCTTCCTGATTGCACAGCCGGTGTGTACGGGTTTGATAACTGCCCGCCGATGACCTCCACCCAAGCCCTTCGCTACTGCCCGGACCTCTATCACTACCAGCGTCGTGAAACCCGTGTCTGCCAGGTCGGTCATGTCGGCATCGGCGGGGCCAACCCGGTGCGGGTGCAGTCCATGCTGACCAGTGACACAAGGGACGCCGCAGCCTGCGTGCAGGAGGCACTCGCCCTGGCCTCCGTCGGCTGTGAGATCGTCCGTGTGACCGCGCAGACGAGGGTGATCGCTGAAAACCTGCAGCACATCCGCGACGGCATCCGTGCGGCTGGCTGCAATGTGCCACTGGTGGCGGACATTCACTTCAAGCCGGATGCGGCGATGGAGGCCGTCAAATGGGTGGAGAAGGTGCGGGTGAATCCGGGCAACTATGCCGACAAGAAGAAGTTCGCCGTGAAGGAATACACGGATGCCGAGTACGCCGAGGAGGTGGCCTTCATGGAGTCGCAGTTCGTCCCTCTGGTGGAGGAGTGCATTCGCCTGAAGCGTGCGATGAGGATCGGCACCAACCATGGCTCGCTCAGCGACCGCATCATGAACCGCTGGGGCGACACGCCGCTGGGCATGGTGGAGAGCGCCCTGGAATTTGCCCGCATCGCCAGGGCGAACGGCTTTCACAACTTCATCTTCTCCATGAAGGCCAGCAACCCCAAGGTCATGATCGAGGCCTACCGTCTGCTGGTGGCGAAGCTGAACGAGCTTGGCGGCGACTGGAATTATCCGCTGCACCTCGGCGTGACCGAGGCGGGGGACGGTGAGGACGGCCGCATCAAGAGCGCCGTCGGCATCGGGTCGCTTCTGGCGGACGGCATTGGTGACACGGTGAGGGTTTCCCTGACCGAGGATGCCATCCATGAGATTCCGGTCGCTCGCGCCCTGGTTGCGTCGGTGGAGGAGCAGATGAGGGGGGCGGACTCCGGCCCGGCCGGGGGCGCCGCCTCCGTAAGCTACGATCCTTTTAGTTATTCCCGCAGGTCCTCCGACAGGCTGGCGGTCGGCGGCGTCGAGCTCGGAGGGGGCGCCACGGTCCCCGTGTTCACGTCGCGGGCAAAATGGGATGCCGTCGCCCACAAGCTGGACAAGCTGGGGGATTACAGGCCGGAGATCGTCCTGGAGGACAGCGGTGTCGTGGCCGTCGACCCGCGTGATGATGCCGCCGTCGCAGGCCTGAATGCGTCACCTGATGCCAGGCTGGTGACGGTGGCGGACGGCACGCCGATGCATCCCATCCATGCCTTCCGCCTGCTGGCGGCCAAGCTGCAGGCCCGCCATCCCATCCTGCTCAAGGACAGCTTCGCCCCTGCCTCGAGCGTGGTTGAGAGCAGCGGCGACGCGGATTTCGTCCGCAGCCTGCTGCGGGCCGCCACCAACCTGGGGGCGCTTCTCTGTGACGGCATCGGTGATGCCGTCATCGTCCAGGGCGAGGCGGCTCCCGGGCAGAGCCTGCGCATCAGCTACAACGTCCTGCAGGCGGCCGGGGTGCGGATTTTCAAGACGGATTACGTGGCCTGCCCGAGCTGCGGACGAACACTCTTCAACCTCCAGCAGACGACGCAGAAAATCCGTGCCTCCACAGGCCATCTGAAGGGAGTCCGCATCGCTGTCATGGGATGCATCGTCAATGGTCCGGGTGAGATGGCGGATGCGGATTTCGGCTATGTCGGCGGCGCTCCGGGCAAGATCAACCTTTACGTCGGCAAGACGGCGGTGAAGTTCAACATTCCCGAGGAGGAGGCTGTGGAAAGGCTGGTGGATCTCATCAAGGAGCACGGCCGCTGGTTTGACGCGCCAGAGCCTGTGACAGCGTGATGGAGGATGTCAGAGTCTCGTCCCGGTCCTGCTTCAGCGGCGGTTTTTGGGCCGCAACGTCTCAATCCAGCGCAGCAGGTCATGGCTGACCTCGGAACGCTGCACATCGTGCAGGAGGAGGTGATGGCTGCGGCTGTACCAAAGGAGCCTTTTGCGGGGTGAACGAACCTGGGCGAAGAGGGAATGGATCTGGTCGGGGCTGCTGAGGATGTCATTGGGAGAGGCGAGAAACAGCACCGGCATGCGCAGCCTCCTGGCGGCCTGAGGGTTGTCATCCAGAAGCCCGCCCACCTCGGCCAGCAGACGCACCGTGAAGCTGCCGACATGGTGCGGGGTCTGCTGCATCTGTCCGCCGTGCGTGGTTGTGCTCGTCACCTGGATCTTCGTTTCGTCGATCCCGGCAAGGTCGCCGAGTGTAAAGCGTGTTTTTGGAGCAAGCGAGGCGGTGGTCTGCAGCAGCCAGCGGCGGAAGTTGGAAACGGTCATCCGCAGTCCGGCGACAGGGGAGGCCAGGATGATGCCATCAGGATCCCGGCGGTCGGGCAGACGGTTCGCCGCCGTATGCAGGCAGATCAGGCTTCCCAGGCTTTCACCATACCAGAAGACCGGAGTTCCTGGGTGTCGTCGCCGCACCAGCCCATGGAACGTCTCCAGGTCGTCCAGCCACTGGTCGGCTGAGCGGATGTCTCCGCGCTCGTCAAGCTCCGGGTCGTTGCCCTGGCCGCGAAGATCATAGGCATAGACGGCATAACCCCGGGCAGGCAGGCCGACCCCCAGGAACCAGAAGTCGGACGAAGCCCCGCTCAGGCCATGAACGGCGATCACAGCACCTCTCAGTCTGGTGCCAGCTGGTGGCAGCCAGCTCTGGCAGGGCATAGTCTTGCCGTCGAAGCTCGTCCAGCCCTGGTCGCCCAGGCTGGGGCGGGCAATCCGTGAAGGAAGGCTTTCGCAGCCGGCAAACCCCAGGATGACAAGCGGACAAAACAGCCGGATGAGACAGGCAACGGTCATGAAGCGGCGAGCAGTCTGGGTCATGAAAGTGCCTCGGCGATGAACGCAGCATGAGCCTGCATCCGGTCCTGAAAGCCGGCTTCGGATGGAGTTTCAAAGGTCAGGGTCGTGGCACAGCCCATCTGCCAGAGGGCGACAGCCTCAGGAAGGCCTGTCAGGTTCTGCGGGACCGTTTTGCGCCGGATGACGCCATGTCGGGCGCGTCTTCCATCAACCTGCCTCCTGGGATCGGTGGGAAGGTGCTTCGCTGACGCAGCCAGACAGCGGGAAGCAAGGAGCGTATCCTGCTCCCCAAGCTCATAAACATAACATCCCTGGGAGTCGTAGTCCTCATGCAGGCACAGGCCCAGGGAAGGAGGATTTTGCCGGATGAGCCGACGCCAAGGACCGGCGAGCGGGTCCCGCGCAAGGTGAAACCTGCGGTTGATGTCCTGCCCTCGGTGGTCCGTGCGGGTGTTGCGCCTGAAACCATGAGGGTTCAGACAGGGGAAAATCAGAAACCTGCCCAGGCTCAGCTGCTTTGGGTTCTCCTCCGCCCAGGCCAGCAGCCCCCAGGCGGCTGCGACTTCATCGCCATGCACTCCGGAAGACAGGTAGATGAGAGGAGCTGTGCCGGTGCTCTCCAGGAAAAGGATTTTTTCGCCCTCCAGCACGGTCAGCACCTTTGAACGAAGTCCTGCGGCTTTCGCAAGCCTCCCCCACCTGCCCAGGAGAAACTGTGGATCGTGAGTTTTGTGAAGCGGCAGGTTGGTCACGCTGAACTGATGGCTGTCCTGGGATGATGCTGCAAGTCCTGGCATGGCCAGGCCATCAGGAATGATTCTGTCGGAGCAAACCGGGCCAGCCGGCACGCTGAACCCAGGCGCACTCAACGACACGCCATTTGTGTTCCTGGCCATGGCGGGCATCCTTGGGCAGTCGCAGAATTCAAAGCCAATCCTTTGAAGCCCTTTTCTATAATCACCCTGAATAAGAGATGCAGCCACTCATCCCAGATATGGATGTTGTTTCGTGAGTGACACTGACTTGGCTGAAGATGACCTATGGCAGATGAGAAGCTGGCTGCCTCCAATTGGTCCGAGGTTTGGTTTTAGCCATTTTTAAGGCCATCTGGAGAAGAGGTCCTCGGTGGGCCAGTTTATCGCAAATAAGACAGTCAGGCAGGTGGCCTAGCTTTTTTTTATGTTTTGATTTCCTTCTTTTACTAAGGATCATCAAGGTCGAGTTCAGTTTTCTTGTTATCACTGATTTTGGTAACAAAAATTTTATATATAAAACGAATAAGAGGTGTATAAAAAATATTGTTTTTGGTCAAAAAGCTAAACTCTTACTGATGCTTGAGTGGATGCATGCAAAACTTGTGCTGTCGGTTTCTGAATGCAGGCTGGAGGCGCTGGACTTTTCAGATCGTAAGAGCTGCCGTTCAGGCGTAAATGACAAGGAGCTCAGAGAGTACTCATATCAGCTCATTCTCAGGCATGGCCTGACAATGCGGCCGAAATCGAAAGTTCGCTGTGGTTGCGAGGAGTTGTAGGTCTTGAGATCTGAGGATAGATCCAGCGGCTTTCTTGACGAAGAAAACTCCCGTGAGTCAGCCAGAGTGAGTTGAAGATGATGCAAGAATGTCCATTTCCCACTTAAATGTGCGCCAGAAAGTTGGATCGAGGATTTCCAAACGTGGCACAGATTGTGCGTAAAATGAGGTTGTGAACGAGCCCTGAATTCAGGTCTTCTCACACGCTCATGAATCTGACGAAATTTTTGAATTCCCCCAGTGATCAAAGTTTGACAAGCCACGCTGCACCATGCTTCTATCCAGTCGTTGACAGATTAAATTTGCACTTTCTTGAGTAGTGGCTTAATCTTTCTACCCTTGGAGTAGTTTAATGATTTAATCAAAATCCTGAAATGCTGAACCTTCTGGAAAACCTCATGGCGATTCAACCACAAAACACGTCATCCGTGGTGACTGTGAGTGGGGTTGTCATTTGGATTGTTGTTTGGTTGGTCATGCTTGTTGATATCTTGCAGGCTTCCAGATCGATTCTCTGGAAAGCAGTCTGGACCTTAATTTCTGCAATCCCTCTCGCGGGGGGGGTGCTTTATCCGTTGTATTCACTTGTGGCGGCTGACTGGTCCAGCGCCTTTTTTTGGAGGAAGCTCCATTCAGGACGAAGGAAAAATTAGACTTCCTCGTTTTAGCGTTCTAGACTCCCTGCTCCCGATGCATTTTGTCGCCCACTGTTTCGCAGGCTTTGAAAAAGGCCAGGCATGCGATTGTTTTCAAAGGTGGGTCATGCGTTGCCTGATCCAGGCGATTTTCTGGACGGGCTTGGGGGTTGGTGCGGAAGCATTGGCGCAGTTGTCCAATTCCATCTCTGGTTCAGTGGTTTCCAATGGTGCTGATTACAGCTACAGCGGGCGGCAATATGATCCAGGCAGCGAGTCTTCCTGGCCTGGTCTCGCCCTGGATCAGGCTTTGACCACTGTGCGAGCAGGGGAGGATGCCTTGCATGCGGGAGCAGCATTTATCAACGATGTCACCCGAGTCGGTGGATGGGCCTCTTTCGATGATCATCAGGGAACTATCGCTGCCAGCGCCTCTTTGCGTCCTGCGCTGCTCGGGTTGAGGCATAGGTCTTTAGGGGCACCTCCACCCTGGGGACTCCATATGGGGATCTTTGTGGTGGACAGCCTTACGGTTGGCGCAGGAATGCTCTATTCAGACTACTCAGGTAGAACTCTGCGAAATTCCAGGTTTGCTTCGATGCCTGACAGCGATCACTGGGGTTCCATTGTTTGGACAAGTTTTCGTCTTTCCGCCTACGTGACCAATCGCTTCGCCTTGTCCGTCAGGCCATATATTTACTGGCTGCCTCTTGAAAACAAAGTGGGGTTTTCCGCGGCTTCCGGAATTTTTGGATTGGCTAGCGGTTTCGCTCCTTCTTCCATGCTGGATGCAGCTTACCGGATCAATCTTGGTCCGCTTTGGGATTTGTCATTTAGCGACAGATTTGGCGCCATCATGAATCAAAGGAGCATTCTGAACGAACCCTTGGTTCTTTCGGCTTCTTTTCAGGATGTTTCTTCCCATGATCTGGCCGGCCAATATGCTTTTGGTGGGTTTTCCCCCCCCACGAAAGATGTTCGCTATCGGGATCGATTTTCAATTAATGACCAACTTTTTGACAACAATCGCGTTTTTTTCAGAAATGCAGCCACAGCAAGGTTGAGTGGTAGAATTGGAGTCAATACAGGCCTTCATTTCATCTACAGAAGATTCGATCAATGGGACGATAGCTTTAATCATCTTGCTGGGTGGAACACTGCTGGTGCAGTTCTCCTTCAATCGAGGCCGATGATCGACAAATTTGTCTCCTACATGGCCTCTTCGAGGGATGATTCAGAATACTTGGTTCAGTCTCTTTCTGCTGGAGTTAATGCCTTAATTGGACCTCGAATCAGAGGCTTTGCAAGTGGTGGACACATGTGGCTCACCAATGGCAATCAAGGTGGCCGGGAACTCGGTAGAGATTCCTGGATTGGCCGCGCAGGGGTGGAGCACTTGTTAGGGCCTAGAGTCAGGCATGGATTGGCTGCTGGCAAAATGGTTACCGATCCAGATTTTGGCACGAGGTATCTTGCTGATTTCGCAAGATACTATCTTGCCATGGATCTTTCACGGAACCTTCTGCTGAGATTTTATTATCAGCGTGTCGAAGGAGAGAGGCTCGATTCAACCGAGGATTCAGATTTGAAATCCGAGGTCTATGGCAGTTTGCTTGCCATGACGCTTTCCCCTGCGGACTCGGTTTCCATTCTCAATAGCTACGAAACCTACGAAAGGTCCGGCGGACAAGCTGGCGGGGCCTTCTGGTCGCACCGCTTGTCATACATCCACCAAATGAGAATGAACATGTATGCCCAGCTTTATTATCAATATCAGCATGGGCAGAATTACTCTGCTGGGGACAGCGAGTTCTCAGAGCATCTCCTGTATTTGGGTATGATGAAAAGGTTCTGATATGCCGTGTTGCATTTCGAGGGTTGAAAGTCTCAGCTTCCAACTTCCCTTTGACAGGCCATCGACCTTGCCAAAAGACATATCGGGTCTATAAAGCTTGCCCAGTCTCCAACCATCTTGTCCGCTCCATGATTCACAGGTGCCTTCTGCTTTTTTTTGTCTCTTGTTTTGCCAGTTGTTCGTCCGTTTCGAAATCAGATCTTGATATTGATGCCTTCCAATCGATGCCGACTGGGCGGGAGGCGCCCTCATCTTCGGAGTATCGAACGAAAGTGGGTGACACCTTGGATCTTTTTGTCCTGGAGGACAGTTCCTTCAATGGCAAGTACATCATTCGCCCCAGTGGTGACATCATCATTCCCAAGCTTGGGCGGATTACAGTCGTCTCCATGTCCTTGGCGGAAGTTGAGGCTGCTGTCAAAAAGCAGTTGGAGGCAACCCAGATCAAGATGGCCACAGTCATTGCCGACCCTGTGCTGAGAGGGGCTGAAACCGGCGAGACGGTCATGAATGGTCTGACGATTTATCTGTCGGGCAATGTCGCGAAGACAGGTCGGACTTTTGTTCCCTTCGTGTCAGGAACCCAGATCACAGCGTTTCAGGCCGTGATGGATGCCGGAGGCTTTACCAACTTCGCACACAAAAAGAAAGCCTTCATCCTGCGCAAGGGGCAGTTTGGGGAAACCGAGCGGATTCCTGTGGATTTTGCCAAGGTGGAAAATGGCACCTCCCAGGATGTCGTGCTGCGAGATGGCGACATGCTGGTCGTTCCACAAAAGGCCTTTGGCTTTTGAGGCAGCGATGGATGCCTGATCTGGCTGATCAATCCTGAGTTCGAACGCAATCTATACAAGCACTGCCATGAAAGGCTCCAAACTTACGCTGACATTTCAGGACACGCTTCAAATCGCAGTGAGGTATGTCAAGTATTGGAAGGTCGGCGTGCTTTTGGTCGCCCTGGGGGTGGCTGCGTCTTCGTTCTACCTTGCCTATTGCAAGCCAGGGTATTATTCACGCTCGCTTGTCTCCTTCTCCGACCTCTATTCGCCCATTAATTCGGAATCGAGTGAGTTCACGGGCAGCGGGCGCTGGGCGCAGATCCGGGTTGCCCTGCTCTCCGCATTAAACTCCAGGTGGCTTGTTGAGCAGACGGCGGAAAAGCTTGGGCTTGTGTCCGAGCCCGGGCAGTTTGAGTATGTCCGAGTTCAGCATGTCTCCAAGGTCAGGGTTACAACCCTGCCGGGGAACCTCCTGCAGATTGAGGTTTACGGCTATCAACCGTGGATTGTACGTGAATGGCCCGAGGCCATGCTTGCTGCGTATCAGGAATACACGCTTAGCCAGCGTTCCAAGCACCGAGAATCAGCCCTCAATGCTTATTCCAAGGAAATGGAGCAACTGAAGGGCAAGATCTACTCCGACCGAAGCAGCCTGGCGAAGTTTGAGGAGGACAACAAAATTATTGAGCAGTACATCAGCAACAACTCCCTGGAGCAGGTGCCCAGTGAACTGCTTTCGATCAAGAGCAGGATGGAGTCCATGGATTTGGTGCTCGGCATGGTCGAAGGGGACAATATTAGCACGGTTGAAAAGCTGTCCGTGATCAAGAAATTTCGTGGCAAGCCGGTGCCGGTGGGCACCATCATGAGGCGAACTTTGCCCAACAACATCATTCAGGCGGTCAACCCTTCCCAGCCTGACCTGTCCGTCAACCTGACAACCGACGCACCGTCGATTCCCTCGCCAGGAGCGGCGGTTGGGCCAGATGGTCAGGCCATGCCGGCCAGCCCGCAGATTGTCGTGGTCCCTTCCATGGTGGAGGAGCTTGAACCCTGGGAAAGGACCGAGAGAGAACTGCGTGCCGCCAGGCAGGAGCACGACCACCTTTCCACGACCTTGCTTCCCGGTCATGAGCTGATGCGCAGTCTTGCCAGCAAGATCAGTCAGCTGGAATCGGCCTTGAAGGCCGAATTTGAGACCTACATGCAATCGTTCAAGCTTGAGCGCGAGCATTTGAACGACCGTTTTGCTGAACTTCAGGCCAAGATGCCAGACTACCGGAAAGTGCTCAACGACTTTGACAAATACAAGCAGGACTACGGCCTCATGACCAGTGGCAGGATTGTCTGGGAATCCGCCTACTCGAACCTCAAGAGAAGGGTGGCCGCGATGGAATATACCGGAACCGAGCTCGAGTCCAACCTTGACTTCCAGGGCTTCACGATGATGCGAGACCATGACCCGGTAAGCCCGAACAAGAAAACCCTTTTTGTTTATGGTCTGCTGCTTGGTCTGGGAATGGCGGGAGGAGTCGCGTTCGGCATGGAGAGGTTTCGCTCCACGACATCAATGGTTTCCGACACCGAAACGATCACCGGCCTTCATGCTCTCGGCGTGCTTCCGCTGAGCAGTTCAACCGACGATTTCCGCAGGATGTTCGCCGCAGAACCTTCCGACTCGGCCACTGGTTATGACATGCGCGAGTCATTCAGGATCGTGCGCTGCAGCCTACCGCTGCATGTCAGCAGGGAAAACAAGGGGCAGGTCATCCTGGTGACCAGTGCGAGGCCAGGCGAGGGCAAGACCGTGGTCAGCAGCATTCTGGCGCGTTCGTTCGCCGAAGCGGGTCAGAAAACGCTGCTGATTGACGCCGACCTGCGCAGGGGGCGTATTGACCAGCTGCTTGGCTCCGTCCAGGAAAAAGGCCTGAGGGCGTATCTGGAGGGGGCGGTGGATTCTTTTGATCAAGTGATCACGCGGGCTCCTGGGGAAAGGTTGAGCGTCGTGGTTCGCGGTGGCTACAGCGCGCTTTCCGTGGAGGCTCTGGGGCATCCAAGGTTTGCCGACGCAATCCAGGATCTCCGGGGCAAGTATGATCGCATCATCATTGACACTCCGCCGATCCTTGGACTGGCTGATTCGCTCATGATTGCACCCAGTGTTGACGGCGTGCTTCTGGTGATTCGTGCCGACAAGACCACGCAAAGGGACATATTGACGGGCATTGAGCAGATTTCCTCGACGGGAACTCCCATGTTTGGCTTTTTGCTGAACGGGGTGGACCTCAGCCGTGTGGAAAACTATTACTATTATTCGTCTTACTATCCCAAGTACTACGATCCGGGCTATGATTACGCGGACGCCTGAAGCGATCCCATGCCTGAGTAACCTCCGCACCTTTTTTCTAGCGTGGACCATGCCGCGATCTGCATTGCGATCCTCCTGTGGCTGGTAAGGCCTCAGGATTGGATGACCGGCTTTGCTGGGGTGGGATTCATGAAATACGCCATGCTGGCGGCTGTCTTTGGTCTCTGGTCGCGTCCAAGGTCGGAAGGCTTCGGCCTGTTCAAGTCACCCTCTGATTATGCAGTCACGGCCTACTTGTTCTGGATCATCCTGACCACAGGTGACTACTTCGAGACCGCCAAGGAGGTTCTTCCCTTTGGTGTTTTCTATTTTGCAACAGCCCTGTCCTTGAACTCGCTCAGCCGGCTGAGGGTTTTTCTGAACTGCTGGACCGCTGGACTGGCAACGGTTGTGATATTCGCGCTGTCCACCCATTTTGGAAATGAGTTTGCCCCCGGTTCCCTGAATCTGACTGAAATGTTTGATGGCCGGCTGACCTTGAATACATGGATATTTAACAATCCCAACTCACTTGGCCATGGAGTGGTCGCGCTCATTCCGCTGGGTTATGTGTGGCTGTGGTGGAAGCGGCCGCTGCTGTTGAAGCTGGTGGCGCTGGCAGTCATCTATGCCGCGGGCTATTGCGCGTTTTTAACGCAGTCCAAAGGCGCGTATCTCTGTGGTTTTGCCGCCTTGGGCATGATCATGCTTTTTCGCAGGCGTCTTGTCGTGCAGGCCTGTCTGGTCTTGCTGGCCATGACCTCTGGAATCGCGGCGCTGAAGCTTCTGCCCAGGATGGACACCATGAGCGCCCAGGAGGATGGAATTGCCGGAAGGCTGGTCATCTGGCAGATGGCTCATAATGCGATGGAGAACACCGAAACCGGGGACGGTTGGAAGAAATTTGAAGCCTGGGTCAACATCCCCAAGATTGGGCATGTGAAGAAGGCCACTCATGGATCCTATGTCAATGTGGGGGCTGACCTGGGTTACCCGGGGCTTTTTCTCTTTGTGGCCGTCCTTTATTGCAGTGCCCGGGTGCTGTTTCAGGCAAAGCCGCCTCCTGAAGATTTGGAGGCCGGCCGCATCCAGCGTGCGCTGCTCTCCCTGCTTTGCTCCTACAGTGCTTCAGCCTGGGTGATTGACCGTGCCTATCACACGGATTTCTTTTTTATCGCCGGCGCCGTCGCCGCTTTTCATCGGCTTTCAACGGCGGCAGTTCAGCGCGAGGGTGAACCGGATGGGAGTGTTGCTGACGAACCTTCGACCCTTTCGCCTGCGCTGGTTCCGCTGCCGTCCCTTGCCCTGGTGCAGGGGGGGGGAGGCGCGGGGCTGGGCGGGCTCAGGCTTTCGGTGGCTCCCGCCCTTGCAAAATGCAGTTCTCCAGGGGGGGCGGGGCATGGTCATGGCCAGGATGCTGCCTTGCCGGCACCCGTTGCATGGCTGCCTTGGAAAAAGATTGGTGTCGTCGATGTTCTCCTCATCTATGTTTCATTTCAGGCGGTGCTTTATGTCTGGGAGGAGATCATGACGCACTTCATATCCTTCTGATCACATGCCAGCCCATCCATCCTGCACCCGAGATTTTTCCAGCACAGGCCGCACGGAGGCGCAGCTGGCCAATCATTACCTGGTGGAAAAGTCTCTGGCCGACCAGATTCGTGCCAGCACGCGCGAGGAGCGCATGGCCCTGTTTCCGATCCTGTATGATGAGTTGTTCAAACGTGTTCCTGACCATCCCAGGCTCACCCGGCGGGTGAGCGAGGAGGAGGGGGCGCGCACGGTGGCCGCACGAATGTCGATCCTGAAGGATTTCCTGAAGCCTGAAACGGTGTTCATGGAGATCGCTCCGGGAGACTGCCAGCTGGCGGCGAAGGTGGCTCAGCGGGTGAAGAAGGTTTATGCGGCGGACATTTCCGACCAGCGTGCTCCTGGCATGGCGGTGCCCTCCAACTTTGAAATGGTTGTCTTTGACGGCCTGCATCTTGATGTTCAGCCCGCCTCCGTGGACGTGGCCTTCAGCTATCAGTTTCTGGAGCACCTGCACCCCGATGATGTGGCGCCTCATTTCGAGCTTGTGGCGCGGGCCCTGAAACCGGGCGGGGTCTATGTGCTGGACACGCCGCATTCCTACTCAGGCCCTCATGACATCTCGCGTTATTTTTCCGATGTGGCGGAGGGCTTCCACATGCATGAGTGGACCTATCGTGAAATGGACGAACTGGGAAGACGTCATGGTTTTGACAGAACGAGTGTCTTCCGTTTTGGGCGCTGCTGGGACACACCTCTGGCATTGATGGCGACCCTGACGGCGGAGTCCCTGCTTGGCATGCTTCCCGCCTCCTTGCGCTGGAAGCTCAGCCAGCGCCTTTTCGTGGGGGTGACCGCCTGCCTGAGACGGGCGGCAGCCTGAGATCAGGCAGGGAAGGCACGTCGACCTGCACAGGCTTCCAGCCAGACGGAGTACTCCTCCGCCATTCCTGACCATGAGAAGTGCCGGGAAACACGATCCCTGCCTGCGCTTCCTGCGGCGGGGCCGGTCTTGGAGAGCGCGGAAAGTGTCTCGGTGAGCGCCTGCTTTAATGCCTCCACACCTGCCAGGTCACGCACCCATCCACCTTCCTGCCCCCTGATCATTTCGCGGGCGCCACAATTGTCATGGCTGAGCACTGGAACGGCGCTGCTCATGGCCTCCAGGGTGGTGTTGGACAGCCCTTCGTTCAGCGAGGGGACAACGAGGAGGTCCATGACCTGATACCAGGGGGCCGGATCGCTTTGATAGCCGGCCCAATGAATGCGTGATGCCAGGTGGCTTTCCCTGGCCATTCGCAGCACGCGTTCTTTTTCCGGACCTCCATCCCCCAGCATGAGCAGCCTTGTCCTTGGGTGGTTCACGGCCAGTGACTCGAAGGCCTGGATCAGGTCGGCGTGCCTTTTGTAGGAGCCAAAGCGGGCCACGATGCCGATCCATTGAAGATCTTCCGAGACATCCAGGCCGAGTCTTGCCTTGGTCTTGCTGCGTTCTTCACTGGAAGCCGAAGGCCTGAAGTGGTCCGTATTGACGCCGTTTAGAATGGCGATGATCCGGGGATGGCGAAGGCCTGACCTGATCAGTTCATCCCGCTGGCCGACGGATACCGTGTGCACCGCCCTGACGCAGCGGTAGAGAAGGCGTCTCTGCCAGAGGCGTTTGCGGGTGAATTCCGCAGGTGTCAGCTGGGCGTGTTCTCCGTGGAAGATGGGAGTGACGCCTCCCCATGTGGCAAGCGAGGCATAGATCAGCGGGCTGAGATTATGCGTGTGAACGACGTCAAAGCCCTGCCGAAGGATTCCGCGAATGCCGCGCACGGCGCTCCATTGAAAGCCTTCCGGCTTCTGAAGCGTGTGCACAGGCACACCAGGCTTCAACTTGCCGGCGTTGACGCCTGCATGCCTCAGGCAGCAGACTTCAAAATGAAAGCGTTCCGGATCAAGGCGGTTGATCAGGTGGACAAGCTGGTGCTCCATGCCTCCGGCCTCGAGGGTGTCAACGACTTCAAGGATTCGAGCAGGTCTGACGTTGGCGGTCACGGTGGGGGGACTTCAGGTTTTTCCGCCATCGGTGGCAGGCCTTGGCAGGAGTGTCTTTTGCAGGGGCTTTTCGAGCCATTGGTGGCAGGCCAGTCCGGCTGCCACGGCCAGTGCGGCGCAGGCCAGGAGCACGGCATCCTTTGCCGATGACTGAAGCAACTGCCCGCGGGAGCAAAGGGACAGCATGACCACCAGCACGGGACCATGGACGAGGTAGGTCGAGTACGAAGCCGCGGCCAGAAGAGACAGCCATTGCGGAGGTCGTTTCCCTCCCGGGGCGCGCCGGCATTCCTCAATGGCGGATCCGGCGATGAGGCCGCAGAAGACGGCGGCCCACCAGCATCGGGTCAGCAGATGTGGCAGCGTGGACAACAGGTCATGGGCCCACATGCCGGCCACAATCAGACATCCGCTGACAAGCAACAGCACGGCACCACTCCGCCGCCCCCGCATACGCCGGACAAGCATGCACGCCAGGGCGCCGGCCAAGAGCTGAAGATGATAGGCGCTGAAGATGAAGCGCCAGGGCAGCGCTGACGCCTGTTCAGGTGGGAATGCATGGAAAACAGCGACGGCCAGGCTCCAGGCAAGAGCTGTCCCGACCAGGGCGCGGGTGGAGCCAAGGATGCCGCTGATGGCAAAGATGATGTAGAAGAGCGCCTCGTAGGGCATCGTCCAGGCAGCCAGCAGGACGGGATACTGCCCGGTTGGAGCCAGAAGGTAGGAGGAGATCAGGGTGGATGTGTCCAGCGCCTGCTCCTCCCAGCGCCAGCCCCCAAGTGCGAGGATGATGATGACCTTGACGGTGGTGAGGATGAAAAGCAGCGGATAAAGCCGGAGGAAACGTCCGAGCAGGAAAGATCCAGCCTGCTGGCGGGTGCCGAGGCTCCGCCCGTGAACCCAGGTGATGATGAAGCCGCTCAGCACAAAGAAGAAGTCGGGGCGCAGCTGCCCGAGGCTGAAGACACCTCCGGCAAAATCGACCCCATTTTGCTGCATGGAAATGGCACCCACATGATGAAGAACCACGGCCAGGGATGCGACCGCCCTGCCAACGTCCAGCCAGTGCAGATGCGGGGCTTTTTCCGGCAAGGCAGAAGGGGTTAGGCCGCCTCTGGCACAAGCCTGACGGCGGTGGTCTTCAGACGGGCCAGCATGTGTTCGCAGGCCTCCAGGAGTTCTCCTGGAATGAGATCAGGCAGCTCCTTGCGGCGTTCGCGCCGCTCTGGAAACTGGGCGTAGCGCGGGTCGAGGTCGATGCCGACATAGCCGCTGAGGAAACGGAGGGCCGCGCCGGAGTGGCTGACGAGGTCGGCATAATGAATCGACACCAGGGGCAGTTCTGGGTGCTCTGCGAGCTGGCTGAAGAAAAGCTGGTTTCTGACCAGCCAGAAAAGGGCAAAGCCCGCCGTGGGTGTGGTGACGAGAGGCCGGTGCCTGAGAATGAGTTCGCGTGCCTCGGCTCCGAGGCCTTCCGCCTTCCAGGAATGCTCGTTGAGCTCGAGCATGTCCTTCAGGTAGGGCATGGGTTCGTAACGGCCCCGGTAGTAGGTCAGGTGGGAGAGGATGACCTCATGATAATGCCGGAAGATCCACATGCCCTTCGAGCCTGGAAAACGCTGAAGAAGCTGCGCTGCACGCTGACTGTCATGAAGAGGCTTGATAAGAAGCACCTCGCTCCGGCATCGGGAGGCGATCCTTTCGACTTCATCGTCTGGCAGCAGGCGAAGGTAACGCGGATCGTCCTCGGGCCCCTGCCAGAAGTAGGGCGGATCGCCCTCGCCCTGATCGTCCACACGTGGGTCGAAGCCGATGAAGCTGCGCAGCATGGTGGTGCCGGAGCGCTGGCAGCCGAAGACAAAGACAATGCGCGCCCTGTCGCTGGGATTCAGGACCTGATGAATCCAGGTGCGCAGCTTGTTGACCTTGTAGGAGGACAGGACGCGCCAGCGTAGGGCGGCGAGCGGCGATTCGTCAGGCATGGCGGAATTTCAGGGAAGTGAGGCTGGCGTGAGTGGCGTGCGAGGCTATGACTGCGGACGTCAATGGAAGCAAATCCTTCTCCACGCGCCGAATTGAAGCATGTCGAAGCCGAGGTCTCGCTGGTCTTCAGGCACTTTCATCCCATCCTGGCGGGGGCGGCCGAGCGGTTTCGCCGCTACAGCGTGCCCCTTGCCAGACATGGAGTTGGCTATGAGGTGTTCACCCTGCGTGAGGACATGTCCCATCCGGCGCAGGAGGACATGCATGAAACGCTGCGTGTCCGCAGGATTCAGGCGGAGGGGAAGCCATGGCAGCGGGATGCCGTGCTGTTTGAGGCGGCCTGGAAGTATCTCGCCACCTGCCCGGCGAACGGCCATGTGTTGCAGACATCCCTTGCTCATGATCTCTCCTGGCCCTGGCTCAGGCGTGTTCGTAACCACGGAACGGGCTGTCTTTATGTCGGCACCATGGTGGGCCGTGAGGACTTCGCACTGCCAGCCTGGCGGAGGCTGGTCCAGAAATGGAAGGCATGGAGGAACTTCCGGCCGTTCCATCGGGTGGTGGCCAGCACCACCGTGATGGCGCGCTGGTTTCAATGCCAGGGTGTGGAAGCCCGCCGGATTCAGGTCATTCCCAACGGCGTTGACCTGAAGCGTTTCAGGCCGGTGGCGGATGTCTCTGAAAAGCTTCAACTGCGTGGACGCCTGGGCTTGGACGGCGCTGCGCCGATGGTTCTTTTTGCGGGTGGCATTGTGCCGAGAAAGGGAATCGACCTGCTCCTGCGGGCCTGGCCGTCGGTTCTGGCTCGAATGCCGGGCGCCAGGCTGTTGCTGGTCGGTGGATTTGACCGGCCGACCTTCATGACGAAGGAGAGAATTCAGGAACTGGCCAGGTTTCAGGAGGAAATGCGTGCTCTTGCCGCACGTGAGGAATGCCAGGGTTCCGTTACTTTTGCGGGGGAAAGCCCGGTGGTGGAGGAATGGATGCGCGCCGCCGACGTTTTCGTGTTTCCCACCGAGCAGGAAGGCATGGGCAATGTCGTGCTGGAGGCCATGGCCAGCGCGGTACCCTGCGTGATCACCGACTTTCACGGGCTTCCTGAAAGGGAGTTTGGAAAGGCGGGATCGGAATTCATCCTGGTGCCGAGGAATGAGGAAGGCCTTGCGAACGGCCTCGTCGAGGCACTTTCAGCGGCTGGTATGTCCCGAACAATGGGCAGGCTGGGCTATGAATGGGTGAGCCGGGAGATGGGCTTTGATCTGACGATAAACCGTTATGCACGGCTTTATCGTGAGCTTGCCGGAGCCTGCTGAGGCATCAGGGACTTCATGCGCGCCATTTCCTCGCGGTGTGCTGCCTGGTAGCTCCTGAATGCCTGCTCAACCGCATTCAAGTGGGTTTCCAGGGTGCCGGGCAGGAGTGCATGTCCGAAGGCTCCCGGAGGCGGGGCGCCGCCCGTTTCTACTGCACGTCCGAGGGTGATGTCGAGGAGTTGATTGCCGAGAACCTTGTTGAAGTGGCTGGCCTCATAATAGTAGCGTGCCAGTCCGGTTGCGGGAACAGGTTCGGTGGTCTGCTCCGTGCAGACTCCAAAGTCAAGCAGTTGGAACCTGGGGTTTGCCCCAGCCTCCTTGGTGACAAGTCCGACCAGGGAGCGCTTCCAGTCCTGATACGATCCCCAGCGGCCCTGAAGGTCAAGCATGGCAAGGTATCGCACATGCATCGGGGGCAGGGCCAGACGGAGGTCGATGTTCCTGGCACGCGCCAGGCGCAGGATGGATTTCAAGTGTCCCCACTCGGCATCACCAATCCGGGGCTCGGCACTGACGGGGCTGGCAAGCGCTTTGGCCTCATAGGCGGCGAAGGCCCTGACAGCCCCCCCCTTGGAGAGGACGCGCCTGTCCTCGGAGGCTGCATCACGCGAGCCGTCAGCCAGGTAGCGTTTTTCTCCTTCACGTCCCATGAGGGTGGACAGGCTTCCACTCAGGGCTGTCCAGGTAAGTAGTCCGGACGGCAGGTCGCACCAGAGTCCTGAGGCGCCCGGGTTGCCATCTGGCAGGATTGCCAGGCGATCTTCCAGGAAATCCGGTGCCACGGTTCCCCCCGCCAGGAAGGAGGCAAAATCGAGAAGCACGACAACCTGCCTGACGTCAGCAAGGGCGCATGCATGCTCGAAATAACGCCTGACCTCATAGATGCTCGCGTTGGAGAGGCCAAGGTTGTAAACGGGACTGGCCGCCCACCCCGGATGCGCCGGGTCGAGGCCGGTTTCAGCGCGTGAACTGCCGAGGATGAGAGCGCGGGGCCGCAGATGCCTTGTCTGGGCCGCCTTCACCATGCGCAGATGAGTGAAGGTTTCCGGCTTGTCTCCGGCACGCAGCCAGTCGGACGCAAACAGGCTGTAAGGATTGACCGCCCGGTTGACGATGGCCGTGACGGTGCAGATGAAGAGCACCGCCAAGGCGAGATGACGCAGGTATCGGCCATGGACTGAGGGTTCCATGTCAGAACTGGAAGTAGAGGAACTCGCTCAGCCTGCCCAGGTGCAGCAGGGCGAGGGCGAGCATGAGTCCGGAGAGGGCCGCCCAGCCGAGGGACGGGCGCCAGATCCATTTGGAAGGGCTTGAGGGAAGGGATGGCTGGTTGGACGGCACAAGGCTTCCAGAGGCGATCTGGAGGGCGTTGGGAAGCATGAGCACGGCGGCGAGCAGAAGGGCGATTTCGACAAGCTGTGCATAGGACTGGAAAACCATCCATTCGGAGCGCCCTGTCACACCGAAGGACTTCAGCCAGGAGAGCCTGTCCAGCCAGGATGCCGGAATCTCGACTCCGGCCGAACCAAACATGCTGCCAAGAAGGGATGCGGCGCTGCGCAGGTCAGGGGCCCGGAAGAAAGTCCAGCCGATGATGACCGTGAGGAAGGTGAGCGACCAGGAAAACACGATGCCGGGAAGGCCTGAAATCCTCCGGCTGACGGCCGTTTTCATCCAGGCATGGTTCACCAGCAGGGCCAGCCCATGCCAAAGCCCCCAGAAGCCGAAGGTCCAGCCTGCGCCGTGCCAGAATCCTCCGATCACCATGACCAGCAGCAGGTTGACGTTGCGCCTGAACTCCCCCTTCCGGTTGCCGCCGAGCGGGATGTAGAGGTAGTCGCGCAGGAAGAGGGAGAGCGTGATGTGCCAGCGGCGCCAGAACTCCACGATGCTCAGCGCCTTGTAGGGTGAATAGAAGTTTCCGGGGAGGCTGACGCCGAAGATGCGGGCCAGGCCGAGGGCCATGTCCGAGTAGGCGGAGAAGTCGAAGTAGAGCTGCAGGGTGTAGGCAAGAACGGCCACCCAGGCATCGAGCATGGGCACCTGGGGCAGTTCGTGCACATGATCGAAGACGGGGCTGACCCAATGCGCCACATGATCAGCCACCACCATTTTCTTGAACAGGCCGATGCTGAGCAGGGTGAAGCCGATGGAAAGATCCTCCCCGCGGAAGGCCCTGGAGCGTCCATCCCGGAGCTGGGGCAGCATCTCCATGGGGCGGACGATCGGGCCCGCGATGAGCTGCGGGAAGAAGGTCACATAGAGCAGATAGTGCCTGAAAGTGGTTCCCTGGGCCCTGCCGGCGCGGCAGTGCAGCAGGTAGGTGAGCTGGTGAAAGGTGTAAAAGGAGATGCCAAGGGGCAGTTCCAGGGGCTGGCCTTCCCAGGAATGCCCGAAGAGGGCGGCGACATTGGAGGCGGTGAAGTGCCAGTATTTGAACCAGGCGAGCAGGCCGAGGTTGACGACCACGCCGGCTGTCAGCAGCCAGCGGTGGCCGCCGGTGTCAGGAAGGGCCAGCCTGCGGCCCAACCAATAATTGCTGCTGACAGAGACGAGCAGCAGGGGCACATGGGCAGGGTTCCACCATCCGTAGAAAAACACCGAGGCGGCGGCGAGCCAGGTCCAGGCGGCCTCAAGGCCCAGGCGGCGGAAGGCCAGCCCGAAGCCAAGCATCGTCAGCGGCAGAAAGACGAAGAGAAAAATGGCGGAGTTGAAAAGCATCGGCTGCTTTTGCCGCCGGCAGCGGCTCAAAAGGGCACGGAGATCAGGCGCTCGGGGTGCTTGGCGACAACATCTGCTGGTTTGAAACCATGCCGGCAAGTCGGCGCTGCCGGGATTCCTCAAGACGTCTCAGGCAGGTCTGGTAGAGCAGATAGGCCGCTGCCACAGAAACCAGCGCACTTAACGGGCCGGTCGGGACATTCAAAAGACCGAGCTTGCCGGTTATCAGCATGGCAAGTTCGATGACTGCAAGATGAACCAGGTAGATCGGGTATGAAAGCTCTCCTATGGTGCGGTCAAGAGGGTTCATCTGCAGCAAGGCGAAGAGCAGCGCGATGGCTGGAATCCAGGTTGGCATGAGCAGGATCATGGCATTTTCAGTCCCGATCCGCCCGCCCGCCCAGCTTCCTGCCTGACGCTGAATCCACAGGGCTGCCAAGGCGGCCACAACAAAGACCAGGTAGCCTCGCAGGGTGCAAATCCTGCAGCTGGCCGGCAGTTCATTCTTGTAGCGGCGATAGAGCCGACAGGCCAGCATGCCGTAGGCGAAGTGCATGACTTCAAACGGGAAAAACCGGTAGTTCCAGGGGTTTTGGTTCAGGCCGAGCCACTTGGCCGCCGCCAATCGCAATCCCAAGGAAGCCAGGATCACCAGGATCAGCCAGGGCGTCTTGAGCCGACTCAGGAAGGGGGCTGCAAGGTAAAAACACATCTCCACGGCAATAGACCACGCCTGAGGCAAAACCAGATACTGATAAAGGGGTGATGCTGAGTCAGCCATGCTTCGGCAGATCGCCAGATCCTGTCCCGCGTCATGCTTCAGGAACACCACACAATCCTGCCCGAACACGGTCAGGTTCGAGACAGCAGTGATCAGGACGCCGGCCACGCCGTTGCGTGAAAGCGGGTCATCAAAATAGGCGGAAAGAGCAAGCCAGTCGTTGAAGAAGATCCTGGTCAGGACAGACAGGGCGCCAACTCCCAGCGCAATGATGAAGTAGGGCGGGAAGATCCGAAGCGCACGGCTTTTATAAAAGCCGGCCTTGCCGGAATATTTGCCCGACAAAATCAGTTCAATGTAGAAGCCTGAGATGATGTAGAAAATCTGGACGGCCTGACGACCACTGTGCATCTGCCAGGGAAGCACGGCCTCGGAATGAGAGCCGATGACACAAATGGCGAGATAAAGACGAAGGAAGCCCATGATCAGGATTGCAGGATCTGCATGGCGAACTCCGCCGCTGGATCGGCAGGAACATCCCGGCGGATGCGATGATACGCCGCCTCCCCCATCTCCCGCCATTTCGCCCTCAGCGCGTAGGCCTGATCCAAGGCGATGCTGATGTGCCGCACCGTTGCCGCTTCCGCGATGAATCCATTGAAGCCGTCGGTTATGAGCTCCGCATGGCCGGCCACATCGGTGGCCAGGGCAGGCCTTCCGCACATCAGCGCCTCAACCAGCGAGAGCGGCATGCCCTCGTTGCGCGAAGGCTGTGCAATGAGATGATGGTCACGCCAGATTTGGTGAACATGGTCCACATGACCCCCAAAGCTGACACGATCCATGATGCCCAGCAGCCTCGCCAGACGCTCAAGCCCGCGGCGGTTTTCCCCGTCGCCAAAAAAGGTCAGGTGCAGACCGCGGTCGTTCCATTGAGGCTGTGCAAACGCCTGAAGCAGGAGGTCGTGGCCCTTGGCACGTGTCTGCAGACGTGCCACACAGGCCAATCGCAGGGGCGCGGATGACTCGGGCCAATGAAAGGCGGCGTCACGGTCAACCTTCACCGGATTGCGCACCACCGACGCATTTGGCAGGCGTGCGCCGATGTGATGTTCAAACTCCTCGATGTTGCGTGCTGCCACCCAGTAGGTGCGAGCTGCGGTGGTGAACACGGAGCGGAGCCGGTCAGCCACGGGGTCTGCAGGCCAGATGGCGGGGTTGACCCCATGGGTGACAACCTGGAAGGGCACTTTTGCCGCCTGTGCCAGCTCCATGAAGGGCAGGGCGGAAATGTCATTGCCTTCTGAAAGCACGATGATGTCCGGCCTGGATGCCATGATGACCCTGCGGGCGGCGGCAAGCTCCCAGGCTTCGCCAGGCATGAGCCTGCGCATGACCTTGGCGATCATGCCGGAGCGGGCGGCAAGATTCAAAAAGCGCGTTGGAATTCCGGCCTTGGTGAGTGGGGTGATGCGGGCCGTGTCATGCCTGCGCCAGTTCACCGCCGCCGAGACCTGATGCCCGGCCGCCGCCAGCCGCGTGGCCGCATCAATCCACAAGGTTTCGCTCGCACCGGTGCCATGATGGGAGCTGATGAATAGAATCTTCATGGTTTTTCCGCCGGCCCCAGTGAGGAACGCCTGCAAAGAGCCCCGATGGCGTAACGCGCAAAACAGGGCAGGGCGCGTCTCAGGGGCAGATGCTCAAATTCCCGCAGGATCCGCCAGCGGGCATGGGCGGCCCTGAGCTTGTTGCCCGACCTGCTGTGTGGAGCCATGCGGTAAACCGCAAGGGTGTCCGGTATGCCCTGCGCCACCGTTTCGCGCAAAAGGCGGAGCCACAGGATGAAATCCTCGTGAAGGAAATCGACGAACTCGACCCTGGGGAAACGGGAGAGCCGGATCATGGATGTCAGGCAGCCCAGCAGGTTGTCATTGAGCAGGTCGTCGTAAGTGAGGCGCGGGGGAGGGGAGATCACCTGTGGCAGACGGTTTCCATGCCAGTCCATCCGGGCGTAGCCTGTGTAGCTGAGATCACAGCCTGTTGCCTCCATGAAGTCCACCTGACGCGCCAGCTTTTCAGGCAGCCAGATGTCATCGCTGTCCAGAAAGGCCAGGAAGTCCCCGCAGGCCTGGGTGATGGCATGGTTCCGGTTGTACACACAGCCCCCCTGGGGGAGGTCGGTGATGAGCTGAATTCTCGGCTCCCTGCCGGCCGCGGCCTCGGCGATGTCACGGGTGCGGTCGCTCGAATTCCGATCCACGACCAGCAGGAGCTTCCAATGCGGCCATGTCTGCGCCACGACGGACTGAATGGACTCCTCAAGCGTGTGCTCCGCGTTGTAGGCGGGCATGACTATGGAAACGCGCCGCAGGGTGTCGCTCATGCACGGTGAGACCGGACTGCCGCCAGCTTGAGCCAGATTCGCGTGGCCAGGTCCTGCCTACGGACAAAGGAGGAGGCCGCCTTCTGGAAGGAGCTCATGCCCCAGCGGCGCGAAGGCGAAATCCCGTCCTTTTTGGCGAAGTGGCGGGCAATGGCATGGAGGACGGGGAGTGAGAAGCAGAGCTGCCTGTCCCAAAGTCGCATGGCCGTGCCGGTGTCGGCGATTCCGGCAAAGGCCGCCGCGTTGGCCTGCCATGCCGCCCGCCTGGCCTTTGCCGCCCGCTTCAGGCGCATCTCATTCTCCGTCAGGCCGCGGGGGTTATACCGATAACGCAGCAGCTTGTCGGGCAGCGCCACGGCGTGGTGCACGGCCAGGAAACGCAGCCAGAGATCATAGTCCTCAGACCAGTAGGGGGTTTCAGACGAGGACAGGTCACGGTAGTTGCCGACCTCAAGCAGGGCTGATCGGCGCATCATCACAGTGGGATGGACGATGCGTGGGGCGCGCAGTGTCGCATGAAGAATGTCTGGCGACGTCAACGGGTAGCTGGACCTTGGTTCGGTCTCCCTGCCAGATTCATCCACGCAGATGCGTTCTGAAGCGACCAGGGCGACTTCGGGATGACCCGCCATGAAGGAGCATTGGACGGCAAGCCGGTCAGGTTCGCAGATGTCGTCCGCATCCATGCGCGCGAGCAGGGGCGTCCGGGCAATTTCGCCGAGACGACGGAGTGAGTTGCCTAGCGACTGAGGCTCTCCCGTGATGACCCTTCCCGGCAGGCGAGAGGGAATCCATTGCCTGACGACGTCCAGTGTTCCGTCGGTGCTGCCGTTGTCCCAGACCAGCACTTCAAAGTCGCGATAGGTCTGAGCTTCAAGCGAGGCCAGCGCCTCGGGCAGGTACGGCATGCCGTTGAGTATGGGAATGATCCAGGAGACCTGCGGCATTGGGTTCAAGGGTTCAGGCGGATCACCTTCTTGTTAAAGAACTCGGCAGCGCCCTTGTTACGCCAGTCGTCAGGGTCCGGCTTAAAGTCATTGAAGAAGAGCATTTTTGGCTTTGTCTTCAGGGCTGGAACCGTGATGTCATCGCCCGAAGAGGAGCGAATCAGTTCAAAACGCGCCTGAGATTCGCGGGAGAAGCGGCCGGCATCGCCCTTGATGAGATCACGCCAGGCTGATCTTACATTGCCAGGGGAGGCAAGGGCGGCGTAAAGTCCGAGCACCACGACGAAGATTGCGGTCCTGTTCAGGCGTGGCGGCTCGAGGTCGCGGGCTTTTAGGAAGACTGCAATCGCGTGGAGGAGAATGATCCACTCCAGAACAAAGAACAGATAGATCAGATTGATCGCCCGAGGGGGCAGGGACTTGCCAGCACTCCAGGCGCCGACAAAGAATCCCCCCCACAAGGTGCCCGTCAGCAGGAGCGTGGCAAAGACGAGGAGAAGCCATCCTGACCTTCGGTCCGCAGTTTTGACCCTCCAGAAGCTGAGGAGAAAAAGACTGAGCAAAGCAAGGGGGGCTGAAGAGGCCCAGGATGCGAACCTTGCGATGGAAAGCCTGGCTGCAAGCCAGAGGGATGGAAGCAGCTGGCCGTGGATGGCATTGTCATACATGCTTGTGCGCCAGTCATTGCCGGGAGCCTTGAACACAACGATGGTGGCGACGGCGGTGCATGCCATGGTCAGCACCAGAATGGGGCTGACGCTTTTGCATTGCATGAAGGAAAACATGCCAAGCATGACCAGGAACATCACCTGGAAGCTCATGGCAACTTCGCTGCATCCGACCGCCAGGATGGACAGGAGCATCGCCAAAGCGTAACTTCCCGGCGAATATTTCGGGCTTTTGGAGACGCACTCGGGGCCCAGCACGACCGCCAGCAGAAGCTGCAGGATGGCCGCAAAGATGTAGGTGTTCAGTCCGTTGACCCAGTAGATTCCCTGGGCCGGGCTTGGCATTTGCCAAAGGAAGACACAGGCAACAGCTCCGCTGATCGCGCACCACTGCCAGCGCTGGAAATCAGGAAGCCAGCGTCTGATGCACAAGTAGATTGAAAGGAACAGGGTGAGCAAGACAGCCAGGCACCAGGCCTGGTAGGCGGCAATGCCCCAGCGTATCGGGTGAAGGCTGGTCAGTGCCTGCTGGGTGAATCGTCCCGTAAGCTTCAGATACCACTGCTTGCTGGCGCCCAGCACTCCGAGCTTTTCTCCCGCGGCCGCCATGTACCAGTCATCGGCAGACGGGTGGGCGTAGGCACACAGGAGCAAAAAGGGCGTGACACAGGCAGCCAGATAGCCCAGGAGCAGCCACTTGAGGCGGCGGTTCAGAGTGCAGTTCATGGGCTTCAATGTTTCGTCTCCCGCTCTAAAACAACCATGAGGCGCGAGGCAAACAGGGAGGGCATCAGGCCGAGGACGGAATCGATGGCCCTCATCACTGGCAGCAGTGAGTCAGGATAAATTTGCGGTCCGCGCAGGCCGCCGCACATCATCCAGCTCCACGCCGGGATGGGGACGACCTTGAGCATGCGCCAGCCCAGCAGCCTTTCCTGGCCTTCACCCTGCACAGCGAGGCGCCATGCGTTGCCCTGGGCGGCGTAGTAAGGGTGATGATGAGGGTCAAAGCCTGACGGGGCCTCCCAGGTGACAGGGAGGCCGAAGCCAAGCGGTTCATGGTGGCACAGACGATAAACGATGCGTGCAATCCATCCCATTCCTGGCTCGAAAAGCACCAGCCTTCCGCCCGGACGCACGACGCGAGAAAACTCACGAAGGGCGGTGCCTGGAAATTCGAGGTGATGCCAGACATCGAACAGGATGAGGTTCCGGATCGAATCGTCCGGCCAGTTGAGCGCATAGGCGTTTTCGACGCGGTCCAGCCACGGGTTTGGGAAAAGGTCTGAGGTGATGCAGTCAGGAATCACCTCCTTGATGTTGCCCATCCCCGAGCCCAGCTCGAGGGAAACCCCGTCGCCGCCGCCGGCTAGGCTGCTGGCGATCTGCCGGTAAAAGTCGAGATAGATCCTGCGGAGGACCGGCTTGCGCTCCCAGTGACGGCGGTTCTCGTGAATCTCGAGATTGTGCTGTTCGATGTCCACGATATGAAGGCCTTGAGTGCGTGAAAGCTGATCAGGAGGCGGTCGATGCCGCATGGATCTCGTGGAAGACATCGTCCAGGGATTTGGTGATGTCCCACCCAGGGTAGTGCGCCTTCATCTTGGCAAGGTCGCTGTAGTAGCAGATGTGGTCGCCTTCGCGATTCTTGTCCAGATACTCCCACTGCATCGGCTTGCCGGTGATGGCGGAGATGCGATCGAAGGCCTCCAGGATCGAGACGCTGTTCGCATGGCCGCCGCCGATGTTGTAAACCTCCCCGCAGCGGGGGGCCTCGAAAAAGGCGTGCATGAAGCGCACCACATCCAGGCTGTGAATGTTGTCACGCACCTGCTTGCCCTTGTAGCCAAAGACCTTGTAGGTGCCTCCCTTGATGTTGCACTTGATCAGGTAGCTGAGGAATCCGTGCAGCTCGACGCCGCTATGATTCGGGCCCGTGAGGCAGCCGCCCCGCAGGCAGCAGGTTTTCATGCCGAAATAGCGGCCGTACTCCTGAACCATGACATCTGCGGCCACCTTGGAGGCGCCAAAAAGGCTGTGCTTGCTCTGGTCGATGGAGAAGGTTTCGGCGATGCCCGCCTGGTAGGCCGGGTCATCATATTCCCAGCGGGTTGCAAGCTCCCTGAGGCGGATGGTGTTGGGCCTGTCGCCATAGACCTTGTTGGTGCTCATGTGCACGAAGACGGCCTCAGGCGAGTGAAGGCGCGTGGCCTCAAGCATGTTGAGGGTGCCCGCGGCGTTCACATCGAAGTCATCAAAGGGCCTGGATGCGGCCAGATCATGGCTGGGCTGGGCCGCCGTGTGCACCACGAACTCCGGCTTCAGGGCCTGCAGGCATTCGGTGACCGTCTTCCGGTCACGGATGTCCATTTCATGGTGGTGAAAGTTCTGATGCAGCGACTTCAGGCGCTGCTGGTTCCAGCGCGTGTCCCCCTGGGGGCCGAAAAAGTCAGCACGCATGTTGTTGTCCACACCGTGGACCTGCCAGCCAAGCTTGCAGAAGTAATCGACGACTTCGGAGCCGATGAGGCCGGATGATCCTGTGACGAGGAGTTTCATGGAGGGAAATGGGAAAAGGTTGGGTGTCAGGGGGTTTTAACGGAGGGATGGCGCCTGATCTGCGGCAGCTTCAGCTTGAGGAAGGCCGCCCAGCAGAAGCGCAGCATGATGAGCCCGTTTTTAAACACGCGGGTCATCTTGGTGGTGCCGTACATGCGTTCCTGATAATGCACCGGCAGGTCCAGGATGCGCAGATTCAGCTTGGTGGCGCCAAACAGAAGCTCGTAGTCACCCCAGCGGTCTTCAGCGCCCCAGGTGCCAATCATGGCCTGGATCTTCAGCCAGTCGCGCCGCCAGAGCACCTTGGTGCCGCACAAGGTGTCACGCACAGGTGAGCCGATGAGGTAGGAGAAGAGCATGGCGAATGCCCGGTTGCCGAGCATGTTGGCAAATTTCATGGCCTGGCCCTGCATGGGATAGACAAGACGGGAGCCGTTGATGAAATCACCCTTGCCGGACACCAGGGCCTCAATGAACCCGGGCAGCTCCTCCGGCATGACGGTGAGGTCGGCGTCAAGGATGAGCAGGATGTCGCCCGTGGCGGCGCCAAAGCCGGTCCAGACATTGCGCGACTTGGAGATCGCCGGCCCATCCACGAGGCGGATGTTACGGTCAGGATATTCGGCCTGCAGCCGGCGCACCTCGTCGGGCGTGCCGTCCGTGGACTTGTCGTCACAGAAGATGATTTCCGTCTCCCGGCCAAGCTGGGGCATGCGCTCGACCGCGGAGCGGACATTGCCGGCCTCATCCTTGCATGGGATGATGACGGAGATCTTGAACTGGCGGGCTGACAGGGGTTCTGGAACCGGGCGCGCCACGAAAAAGTGGCAGAGATTCAGGTGATTGACGCCGGGGAGCCAAGTCAGGTATTTGTTCACCAGTTGTCCGAGGCCTGGCATGCCGAACGGAAGCAGCACCCGGCGGGTGAGGCGCAGCATTTCAAAGCCTGCCAGATGCAGCAGGTTTTCGTAGTCCTGCGGTGTGAGCCAGTTAGGCTCCACCTTGGCCGTCTTCCAGCGCCACTTCTCCGCCAGTGACACCAGGGGCTCCCAGAGGTGATTGTAGGTGTAAATGATGACCCGCGTGTGGCGATGACAGACGCCGCGGACATTTTTGAGCATCGCAAGGATGTCAACCATGTCGGGGGTGTCCTGAATCAGGACTGTGTCAAAGGGGCCTGTGGGCAGGGACAGTTCAGGGTCCATCTCATGCACTTCAGCGGAGGGGCAGCGCTCGCGCGCCCGCTGAACCATGGCGGGGCTGACGTCCACGGCGGCAACAGCCTCCGCATCCACATACTCGATCAGCTTGCCAGTCTGGCAGCGCACAAGCAGCACGCGTCCCGCAGACCCCGCCAGAAATCGCAGCTCACTGCCGACAAGCCTGTAGAAATAGGCATTGCGCTCGATATGCCGGTCACGCTGGGCGGCCTGCTCTTCGGCGCAGTCGCGGATCTGACGGCGCTTGGCTTCCAGGGCAGCCGTGCCCCATAGTGGTGCAGGATCGACTTCTTTCATAATGAAAAGTAATAAGGATGATTCGCCGAAGCTAATTGTCTGCGGGCAGTATCGAGCCTGGTTGTTATAGTTTGCCTGCTTTTGACAGCAGGGCCTTTTTGGCGGCGGCTAGAGTGCCTGCATGAAGGTTTTCAGCTTCACTTTGACGCAAAATCGATATAGCCTTTTCAAGTTCATTTTTGTACAAGTAGTACATTATCCTGTGGCAGGCTGAACCAGCTTTCGCTCGATCACCAATAATCTGCACTGTCCACGTAAAGGCTGCTTCTGCCTCCTCATGGGTAAGAGTTGAAAAATCACCGGCTTTTGTCACCACCTCAGGCGACATTTCGCTCACCACCCGGAAGCTTACTGTGGCGCCTCGTTTAACACACCTCTCATAGCTCATGAACTCCCTCAGACGGTAATGTTGAATGGGGATCCACGGAATGCTGAACGCCAAATAATCCTGCTGAATCACCAGACCTCCCTTAAGCATGGATGGATAAAACTCGCGAGCAATCGCTGTGGCAAGTTCCCAGGTTTTCATTGCATCCACAAGCAAGAGGCGAATTGGTCCTTTTTCCCAGCGGTAGAGGGTCAAGTCGGCTGGAATGAGTTCAATCCGTGAAAGATATTCACCTACCCTACGCCTGGTCTCAGGCAAAAAGCTTTCGCCAGGGCGGTAGTCGCACCAGTGCTCCTTGGAGTAATCGTCCATCCAAGAGTCCCAGGTAAATAGGTCAAAGGCGTGGACTTTACCTTCGTCACCCACGTCTCTAAGCCCTTTCGCAAGCGAGATGGTTGTTGAGCCGAGCCAGCAGCCAAGGTCCACGACTTCACCTCGTAGATTATGCACGTCCTTTGCGGACTCGGTGAAGAGGTCGCGTTCATCTTCCGTGGTCATCGCCGAGGAGAGGTTGTCTGATGGGCCTGCGCAGTCCCACGTCAGTCTGCCATGGCGCATGTAGCGCAAACCTTTGATGAAGCGATCTGGGAGTATTTGTTTTAAGACGTTCATAAATGTTGTTAAGTTGAGGGATTCAACGCATCTTCAATAGCGCGTCCAGTGTTCCATGACAAGCTTACTGGGCTTAGTTGCGCCGCGAGTTCCCGCCAGCCTTGATTTTAAAAGCATGACAAGCGGTTTGTTGAACAGTCGGGCAAAGGGTTTTAACCAGCGGTTAGCGAACAGCAGGCAAAGTTCCGCAGTGGTTGCAACGAAGGGTTCGCGAGTGACATTCCAGCCGGGGGGGGGGGATGAGCGAGACTTGGCATCCCTAAGGATGAAGGCGGAAGCGACCCACGGAAGAAGCCCGTCTAGGTTTTTGTCAGGATCCACTACCAGCGCGCAATCATATAGCTCATCGCTATTTGTGGTCTCCTTGCCCAGCACTGTCGTGCTCAGCGCAAAGCTGGGGGCTGAAAGGATCGCGGCTTTCACTGCGGAATCGTCTGGGCAATCAGGTATCAGGACGGATCCTTTGAGACGATGGGCGTATGCGCGAACCAGCAGCCACAGATGCAGATGATCGCTCCTGCTGACCAGGCTGTGAACGTCAGGTGGGCCCTCACTGAGTCCAGCCTCTGTTCGCAGTTTGTCTTGTTTGGCATGAATGTTTCGCACATTCTGGATTGCGGCTGCCGCAGAGTACGCTCCTGTTGCTCCCATCGGCGCCAAATCTAAAATCCGGTAAATTCTGTTTGTCCGGTCAAAAGTCGTTTGCCGCCGTGTTGGCGCTCTTTCTTGGAATGGATGAGCGGAAATCGCTTTTTCAGCGAGATCTTCTAGGCCGTGGATAGCCGCGGTTTCGCAAGCAATTCGCAGCGCCCCCTCATATTGATCCCGAGAACGCCACCGGCAGGCGCCACGGATCGTGGCGGTAACCACCTCTTCCATGGAAATTTCCGGCGCTGGCAGACCGAGTTTTCTAACTTTTAAAAACTGATCAGCAAGGAGCAGCGGCATGGCCAGAACGATGTCAGGGTTGGATGACTGGCGGACAAGTTCAGGCTCATAGGGGTAGTCAACTTGTGCCCAAAAAGAGTGTCCATCACCTTTCTCCAAACCCTGCCGGAGAAATTGCGGCACTCCATTGCTGCTGCAGGACATCGCATTTAAGCTGACAGGCGTGTCTAGAAGCACATATCTGGAAACTTTCGCTCCAATGAGGACTCCGCTGTACATATCCGGAACCTTGGAACGAATAACCGGCGCTGTTGGCGGCCATTCCGAACTTAGCAGGCTGCTGTGCACGCATCCGTGATAGAATGCCGGTGCATGCTCATAAAAATATGCATGTTTCAGCAAGTTGTCTGCAATGTATTGCAGGAACGGCTCTGACTCTTTCCACTGCCAGCCGGATCCTATCGGCACATTGGATGCGATCTGCTGATGAGTTGGATCTGGATAATTGTCCCAATGATAGTTTACCAGCCGAGGTCTTATGGCCAGGGAGCCTGTTTCCGCGATGACCTTCTGCAGATGGGCAATGCCACCGGGGCAAAGCACATCATCTCCACCCATGGTGTATAGATAGCCGTTCGGCGCCCTTGCCAGGGCAAAGTCAAAGCTGGCTTCCATTGACAAAATGCGATCTGTTCGAACAAATTCGAGGCGCGGATCATTGAATGAACGCACCACCTCTTCAGTGTTGTCGTCGCTGCAATTGTCACTCACGATGAACCGGCAGTCCGCATCCTGGGTGACACAGGACTTCAGCGTGTCCGCGATGGTGTGCCCGCGGTTGCGGGTTGGGATAATGACAGTGATGGGTGCTGTTTGAAATCCCGGCATTACTTGCTTTCAATGGGCACGTTAAAAAACCGCTGGGCGAACGGGGTTTGGGTGGGTTGAAGCACCAAGGCTCCGCCCTCGTTCCGATAGGCCACCGTGTCGCTGGGAACATCCCTTTTGAAGATCGCCGCATTGCTGCCGACCGACACGCGGTCGCCGATCCTGCATCTGCCGACGACTGATGCTCCCGCCGCCAGTGCCACGCCTCGTCCAAGCACGGGATAGGAGCCGTCATGGACGCCGACCGTGCAGTTCTGCAGCACCACCAGGTAGTCATCATACGAGGCCTTGCCAAGAACGGTCCCGGTCGCATGAAAGAGCAGAAAGATGTCCGGCAGGGCGGTGTCATACATGCAGTTCAGCCCATGCATGGCGCGGTTGAGGCCGAACAGCTTGGATGCCAGGCGGTCGTCAGCGCGTTCTTTCCAGACACACTGGGACAGCGACAGCACAAACTGGCAATGGTGGTCTGCCATGAGGTGGTCAAAGCACGCCTCCCCATTGCGGCAGTATCGCGGCAGGGTGCAGTGCTTGAAGCACCAGTTGACCTTATCCAGGGCAAGTTCAACAACCGGCAGCATGTCTGTCAGCCTGGAACCTTCACCATCAGGGAACAGGGAGTCCAGCTGACGGCCGATGTATCCGGCAAGCTCGTTGATGGGCAGGCTGAGGTTCACGAAAGCTGGACAATTTGAGGATGAAGGCCGCGGCCGTTCAGCGCGCGCAGGATTTCCGCGGTGTAGTTGGGGTTGGCGATCAGGACAACCGGCGTGCCGTCCAGGCGCGCGTCATCCGGTGACACGACCGGGATGGCCGTGCCGGGAATGAAGGAGCCCTGCTTGGCCGGGTTTGAATCAACGACCAGACGTGGCGACATGGACGGGAAGGCGTTGGCGAGTGAGACCCCCTTGGCTCCCGCCCCCCAGATCGCCCAGCCTGCTGACGCGCCGGCCTGGACCAGCCTGGCTTCCAGCCGCGAGTGTGAGTTCTGAACCGCCGAGCTGAAGGCCTCCAGCGTGCATCCTGGCTGCGGCCCCGGCGCTTCCGGAGCCGCCGTGTCGTTGGAAAAACGGGCCTCCAGGGCCTGGTACTGGCCGTTGAAAACCGCCCGGTGCTCCAGCACCTCCATTCCGGCCAGCTCCGCCAAGTAGCGCAGCGTTGGCATGGGAAAGTAATTGCAGTGTTCATAGAACACGTCCCAGAAACATTGGTTTTCAACGATCCATTCCCATCTTGGGGTTTCGATGTAAACCACGCTCCCTCCTCCCGCCCTGGAGAAGTCCGCCAGCATTTTCATGAAATCACCGATCCGAGGTATGTGCTCCACCACGTGGCGGCAGGCAATCATGCGGGTGTTTGCGGGCACGTCAGCGACCCCGGCATAGCGCTTGAAGAAGCGCACACCCTCCGTCTCCACACCTTCCAACTCCTCGCAGGAGGTGTCATAGCCGATGCCCTGAGCTCCGGAAACTCCGCAGACAAGACGAAGGAAGCCGCCCTTGCCGCAGCCGACTTCAAAGATGAGTCCGCCGTGAAGCTGGTAGGTGTCGGCGAGCCTTTGAGCCGTGGTCTGCATGAACTCCAGAAACACGGGAGAGGAAACCTGGCTGTTCTCGTACAGCTCATCATAGGGGATCACCGAGAGATCGACCGTGGCATTGAAGATGAGACCACAGCTGCAGCACTGGCGGATGTCCATGTCCCGGCGTGGCACGTCGCAGGCGCGTTCGGGCGTGGGGAAACGATAGTTGAGGATCACCGGCTGCGCCTTCCACAGCAGGGATGGCGAGAGGGACGCATGCCCGCATCCGGGGCAGGAATGTGCAATGGGGGTGGTCATGCGACGGGTAGGGACAGGCTTGCCAGCAGTCGGTGCACTCCATCATCCACACTCACCTGCGGCTTCCAGCCGATGTTTTCCAGCCGTGACATGCCTGCGACATGATGGGGCCAGGGGTCATGGTCCGGGACAGGCGCCGCCTCAACCAGGCTGCTTTCGACATTCATCGCCCTGGCGATCTTCAGCGCGAGGTCGTGAATGCGAATGCCGGCGCCGCTGCCCAGGTTGACCGGGCCGGCAAGCCGGTGCTCCAGAACCTCACAGATGGCCGAGGCCAGGTCTGTCACATAGACATAATCCTTCACACTGTCCGGAGTGCGCAGCTGGATCTTCTGGCCGGTGGCGAGCTGCCGCATGATCAGGGTGGGCAGGCGTCGCTCATGCTCTCCGGGGCCGTATGGGTAGAAGATGCGCAGCCATGAGGCTGCCGTGAGGCCTCCCGCCGTCTCAACTTTCAGCCAGTTCCAAAGCTGCCTTTTGGCGCGGACGTAGGGAAAGGGATCCGCCAGGGCCGAGGTCTCTTCATCCAGAGGTTCGGCAGCCGACTGATATTCAAGGCAGGTTCCGGCAACTGCGATGTGAGAAACGCCCATGGCCAGGCAGCGGCCAAGAAACTCGCGGCTGGCTTCAAGCAGCCTCTCATTTTCATCCGAGTGAAGATAGACACCGGGCTGAGTGATCCATGCCAGGTGAAGAACCGCATCCGGCATGAATTCACCGATCTCCTGCCACGGGACGGATTCCAGGGAGCCAGAGGCCGTGGCAACTTCCGGAGGCAGTCCGCCGCCGGCATGGCCGCGAACAATGGCCAGAACCTGATGTCCGCGTCTAACGGCCTCTGTGCAGGCCTCACGGCCGATGAATCCTGATGCGCCTGTGACTAAGATTCGCATGATGCTGGGCTTCTACAGGCTTATCGGCTCAAGGTCGGCCAGCCGCTTCCAGAGGGCGTCCTTGGCCGAGGTCAGGGGATTGCTGACCGGCCATTCAATCTGCAGGGCCGGGTCATTCCAAAGCAGGCCGTCCTCAGCTTCAGGCACATAGGCCTGGTCAACCATGTAACGAACGATCGCGGGTGCCGTGATGACGCAGAAGCCATGGGCAAACCCCTTGGGGACGTAGAGGCACTTGTGGTTCTCGGCTGAAAGTTCAGCCGCATAATGCCTGCCGAAGGTGGGTGAACCTGCCCGTAGGTCTACGATCACATCCAGGATTTTCCCGGTGACAGCCTGCACCAGCTTGACCTCCGAATAAGGCGGACGCTGGAAGTGAAGGCCCCTGACAGTGCCTGGCTCATTGCTAAGGCTCTCATTGGCCTGCACCCAGTCGGTTGTCATGCCATGCCGTGCAAAGGTGTCACGGTCAAAAGTGCGCATGAAGTAGCCGCGGTGGTCGCCACGCGGGGCAAGCGTGATCTCAAACGAACCCGTCAGATACAAGGGCGTGATGGTCATGTTGTGGCTGTCCAGGGGAGATTCCGTGCGGCCGCGTCGCTGCAGAAGGTCTCGATCTGACCGAGGGTGAACGCCTTCATGTCAGCGCCTTCATGCCGGGCCTTGTACCAGAGAATGGTCTGGCGGACTGCGTCCGCAAACTGCCACGTCGGCTGCCAGCCGAGGACGGCGGCCGCCTTGTCAGTCGAGAGGTGCAGACGTGACGCCTCATGCACCGCTCCTGGGTCTGAATCATCCTGCCATGATCCAGGCCAGTGTTTCAAAATTTCAACGACGAGCGAGCGAACAGGCTGGTTTGAGGCGGAGGAGGGGCCGAAATTGAAGGCCCATTCATTCCAATGAGGGGACCTCGCCATGACGGCTCCCAGGCAAAGGTAGCCGCTCAGGCAGTCGAGGACATGCTGCCAGGGTCGCGTGGCCTGAGGGTTGCGAACCCGAACCGGCTGGCGCATGCCGAGGGAGCGCACACAATCGGGGACAATGCGGTCGGCACAAAAATCCCCCCCTCCGATGACATTGCCCGCGCGGGCGGTGACCACGCGCCCTGAGCCCGGCCGGGTGGTGAAGAACGACCGGCGCCAGGACGAGACGGCAAGCTCACAGGCCCCCTTGCTCATGGAGTAGGGGTCGTGCCCGCCCATTGGGTCATTTTCACGGTAGCCATGATCCCAGCATTGGTTTTCATAGCATTTGTCAGAAGTGACGACCAGCACATGGCTGCGGGGGGCTTGATGGCGGACGGCCTCCAGGAGGTGCAGGGTGCCCATGACATTGACGGCCATGGTTTCAACCGGCTCCATGTAGGACTTCCTGACAAGCGCCTGCGCGGCCAGGTGAAAGACAAAGTCAGGCTGACAGGAGGCCACGGCTTCGCGAACTGCCCGGGGGTCGCGTATGTCCACGAAAAACTCCTGCCTGAACAGGCCTTCCGGCAGGTTCTCATAAACCTTCTGTCCATCTTCCGGCGGCAGAGCAAGCCCGCTCACCTCGGCTCCAAGCCTGCCAAGCCAGGCGCTGAGCCAGCCTCCCTTGAAGCCGGTGTGGCCGGTGACCAGCACGCTTTTGCCGCGAAAGTAATCTGCGAACATGCCTACCAGGCCTTCCATGGTGCGTTGCCTGACTCCCAGAGATGGTTGAGCAGCTCCATTTCGCGGATGTTGTCCATGCACTGCCAGAAACCGTGATGCTTCCAGGCATGCAGGCTGCCTTCCGCGGACAGGCGCTCCAGGGGTTCACGCTCCAGAATGCAGCTGTCACCTGTCAGGTAGTCGTCAATCGCGCGGTTCATGACGAAGTAACCGCCGTTGATGAAGGACGCCTCCTGCTCCGGCTTTTCGGAGAAGGCGGTGATCACGCTTTCTTCAAGGGAGAGTTCACCAAAGCGTCCTCCTGGATGCACCGCTGTAAGCGTCGCGAGGCCGCCGTGACCGCGGTGGAAATTGATCGAGGCATTGATGTCCGAGTCAGTGAGCCCGTCGCCGTAGGTCATCAGGAAGGTGTCGTCCTCAATGTGCCTCAGGGCACGTTTCAGACGTCCGCCGGTCATGGTGTGCGCCCCGGTGTCAAGCAGGGTGACCGACCAGTCCTCCTCATCATGGTTGCTGTGGTAGCGGATTTCCGGATTGCGGCCCAGCTTCAACGTGATGTCACTGGTGTTCCAGTTGTAGTTGCGGAAGTAATCTTTCACGACCTCGCCCTTGTATCCGAGGCAGAGAATGAAGTCCTTGTGGCCGTGGGCGGCGTAGGATTTCATGATATGCCAGAGAATCGGTCTTCCGCCGACCGGGACCATCGGTTTAGGGCGAAACTCGGTTTCTTCGCGCAGGCGGGTTCCAAGGCCGCCGCAGAGGATGACTACTTTCATGGATTGAGACGCCGTGGGTTAAGGTTTCACCATCAGCCCCTGGCCGGTGGGCAGGAAGCAGATGCTGACATTCTGGGACTTCGCATAGTCATCGAGCGCTGCCTTCTGCTCACCATGGTTGATCCAGCCGTAGTCATCCAGGATGACCATGCCGCCGCTGGACATTCTGGGCCAGAAATATTCCAATGCCTCACGCTCGGGCTTGGCAATGTTCATGTCGATCGAGAGGTAGGCGACTTTCTGAATGGGAACGCTGGTCAGGGTGTCCGGCACCCTGCCTCTGACAAGTTCGGCATTCGGCCATGGTGAGAAGGTGGCCTTCACCTGTTCATAGCAGTCGGAATAGAAGGCCTTGTTGTCCTTCATGCGCTGGGCGCGTTCAGTGCTGGACATCTGGTTTTCAGGAATGCCCTCGTAAGTGTCAAAGAGGTAAAACTTCTTGTTGATGTCAGCGAAGTTGAAATACTTGCAGATGGCGGAGGAGAAGATGCCGGTGTTGACCCCGCACTCCACAAAGTCACCTTCCTGCTGAAGGGCCTGCTGCGCCGCCCAGAGGATGATGTGGAGACGCCATTCCAGGTGAAGGTCGGCGAAGTTGTCACCGAACCGATGTCCTGTGTTGAAGCCGACCTTGTAGGCCTCAAGGAAGCGGGGGTCCTGCATCCACGTGACGTCCTTGTAATAGCAGCGCATGCCATCGCCCTCGAAGGAAGGCCTGCCCCATTGCCTGAACTTTTTCAGCTCATCGGGTGATTCGCCGGCCGCACGCAGGAGAAAGGGCTTCGCCATCGTGCGAAGCCTGCCTAATGTTTTTTTGATCATATGTTTTGGGCTGTGATTGTGTCAGGGCGTGCCGATGGTCTTGACGGACCACTGTAGGCGGGGCCAGATGGCGCCCGGAATGGCGCCGGCGTAGGCGTAGCGGGAAGGGTGTTGAACGTCCTCGCTGACGGTGAAGGAAAGGGCCATGGGCTCCTGGGCGCAGACCTCGTAATTATTGGCCGAGTAGGCGGCCACGTAAAGGGATGCGTGATGGGCGCCTGCATTCAACATCCATTCAGGCACGATGCATGTGGCGCGAATCAGGCCCGCCGCACCCGGCTGGACGTCCTCGGGGCAGACATGGAAAACGCAGGTGCCGTCCTCCGCATGGATGCGCAGATAGGGGACGTACAAGCGCCCGTCGGGCCGGGCGACCTCATACTCCATGTTCACGAAGAGCGGCTTGCTCATCGGCACATGCATCGTGGAATCGCGCTCGTCATCGCCAAGCCATGCGCGGCGGATCTGGCAGTTGCCTTTCCTGCCGGCCGGAGCAGCGGCGCCTTCCCGGAAAGCGTTTTGGTAAGTCTCCAGGACAGTGGCCGGCTCACCGTCGGCAACGACCTGCCCGCCGGAAAGCAGAATGGCCCGTGAGCACAGGCTCAGCACCGTGGGCATGTTATGGCTGACCAGCAGCACGGTCCTTCCCTGGCGGGTCGTGTCCTCCATTTGAGAGAGGCATTTCTTTTGAAAGGCCATGTCACCGACGGCCAGAACCTCATCAACGATCAAAATGTCGGGCTCGAGGTGGGCGGCAACCGCGAAGGCGAGGCGGACATACATGCCGGAGCTGTAATGCTTGACCGGCGTGTCGAGGAACTTCTCCACCTCCGCAAAGGAGACGATCTCATCGAACTTGGAGCGGATCTCCTGGCGGCTCATGCCCAGGATGGCTCCGTTGAGGAAGACGTTTTCGCGTCCTGTGAGCTCAGGGTGGAAGCCTGTGCCCACCTCAAGCAGTGAGGCGACCCTGCCGCGAATGCGAATTTCGCCGGAGGTCGGCTCAGTGATCCTCGAAAGGATTTTCAACAAGGTGGACTTGCCCGCGCCATTGCGGCCGATGACCCCCAGGATCTCGCCCTTTTTAACCTGAAAGCTGACATCCTTGAGCGCCCAAAAGTCCTCCTGGGTGGTGGTTTCCGCGCCGCTTCTTCGGAACAGGTCGAGAGGGGAAAGCGCCAGGCGCTGTATTTTTTCGCTCAGGTGCTCACCCTGCCGCGAGGCGCGCCTGCCCTGATGTTTCAGCACATAGCGCTTGGAGACGCCCTGTGCAGAGATGACTGTTTCAGATTCCGCCATGCTTTCCTTGGTTAGATAATGTCGGCAAACTGTCTCTCAATCCTGCGGAAGTACCAGAAGCCGAGAAAGAGGAACAAAAAGGTGACCGCCATTGAAATCAGAAACCCTGGCAGATGCAGCGGCTCGCCTCCGTGGATGGCCCAGCGAAAGCCGTCTATGACCCCGACCATCGGGTTGCAGGAGTAAAGCAGCCTCCACTTTTCCGGAACCATGCTGGACAAGAAGCCGACCGGGCAGACATAGGCGCCGAGCTGGATGAAAAACGGCACGATATGCTTGAAGTCCCGGAACTTGACCATCAGGGCCGCGATCAGCAGGCTTGGGCCAAGGGATGCCATCAGCGCAAACAGGGCGAGCGGCGGAACGGCGAGCATGCGGACCGAGGGGGCCACGCCGTACCACAGCATTGCGCCCAGGAGCAGGATGAACGCGAAAAAGAGGTCGGCCAGCGCCACGGCCATCGAGCTGCAGGGGATGATCAGGCGCGGAAAGTAAACTTTGGAAATCAGGTTGGTGTTGGTCACCAGGCTCTGCGTGGCGCCAAGAACCGCGCCTGAAAACAGCTGCCAGGGCACCATGGCCGACAGCACGACGATCGAGTAGGGAACGCCTTCCGGGCTGGGGAACTTGCCCATCCTGCCGAACAAGAAAGTGAATACGAGAGTGTTCAGCGCAGGTCTGATGAGCGCCCAGGAGCTGCCTGCCACGGTCTGCTTGTAGCGGACCAGCAAGTCACGCCATGCCAGGAATCCCAGCAGTTCGCGATAGCGCCAGATGTCGCGCCAGTAGTGGCTGACACTGGCGCCGGCCTTGATCAGCACATCTTGTTGAGTGGAGGGCGTCATGAATGGGGCTGCATGTCGGGGATCCAGAAGTTTTCGCTGCCTGGGTTGGAGGGACGGGAGTCGGTGTCAGAGCCGGGTGAGGTTCAACACGTGGCTGAGGAGCAGGTCCTGGCAGGCGTCGACCGGCATGCGTTCGGTGTCGAGCACGAGGCCAGGCTCCTCCGGGGTCTCATAAGGGCTGTCAATGCCGGTGAAGCCCTGGATCTGGCCGGCGCGGGCTTTTTTGTAGAGCCCCTTGGGGTCGCGCAGCTCACAGGTGGCAAGGGGGGCGCTGACAAAAACTTCGCTGAACTGGACGCCGTTGTTCTCACAGGACCGGCGGACGTTCATCCGGTCTGCCCTGAAAGGGGAAATGAGGGAGCAGATGACAATGATGCCCGCCTGTGCCATGAGCTTGGCCACCTCGCCTGTGCGGCGGATGTTCTCCTTGCGGTCATCGTCGCTGAAGCCGAGGTCGGAGCAAAGTCCATGGCGCAGATTGTCACCATCCAGGATGAAGGAGGCGGCGCCTGCGGAGTGCAGACGGCTGTCGAGACCGACGGCCATGGTGGACTTGCCTGAACCTGACAGGCCGGTCATCCAGACAACCAAGCCCCTCTGGCCCAGTCGGATGGACCGCATTTCGTCCGTCACCCGGATGCTGGTCCAGGTGATGTTGGCGGATGCTGGGGAGGGGCTCATTCGGTGAAATTCTGGCACGCTGCCGCCCTTGGTCGCCTTGAATTGGCGGCCTGGCTGGGGCGATGATGGTTTCCGGCGCTCACGGGAGAGGCGTCGAAGGATGAGCTGTCAGGCTCAGATGAGCTTATCAAGAAGACGGCTGGACAGAAGGCCGTCGAGCTTTTTGTGCAGGCCGGCGGCTGTGCGCAGCCGCCGGCGGATCATTTGGATCTCGTCGGGGGATTCGCCTGGCTGGCAGCCGGCGTTTTCACCGGCCGCCAGGGTGCGCGTGATCTGGCCGCCGGCGGTGGCGAGCTTTTTGCGGATTCCAGGCAGAAGCCCCTGTTTGAGAATATGGCGGAAAGCAGTCTCTGCCTCATAGAAGTCACGACGATCGCCCTCCACGGGAACATGCCGCACGGCATGCCAGCCCTCCAGCTGACGGATGGTCATGCTGGCGCTGGCCTTGCTGATGTCGAGGCTTGTTGCGATGTCCTCCAGGCAGCGCGGCCGGGGGCTGAGATAAAGCAGGGCGAACATGCGACCGATAAGCCTGCCGAGGCCAAACGCATGGGTGGTGTTGCCGCCCGCCTCGATGAACCGCCGCACCTCGCGCTTCCAGGAGGCCTGGGAGGGGAGGGGTGCTTCTGATGCGGTCATCGTTTAGAAAAATTTGAATGATGCTGCTGTGTCGTTGCATCGTTTGCAAGCAGCTTTTCCGCCATGATGGAATCTTTGCCGATCCTGCATGGGGGGTTGCGCAGGCCGAAGGTCTGCGCTTTGTCGGCGCCCATGCCCAGAACCTCCACGGAGCCGGAATTTGACGAGTTTGCCGCCGACTACCAGGCCGCCCTGCAGAAGGGGCTCCGCCTGACCGGGGAGGACTCGGCCTACTACGCTTCGGGCCGCTGCCGCTGGACGGCGGCCAGGGCTTCCGCTGAAGCAATGAAGGTTGGGCGTGTGCTCGACTTCGGCTGCGGCACGGGGACGGCCACGCGCTTCCTGCTCGAGGCCTTTCCAGGATGCGAGGTCTTCGGGACCGACCCGTCGGAGGCCAGCCTGGAGGTCGCCCGCCAGGATCATGCCGGGCTTGGCGCCAGGTTCATCCTGCCGCAGGACCTGGCGCAGGCCGGGGCTGTTGACCTGGCCTACTGCAACGGCGTGTTTCATCACATTCCGCCGACGGACAGGCCTGGCGCCGCAAGGTCGGTCTTCGAGGCGCTGAGACCGGGCGGCTGGTTTGCGCTCTGGGAGAACAATCCCTGGAACCCGATGGTCTGGTATGTGATGAGCCGCGTGCCCTTTGACCGTGACGCCATCATGCTCTGGCCCGGCGAGACCGAGGACCTGCTCAGGGGGGCCGGTTTCGAACTGGTGGTGACACGCTTTTGGTTTGTCTTTCCGGCCTTCCTGGCGGCCCTGCGCCCGCTGGAGCCCCTGCTTTCCTCCTGGCCGCTCGGCGGTCAGTATGTCGTCCTGGCCCGCAAACCGCTCTGACAAGGCGCCGACGAGCCAACCTCTGACGCCGGGTTGAAGGCCGGTGCTGGTTGACTCATTCATTCCCGGCGGCATTCTGAATCCTTTCCGAAATCGTCCCCCTGCATGATCTCCCTGCGTTCTACGGCCTCCGCCATCCTTTGCCTTGGTGTCCTCGCCATCACCACCCTGCCTGGTCAGGAGCCTGGTCAGGTGATGGATTTCGCCTCGCTTGAAAAGCTGGCGGCGCAGCTTGCCATGAAGCCCTACAAGGCCCCGTCGCAGAAGCTGGACCCGTTTTTTGAGGAGTTGAAGTACGACGGGCACCGGCAGATCCGGTTTCGCAGGGACAAGGCGCTCTTTGCCGGCCTGGGTGACGTCTATCGGGTCGAGTTCTTCCATCCCGGCTGGATGTTCAAGAAGCCCGTCCAGTTCTTTTCCGTCCAGGGGGGCGGCTCGCAGCCTGTCGGCTTTGATCCGAAGCTTTTCGACTATGGCGAACTGAAGCTGCCGGAGAAGTTCGTTCCACCTTCCGGCTATGCCGGCTTCCGCATCCTGGCCCCTGACGCCATGCTGAAGAAGCCGTTTGAGTTCATGGTGTTCATGGGTGCGAGCTACTACCGGGCCGTCACCACGGAGCTTGGCTACGGCATCAGCGCGCGCGGCGTGGCGGTGAACACGATCGGAGGCAAGCCCGAGGAGTTTCCCGACTTCACCCATTTCTGGCTGTTGCCGCCGAAGCCGGGTGACAAGTTTTTCAAGATCCTGGCCCTGCTCGACGGCCCCAGCATCACGGGGGCCTACCAGTTTGACGTCATGCCCGGGAGGGCCACCGAGACGCTGGTGAAGGCGACGCTGCACCTGCGGCAGAAGGTGGAGATGCTTGGCATCGCGCCGTTTTCCAGCATGTTCTGGTTCGGGGAGAACAGCCATCCCAAGCCCTATGATTTCCGGCCCGAGGTGCATGACAGCGACGGCCTGCAGATTGAGATCGACGGCGGCCCCTCGATCTGGCGTCCGCTGGATGTGAGCCGCGACCTGCGCCTGAGCATCCTGGAAACGGACCGTCTGAAGGGCTTCGGACTTGCCGAAAGGGATCGTGACTTCAAGAACTTCCAGGACCTTGAGGCGGTGTATCATCGGCGGCCGGCGGTGTGGGTCGAGCCCCGGGCCGGCTTTGGAAAGGGCAGCGTGGTGCTGGTCGAGCTTTCTACGGGAGAGGAGACCTGGGACAACATCGTGGCGATGTGGAAGCCGGCGGTGCTGGCGGCGACACCTCAGGAGGCCATGAAGTTTGAATACCGGCTGGTGTGGCTGGAGGAGCATCTGCCGGGCACCCTTGCGAAGGTCACCGCCACCCGCCGCGGCTTTGTCATGGACAGCGACGACCACCTTTATGTCGTCGACTTCAGCCAGGGCATGATTCCGTCCGGCAGGAAGGATGGCTGGGCGCCGGAGATCGATGTCATCATCAGCAGCGGGGACGCAAAAGTGCTCGACAAGCGGGTCATGAGGAATGGCGAAACCGGTGGCTGGCGTGCCTTTTTCAAGCTGGACGTGCCCGAGAAGACGAACCTGATTGAGATGACCTGCGACCTCAGGGACGGTGACAAGGCGTTCTCCGAAAGGTGGATGTACCAGTGGCGCCGTTGAGCGGTTGCCGGCCGGCCCTTCATTCCAGCTCCGGCGGCACGCTGCCATAGGTCCAGGGGGCGCTGAAGGGCGGAGCGCGGAGTGGTTCAGGAACCGGGCCGGGATTCATTTCACGCGTCAGGCTGATGCCGGTGTCGGCAAAGGTGCGACCGGCCGTGATGACCAGGTTGGAATAGGCGGTCAGCCTTGTCTCGTAACCGCCGCCGTTCGGACCGAAGGCCTCCTCCGTGGGGACATAACCGACGATGCCGTTGGCGAGTTCGACGGGGAACGTGAAGGGGAAGGGGCTGCCTTTTTTGATGTCGAGTCCGAACTGGCAGAAGTACTCCGCCGGATTGCTGACAAAGGCGGCGGGGCCGACCTGGATGACCTGGATCTCGGCCTCCACTTCAGGGGTGGTCCTGCAGAGGTGGTCGAGCATGAGGATTTCCTTTGCGAACAGGTATTCGGTGGTGTCACCCGCGGGCTTTCCCGCCTTCACGACCTCGAGGCAGCGCCGGAGGCGGCTGGCTGAAGGCTTCCGGCGCGGTATGGAGAGGATTTTCTGCCGTGAGTCGAGGACGGCTTCACCCGTGCGTGCCATGGAAAGCAGCACGCGCACGGCTTCGGCGCCGACACGGCCTCCAACCTGCCTGGCCCAGTCCTCAGGAGCCGGGCTGCGCCAGGGGCTGAGGTTGTCGACCTGGGTGACATCACCGCAGGCCCCCTGCATGAACACGACCGGGGCGCGAGTGTCGAGCGCTCCCTGGACGGTTTGTTCCAGGTAATGAATCCAGTTGGCGGAGATGCCGCCGGGATTGGTGGTGGCATGGCAGGCGTAGTTGACGATGGTGCCCAGGAGCCTGCCATCCAGGTCCCAGGCGCCGATGACACCGACCTGGGGGTCGATGGGGCCGGCGTACTCCAGGATGTCGGGGTTGCCCGGACGCGGATGGCTCCAGGACTGGCCGTTTTTCATGCGCAGCCGACGGTTGAAGGCCACCTTGTCCTCATGTCCGAACCCGTAGCCCAGCCGGGCGGGTTGCCGCGTCATCCGGGCTGCGCGCACTCCGGCGACGATTTCGTGGGTCACGCGAGTCAGATAGCCGGGGTCGGCGCATGAGCTTTCCTCATAGGCCAGCTTTTTCACCAGGTCGGAGGCGGAGTCGAATTCGCCTGGCATGACCATGCCCACAGGGCCCGAGGAATGAGAGTGTGAGGCACCGACCATCACGGCTTCACCTGGGATTTTGAACTCCTTCTCAATGGCCGTACGTGCATCGAGGACGATTTTTCGTGGCACTACCAGCGTGTCCAGGCCGACCAGGACGACGCTGCGCCGACCGTCATCGAAAAGCGCCACTCGTACCTTGCAGGCGTCATGGAAGCGCAGGTGGTAGCTTTTTCCATAGCCGCCCGGCTGTTCCATGCCGATGTCCGGGGTGATGTCGCGTTCCGCAAAGCCCGCCTGAAGGGAGGAGCTGGGCGCCGGGAGTGGCTGGGCGGGCAGGAAAGTCGAAAGGCAGAGGGCGAGTGCCAGGGCACGGGTCATGGTCATGCCCTGAATACGGACTGTGCGCCGATGTGCTTGCCGGGGAAGGCAAGGACGGGTTGCACGGATTCAGCGCCACGATTAAGCAGGGGGAATGACTGTTCTGCATTCCCTGGAGGAGCTTTCCACGCTGTCTGGACCCGTGGCGCTTGCCATCGGGGTTTTTGACGGGCTGCATCTGGGGCATCAGGAGGTGATCCGGGCGGCGCTGGAGCATGCACATCAGCATCAGGGCACGGCGGTGGTCATGAGCTTTGAGCCGCACCCGCTGGCGATCCTGCGGCCGGAAGCGGTGCCTGCAAGGCTCTGCGGCCCTGCCTACCGTCGGCTGTTGCTGGAGCGTCTGGGCGTTGGCTGCATGCTGCTTTGCCCCTTTGATGAAAACACGGCGACCACGCCTGCGCAGATGTTTCTCGACACCTTGACGCGTGACTGCCGTCCGCTGGGATGCGTTTCAGTGGGCTATGGCTGGACCTTCGGCAGGAACCGGGGAGGGGACATCCACCTGCTCATGGCGCATGGGGAGCGGGATGGATTTGCCGTTTACGGAGTGCCGCCCGTCCGTGTGGATGGCCAGGTGGTCAGCAGCACCCTGATTCGTGATGCCGTTTCCGCCGGGGAGCTGGGACGTGCGAACCGCCTGCTGGGGCGTGATTATGCCCTCTATGGCGAAGTCCTGCCCGGGCGTCGGCTCGCCCGTCAGCTTGGGTTCCCGACGGCAAATGTGCGTCCGGAGGCGGAGCTGCTGCCGCCCTATGGCGTGTATGGGGTGCAGGTCGAACTGGAGGGGCGAAACTGGGCGGGAGTCGCCAATCTTGGGGTTCGGCCAACGGTCGAGACAGGGGATGCCGCACCATCCCTGGAGGTTCATTTGTTCGACTGGAGCGATGACCTTTATGGACGAAGCCTGGAGGTAAGGCTGGGGGATTTTATTCGCCCTGAGCAGAAGTTTCCGGGTGTTGAGGCGCTGAAAAAGCAGGTCGAGGCGGATGTCATTCTGGCGCGCGGGCTTGCCGAGGCGCGGGCGGGCGGCAAGAACGGGTGTTGACGCCAGAGGGGGCACCAGCTACGAAAACGACCTCTTCTTCGCCAAATGTCATCTCCCCAGGACTCCCGAATCCTCATTGTGGACTCAGACTCAGACTTTCTGAGCTGGGCCTGCAATCATTTGAAGGCTCCTGGAGTGACTCTGGGCACGTCCGAAAGGGCGGAGGAGGCCCTGGCATCCTACCAGAAGAACCGGGCAGACCTGGTGCTTGCCGAAGTCAGGCTGCCGGGAACCAGCGGCATCGAGCTGCTCAAGCGGCTGAGGATGAGCGACCCGAATGCAATGGTCATCCTGTTCAGCGGCCTGGCCAGCAACAGCAATGTGATCGAGGCGATGCGGCTGGGCGCCTATGATGTGCTGGGCAAGGAAAAGCTGCCTTACGAGCTCAGGACGGTGGTCGAGAGCGCCCTGCGTGCGAATGAATCCCGCCGGGTCACCCGGGCCCAGGCCGCCGAGGTTCCGACGGAGACGATCCAGGAGACCATCATCGGCCGGTCGGCGCCGATGCAGGAGGTGTTCAAAATGATCGGCAGGGTGTCCCGCAGTGATGCGCCGGTGATGATCACTGGAGAAAGCGGCTGCGGCAAGGAGCTGGTCGCCCGGGCGGTGCACAAGTTCAGCCCCAGGACCCAGAAGGAGTTTGTCGGCATCAACATCACCTCCATCCCGGACAACCTGATGGAGAGCGAGTTGTTCGGGCATGAAAAAGGCAGCTTCACCGGTGCCGTGAACCAGCGTGTCGGCCGGTTTGAGCAGTGTGACGGAGGCACGTTGTTCCTGGATGAAATCGGTGACATGCCGCTGGCCGTGCAAAGCAAGCTGCTGCGGGTGCTTCAGGAAGGTGAGTTCTGCCGGGTGGGCAGCAACCAGACCTTGAAATGCGATGTGCGTATCCTCGCCGCCACCAACAAGGATCTTGAGGCGGAGGTGGCCAAGGGCACCTTTCGTGAGGACCTCTTCTACAGGCTCAACGTCGTGCGCATTCACATTCCGCCGCTTCGTGAGCGCCGGGAGGATGTCCGCCTGCTGGCCGAGTTTTTCCTGCAGCGTCAGTCCGCCCGTCGCCGGGGACCGGTCATGAGGTTCACCGAGGACGCGCTCGCCCTGCTGGAGGCCTATGACTGGCCGGGCAATGTCCGTGAGCTTGAAAACACCATTCAACGTGCCTGCGCCCTGGCCAATTCAGACGTGCTGCTGCCTTCGGACATCCCCCTGGGCAGCATTGCCAACAGCCGGTTTACACATCCCACCAACACGGTGACCCGGATGCGGGACGCCCTGACCAGCCTCATCAGCGTCGCCCAGACCCAGCCGGACATCGACCTTCTTCCCTGGGTGGAGAAGGAGCTCTGCCGGCTGGCCCTGCGTCATTTCGAGGATGACGCGGCCAAGGCGGCCAAGTTTCTGGGCATCGGCAGCGAGGATGTTCGCTCCCGAGCCGACCAGCATGCCCCTCCCGCCGGTGCCTCGCCCGCAAAAAAGACAGGCGGTAAGAAGACGGCGGCGTGATTCGTGATTCAAGGCAGTTCCTTGATGCGGATGTTCCGCCACATCACTTCCTTGCCGACAGCCTCCTTCTTTTTGCCAATCCCATGTACCTGCAGGGCGATCACGCCTTCCCGGGTGAGGTCGTCGCTGAAGTCGGCGGCCGGCACTCCGTTGATGAAGGTCCTGATGCTGCCGCCGCTGCATTCGATCCGCGCCAGGTTCCATTCCCCTTGTTTAAAGGCCTTGCGTGCCGCCTCGTTGTTCTTCAGGTCAAACAGCCAGCCGCGCCTGCCTTCATCGTAAACCCCGCCGGTGTAGGCACGGGGGCTGGGGTCGATTTCGTATTGATAGCCATGCACGCGGTCGGCCGGGAATTTCTTTTTTTTGCCGTTGATCTCCACTTCGGTCTCCCGGGTATAGTAGTTGCTGCGGAACTGGATGCCCGAGTTCATGGACGGATCGACCTTGAACTCCAGTTCCAGGATGAAGTTCGCGAATTTCCGGGAGGTGCAGAGGAAGGAGTTGCCGGTGTCGGGCACGGTTTTTCCGATGATCGCCCCGTTTTCGACCCTGTATTCGGCGGTTCCGCTGTGCTGCTCCCAGCCAGCCAGGCTGGCCCCGTCAAAAAGGGCCGAAAAACCTGACTCTCCGGACTCGGCGGCCTGAGACAGGAAAAGGGTGGCTGAGATGCAGGAGGCCAGCAGATGTTTCAAAGGGTTCATGAAGGGCTTACAACGTCATCAAAAGCATTCATTTCGCCTCAATTTTGAACCGTCCATGTTCATGGCTTCAGCAAGGAGAAAATATTTAATGCAGCTTCTAACAAAAGAGCTTCTTTAGAGTTTAGCCCCCCAATGTTACCCAACCTGTTTTTTGCGGCCCTGGCCGCTCTCCTTGGCGGCTTCCGTCTGAGCGGAAGCCTCCTGCTTTGGCTTGCCTGCGCAGGATGCCTGACGGCCCAGATTTCGAGCGTTGAAAACCTCCAGCTGCTGTTGAGCCAGACCGCCAAGCCTGCGGTCGTCGATTCACAGGTCCAGCAGGCGAGGGTAAACGCAAACCCGAACGTCTTCTACGCCGCTCCCGGCCCCTGGGGCAAGCTTCGTTGTGCCTACATCTATCTGGAGGCTCCCAAAACGCTGGTGGACAGCTTTCCGCTGCCCAACACCCAGCCGAGGTGGATCTTCCCCGAGTCATCGCTTCCCCAGCTCGGAGAGTTCCTGAAGGATGCCGGACTGTCGCAGGCGATGTTGGATGCGCTGCTCGACCCGAAGACCATCGTGAAATCTGACGGCATGGTCTATCTCTACCCCCGGCCGCCTGACCTTGAGGCCATCCCTCCCCAGACCAGGGCCGTCATTTACACGGAACTCGCCAAATATCCCCCGAACGAATTCCACATGGATCCCGTGCTGATCATCGGCAAGGACGTGAAGGAGTGGTACCGGACGAGCAAGCTCAGGCCTGACATTGTGGCCCTCGTTGAAAAGATGTCCTACAAGCGCGGTGAGACCATCGCCTTCAGCGACATCCCCGTGCTTCTGGGGTACGCTCAAGGCGAGGCCGAGGCGAGGTCGATCTTCAAGGCGATGACTCGCACCCGCGGGATCATGGTGAAGATCGAGGCCGACCATAACACCAACGTGGAGGAAGTGGTGAACTACTGGACCCTGGGGCTCGGCCTGCGTCGCAAGGACGTCGAACCGCTGCTGCAGTCCATCATCGACACGGACGGGATTGAGGCCCTGCCGCTTTCCCACATGCTGCCAGCCCTGGCCCGCAAGCTTGTCTACACCTACCCTGGCATTGACCTGGCGAAAAACGGCCTGCTGCCCGACTGCCACTGGACGAGCCTGAACTTCTTCAACTACGACCCCCATGAATATCTTCTCGACTCCCGGCTGGCGACGAGCGCTGTGCTGGAGCGTTTTGAACCGGTCAGCCCGCCTTACAAATATGGGGACGTTTTGTTTTTCCTGAGCAAGGACACGGGGGATGCCTATCACTCCTGTGTCTTCCTTGCCGACGGCCTGGTGTTTACCAAGAACGGACGAAATCTTCTCTCCCCCTGGCTGATCATGAAGCAGGAGGATGTGGAAAAGGTCTATTTGTACCGTGGCGACGGCCGTGTTCAGGCTTTCAGGCTGAAGCCGACCGAACCTTAGGCCTGAAGTTCGGCGATCACTTCAATCTCGACCAGGGCGCCCAGGGGCAGGCCCGCCACGGCGACGGTGGAACGGGCGGGCTTGTGGCCCTGGAAAGCCTCGTCATAAATCGGGTTCACCCTGGGGAAATCAGCCATGCTGGTGAGGAAGACGGTGGCTTTGATGACATGGTTCATGTCAAGGTTCTGGGCATTGAGGAGGGTCTTGATGTTGCCCAGCACCTGCCGGGCCTGCCCCTCGACTTCGGCCGCCTCGATTTTGCCAGTGGAGGGGTTGATGGGGATCTGTCCTGAGCAGAATAGCAGGCCGCCGCAGCGAACCGCCTGGGAGTAGGGACCGACCGCAGCCGGGACATTGGGGGTGTTGTTGACGAGTTCCATGGTGCGCCGGGTTTTGCGCCGGGGGCGGGGCTGCGTCAAGCTGCGGACGACAATTCCGTGTCAGTTGGCGGCTTCGATGAAGCTGAGCAGGTCGGCCATGTCCTGGACGCTTAGGCCGCCTTCCAGTCCCTCGGGCATCAGGCTCTGGCCGCTGGAACTGCTGCCCTGGATCTGGGCACGCTGGAACGTGACCTGGGCGCCTCCCATCATCTTCAGGGTCATGCTGCTGGCGTCATCCGCCGTGATGATGCCCAGGATGGTCTGGCCTTCCCGGGTATTCACCTGATAGGCGATGTATTGTGAGGCGACCTCCTTGTGCGGCTGCAGGATGGCGGTGAGCAGGGCATCCCGTCCCTTCGTTTTGACGGTGGTCAGGCTGGGGCCGACTTCAATACCCAGGCCGTTCGCCTTGTGGCAGGCCATGCAACGGGAGATGTAGTGGTTCTGGCCGGCCCTGGCGTCGCCTTTCATGCCGATGGCGGGGGAGAAGGTCTTCACCACTTCTTCGCGTGAAGGTGGAATGACAGACTTGAGGACGCTGGCGGCCTGTTTGGCGATGCTGGAATTCTTATGGTTGGCCAGGGCCTGGACCTGGGAGGCGGCAAGTTCCTTGGGTTCGGGGCCCGCCCCGGCTTTCATGGCCTCCAGCAGGGCGGTTGCGCTGTCGTCACGGGAAAGCAGCGCCGCCAGGGCCGTCTCGCGTGCCTTGGGCTTCAGTGCCGCCCAGGCAGCCAGCACCGGCCTGGCGGCGGACTTGCCGAGCAGCTGGTTCAGGGCCTTGACGGAGGCGACCTGGAGCGGTTCAGCCTGCGCTTTCCTTAATCCGTCCAGGAGGGCGGTCTCCGCCTGATCCTTGTCCGCGAGCGCCAGCAGCTCAATGGACTGGAGTCGTGCGGCTTCGGGTGCCGAACTGTTCTGGGCAGTGGCGGCGGCCTGGGTGAAGACAGCGGCGAGCCTGCCCGCCGTGTCCATTTTGGCAATCGATCCGCCGCTCTGGCGCAGGCCGTCCGCAAGGGCTTTGAGCCCGCCCTGGCGCATGGCTGCGCTGGTGCCGGGAGCGGCGAGCCATTGGATGGCGCTGTCGACCGATGCCGGTTTTTTCTGCCGGCCGATCATGGTCAGCAGGGACTCGGCGAGCGCGGGTGTCAGGGCCTTGGCATTCTCCTGGTTAAGCGACAGCAGGAGCTGGAGGGGATCGGTGCCTTCGCTGTTGAGCAGGGCCGCCACAATGAGCGGGCTTTCCGCCGAGGCTGCCAGGAAGCTGGCCTGGCGCGCTTCGGGCGTGGTGTCGGCGCTGCCTGGGAGCCCGTCAAAGAACCTGCGGAGAAGCATGGCATAGGTGAAGCGGACGCGTGGGGAGGCGTCAGAGCCGAGGGATTGGACGGCGGTTGTGATCCTGGAATTCCGGGGCAGCAGCAGGCCGAACTGGGCTGCCTTTTCCCTGACCTGCGGGTCCGGGTTTTTCAGCGCAAGCTCAACATCGTCAGCGTCCAGACCGTTGAGGGAGGCGAGGGTATTGAGGACGTGAAGGGTCTCCAGGCTGGAGGCAGGGCTGGACAGGCGTTCCTTTAGCAGGGGAATGGCCGCCTTGTCCTGCTTCTCGTAAAGCAGGCGCTGGGCGGTGTCACGGTGCCAGCCGTTCGGATGACCGAGGGCCGTGACGAGCTCCTCCATGCCTGCGGAGGCAAACGTGACCTTCCGGCCTTTGCGCGGGGCTCCGCCGTCGGGCAGGATGCGCCAGATGCGGCCCCGGTCGTTGCCGCTGTTCAGGTCAATGTGCTTCTTGATCTCGTCCGGGATGCTCCAGGGATGCTCGATGACCTCGCGATACATGTCGCAGACGTAGAGGCAGCCGTCGGGTGCGTTGGCAAAGTTCACGACCCGGACCCAGGTGTCCTTGCTGGCGGCGAACTCGAAGCCGTGTTCGTCGGCCGGGCGCTCGCCCTCCAGGTTGATGCCGTCCGCGGCGTAACGAATGATCTTGCGATGGATGAGCTGGCCTCCGGCGTCGCCGCTGAAGCTGTTGTTCACGAAGCCCGGCCCGTAGGCGTCGCCCCGGTAGATTGTGGTGCCTGTGGCGCCGGTGAAGTAGCCGCTGACACGGCCCCCGCCCTCGACGGCGCCCTTGACGACACCGGCGATGCGCCAGCGGGTGCGGATGATGCGCCAGGGTTCATCGGGGCTGATGCGGAAAACCTCGGCAGCACCGCCGTCCACGGCGATGCTGCGTCGGCTTGGCGGCATTTCGAAGTAGGGGCTGCGCGGGGCCAGGCGGTCGTCGTAGAGCCAGTATTGAAGGTGGTCGGAGTTCGAGCAGCCGAACTTGCGGCCGTAGTTGTCGAAGCTCATGCCATACTGGGCGCCGCCGGCCTCAAGGCCGAATTCGTGGGTGAGCGGATCAAACCAGAAGTCACGCCCGCCAAGCTCCTGCTCCGGAAGCTCGGGACGCTTGAGGCACTTGATGACGCCGCGGTTGCCGCCTCCGGCGAGGACGTGGACGCGGTTGTCCTGTCCCCACTGGAAGCTGTTCATCAGGCCCTGGACGTTGAGGATCTTCAGGCCGGTGCCGAAGCCGGTGTAGATTTTTTCACGGACCTCCGCCCTGCCGTCGCCATCCCGGTCTTCAAAACGCCAGATGTCAGGTGTGGCACCGACGTAGAGGCCGCCGTTGGCCCAGATGAGCCCGGTGGGCCAGGGCAGGTTGTCGGCGAAGACGCGGGAGGTTTCGTAGAAGCCGTCGCCGTCCTGGTCTTCGAGCACGGAGATGCGGCCAAGATGGGGCGTGACATCCCGCATCTCCGAGTAGTCGATCATTTCGCAGGCAAACATGCGGCCGCGTTCATCAAAGCAGAGGGCGATGGGGTCGCGCACCTGGGGTTCGTGCGCGGCGGTTTCCAGTTTGAAGCCCTTCTTCACCTTCCAGGTGGCCGGGGCGTCCTTCGGTTCCACGGCGGGGTAGCGCGGCAGGTCTTTGGCCGGGTCGATGCTCACGGCGTTCTGGGTTTCTCCATAGGCCTTGGCATAGGTGGTCTTGGTCTGGATGCCATCCTTGGGGGCCTGTCCGGGCATGGGGGCAGGGAGGATCAGCAGAAGGACGACGGGCGGGAGAATCAGCACTTTCATGATCAGTTTTCTACCAACGCCGGACGGCGGCTTCCTTCCAGCCCGGCCCCGGACGGCTTCCGGTATTTTTGGCATGGGCCCCGATGCTGGCAAAGAGCAGTTGCCTGATCTGCGGGAACCGTGAAATGAATGGCTGCGTTCACCCTCCACTCCGCATGTCCCTCGGCCAACTGCTCCTCACCGGTGTCCCCGGTCCTGAACTCGATTCTGAAACCGCCGCACGATTCAAGAAGCTCCAGCCCGGCGGCTTCATTTTGTTCGGCCGCAACATCCAGTCCCCTGAGCAGCTCCGAAAGCTCATCGACGACCTGCGTGATCTCTCGGACATTGAGCCCTTCATCACCATCGATCAGGAGGGTGGCCGCGTTTCCCGGCTGCGCCTGATAGGCGAGGAGCCGCCAAACGCCCAGGCACTCCGAGACAAGGGTGATCCCGAGCTGATCAAGAAGCATGGCAGGCTCACCGGTCAGATTCTGCGCCTGTTCGGCTTCAACCTCGACCTCTGCCCCGTTCTGGACATCAGCTACGACGACCAGGCGGACAACTCCCTGAAGGGGCGCTGCTGGGGGCGGGACCCTCAGCAGGTCATCACCAACGCGGGCATCTTCAACCGTGCCATGCGCAAGGAGGGCGTGCTTTCCTGCGCCAAGCATTTCCCCGGCTACGGCCCGGCGGAGTGTGATCCGCACGAGTTCCTGCCGGTCATTGCCAAGAGCCGCCAGGACATGGAGATGAGCGAGCTGATGCCCTACACGGCCCTGCTGCCGGAGCTCGACAGCGTGATGACCTGCCACAGCAACTACACGGCCTACGATCCCGGCCGGGGCCGCTGGCCGGCAAGCCTCAGCCACAACATCTGCACAAAGCTGCTGCGTGATCAGCTGGGCTTTGAAGGCCTGGCGATGACGGACGACCTGGACATGGGCGCCATCCTCAACGAGGTGACCTTTGAGCAGGCCATCCAGGAGGCTGTGCGCGCCGGCAACGATCTGGTGATGATCTGCCACCGGCTGGAGATGGTGGAGCTTGCGCGACGGCATCTGGAAGGCGTGGAGCACCCCGTCCTGCATGACGCGCTGCTGCGAATTGAGAAAACCAAGAAGCGTCTGGTCAGGCCTGACAAGTTTGACCTGGACCGGTTCGCCGCCATCAACCGTGAAATCTGGGATCTGCGCGTGGCGACACTCGGCGAGGAGAAGGCCCGCATCCTCAGTGTCGAGGATGGCAAGCGATCACCAGTGGAGCTTTATTAGGGCAGGGAGCCAGCCCCGCTGCGGCGGCGGCCTGGTTGCACTTTTGGTTTTGCCGCGCCCTGACGAGCAGCAGAAGAAGGGCGATGGCACCGATGCCAGGCTTCCAAACGAACCAGGACAGCAATGCAAGGCCGCCTGCGGCCGCGGCCGCCCAGGGATGGCACTGAAGGGACAGCCTCACGCGGGTGAGGCACCTGCCTTCACCGTGATGTTCTGTCAGGGTCAGCACGGTGGTGCGAATGACTGGAAGCCGGCTCCAGGCCAGGTCAAAGGGCTGCCAGCCGTCGTCGCTCCAGAGATTGAGCCCGGGCACGCGGCCAAGGCAGTCCTTGAGCGCGGAGAGCAGGGCCTCACGGCCAAGGTTGTCCTCGTTCCAGTAAGCCTGCCACGAGTGGCAGAGTGTCCAAAAACGCGGCGGACGGGTGCGGCCGGCGCACGGGTGGGCTCCGGGCTGCCATTCCGGCCTGAGACCGAACCGGAGTATGCCTGACCAGCGGGCCCACCCTCGGACGATGGGCTGCAGCCAGTTTAGCAGCAGGAGCTGAAGCTGCTGAAGTCCGGACCAGGCATGAGAGCCCGTAGGCAGATGGCGCCATGACTTCCACAAGGCCAGGAGGAACAAGCCCAGAAAGGGCAGGGAGGCACGCCATCCCAGGACGGGAAGGGTGATCAAGAGCAGCGCGGTCCATGACAGGCCGTTGGCCCAGGCTGGCAGATGCCAACCTTGGTTCTGGTAGATGCCCTGAAACAGGCCCATGCCCTGCGGTCCGTGAAAAATGCGGCCATTCAGGGGCAGGGAGGAAGGGGAATCCTCATAGATGGTCCCCTGCCAGCGAGCGCCTCCCCGGCAGGTGAAGCGCTCGGGGTGATCCTTCATCAGCAGGGCTTCGGCATGTCCGTAACCGCGCTGCTGCCTGAGATAAGCCTGAAGGGTGCGCCGCCGGTGGTGCCAGACCATGGCGCCGGGAACAAAGCGCAGCCTGCCGCCGGCCTCCCGCAGCCTCCAGCAGACATCCACATCATCCCCCGCCGTATGATACTGCTCACGGAAGCCGCCGATGGCCTTCAGGCTGGCCTTGCGGATGATGAGGTTGCAGCCGGGCAGGTGCTCGGCTTCGACATCGTTGAGCATGACATGGGTCGGAGAACCCGGGGCAGAGGCGACCACGGCTTCGGTCGCGTTTCGTGGCCTGGGCGGTATGTTCGGTCCGCCGCAGGCCGCCCAGTCGTCGTTGTCAAAAGCCGCTGCGGCATGACGCAGCCAGTCCTCATCGGCAATGCAATCGTCATCGGTGTAGGCCAGCAACTCCCCCTGCGCCTCCCTCATGCCCAGGTTGCGTGCGGCGCTGAGCCCGGCGTGATCCTGACGAAGGTAACGAACCTCAGGAAAAGCTCGGACGATCCGGCCGATGTCCTCCGTCGAGCCATCGTCAATCAGCAGCACTTCGTAGGCTGAATGGTTCAGGCTTTCCAGGGATTCCAGGCAGGCGGCCAGGGTGGCCGAGCCATTGTAGGTGCAGACGATCACGGAGATGAGCACCGGCGGCCCGGTGTTCTCCCCTGAAGCCATGGGAGGAACCGCCATCCTGGGCCGACGATCCCTGTCCACGAGGCCGAATCTCCAATCCGTCACATCCCTGCCGCCCCGGTGCCATTCATCCGTGTAAGCAAACCAGAGCGTGCCCGCAATGGCGGCACGGCGGCACTCGTCTTCAAACCAGCCGAAGGTTTCCTCAAGCCTGCCGGGCGGTGCCGTGGTGGCGTCCAGCCCGAACTCGGAAATGACCAGCGGCTTGTTGCCGGCAAGGATCTGAAGGCGGGCAAGATAGGCTGCAAAGTCCGCCCGCTCTTCGAGAAAGACATTGATGGCCAGGAAGTCGGCGTTGCGTGGGATGAGGTACTCCGTGCTGGGGTAGGTGGCGTAGCTGAAGAGCCGTTCAGGCGCCGCAGCCCTGCCAGTGTCGATCAATTGTTCCAAAAACTTTCGGACACGCTCCGGGCCCATCCAGCGGGCCAGGTTTTTTTCGATTTCATTGCCGACCAGAAAGGCCGCGACCGCCGGATGCCTGCCCAGCCGAAGCGCGGTGACCTCCATGGCACGATGAGCCTGCCTGACCAGGCCGCGGCGGCTCAGGAAGTCGACATGGTCGGTCCAGGTGATGCCGACGATCAGTCTCAGGCCGGTGCGGATGGCTTCGGAAAGCAGGAAATCCGAGGGAGGTTCATAGAGGCGCACCGTGTCAAAGCCCAGCTGCCGGATGTGGTCGAAGTCAGTGCTGAGCCGGGCGTCCTCGGGGAAGGGCTCATGACGCGAATTGGGGCGGAAAGGCCCGTAGCAGACACCCCGGAAGCTGATTTTTCGGCCTTGCTGGCGGAAAAATTTACCCTCGGCAGCCAGTGCCGCCCCTGGGGGCACTTTGGCGGCGTCAGAGGGCGGGCGGGGGCGCATGATCGGGTAGGCTTCCAGACATGCCGCAGCGGACGGGAACGCGCAACTTTCAGAGCATGGGTTGATTTCTGTGACAGTCTCGCCAATCTCGCGGCCCTTCCCCATGATCGACTCCTTCAAGGTACTCAGCGGCAGCGCGCATCCCGAGCTGGCCAAACTTATCTGCCAGAACCTCGGCACCAACCTCTGCGCCGCCGAGCTCACGACCTTCCCGGACGGGGAGACCTTTGTTCAGATCAAGGAGAACATCCGCGGACGTGACATCTTCATCGTCCAGCCGACCTGCCCTCCGACCAACCAGAATCTCATGGAACTGCTGATCATGGTGGACGCCGTGCGCCGCGCCAGCGCCGCCCGCATCACCGCCGTGCTGCCCTTTTTCGGTTATGCCCGCCAGGACCGCAAGGACCGTCCGCGCGTGCCGATCACCGCGAAGCTGGTGGCCAACCTGCTGGTCGCCTCCGGCGTCAACCGGGTGCTGACCATGGACCTTCATGCCGGTCAGATTCAGGGTTTCTTTGACATTCCGGTGGACCATCTTTACGCCGGCCCGGTGCTGATCAAGGCCATCAAGGAACGCAACATTCCCGACCTCGTCGTGGTCTCCCCCGACGTCGGCGGCATCAAGATGACTCATGCCTATGCCAAGGCCCTCAAGGCACCCATGGCGATCGTGGCCAAGAACCGGGTGAGTGCGGATGAGGTGGAGGCGCTCAATGTCATCGGCGATGTGGCGGGGAAAAACGTCCTGCTGGTGGATGACCTCACCGAGACTGCCGGCACGTTGACCGCGGCCTCGGAGCTGCTCCGCAAGCACGGCGCCAAGAACATCTACGCCGGGGTTTCCCACGGTGTTCTGGGCGACAAGGGGAGGGCCCGGATCGCGAAATCTCCCATCATCGAGCTTTTCGCCACGAATTCGGTTCCCCAGGCCCATGGTGAAAAGGTCACACCCCTCGACATCTCAGGACTTCTGGCCCAGGCGATCCAGCGCATCCATAACGACGAGTCCGTGACCTCGCTCTTCGAGATTTGACCCCTCTGTCAACAACCCTTTGACATCCAGGGGCCGGCGTGTAGTCTCGCGCCCCTTTTCCCCCAATCCCAACTGTTCACCAGAACTCAAGCACCATGGCCAAGATCCTCGACCTCGTCGCCCAACCCCGCACTGTCTCCGGCACCGGTGCCGTCAAGCGCCTGCGCAACACGGGCAGCACCCCCGCCGTCGTCTATGGCCGCAAGGTCGCCCCGTTGAACGTGCAGGTGGACACCAAGACCTTCACCAAGATTCTTCAGGGCAGCGCCTCTGACAACATCCTGGTCAGCCTGAAGCTGGACAGCGGTGAACAGCTGGCCCTCGTGCAGGAAGTGCAGCATGACCACCTCAAGGGCGGCATCACCCATGTGGACTTCCACGCCATCGCCATGGATGAGGAAATTCACGCCGAGGTGCCGGTCGAAATCGTCGGCGAAGCCCCGGGCCTGAAATTTGGCGGCCTGGTGGAAGCCATCCACCACACCCTGGAAGTGCGCTGCCTTCCCAAGGATCTTCCTGAGCACATCACTGTCGATGTCTCCAGCCTCGAACTTGGCAAGGCAATCCATGTGGGTGAGATCACCTTCCCCGAAGGCGTCCGTCCCAAGCTTGCCGCCGATGTGGTGGTCGTCATGTGTGAAGAGCCCAAGGTTGAGGCTGAGCCTGAACCTGCCGCCGCCGCTGCTGCCGCCAAGGCTGCTGCTGCGCCCGCTGCGAAGGCTGCCGCCGCTCCAGCCGCCAAGAAGTAATGTTCTTCAATCGTGCCGCCTGCGGTGTCTGCTGATGTTCCATCCAAGCCAGATGCAGGCGGCGTGATTCCGAAGCTGATCGTCGGCCTGGGCAACCCTGGAATCGAATACCGCGAAACCCGCCATAACATCGGATTCATGGTCCTCGACGAACTCGCCCGCCGCCTCGGTGCTTCCTTCAAGGAGGAAAAGAGCTGGCATGGCCTGGTCGCCAAGTTCGCCGGAGGCTGGCTTTTGAAGCCCCAGACCTTCATGAATGACTCTGGACGCAGCGTCCGTCAGGTCTCCCAGTTTTACAAGGTCACATCCGCCGAAGTGCTTGCCGTCTATGACGATGTGGACCTGCCCCTTGGAAAACTGCGGCTGCGCCTCGCTGGTTCAGCCGGCGGCCACAACGGCATGAAATCCATGATCAGCAACCTTGGCACGGACGCCTTTCCCCGCTTGAAGCTGGGAATTGCCGCAGAATCAGGAAGACCTGCCGGCGACCGGCTTGTCGGTCACGTTCTGGGCAAGTTCCGCGATGAGGAACAGCCCACCCTTCAGCTTGTCATCCAGGCGGCCGCCGATGCCATCATCAGCGCCTTGCAATCCGGCCTTGATGCTGCCATGAACCGCTTTAACCGCACCACCTTTTCCGTCTAAAGTCCCCAACAAACGCACCTCAATGAAACGCAACTACGAAGCCCTGATCGTCCTCGACCTTAAAGGCAAGGAAGACAACGTCGAAACCCTCGTCTCCAACATCGGAAAAGATTTTGAGAAGGCGGGCGCCAAGCTCGAGCAGATCGACCAGCTCGGCAAACGTGACTTCCCCTACAGCCCCCGCCACGTGACCAGCGGCTACTTCGTGAAGTATCACCTCAATGCAGACAATGAGGCCTTGAGCGCCGCCCGTGCGAAGCTGAAGCTCAACGACAGCGTTTACCAGCAGTACTATCAGCGCTCCTGATACCGGCATTTTTCCTGATTCAAGCCCCGGGGTGATTTGCATCCCGGGGCTTTTTTATGTCAGGGGCTTCTTGGATCATTCCTGGATGCAGGATCTGCGTTTCCGAAGCGCCAGCATGCCGAGAAGGGTCAGGGTGGCGGTGGTTGGCAGCACCAGCCAGCCTTGGGGCAGCCAGGACGCGGCAGGGCGCGGGATGCTCAAAGGAGGGGACGTGTCACCGCTGAGAAGAAACACAGACTTGATGTCCCCCTGGTCCGTCTGACGCCAGAGCAGCACATCATTGCGGTTCCCTTTGGCGACGCTGAAGGCGATTTCGGGGCTTTCAGGCCGCCAATGCCAGGAGGCGACGAGCATTCGGTGTTCCTGACCGTCTGGCGGAGGAATCAGCGAGGCGGGGATGGTATCGTCCCAGTTTTCCAGGGATTCCAGCGTCAGGGGGGCGAGCTGGGTGAAAGGGGTGGTTTTGCCATCGTGGATGACCAGGAGGGCGTTTCGCAGGGCCTCTTCGGCCGCTGCTTCATCGGGGACCATGGGATTGGAAAGGCAGTCGACCGCCAGCCTCAGTGAGATCATGTGATCCGGGGGCTGAATGTCCAGCCTGGCAACAATGAACTCCGAGCCATGGCCATGGCTTTTGGATGTCAGAACCAGGAGGCTGAGGCAGCCAAGCAGCAGGGGGAACATGGCTGTTCCCCCTGCGATGAATGAAATTATTCTGGTTGGATGAAGGATCACTTTTTGTTCCACTTCAGCACTCGGCCCCACTGGTTCCATTCTGTTTCGAGAATGTTGCCGTCATTGTCGAAGCTGATGCCATGGGGGCTGGTGACGATGCCCTGCTGCCAGTCCTTCGGGGGGATGCCAGGGGTGTTGGTGGTGTTGGGATTGGTGCCGCATTCAGCAACCATCTTCCCCTCCTTGTTCCAGACGGAGACACGGCCGGCGATTTCAGCAATGCAGACGAGGTCGCCATGGAAGGAGGCGGAAGAGGGGTTGCGGAGGTCTGTGGCGATCACCCCGAGCAGGTTGCCGTCGAGGTCGGTGTGCAGAATGCGCTTGTTGCCGCGGTCACAGCAGAAGACGCGGGCGGGTTCAAAGCGGCGGTCGATGAAGACCTTGTGGGTGTTGGCGAACTTGTAGGGTTCGTCGGGGCCTCCAAAGACCTTCTTGAACTGGCCTTCACGGCTGAAGACAAATATGTGGCTGCGTCCGTAGCCGTCCACGACGTAGATGTCACCGTTCGGGGCGACGTCGCAGTTGGTGAGCCTCAGTCCGCCGCTGATGCTGACACCCTTTTCCTTGGGAATGACCTTCTCTGTGCCGTTGGTCAGAGTGAGGACGATTTCCGTGCCGTTGTCGGATTTCTTCACGCCTGAGGCGATCGGTGTGGTTTTCGGACGGCCTTTGCCATCCTTGTCACCCGTGGCCTTGGAAACGGTGACATAATCACGCTGGGCGGTCGGGAACGCTGTGGTGGGGATTTCCATGACGACCTCTCCGTCGAGTTTCGCCTTGATCACACGGGCCTCCTTGAGGACGGCGCCGAAGAGGTATTCGCCATCTCCATCCTTGCGCACGACAAAGCCGTGCAGGGAGTCCGGCAGCTTCAGGGTCTTGATGTATCTGCCGTCCGGACCATAGACCTGGATGCCGGCGTCGGCCTCCTGGACGCTGACATAAACATTGCCTGCGGAGTCCACGGCGATTTCTCCATGTCCGTTGCCGATCGTCTCCCTGCCGGGGGGCGGCTTGATGAAATCGGGCGCCAGTACGTAGGCGGGCTCGGCCAGGGAATGTCCGGCAAGCATGAGGCCGGAGAGGAGAAGGAGATGTTTGAGCTGCATGGGTGGGTGATTTCAAACGATGGCGCCATGCCGAGTCAATCATGCGGGCATGAGGAATCCTGACCCCGGATTGGCGTGATCGTGCTCCGCAGGCAAAAAAAGGCGCGCCCACTGATTCTGGGCGCGCCTTTGGTATGAGGGGGACGTCTGAAGGTTCAGGCTTCGAGCAGCTTGGACTGAAGGCGGTCCACCATGCCGCGAAACTCGGCGGTTTGATTCATGCGCTGGCTGATGACCTTGCAGGCGTGGATGACGGTGCCATGGTCACGTCCGCCAAACTCCTCGCCGATCTGAATCAGCGGCAGCTTGACCATGTGACGGGTGAGGTACATGGCGACCTGCCGGGCTTCGGCGATGTTCTTCGGGCGGCGCGGGCCGGTGAGGTCGCTGACACGCAGGTCGTACTCCGTGGCCACCGCCCTTTGAACACGGTCCACGGTGATGGACTTGGCAGGCTCCTCGTCGATGACGTCGTGAAGGAGCTGGGAGAGGGCGGTTTCACTGGCGATGCCGCCCTCGAGGGAGACATGGGCTGCGACGCGCATCAGGGCGCCTTCGAGGCGGCGGATGTTGGTGCGGATGCGCTGGGCGATGAATTCCAGGATCCAGGGCTCCAGAGTGACATTGAAGTCGTGCATCTTGCGGCGCAGGATGGCCACGCGGGTTTCGAAGTCCGGAACCTGGATCTGGGTGGTCAGGCCCCACTCAAAACGGGAGACCAGGCGGCTTTCCAGGTCCTTGATCTCACCGGGCGGACGGTCGCTGGCCAGCACGATCTGCTTCTGGCTGTTGAAGAGCTCGTTGAAGGTGTGGAAGAACTCCTCCTGGGTGCTGTCCTTGCCGGCGAAGAACTGCACATCGTCGATCAGCAGCACGTCCACCTTGCGATATTTCTGGCGGAACTGGCTGAAGGTTTGCTTCTTGATCGCCTCCACATACTCGTTGGTGAACTGCTCCGAGGTCACATAGCGGACGACGGCGCGTTTTTTCCTCATCAGGACCTCCTGCCCGATGGCCTGCATGAGGTGGGTTTTTCCAAGACCGGTGGGACCATGGAAAAACAGAGGGTTGTAAATCCGGCCGGGTTTTTCGGCGACGGCCTTGGCGACGGCGGCGGAGTAGCTGCAGTTGTTGCCCACGACGAAGCTGTCGAAGTTAAACTTGGCGTTCAGGCCGGCGTCGGCGAAGGAACGGATGCTCAGGCTGTCATCGCTGACATGAGGGCTGGCGCGTTCTTCAGGAATGTTGCGGGTCAGGAGTGCCCGGGCGGCCCGCTTCTCCAGGGAGGCGTTTGCCGGCAGGGGGCGCAGGGGTTCGCTGGCGATTTCGTACTCGATGGTGGCGGCGGCGCCCAGAACCTCGGCCACGGCGTCGGCGAAGGTGCCGGAAAAGTTGCTCTCGATCCAGACCTGATGGATCGGATTCGGCACATGCACGACGACACGCAGGTCATCCGTGATGCTGGCGGTCGTTCCAGAGAAGCAGCGGGTGTAGTTGTCGCGTCCCAGCTTCCTCAGAAGGATGGCGCAGACCTGACCCCAGGGGGAGGGCAGCAGTTCGAGCGACGGTGTCGAGTTTTCGAGGACGCTGGCTTCTGGAGTGGGTGAGGGATGAAAGTGTTCATGGGCGGTCTCCATAGTGCAGAGGTTGGTGCTGGGCTGCTCGGTTGATGCGTTTCGGGAGGTGACAAATTCGGCGCTGATTCGGGAGAAGCAGCGCCGTGTCGTTTTTTAAAATTAACGATGTTTGTTTATGGCGGAACCGACACGATTCAAAGCAAAACTTGCGGCTCTTTTAAAAGAGTTGGGAAACGTGTTCTGTGTTCCACAAAATTTTTAACCTTCGGACATGTGAAGCTTTGCCAACAACCCTGTGCAAAGAAGGTGAATGGCTTGTGAAAAGGATGTGAAGAGCTGTGCGTAGTCATGATTTGGCACGCTTTCTGAATGCCAGGCCAGCGATCGGTTCCGCCCGGCTGGAGGCTGATGAGATTCATGACTGGAACGCAAGGATCATCCAGGGGTCATGTTCGCCAAAATAGGCGATGTGACGTTGTTGGGCGCATGGCACACTTCCCGCGTCAACCTTCACACCCATGAGCACCAAGACCGACTCCTCGAAACCGCTGAGCAAGAACCCGCACCTGATCAAGTGGGTGAAAAAGATGGCCGCTCTTTGCAAGCCGGACCGCATTCACTGGGTGGACGGCTCCAAGGCCGAATACGACAGGCTCTGCGAGGAGATGGTCGCCGGGGGCACCTTCATCCGTCTTGACCAGAAGAAGTGGCCGGGCTGCTTTTATGCGAAGTCGGATCCAAGCGACGTGGCCCGTGTGGAGGAGCGCACCTACATCTGCTCGCATTCCAGGGAGGGCGCCGGCCCAACCAACAATTGGGTGGATCCGTTTGAGATGAAGAAGAGGCTGCGCGGCCTGTTCAGCGGCTGCATGAGGGGGCGCACGATGTACGTGCTGCCCTACAGCATGGGCCCCCTGGACTCGCCCATCTCGCAGATCGGCGTGCAGCTCACCGACTCGCCCTACGTCGTCGTCAGCATGAGGATCATGGCCCGCATCGGCAGGAAGGTCTTCCAGATCATCGACAAGGGCCAGAAGCGGGTCGTGCCATGCATGCACACCGTGGGTGCCCCGCTCAAGAAAGGGCAGAAGGACGTGGCCTGGCCCTGCAACAAGGAGAAGTACATCGTGCACTTCCCTGAAACCCGCGAAATCTGGAGCTACGGCTCCGGCTACGGGGGCAATGCGCTGCTCGGCAAGAAGTGCTTCGCCCTGCGCATCGCCTCCGCCATGGCCCGGGACGAGGGCTGGCTGGCCGAGCATATGCTGATCCTCGGGGTTGAGAATCCGAAGGGGCAGAAGACCTATGTCGCCGCCGCCTTCCCAAGCGCTTGCGGCAAGACCAACTTTGCCATGCTCATTCCGCCGAAGCATTTTGCGGACAAGGGCTGGAAGGTGTGGACGGTGGGGGATGACATCGCCTGGCTGAAGCCTGGTCCCGACGGCCGGCTCTATGCCATCAATCCGGAGGCGGGTTTCTTCGGGGTGGCCCCGGGCACGAGCGAGAAGACCAACCCTAACGCCATGGCCTCGCTGCGAAAGAACACCATCTTCACAAATGTCGCTCTGACCCCGGACGGCGGTGTCTGGTGGGAAGGTATGACGGACACGCCGCCTGAAAAGCTGACAGACTGGCAGGGCAATCAGTGGACCCCTGAAATCGCCAGGGAGAAAGGCGTCAAGGCCGCCCATCCGAACTCACGTTTCACGGCTCCTGCCTCGCAGTGCCCGACAATCGATCCGGACTGGGAGAAGCCGGAGGGGGTGCCGATCGCGGCCATCATCTTCGGCGGCCGCCGTGCCACGACGATGCCGCTCATCTTCCAGGCCTTCAACTGGGTCAGCGGTGTCTATGCCGGGGCCACCATGGGCAGCGAGATGACCGCCGCCGCCGCCGGCACCATCGGCAAGGTCCGGCGTGATCCCATGGCGATGCTGCCGTTCTGTGGCTACAACATGGGCGACTACTTCCGCCACTGGATCTCCATGCAGCGCCGCCTGACGGAGACGCCGCGCATCTTCCATGTGAACTGGTTCCGCAAGGACAAGGACGGCAAGTTCCTCTGGCCCGGCTTCAGCGAAAACATGCGCATCCTGAAATGGATCGTGGACCGGGCCACCGGCCACGGCATGTCCAAGGAGACGCCGATCGGCTGGGTGCCCCATCATGAGGACATCGACTGGACCGGCATGAACTTCCCCAGGGAGAAGTTTGAGGAGCTGCAGGCCTTTGACAGGGATGCCTGGCGCCAGGAGATCCTGTCCCACGAGGAGCTGTTCCTGGACCTCAAGACGCACCTGCCCAAGGAGCTCGTCTACGAGCGGGAGCTGCTCATCTGCCGGATGTAGCCGAATGGTCGGCGTTCATGGCGGCGGGTGCCGGATCACTTCTCCGGCGCCCCGGCCTTGAACTTCTTCATCAGTTCCTGGAACCTTTTCTGGAGCGCCTGATACTCGGGGATATTGCGATCCAGTTTGTTACGCTCGGCGGCGAGGGCCTTGATTTCAGCGGCGAGGGCGCGCCGCTCCGAGCCGGCCCTGGCGGCCGAGGCGTCCGCCCTGACTTCGACATCGTCCCAGTCGTCGGTGCGGAAGACCGAGGCGGGAAGGCCTTCGCTGTTCACGAGGTTGGCTCCCTCCGGGTTGGCGGCCCAGGCGTAACGGACGGCGGCCGGTTCTGGAACCTTCGGGCTGCTGACCCGCACGCTGTCCAGGCCGTCCACCCTGGCCTCGGCCCAGTGCCAGACCTTGTCCGCTCCGGCGATCTCAAAGCGCTTCAGCGGGCCGCCGTCGCGTGATTTCAAGCCGGCCCCCGCCTGGGCAAAGGTCACCCGGATGCCGTCCTTGTCCGGGCGGCCGGCCTTGAACAGCGGACCGGACCAGACCAGGTCCCTGCCATAATCCTTGGCGAGAGCCCAGCGTGCCAGGCGTTCCCCGGGATCCTTCTTGTTTTTGGGGTGGATCTCGTTGGCGTCGCCGACGTCGTTGATGACCGCCATGCCGGTCTTCGGCGTGGTGTCGAGAATCCGGCGCATGCGGTCCTGGAGCAGCGCCCAGGCATCCGGCGTGCCGGGTTCGGTGGACGGCGCATGAAAGTTGGCCAGCTGGACAAAGTAGAAGGAGAACTCGTCATTCCAGCGCTTCCGCCAGTCGTTGATCATCAGGGGCAGCGTCTGGTCGTAGGGCACTGCCCCCGGCTTGGCATTGCCCTCGCCCTGATACCAGATGGCTCCACGCATCGTGTAGCCGACAAAGGGATGGATCATGGAGGCGAAAAGGACGCCTGGTTTGCCTTCGGTGGCGAGGGGGCGCTTGGGGGCCTCGGGCTTCTTGCCGAGGCGTTTGCGTTCGCCCGCCGGGCGGCCCTTCGAGGCGGCCATGGCGGCCTTCCATTGCTCGAGCGCTTTCTCGTAGGCGGCCTGGGCCCCGGCGGGATCAAACTGGGCGTCGGCCTCCATCAGGGCGCCGACCATGGCCTGGGTGGCTGGCAGGGTGTTGAGAGCTTCGCGGCTGGTGAAGGTCTCGACCGGCTTGCCGCCCCAGGCCGACTTGATCACGCCGACCGGGATGCCGAGCTCGAGATGCAGCTTGCGGGCAAAGAAGAAGGCCACGGCTGAAAAGCCGGGCACGGTTTCCGGCGTGGCGGCCTGCCAGGTGCCGCCGATGTCGTCCTGGTTTTCCACGGCGGTCACCAGCGGGGCGTTGAACATGCGCAGGCCCGGATGGTTCGACTGAGCAATCAGCCCGGCGTACTCCGGAGGGCGGTTCATGGTGAAGTACATGTTCGACTGGCCCGAGGCGAACCAGACCTCCCCGACGAGCACGTCCCTGATCTCGACCTTTTCGGAGCCTGAGCTGATGCCCAGCACGCTTCCATTTGCGTCTGCGGGGCCGGTTTCGACCTGCGCCCGCCACCTGCCGTCGGCATCCGCCCGGGCGGTTGCCGACCTGCCCTTGAAGATCACGGTCACCTCGGCACCCGGGTCCGTCCTGCCCCAGATGGCGGCTGCGCGCTCACGCTGAAGCACCATGTGATCAGAGAAAAAGCGGGGCAGGCTCAGTGCGGCGAAGGCGGGGCTGGCGGCGGCCAGGAGGATGAGGGGCAGGAGGTGTCTCATAAAACAAAGTGGGTTGGGGTGCGATTCAGGGACGGCTTGCCTCCGCCGGGGCTTGTTTCACGAAAACAGGCCGTTGAGCGTGCTGCGGCCGGTCTCGTTGAAGGTTTCCATCTCGACGCCGAACTCGCGTGCCAAGGTCAGGTGCAGGTTGGCCAGCGGTGTCCCCCGGGCCAGGGCGAGATGACGGCCGGCACGCAGGCGTCCCTGGGCGCCGCCCAGCAGCACCAGGGGCAGGTCTTCCTTGATGTGGCCGTTGCCGTCCTTCATCTCGCTGCCATAAAGGACCAGGCTGTTGTCGAGCATCGTGCCGTTGCCTTCATCGACGTTTTTCATCTTCTCGACGAGGTAATGGACCTGTCCGGCATACCAGCGGCTGACGGTGGTGTATTCCTGCACGAGGGCCTCCTGGTTCTTGTGGTGGCTCATGCCGTGGTGGTCGTTTTTCACGCCGTCCAGGAAGGTGAAGTTCTGACGGCTGAAGCCATGGGCGCTCATGAAGGTGGCGACGCGGGTGGTGTCGGTCTGCAGGGCAAGCACGAGCAGGTCGAGCATGAGCTTCATGTGCTGGTCCTTGCCCATGGGGATGCCGGCCGGCGGTCGTGCCAGGTCAGGTGCATTCAGAGGTGCCCAATCCGGGGCGGGAGGGTTGAGGGTGCGTTCAATCTGCTGCTCCACGCTGCGCACGCCTTCGAGGTATTCGTCAATCTTCTGCCGGTCGCGTCCGCTGGCGGCCTTCTGCAGCCGCCGGGCATCCTCCAGGACGAGGTCAACCACGCTGCGACGATTTTCAGCGGCTCGTTTTGCTTCGGGCGAAGAGGGGTCGCGGAACAGTCGGTCAAAGGCGGCCCGGGGGCTGATTTCGGGGGAGATGCGCTGGGTGGGGCTGCTCCAGGAGATCGTGTTGGCGAGAGCGATGGGATCATCTCCGGCCATGCCCTGGCGGGGTGGCTCGGTGCCGAGTTCGATGCTGGCAAAGCGGGTGCCCCGGCCGATCTGCCGGGCGATCACCTGGTCCACGGAAATGCCGTTCACCCCATTTTCGATGGCGGTGCCGGTAAGGAAGGCGCCGGTGAGCTTCACATGACCCTTGCCGATGCTGTCGATGCCGCTGAGCACGACCATGTCCTTCTTGAACTCCGCCAGCGGTTCCAGGATGGGGGAGAGGGTGAAGTCCTCGCCAGCACCGCTCACGTTCCATGCTTTTGGATAGACCCCGTTGGGCTGGAAGAAGGTGACGAACCGGCGCGGCGGCAGCTTTACGGCCGCCCGGGCCCTCGGCGTCATGATTTCCAGCCAGGGCAGGGCAAGGTTGGCTCCCAATCCACGGAGGAGGGTGCGGCGATCGATTCTGGGCGACATCTGCGCGGTAACGAAGCCCGCTGCCGGCAGCTTGCAGGAGCCTGGTCCTGAGGGATGCTTTTTGGCCAGGCCGCCGCAGGTCAGCCGAGCCGCAGGTCGAGGGTGAAGGGGAACTCCGGCACCTGCTCGACCAGCGTCGGCGTGAACCTGCCCTGGGTGTGGCCGCTGGCGAAGAAGCGCGCCAGTCGGCGGCTCTCGGCCTCGTAGCTGTTCACGGGGAAGGTTTCATAGTTCCGGCCGCCGGGATGGGCGACATGGTAGGTGCAGCCGCCAAGACTCCGCTTGTTCCAGGTGTCAACGATGTCGAAGGTCAGCGGACTGTGGACGCCGATGGTGGGATGCAGGCATTCTCCCGGCTGCCAGGCGCGGTAGCGAACCCCGGCGACGTATTCGCCGTTGGTCCCGGTGGGGTGCAGGGGGATCTGGCGGCCGTTGCAGGTGATGACGTAGCGTCCGCCGACCAGGCCGGCGGTCTTCACCTGGATTCGCTCCAGGCTGCTGTCCACATAACGAACGGTTCCGCCCGCCGCCCCTTCTTCGCCTAGCACATGCCAGGGCTCGAGCCCGGTGCGCAGCTCCAGGTGAACTCCCCGGTGGGTGATGGCGCCAATGGAGGGAAACTTGAACTCGAAGTGCGGCGCAAACCATTCGGCCTTCAGGGCATAGCCGAAGTCCTGCATGTCGGAGATGATGTCGCAGAGATCCTCCCAGACGAAGTGCGGCAGCAGGAAGCGGTCATGAAGCTCGGTGCCCCAGCGCACGAGCTTCTCCTCATAGGGCTGCTTCCAGAAGCGGGCGATGGCGGCGCGCAGCAGCAGGTGCTGGGCGAGGCTCATCTCCGCATGAGGCGGCATTTCGAAGGAGCGCAGCTCGACCAGCCCGAGGCGGCCGCTGCTGCTGGACGGATCAAAGAGCTTGTCGATGCAGAACTCGCTGCGGTGGGTGTTGCCGGTGGCGTCCACCAGCAGGTTGCGGAAGAGCCGGTCCACGAGCCAGGGCGGGGGCGTGCCGGAGGACTGGGTCTGGCGGTCCAGCTCCTTGAAGGCGAGCTCGAGTTCGAAGAGCGCGTCGTTGCGTGCCTCATCGACTCGCGGGTGCTGGCTGGTGGGGCCGATGAAGAGGCCGGAGAAAAGGTAGCTGAGGCTGGGGTGGTTGTGCCAGTAGCCCAGCAGGCTTTTCAGCAGGTCGGGGCGGCGCAGCAGAGGGCTGTCCTTCGGGCATTCACCCCCAAAGACAATGTGATTGCCCCCGCCGGTGCCGGTATGCCGGCCGTCGACCATGAACTTTTCCGTGCCGAGCCTTGTCTGTCGGGCCTCCTCGTAAAGCACGGTGGTGTTTTGGACCAGTTCCGGCCATTTTGTCACCGGGTGCATGTTCACCTCGATGACGCCAGGATCGGGCGTGACTTTGATGACGTTGAGGCGCGGATCGAAGGGCGGTGGCGTGCCCTCGATGATGACGGGTGTCTTCAGGGCGGCGGCCACGTCCTCAACAGCGGCAACGAGGTCGAGATAATCCTCGGTGTCAGCGACGGGCGGCAGGAAGATGTGCAGGCGGCCGTTGCGGGGCTCCAAGCACACGGCGGTGCGGATGACCCAGGAGGCGGACTCCTGGGGCAGCGGATAGCGTGCCCTGGAGCTGCCGGTCGGGTCTTCCGCAGACTCGGGCAGAGGATCGAGCCGGCGACGTTCAGGGCGACCCTGGCCGGCATACCTGGCGGCCGCATAGCTGGACGGGGCTCCTGGCACGTCTGTTGTTTCCTGGAGCCAACCGGCGACCTCGCTGAGAAAATGCTGGCGGCTTTCCGGACGCGGAGGCAGGTCCGGCCAGTCGCTGGAAGGATCCGTGGGATAGATCCAGGGGTAGTCGGTGCTGCTGACCCAGGGCAGGCAGTCCAGCGGCAGGCGCAGGCCCATCGGCGAGTCCCCGGGGATGAGGTGCAGGGTGTCGTCCCTCACAAACCAGGGCCCGCTCTGCCAGCGCAGTTCGCTTCCCTGCCAGGCGCGCTCAAGCGGCAGGGCATAACCCACGATCTTGTCGAGCCCCTGCTCGAAGATGCGGGCCAGCCGGGCGCGCTCCTCCTTGTCCTTCAGGTTTGACTTGAAGGGGTCAACGTTCACCGGCAGGCGCTTTTCCCTCCAGAGGTAGTAATAGACATCCTCGTAGGCCTCCTTGAGCCAGCGTGGGTTGACGCCGAGCGCTGCGGACAGAGCCAGGCCGAACCTGCGTGCCTCGGCTTCGCCATGCCCATAGTCCCGGGACTCGTCGGCGATCAGGCTGTCGTCGTTCCAGACGGGCACGCCGTCCTTGCGCCAGTAGCAGCCGAGGGCCCAGCGGGGCAGGGATTCACCCGGGTACCACTTGCCCTGGCCGTAGTGAAGAAGTCCGCCGGGGCCGAAGCGATGGCGCAGACGTTTGATGAGCTCGCCTGAAAGCAGCCGCTTTTTCGGGCCGACGGCGGCGGTGTTCCATTCGGCACCGTCCATGTCGTCAATGCTGACAAAGGTGGGCTCGCCCCCCATGGTCAGCCGGACATCACCGGCGGTGAGATCTTCATCGATGCGGTGACCGAGGCTTTCAATCTCCGTCCATTGCTCCGCCGTGTAGGGCTTGGTCACTCGCGGTGATTCGAAGATGCGGGTGACGGACATGGCATGGTCAAAATCGACCTCGCTCTTGTCCACGGCCCCGGTGATGGGCGCGGCGCTCTGCGGGTCCGGGGTTGCGGCGAGGGGGAGATGGCCTTCACCCGCCAGCAGCCCGGAGGTGGGGTCGAGCCCGATCCAGCCTGCGCCTGGCAGATAGACTTCGCACCAGGCGTGGAGGTCGGTGAAATCCGCTTCGGCGCCGGTGGGGCCGTCGAGGCTTTTGACGTCCGGCTTGAGCTGGATGAGATAGCCGCTGACGAAGCGTGCGGCCATGCCGAGATGCCGGAACAGGGTGACCAGCAGCCAGGCGGAGTCACGGCAGGAGCCGCTGCAGAGCTCGAGGGTCTCCTCGGGCGTCTGGACACCCGGCTCCAGGCGGATGGTGTAGCGCAGGTCCTTCCAGAGCATCTGGTTGATGCCGACAAGAAAGTCGATGGTCCGGACACGGGTGTCATTGTCTGAATCCTGGAGCGCCACGTCCGCCTCGGGCAGGATGCCATGGTCATGAGGATCGGTGGTTTCCGAATGTGGCACGGGAGCATGGGTGAGCGGCGCATGTCCGTTCATCAGCTGGTGGCGGATTTCACGGAGGTAGGCGGTCACCAGCGGGGTGAGGGGCAGCCGGCGCTGGAAGGGCTCCAGCTCGTGATTGAGCGCCGGGTCGTAACGGAAGGGGAAGTGCTCCGCCTGAGGTTCCAGGAAGAAGTCAAAGGGGTTGTAGACCGACATCTCGGCCACCAGGTCCACCTCGATGCAGAACTCCGTGGTCTTTTCCGGGAAGACGAGACGGGCGAGGTAGTTGCTCTGCGGGTCCTGCTGCCAGTTGATGAAATGCTGCCCGGGCGTGACCTTGAGGGAGTAGCTCAGCACCGGCGTGCGGCAGTGGGGTGCCGGACGCAGCCGGACCACCTGCGGTGAAAGCGTGACGGGGCGGTCGTAATTGTACCGGGTGACGTGACGAAGGGCGACGTGGATGGCCATGCGGGTGAGGTTGGGGCGGGGGCAATTCAAAGCATGGCCCATGCCAGGGCGTGGTTTCACTCCAACGGCCAGGTTGCGATGAGGTCATTTATTCGCTTTCGCAGCAGATTCGAGAGAACTTGCGGCGGGAAGGGGGCCGCTGGTAGCGCTGCTGGATGTACTTCTTAAACATCCTGCGCGTGCTGCCGCTCCTGCCTCCGGCGCTTTTTGGTCAATTGAACTACGGCGGCGGGCTGGTGATGCAGAGTTTTGATTCGCTGCCGCTTTCCGAAACTTTTGATTATTCTGATCATGGGGTTGCCAAGGGCCCCGCCCTGTTGACGCAGGCGCCCGTCTTGGCCGCCGGGGCGGCTGGCTGGGTTCTTTATGCCAGGGCCGGGGCTCAGCTGCATTTTGAGGCTGGCCATGGTTCGTCCGGCTCGGCATCGGCGTATTCCTTCGGCCATCCCGCCGCCCGTGACAGGGCGCTGGGATCGCTGGCCGGCGGCGGACATTCAGCGAGCCTTGGCTGGAGGCTGGTCAATCAAACCGGCCGGACCTTGAGCCAGTTTACGGTCAGCTTTTTTGCCGAGCAGTGGCGCAACGGAGGAACGTCATCCCTGACGGGCCTGAAGGGGGAGTACCGCGTGGCTGACGCAGGCGACATCGACTCCGGCACTTTCAAGCCGGTGGCCGCCATGGATGCTTCGGCTGTGAGCGCGGTGCCTGGGGCGGCATTCAGCATGAACGGCAACTCCCCGGCCTGTCGAACCGAATGCAGTGCAACCGTCACCGGGCTTTCCTGGGCGGCCGGTCAGACACTGGTCCTGCGCTGGCGGGATCTGGATGAAGCAGGGGCGGACAACGGGATGGCGCTGGATGACGTGCTGTTCTTTGCTCCGACGACTCCCGTGCTGCCGGAGGTCGCAGCTGTGGAGCCTTGTGCGGATGGGAGCCCCGCCTGGGGGATCCGGCCGGTGGTGGTGACCTTCAATCAGCCGGTGACACCTGGGGCGGCCTGGTTTGAGCTGAGCGGAAGCGTCAGCGGCGTCCTTGATGCGACGGTGGGTCACGCCGGGCCGATGCGTTACACGCTGACGCCTTCGAATCCCTGGCCGGCGGGTGAGACGGTGACACTGCGCATTTTCGGAACCGAGGTGATGAACGGCGCCTCGCAGCCGATGGCGGCGGATCATGTGAGCACCTTTGAAACCCTGCACTCACCGTCGTTGGAGACATGTATTTCGTTAGTCCAGGGCGGGGATGGCCGCAGTCCTCTGGCGGGTGCTTACGTGAAGGTGAGGGGCGTGGTAACGGCGGACTTCCAGGGGGCTGCCCCGGCGCTGGGAGGCTTCTGCCTCCAGTCTCTTCCCGGTGACGAGGATGAGGATCCTGAAACTTCTGAAGGGCTGTGGATTGCGGACAGGGGCAGCGCGGTTTCCGTGCCGGTTTCGGCGGGGGATGTGTTGAGCGTGACAGGAACGGTGTCGGAGTCGGGAGGCATGACCCAGCTTGTGAACGTGACAGGAGTGTCCGTGCTGGGAGGTGTTGAACTGCCGGAGCCCCTGGCTCTGTACCTGCCCATGACATCGGGCGTCGCCTTCGAGGCGCAGGAAGGAATGCGGGTGCGCTTCCCCCAGGACCTGGCGGTCACCAGCTGCAGCAGCATCACGGGCGGGACGGACAATTACGCGCGCTATGGCGAGCTGGCGCTGGTGGCCGACGGTCCGCTGGTCGCGCCGACCGAGTTCTTGGACCCGAATGATGTTCCGGCCTCGGGAACCACGTCTGCAGGGAAGGAAAATGTCGCCGCGCTGCATGATCATGAGCGACAGATGGCCAGGCGTGTGATCACCCTTGATGATGCCTCTGCGGTGCAGTTTCCTGACCCGACCCCCTTTCTGAACAGCCTGGGCACACGGCGCTGCGGCGACACGGTGACTGGCCTGACGGGTGTGATGGCCTTTGCCAACGGTTCCTACAAGGTGCTTCCCACGGAACCGGTGTCCTTCGCCGATGCAAACCCGCGCCCGAATGAGCCGCCCGCCGTACCCGGACGGCTGCGGGTGGCGGGAATGAACGTGCACAACTATTTCACCACCTTTGGCGGAACCTCGGACCGGGGTGCGTCGGGGCCGGAGGAGTTTCAGCGGCAGAAGGACAAGGTGGTGGCTGCGCTGGCGGGACTGGATGCGCATGTCCTGGGCCTGATGGAGGTTCAGAATCGTGAGGAGACGGTCCATGACCTGCTGGCTGCGCTCAATGCGGCTGTCGACGAGCGTTATGCCGTGGTGCCTGATCCGTCGGGCGGCTATCCCGCAGCCGGTGCCGCCGCCGATCACATCCGCTGCCTGCTTCTCTACCGGCCCTCACGGCTCAGCCTCGCGGGGATCTGCCGGATGGACACGAATGCCGCCTGGTATTCATCGGGGGCAACACCGCTGCCGCTGCGCTTTCCGCTGGCGCAGACTTTTGAGGAATTGGAGAGCGGCGAACGGTTCACCGTCTGTGTGAATCATTGGAAGTCGAAGTCGTCCGCCGGCGCGACCGGGGCGGAGCAGGATCAAAACGACGGCCAGTCGGCCTACAACGGCCTGCGTCGCCAGCAGGCGGCAAGGCTGGACGCCTGGCTTCAGGAGCTGGCGGATGAAAGTGGCGAGCCCGACCAGATGATCCTCGGTGACCTGAACTCCTATGGCGAGGAAGACCCGCTGGATGTCCTGCGTGCCGGCGGCTGGCAGGACCAGGGGCAGCGTTTCCATGGCATGAATGATTACAGCTACCTCATCAACGGCCGGAGGGGGCGGCTGGATCATTTGTTTGCCAGCGCCAGCATGGCGGCCCAGATCACCGGGCAGGGGCACTGGCACATCAATGCGGACGAGCCTGGGTTTTATGATTATCGGCTGTCAAACAAGAGCGCCTCGCAGAAGCAGGTGAATGTCGGCAGTCCATTCCGCAGCAGTGATCACGATCCGGTGCTGGCCGGTGTCACCCTCAGCGTGCCTGAAATGAATTACGATGCATGGAGGCTGACGCGGGACTGGAAAGGAAATCCGGATGCCGCCGCGCAGGACGATCCTGATGGTGATGGCCTGGCGAACCTGGCGGAATTCGCCATGAACCTTGATCCTTTGCTGGCCGGATATGACCTGATGCCCAGGGGCTTCCTGGCGCAGGATCAATACCTGTTTGAGTTCCGCCGGCATCGCCAGGCGCGCGGAGTGGCCCTGATTCCAGAGTGGTCCACCGACCTCTTCAACTGGCATGAGATGCCAGAGATGGATGTCGTGGAGGCCTTGGATGCGAGAACGGAACGAATGCGTGCGAGGCTGCCTCTGCAAGGATTGAGCCGGGTCTTGTTAAGACTGCGAATTGTTCTCATCGCCCCATGATTCCGGCGAATGAAGGTGTTGTGAAAGAATCATTGGCAAGCCCAGGAGGCAGATGCAATGAACGTGCTTCAACCTTCAGACCACGCGGATTTTGAAATACTCCATCGTTATACCTTTCTTTAATGAGCAGGCGACTGCCAAGGCCGTGCTGGAAGAGGTGATCACCACGAATCCCGAGGCGGAGATCATCGCCGTGGATGATGGTTCAAGCGACGCCACCTGGCAGATTCTTTGCAGCTTTCGTCCTCGTGTCGTTGCCTTGAAGGCAAGCCGCAACCGTGGTCAGTCTGCCGCAATGTATGCGGGCATGAGGAACGCCTCCTGCGCCTATGTTGGCCTCATGGACGGGGACGGGCAGAACGATCCTGCGGAACTGCCCGGGCTCTGGGCGGAACTGCAGGGCAGCGGCAGGGATTTCGTCTGCGGCTATCGCGCCCATCGTCAGGACACTGCCTCCAAGAAGATCGCTTCAAAATGGGCCAACCGAATCCGGCGCGCCTTTTTGCATGACGGCGTCAGGGACACCGGCTGTTCCCTGAAGATGATGAAGAAGGAGTGCGTGGACCATCTGGTGCCCTTCAACGGCATGCACCGCTACATTCCGGCCCTGCTGCTTCAGGCCGGGTATGCCTTCACCGAGATTCCGGTCAACCATCGCCAGCGGCTGGCCGGTGTCAGCAAGTACACCAACTGGGAGCGCGCCCTTCGCGGTCTTTATGACCTGGTGGGCGTGTCCTGGCTGATCAAAAGGAAGGTCAGGTTTGATGTCTCCTCGTCGTGACAGGAAGCCTGGCGCAGCGGCCTACCAGGAGGCGATGACCTCGTAGGCGTAGCCGGTCAGATATTCCGTTTCCGGAATGGTGGCCAGAATTGGGTGATCGGGGCGCTGGGTGTAGGTGGTGACCCGGCGCAGGGTTTTGCGGGCGTCCACGGCGGCGTCCTCGATGGAGGCATGAAACTCGCCGCGGCTGACATGATGGCTGCAGCTGAAGGTGGCCATGATGCCGCCGGGCTGCAGCATCTTCAGGGCACGCAGGTGGATCTCCTTGTAGCCACGCATGGCGTCCTTCACGGAAGCCTTGGTCTTGGTGAAGGAGGGAGGGTCCAGGATGATGAGGTCGTAGGTCGCGCCCGACGACTCCTGCTGCTTGAGAAAGTCGAAGCAGTTGGCGGCGAGGAACTTCACCCGCGCCCCGGCAATGGCGGCGTTTTTTTCCGCCAGGGCGACGGCGGACTCGCTGATGTCCACGGCCTGGACATCGGCGGCTCCGGCCAGGGCGCAGGCCTGGGCAAAGCCTCCCTGGTTGGTGAAGCAGTCGAGTACCCGGCGGCCTTTGGCCAGCGTGGCGACCTGCTGGTAGTTGTCGAGCTGGTCGAGGTAAAGGCCGGTCTTCTGGCCTTCGAGCAGGTCGGCGTGAAAGGCGCTGCCCTGATGACGGACGACGAAAGGATCGGGCTGTTCGCCCCAGACCACGCCTTTCACCTGGTCAAGCCCCTCGGCCTTGCGGACGTTGCCTTCGTTGCGTTGCACGATGCTGCGCGGCGATAGCACCTGCACCAGGGCCTGGATGATCAGGTCCTGGCGCTGGGCCATGGCGAGCGTGAGGGTCTGCAGGACCAGGTGGTCCCCATAACGGTCCACGATGACGCCGGGAAGTCCGTCGGACTCGCTCCAGATAAGGCGGCAGAGGCCGGTGTCGACTCCCGCCGCCTCGCGTGAACGCAGGGCTCGCTCGACGCGGCGGATGAAGAAATCGAGGTCCAGATCCTGACGACGGTAGGAAAACAGCCGGGCGCTGATCTGGGACTTCGGATTGTAAATGGCGCTGCCCAGGGGCTTGCCGCGCATGTCCTGAAGCTGGACGACATCCCCGGGCTCGGGATTGCCATAACGAGCTTTGATTTCAGTGGCGTAAACCCACACATGACCATGGAACAGGCGGGCACGGGGCTGGATGGACAAGGCTGACATGATGCAGGTGCTTAGCGGTGCTTTGCCCCTCAGGCAAGAGGGCAGGGGGCTTTTGCCCCGTTCGGCTCATCTCCGGCTGCATGGGCACGGCCTGCCTGCTCTTCAGGCCGCCACTTCGATCCGGCTTGTGCCGCCGGGACCCCGGATGACCCTGACCTGGGTGGTCAGGCGCTCCTTGAGCAGGTCCACATGGGAGATCAGGCCGATGGTCTTGCCTCTTGAACGCAGGTTTTCCAGGGCGCTCAGGGCGATCTCCAGGGTCTGCGTGTCGAGCGTGCCGAAGCCTTCGTCAATGAACAGCGAGTCGATGGGGTGATGCCGGCTTGCCAGCTCGCTCAACCCTAGGGCCAGGGCCAGGCTGGCCAGGAAGCTTTCACCACCCGAAAGGCTTTCCATCGGCCGGTCCGTGTTTGCCTGATAGAGATCGACGATGCGCAGGTCGAGTTCATCCCCCGGCGCCGCCATGAGGCGGTAGCGCTCCGTCAGGACCTTCAGGTGCTCGTTTGCCAGGCCAATGAGCTGCCTCAGGGTGAGCGACTGGGCAAAGCGCGAAAACTTCGCGCCGTCCGCCGAACCAATCAGCTCGCGCAGGCGGCCCCAGCGCAGTGCCTCGGCCTCCGCAGCCTGGAGCTCGGCTCCGCCGGATTCCCGGCGTTTTCTGGCCTCGTTGTCGTTTTTGATCTGCTGCTCCAGGGAGCCGACTTCCTTGTGCTTGGCGGCAAACGCTTCGTGCAGGGTCTTCGCCTGGCTTTCCAGCCCGGCGAGGGCTTCCACGGTCAGCACGGGTTGATCGGCGGAGGGTTTCCGACGTGCTTCGAGCTGCTCGAGCTTGGCTTGAACGGCCGCGACATCAGTCTGCAGCTTTGCGAGCTTCGCCTCGGTTTCACGCTGTGTTTTCTCCGCCGCTGAAACATGACCCTCATGCTGCTGGCGATCCTCGACGAGGGATTGGCCGCCAAGCAGTTCGCTTAACTGCGTCTTTAGTTCATCCGCCCTGGCTCGCAGCGTCACGCCTTCGGCCCTGAGTTCCTCCAGTCGCTGCGTCTTCGCGGATTCATCGGCCTTTGCGAGTTGGATTTCTCCTTCGAGCTTCTGGCGGTCGCTGAGCTGCTGCGCTGCTTCCTGCTGCTTTCTGGTGAATGCTGCGGCGCGTTTTTCAAGCGCGTCGAGCTCATGCTCGATCTGAAGGGGGGATGCTTCGTCACACCCCGGTGCTTTGGAAAGTTGACGAATCGTTGTTACTCCAGCCGCCGCGTTTCGCTCCGCAGCCTCCAGGGCGGCCATATCCGGCACGATGATCTCGGCCAGCGCCCTCCGTGTCTCCTCCAGGCGCTTTTTCTCCGAGTTCACCTCGGTCTCGATCTTCACCAGATCGCGTTCAAGGGCTGTCAGGGATTTTCGGGCCTGATCGTTTTGCTTTTCAAGATCGCCGAGCAGCTTCCGGGCGGTCTGAAGCTGGCTTTCGGTATTCACCGCCGACTTCACAAACGGATGCTCGGTGGCGCCGCAAAGCGGGCAGGGTTCGCCGGGCTGCAAATCATGGCGATGCTCGTCGAAACCGGCCACAAGCTCGGCCTGGCGGGTGACTTCCCGCTGCGCGTCGAGTTTCCTGGCGAGTAGTTCCAGGGCCGTGCGATCGGTCTCGATCTTGGTGAGTGCTTCGGCGGCTTTTTTCGTTCCAGCGGCCACCAGGGTGTCGGACTCGTCCAGGCGTGTTTTCAGCGCCTGGGACTCTGCATGTTGTTTGCGCCCTTGGGCAAGCCTTTCATGCGCCACACGCCAGTCGCGCACGGCGATGCGAAGCTTCGGCAATCGATCGCCGAGTTCGGTGTCGGCGGCGTTTTGCTTGAGCCAGGATTCGAGCGCCTGTGCGGCCTCGAGATGGGCGGCGAGTTTTTTCTCGGCGGCTTCGCGACGAGTGGCGGCCTCTTTTTGATCCTTGGCCCAAGTCTGATAAGTCGCGCGGCTTTCGCTGAGCTGCTTTTCGAGCTGATCGCTCTGCGCGGCCATGCCAGCCGCCTTCTCCCACACGGGCTCGCGCTGCATGCGCTGCTGCTTGGCGAGGTCGCAGGCGGCTTTGGCCTGGGCAACCCACGCCTCGGCTTCGGTTCGGGCGGTTTGGAGCTGCTGCGCGGTGGAGGCAAGCCGGGTGATTTCGGCGACGATGCGTGCCTGCTCCTGCTGCGCTTGGAAATGCTGGCTTGCGGCGGCTTGCTCGCCTTGCAGACGCGTGGCGGCAGCGCGGGCCTCGCTGAGGTCGGTGTCGAGTTTCGTGCGTGCTTCGTCGTCGAGCACGGTCACAGCGCCGAGTGTGACCTTGAGCTGGCGGACCTGCTCGTCCTTCTGCCGATGCGTCTCGTGGGCGAGGATGGAGAGGTCGCGGTAGATCTCGGTGCCGGTGATCTTTTCGAGCAGTTCGGCGCGCTCATTCGGCTTCGCCTTCAAAAACGCGGCGAACTGTCCCTGTGCGAGCAGCACGGAGCGCAGGAAGCGCTGAGCATCGAGCCCGGTGAGCGATTCGATCATCGCGTCCACCTCGCGGCTTTTGTCGGCGAGGATCTGCAGCGTGTCTGCATCCGCCAGCGTGCGCTGCACGGGCTTCAAGTTGCCGGTCTTGGTCTTTCCCAGCCGCCAGGTCGCACGCAGGCGACGCCCGCTGGTCTCGAAGTCCACCTCGGCAAAGCACTCCATCGTGTGCCGGCTCATCATCTCATCCGCCTTCTCGTTCCCGTAACGCGCCGCGCGTCCATAAAGCGCCAGTGTCATGGCATCGAGCAAGGTCGATTTCCCCGCGCCCGTCGGGCCCGTGATCAAGAACACCCCAGCCGCGTTCAGCGGCGCCTGATCAAACCGCACGACATGCTCCCCGCTGAGGGAGTTGAGGTTCTGAAGTCTGACGGCAAGGAGGCGCATGGGAATTGAAGGCTATGCCACGGCTGACGCTGATTTGAAAACCAGTTCTTAATGCGGTGATGCCGCCACGAGTCGAAGGCTCACCAGAAGGTAGCCGGTGTTGAAACCACCGGGTTTGAGGACATCGACCCGTCCACACCGCCGCTCCCCGGAGGTAGCGCGAGAGGCATTCGGGCGTCATGGGGTATTCGTTCCCTTCTCGCGCCCTTCCAGGGCGCAGAGCGAGGTAGGTCACAGGGGGGCGATGGGTCCGGTGGTTTCACCACCGGCTAATGTCTTTCGAGCCTCCGGCTCGGACCAGCAGGCCAGCGCCATCGCATCGAACAAGATCGATTGCACCGCGCCCGTCGGCCATGTTATCCAGAATATCCCCGCCGCGATCAACGGCGCCTCCTCGTACCGCATCGCAGCCGCAATGACAACGATAGCAACAACTCCTTGTCTTAAATTCAGGCTCATTGCGTTTTGCATTCATGTTTGATCCTATGAAGCCGACTCCTCCTCCCTCAAAGCCAGCAGCTCATCAAACACGGCGCTGAGCTCCTCTCCAGCAATTTGCTTTTCGGTGAGGAGTTCGCGGAAGACATCCCGGGGCTGGAGGTCGTGGAGGGTGGGGGCTTTGGATTGCCAGGGGGCGGTTTCGGAGACGGGCAGATCGGCGAGGACTTTGAGGGCTTCGAAGCGGCCGGCGGCGGACTCGCGCACCTGGCGGTCGAGATCGGGCTCGGGGGCGTCGAGCTTCACGGTGACCTCCGCCCAACTCCCGGCGGGTACGTTGTCCAGATCGGCGGCCAGTGTGGCCCGCGCGGCCTTCACGCGGATGAGATGGCGGGTGACAGGAATCGTCAGTGTCTCCACCTTCATGCCGGCAGTTTCGATGATGACAACGGACTTCGCGTCAGCGGCCTCGGAGAAGCTGAGGGGGATGGGTGAGCCGCTGTAGCGGAGGTTGTCGCGGCCGGCGACGCGTTGCGGGCGGTGCAGGTGGCCGAGGGCGGTGTAGTCGAAACCATCGAATATCTCCGCGCCGATGGAGTCGAGGGTGCCGATGTGGATTTCGCGCTCGCTGTCGCTGGTGCTGGCGCCGAGAACGGTGAGGTGGCCCATGGCCAGGACGGGACGTCCCTGAGCGAGCGCACGGGCGGCGGCAAGCTGCACGGCGTAGTGATCGCGGATGGCGGTGCGGACCTGCCCATTTACGGTGGCAAGGGTTTCACCGGCGCTGGCCTGACGGAGGTCGCGTTCGCGCAGGAAGGGTACGGCGGCGACAACGCAGCCGCCGAGATCGACGAGGTTGTCGGCGCCAGCATGGCCGAAGACATGCACGTCGAAGCGGCGCAGGAGGTCGCGCGGGGCGTTGAGGTGGGAGGCGGAGTCGTGGTTGCCGCCGGTGATGATGGCTTTGACGGTCTTGAGATCCGCGAGGCGCTTCAAGAAATCGAAGTAGAGCGCGACCGCATCCTGCGGCGGATTGGCGGCATCGAAAACGTCGCCACTGAGGAGCAGCGCGTCGATCTTTTCAGCGCGCAGCGTGTCGATCAGCCAGTCCAAGAAGGCCGCGTGCTCGGCGAGCCGGTCCCGCTCAATGAGGCGGGCGCCAAGGTGCCAGTCAGCGGTGTGGAGGATGCGCATGCTGGTCGGATCTAAGACAGGTGATGCGTGGGATGCAAAAGGTGTTTGTTGGAAGAAAGGGCAGAAAACTGAAACACGAAACACGAAACACGATGACCGACCACTCAACCATGAAACATGGAGCTTGGAACCTGCTGCTGCGGAGAACGCAGTTTTTGTTTGGCATGAAAGGAGCCATAAAAAAGCCTTCCCGGGTTGGTCCAGGGAAGGCTTTTGGATGGGTGGGCGGATGGATCAGGCGACGTCGACCTGGGGCAGCTTCCACACCTTGCTGGCGTATTCCAGGATGGTGCGGTCTGAGCTGAAGAAGCCGACGCGGGCGGTGTTGAGCACGGTCATCTTGGTCCAGAGATCGGGCTGCTTGTAGGCAGCATCCACGCGGGCCTGGGCATCGACATAGAGCTGGTAATCGGCCAGGCAGAGGTAGGGGTCGCCATGCTCCAGCAGGCTGTCGCGCAGCGGTTTGAAATCTCCGGCATTGCCGGTGAAGTAGTCGCTGCCGATCCAGTCGATGACGGCGCGCAGGTTCTCGTTGCCCCAGTAGTACTCCCAGGGGTTGTAACCGCGGGCCTTGAGGTCGGTGACCTGCTCGACGGTGAGGCCGAAGATGAAGATGTTGTCGTCGCCGACCTCCTCGGCGATCTCGACGTTGGCGCCGTCGAGGGTGCCGATGGTGAGCGCGCCGTTGAGGGCGAGCTTCATGTTGCCGGTGCCGGAGGCCTCCTTGCCGGCGGTGGAGATCTGTTCGCTCAGGTCGGCGGCGGGGATGATCTTCTCCGCGAGGGAGACGCCGTAGTTGGGCAGGAAGACCACCTTCAGCTTGTCACCGACGCGCGGGTCGTGGTTCACCTTGGCGGCGACGGCGTTGATGGCGTGGATGATGTTCTTGGCGAGGAAGTAGCCTGGCGCGGCCTTGGCGCCGAAGACGAAGACGCGCGGATGGAAGTCGGCGCCGGGGTTGTTGAGGATGGTGCGGTAGAGGGTGACGATGTTCAGCAGGTTGAGGTGCTGGCGCTTGTATTCATGCAGGCGCTTGATCTGCACGTCGAAGAGGGCGTCGGGGCTGACATGCTCGCCGCAGCAGTCCTGGATGATCTTGGCCAGGGCGACCTTGTGCTGGCGTTTGATGAAGCGGTAGCGATCCCGGAACGAGGCGTCTTCGGCGAAGGCGTCGAGCTGGCGGAGCTTGGCCGCGTCCTTTTTCCAGCCTTCGCCGATGGTGTCGGTGATGAGGCTGGAGAGCTGCGGGTTGCAGACATCGAGCCAGCGCCGGAAGGTGACGCCGTTGGTGATGTTGACGAAGCGTTCAGGGTAGAGCTCGTGGAACTCGGGGAAGAGGCGCTCGCAAAGCAGGCGGGTGTGGAGGGCGGCGACGCCGTTGGTGGCATGGCCGCCGAGCACGGACATGTGAGCCATGCGGACGAACTTGCCGCCGCGTTCGTCGATGAGGGAGAGAGCGCGCTTCTTGACGCTGTCGCCGGGCCATTTCGCCTCGACATCGCCGTCGAGGAACTGGGCGTTGATCTGGTAGATGATCTGGAGGTGGCGGGGCAGCACGCGTTCGAAGAGGCTGACGGACCACATTTCCAGGGCCTCGGGGAGGAGGGTGTGGTTGGTGTAGGAGAAGGTCTCCTGGCAGATCTTCCAGGCCTGGGCCCAGGGGATGCCCTCCTCGTCGAGGAGGATGCGCATGAGCTCGGGGATGGCGACGGCGGGGTGGGTGTCGTTGAGCTGGATGGCGGCCTTGGAGGGGAACTCGCTCCAAGGCAGGGAATAACCATTTTTGAAACGGCGGACGATGTCGGCCAGGGAGCAGGCGACGAAGAAGTACTGCTGCACCAGGCGGAGCTCCTTGCCTGACTCGGTGGCGTCGTTGGGGTAGAGCACCTTGGAGACGGTTTCGGCGACGGCCTTCTCGCGCAGGGCCTCGATGTAGGAGCCCTCGTTGAAGACCTGGAAGTTGAAATCCTCGTCCGCCTGGGCCTGCCAGAGGCGGAGGACGTTCACGGTGTGGCTGTCATAGCCGACGATGGGGATGTCCCAGGGCAGGCCGAGCAGGCACTTGGTGTCGATCCATTCCGAGTGGGGGTTGCCATGGTCGTCGAACTTCTGGATGACGCGTCCGTAGAGGTTGATTTTCTGGCGGTAGGAGGGGCGGGCGATCTTCCAGGGGGAGCCGTCGCGCATCCAGGCGTCGGGATGCTCGACCTGGCGGCCGTTGATGAACTCCTGGCGGAAGAGGCCGAACTCGTAATGGATGCCGTAGCCGATGGCGGGCAGGTTCAACGTGCTGAGCGAGTCCATGAAGCAGGCGGCGAGACGGCCGAGACCGCCGTTGCCGAGGCCCATGTCCGGCTCGCTTTGGAGCAGGGCGTCGAGGTCCTTGCCCATGTCGCTGAGGGCTTTTTTGACCGGGTCATAGAGGCCCGAGTTGCGGAGGTTGTTCTCCAGCAGGCGGCCCATGAGGTATTCGAGGGAGAGGTAGTGGATTCGGCGGACGCCGGACTTGCGATGCAGGGTGCGGGACTTGGTGGCGCTGTCCATGACGCGGTCGCGCACGGCCAGGCAGGTGGCGACCCACCAGTCATTGGGGCTGGCGCTGTCCACATAGGCGCCAAGGGTGAATCGGACATGGTTGACGATGGAGGCCTTGATGGCTTCCGGAGTGTTGCCGAGGTCGCATTGGGCTGGGGTCATGGGAGGATGAAAGGGAAGGTTGGAGGGCGAGCTGAAACTAAGAAGGGGCAGGGAGCTAGAAAGGAGTTGTCTGGCCGGGCCTTATGCAATCCAGGCATTGGGCAGGTCTGGAGGCTGCCTGTTCCGCAGGTGGTCCGGTCCATTCACCAGGTGATCCACTTGGGCAGTGCTGAGGGGGCGATGACGAGGGTGATTTCACCTTTGGGCGGTCGGTTTTGATAATGAGAAAGCACTTGCTGTGCCGGGCCGCGCTGGAATTCCTCAAACTTCTTCGTCAACTCCCTGGCAACGACGACGCGGTGGCCGGGACTGGCGGCGGCGATCATGGCAAGCGTGTCCACGAGGCGGTAGGGGCTTTCGAAATAGAGGCTCGTGGCATCCCTTTGGAGGGCGGCGAGAAGCTCCTTTTCACGCTGGCCCTTCTTGTGAGGCAGAAAGCCGCCGAAATAAAAGGGGACGGTGGGCAGGCCGCTGGCGGCGAGCGCCGTGAGCACGGCGCTTGGACCGGGGAGGCTTTCGACCTTCAAACCGGCGGCGACCACGCTTTGCACGAGCCTTTGACCAGGGTCGGAGACCGTGGGCATGCCGGCATCCGAGACCAGGGCGACGCTGCCCCCGGCCCGGATGTGGGCGATCAGTTCAGGGATGCGGCGCGCCTCGTTGTGCTCGTTGAGGCTGACAAGGCGGGCGTGGACACCGTGATGACTGAGCAGACGGCCGGAGTGCCTGGTGTCCTCGCAGGCGATGAGCTGGACTTGTTTTAACACCTCCAGGGCACGAAGCGTGATGTCGCCAAGGTTGCCGATGGGCGTTGCGGTCAGGTAGAGGGCCGCCTGGACGCGGGACGGCTGAAGAGTGGAGACGTCGAGCGGATCGCAGGATTCATCCTCGGCCCCGGGGCAAGGCTCTTGTTCGAATGCGTCGCGGTCCTCGGTGCTCACCAGCCTTCGGAAATTTCGTTGGCGATGTTGGTGGCGAGGCGCTGAGCGGCATCGTCGAGGGCCTGGGCCTCCGAGTTCTGCACGTTGCTGTCGAGGATGACGTAGGAGTTGGCGCTTCCGCGGCCGACGTGGATGGTGCGTCCGGAGGCGGCGTCCTTGATGTTGTAGCCGACGCTGAGGCGCATCTGGAGCTGCGAGGTGCGAAGAACGTTTTGGCGGACGGAACGGAACTGGGAACGATCCACCCTTGCGATCGTGCCCTCCAGAATGGCTTCGGCATCCTCCCTGGAGACGATCTGGTAGGAACCGTCGGTCTGGATTTGTTTGATCAGCGAGTTGGTAACCACGGAGGAGATGCGTGGTTCAAGCGTCTGATTTTCAAAGGTGCCGATGGCGAGCTTGGTGATGCCCTGAAGATGGGTCGGTTTCTGCCCCCCAAGGTGGTAGCCTGCGCAGCTGGTCAGGAAAAGGGCGATGCTGGTGGCGAACAGGGAGAGGTAGGTTTTCATCCAGGTCGGAGATGGCTGCGTGGCGCGGGAAAGGCTGCAATGAAATCAGGAGGCCGGCGGTTTGGGCGGGACGGGCAGGTTTCCTGGGGCTGGCTGAGTGGGAACGGCGGGGGCTGCGGGCACGGGCAGAAGAGCCGGCTTTTCCTGGGGCTGAACGACGGGAGGCAGCAGTGTGCCGGGAGCTGGCGTGGCGCCAGGGGTGGCCGGCAAGGTGGGCTCCGAGAGCGGAATGGGCAGGAAGTTGTCGTTGCCGGCACGCATCTGAGGCTTCTGACCCAGGCGTGCAAGCTCGGGAGCGAGCGGACCGATGTAATCTTCCCGGCTTTTCAGATTTTTGGCGGCGGCGACGGTGTAGTCCTGATCAGGCTGACCTTTTTGAGCGGCTGAAACGGCCTCCGGGTCAGTGGCCGCCAGTTCAGCGAGCAGGGTGCGGGCTTCTGCGGAAGCATCCGGGGAGCCGTATTTTAGCGCTTCATTGAAATAAATGGCTGCCGCCTTGGTTTTGCCCATGCGCATGTAAAATTTGCCGACGTTCAGGGACTGTCCCGCTTCGACGGCGTTAATCTGACGCAGGCCAAGCTCAGCCTCACCCGCCCTTTCACCCTTGGGATTGACCGTCATGTAGGTGGTCAGGGCGTCTCGCGCGGCGAGGAGGTTGGATTTGTCCTCGCTGCGGCTGGCAGCCACGCTGCTGATGGAGCCGATCCGGAACTGGGCTTCGTCCGCCTGCTTGGTGTTCGGGTAGTTGTCGACGACCGTCTGGTAGGCTGCCACGGCCTGGTTTTTCTCACCCATGTCCTGATAGACCTCGCCAATGCTGAACTGGGCCAGGGGGGCGAGCTTGCCGAAAGGTGCGTTGGCAATGATCTTCTTGTACATCGCCACCACTTCATCACCGCCCATTTTGACCGGGATCAGGATCAGGCTGCGCTCCTTTTTTCCTCCTTTGGCGATTTCGGCGATTTCGTATTGCTGCTGGATGGCATCATCAAACCGCGGGCTGGTGCGATACTGGTCAATGAAGGTCTGGAAGGCGTCGAAAGACTGCTGGAGCCCGCTGTCCTGCCTGATGATGACGGCGTTCGCAAAGGAGGCCTCCGCCGCCGCTGCGGTGAAGGGGAACTGCCTGATGATCTGCTGATAGAGGGACTGGGCCTTGCCGGTGCGGCCGTTGGACTGGGCCTCGCGAGCCTGTTCAAGCATGGCGGAAGCCTGGGCCTCCTGGGCATTGCGTTCGGCGCTGCCTGGGACGGACTTCTCCTTTTTCTCGAACAGGCCAAGGAATGCGGATGCCTTGGGGGCGGATGTGCAGGAAACCGCGACTGCCAGGAAAACCAAGGGCCTTAGGCTATGGGAGGAGAGACTCATCGTAGGATACTAAAGGAGTGTGAAACAGGCGTCAAGGCGGCAGAAGGGCCGATGCTGGTCGGGAAAAGCGGGTGGGAGACAGGGACAAAAAACAGCCGGGAACTGGAGTTCCCGGCTGAAAATGGGCTGGAAGCGGACGGGTGCTTCAGAATTCCTCGCCGCCGACGGTAAAGGTGACGTTGCCGATGCGTGCCTTCGCCATGGCATTGAGGACGTCGATGACGCGTTCGTAGCGGGCCTGTTCCTCGGCCTGGATGGTGACCATGACCTTGGCATTGCGGCTGTCCGCCTCCTGCTTGAGCTTCATCAGGGTTCCGGTGAAGTTGGGCAGGGTCTTGTTTTCGGGCGAGTCAAACTCCTCCTCGTTGAGGGTGACGACACCGGTCTCCTCCACCGTGACGATGATTTCGTCCGGAGGAGTGTCATCGTTGTTGAGGGCCGGGGTGCCGATGCCGGGAAGCTGGGTCTTGAGCTCGCGCTCCACCTTGACAGCTCCGGCCATGACCATGAAGAAAAGCATGATGACGAAGACGACGTCGATCATGGGCGCGATCTGGAAGCCCATGTTGAGCTGGTCGGATTCGATCGTGCGTTTGTTGTGATGTCCGTGGGCCATGAGAGCTATTCCTGGTTGAGCGCGGAGAAGGAGATGTCGTCAATGCCGGACTGGGCGATGAGGGCCATGACCTTCTGGATTTCCACGGCAGGCGTGTCGCGGTCACCGCGGATCACAACACGATAGGTGGGGTTGCTGTTCTTGCGCTGGGTGAGGGTGTCAACAATCTCCTCGTTGGACATCTCACGATCATCGAGCTTGATCTTGGACTCCTGCTTGCCCGAAAGCCAGCGAACATTGATGGCGGCCTCGAACATGGTGTTCTTGTCCTCCTTTTTCTTGGCGTCCGCAGCGACAGGGAGCTTGATGTCCTTGTCGATGCGGAGCACCTGGGCCGACGTGATGCTCATGAAGAAGATGAGCAACACGAGCAGCACGTCAATCATTGGAGCGATCTGGAACTCTGGTTCGCCGTCGCCTCCTCCGCCTCCTCCGCCCATAGTGGTGTCAGGTTAAAGGTTGTTGTTGAAGTGTAAAGCGGGGTGGATCAGGCGGCGGCAGCGGCCTCGCCTCCGTTGACCCAGTTCGGGATTGCGGCGTAGAATTCTTCCTCGCCGACGTGGGCGTCCTTGAGATGGCTGTAGGGCATCTTGCGGAAAAGGGCGCCTACCACATCCTGCAGGCCGGTCATGGAGGACTGCAGGCGGTTGCGGAGGAAATAGAAGAACATGAAGGCGGGCACGGCGATGAAGAGGCCGGATGCCGTGGCGATAAGCACCTCACCAATGGCGCCCGAGAGCTTGGAAGGGTCGCCCACGCCGCTGGTGCCCAGGGTGGCGAAGGCGCTCATCATGCCCGTCACCGTGCCGGTCAGACCGATCATCGGCGTGCAGACACCGATCACGGAGAGGTAGTTGATGCGGGTGGTGATGGTGGAGTTGACCTTGTTGAGCTCGGTGAAGAGGGCGTTGTCAACCGCCTCCTCGCCGTCTCCGACGAAGCTGAGGGCGACGCGGGAGACATCGCAGAAGGATGAGTTGTTGGCCTTGGCGAACTGGTAGGCGCCGACATAATCACCCGCACGGAAGAGGTCCTGAAGCTGGGCTACCTGGGCGGGCGGAGCCATTTTTTTGAGGCCGGTGCGCATCCAGAGATCGACGGTGAGCCAGATCAGGGCCACGGAGCAGGCGGTGATGGGGTACATCACCCAGCCGCCTTCATGGAAGCGGTCCATGAGGGTGTGTTCGACCTTGGTGGGGGCCTCTGCTCCAGCCGCGGCCGGAGCGGCGCCTTCCTGGGCGTGGATGGGCGCGACAATGGCGAGGTTGCCGGCGAGGAGCATGACACAGGCGGCGGCGCGAACGATGGTTTGGGTCAGTTTGGCGGGTTGGCGGAGTTGCATGGGACTAGGGGTGTGAGGATGAGGAGGATGTTGTCTGTTGGGAAGGGAATGTCAGGCTTTTTTATTCACTTGGCAGGGGCGGTTGTGTCCGCGGTCTTGGCCTCGGCCTTCTGCCCGGAGTCTTCTTCTTCAGAGCCTTCGGGTTCGTTTTTCATGCCGTTGATCTTGGCCTGTTCCTTGGAGGCAAGGTCGGCCACGGCCGAGCCCGGGTAGGTTTCCACGAGTCGCTTGAAGACTGCCTGGGCATCTTCATACCGCTTCATCTTGACGAGCATTTGACCGGCCTTGAGCTCGGCGTCAGGCACGCGCTGGACCTGGGTCCCGAAGAAAACCGGAATGCGGAGGTAGGCCATGAGCGCCTTTTCCCATTGTTTCTGGCGGGCATAAATGTCGGCAATCATCGCCCAGATGGAGGCGCCGACACTGGAGTCGTCCGTTTCACTGAGAATGCTTTCGGCTTCAGCGATGATGGAGGTGAACTCCGAGGAGGTCTGGCGGTCGATGTCGAGCTGGATGATGCGCAGCTGCATCTTCTGGGCGTCGGTGAGGTTCAGAATCTTGAGCTGCGGGATGAACTTGACGGTTTCCTCGAACTTGCCCGCCTGGCTGAGGATCTCGACATAGGCGAAGAAAACATCCGTGTAAGGGGAGCCGGGCATGGTTTCGAACATCTCGAAAAAGCCTTTGGCCTTGGCGAGGAGGGCGACCGCGTCCTCGGGCTTGCCCTGGGACATCAGGCCGCGTGCCTCGCTGATCTCAGGGACATCCGGCCAGTCCAGGGAGGCCACGTTCTGCTTTGGCAGTTCGGTGGTGGCGGTTTTGTTGTCACCGAGGAGGATGGTGCGTATGATCTTGCCGTTTTCGAGATGAAACTCGGAGGATGGGATGCGGCTGCCGTCCTTGAGGATCAGGAACTGGGCGCTGGACTGGCTTGTCATCAGGCCGACAAGCACCAGCAGCAGGGGGAGGAAGCGGAACATGGGGATGTTGTGAGGCGGGTGGGGGATTACAGGGTGCCAAGAAGCTGCTGGGCCTGTTTGAGTTCGGGAAGGTTCTGCATGTCCTGGCGCTTGGTCATTTCGACCAGCATCAGCTTGGCGGCCTCCTTGTCGGAATTGGGCCGGTCAGGAAGCTCCTGGGGACGATTGAGCTTGATGAAGGCCTTGGCCCCCTGGATGTAAGCCTTGGCGAGGATGGGCTTCCATTTCTGGTGGGCGATGACGACGCGTTGATAAAACGAGATGGCCTCCCCGGGCTTGTTCTGGTCGGTCAGCATCTCCCCCTGCATGAACAGGGCCTCCGCATGCGCCTCGCCACGCCATTCCTTGGTGTTGAGGATGTTTTCGTAAATCTTTTTGGCGTCGTCGAACTTCTTGAGCTTGTAAAGGGCCCTGGCCTCTCCGCGGGTGGCGTCAAGAAGGCGGGAGCTGCCGGCGTAGTCGACCTGGGCCTTGCGGAAAAGTTCGAGGGCCTTGTCGAACTCGTTCTTTTCGTAGGCGATTTCAGCCAGCCCGACGGCCGCACCGTCGGCATACTCGGTGTCCTTGAAGAACTCGTTGAGGCGGTTGTAGCAGGCGGTGGCCTTGTCGAGGTCGCCTTTTTTGCGGGCGTTGTCACCGACCGTGGCAAGCAGCATGGGGCTGAGATCGTCAGGCTTGGCAACTTCGATGATGATGGTGAAGAGTTTCTCCGCCTTTTCAGGTTCCCTCATGGTTTTGGCCAGCCAGGCTTTGGCGAAAAGAATGCGCATCTGGGCGGTGCCGTTCATGGCGGCCTCCGGGGGGGTTAGCAGGGCTTCCAGCTGTTTTTCCACCTCTTCAAAGGCGGCAGGGGGAGGGGACGGAGGCGGGGCGGGGGCGGCTTCTGCTGGTTTGGCGGCGCCATCGGCGGATGGGGCGGGGGACTGGGTTGGGGCGGCTGCTCGTGCACGCCTTTTGGGTGCCACCAGGCTGACGAGCTGCTGAATCAGGCCTTCGACCTGTTCGTTGGCTGGGTTGGGGATCTTGGGCTTGATGGCCGTTGAAAGAAGCTTGGTGGCCTCATCCTTCTTGTCCTCCTTGACCCTGGCGCGGGAGATCCAGAGAACGGCCTTGAGCTCCTGCTCCTCATTGTCCTTGTGAGTCTTGAGATACTTTTCCCACATGTCCCCCAGCTCCTTCCACTTGTTCATGGACGCATAGAGGTCCGTCGTCTGGTCCATGGCATAACTCAAAACATCGTCTGATTTGGCCTTGTCCACGGCCAGGGCGAAGTTCTCCAGGGCCTTTTCGTAGTCCTGCTTCTGATTGTAACCGTCGCCAAGGAGTGCGTAAACCTGCCCGATGTTCGTGTCATTGGGCGCGTCCTTGACGATGGATTCAAGGTCAGCCATTGCGCCTTCGGTGTCCCTGGCCTGGAACTTGATGAAAGCGAGGCGATAGCGGGCGTCGATCACATACTGCCCCTTCGGATTTTCCTTGAGGTAGGCCTTGATGGACTTCGTGACATTGATGGAGTCGTTCTGGTAGAAGTAGCTGAGGACCACCCGGTACATGGCATCGTCCTTGTAGGCCGACTGGGGGAACTCATTCACCAGAAGCTCGAAGGTGGTCCTGGCATCGTCAAAGCGCTGCATTTCAAACAGCACGTTGCCACGCAGGAAGCGGAGCCGTTCCTTCTCGGCCTTGGGAAAGCCCTCCGCCTTGTTGAAGGCGTCCACAGCCTCCTGCATCTGGCCGTTTTCGTAGGCGAGCATGCCGAACATTTCGGAAACAGTGCCGAGGTCGGCGCCATCTGGAAACTCTTCGATGTATTTTTCGCAAAGCTTGCGGGCGGCGTTGACGCGCTTCAGCTGGGCGTTGGCAATGATCATGCCAAACATGCAGCGGTCACGCTGGGGGAACTCCTTGAACTCCTTGACGATGACATCGAAGGCCAGCAGGGACTCCCAGAGGCGTGCCATCTCGAAATAGCAACGGCCCAGGCGATAATAGAGCGATGCGTCGTAGTCGGCACGCTTTTCAATCTCCTCCAGCAGGCTGTTGTTGGTCTTCAGCTTCTCCTCCAGCTCCTCCTTGGTGCCACGAATGGGGCCCTTGCCCGGAGTCTTGAGGCTTTGTTCGATCTTTGCGATCAGCTCCTTCTGGACACGGGTGATCTCGCTCTTCTTGCGAACAAGCTGGTAGGCGCCCAGGGCCTCGCGGAAGCTCTTCTTTTCCAGCATCTGATCCCCAAGCTTGAGGTAGATGTTGTTCATCTGTGCAATGTTGTCGCCGCCGGAGGCGAAACCCTTGACCTTGTCCATGAGCTCCCCGGCCTTGTCGAGCTCACCCTTGGCGACATAAAGGTCGGCGCACATCATGGCTGCCTGAATGCCTTCGGCGCTGCGGGTGCCATCCGTCAGGACGGAGTTCAGGATGGCGATGGCATCGTCATTTTTACCCTGCTTTTTGAGGGCTTCAGCCACAAAAAGCCCGGCCTCGGCCTTCATGGCGGGGGCACTGGAGACGAGGGCCTTGAGAACCTCGATCCCCTTGTCCGGCTCGCCCTTGTTGATGTAGCTGCGGCCAAGGGCCATTTTCACCGGATTGATGTATTCGCCATCGGCAAAACTGGTCTGATAGGCCTCCAGTGCCGTGATGGCGTTGGGGTAGTCATTCAGATTGAAGTAGGAGGCGCCCTTGACGAACAGCACCTGCGGGAAGGGCTTGCCGCTGAGGTTCTTCTCCACATCAGCGATTTTGGACAGCGCCTCCTGATACTTGCCTTCCTGGAACAAACCCAGGGCGGCATTCATCAAGGCTTCTGTTTCCTGTTGAATATTGAGGGCTCCTCCCGCAGCCGGGGCGGCGGGGGCGCCAGGTGCGCCAGGTGCGGCGGGAGGGGCCTGGCCCAGCACCAGGCATGTCCCGGAGGCCAGAATCAAAGCAGCGCAGAAGGAATATCGCATGACGAACATGAGGGGGTGAAACGCAACCGTTCCCTGGGAGGGTTTATAAAAATTCGTCCAAGCCGACGGCGGCGATGGACGCCTTTTGATCGATTGAAATGTCTTTGGGGATGAAAAGCGCACGGCTTTTTTGTTGAAATGAGCAACGAGCCTAGCAGGCAGGCTTTTTTTGTCACCAACGAATCCATTTCAAAAATGAATTATTGAGAGGGGTTGCGTTGGGGATGGGTGAAATTTTTCTCGCCATTTTTCTGGCAGGCGAGTCTAATCAATTTGGCCCGGGAATAATTGTTCCCGGCCGAACAGCATAACATCATAAACCCAACCCTAAACGCACTACTATGAAACGAGCACTCCAACGAGGTTTCACCCTCATTGAACTCCTGGTGGTGATCACCATCATCGCGATTCTCGCGAGCCTGGCGGTCCCCACTTTCAACGTCATTCAGGACATGGCGAACCAGACGTCCACGAGCAACAACTGCCGGCAGATCATCATGGCGATGAAAATTTTCGCCAATGACAACAACTCGATCTACCCGGACACCTACAACAATCCGCAGACGGGTGGCCCTGCCATCACGGCAAACGACGCCTTCCGCGTGCTGATCCAGGAGGACATCATCCAGGATGAGCGCATCTTCGGGGCGAAGGCCTCCAAGTTTGTTCCTGATGGCAACATTGGAACGTCGCCGTCCTTCGACCAGGCCCTGCAGGCGGGTGAAAACCACTGGGCGCTGACCCAGGGGCAGACCACTTCCAGCAATGGCATCATGCCCCTGGTTTATGAGAACCCGCTCGCCCCGAGCTGGCCTCCCCAGTGGAACTGCGACGCCGCCGGTCAGCCCAAGGAAGGGCGTGCCTGGCGTGGTGGCAAGATCATCATCGGCCGCAATGACAATTCGGTGCAGGTGGAGTCGCTTGCCACGAAAAAAGGCCCTGCCGTGGGTCCCAAGGCGATGGCTGGTGGCTATGACATCTTCACCATGGCCAGCCAGAACATGCCTCAGCAGGTGCTGCAGATCCTGAACACGGGCATGCAGTCCGGGCTCCTGGGGGATCCTAGCATGATGGCACCGGGCGGACTTCCTGGCGCTCCTGGTGGGGTTCCTGGTCTTCCTGGAGCACCGGGCGGACTTCCGGGGGCTCCCGGACTTCCCGGCGCACCCGGCGGAGTTCCCGCAGCCCCGGGGGGGCTGCCGTCCCTTCCTGGTGCACCGGCCCCTGTGCCAGGCAGGTGATTGCCTGATTGAAGGATGATTCAAGCTTGGGCGTCGCCGGGTTCCGGCGGCGCCTTTCTTCTTTTGGTGGCGTTCCTTGGCATGGCGGCCAAGCGGGGTGAAATAGGCAAAAAAGTCTCGGTCCCATTGTGAAAAACCCCTTGCCAAAGCGGCCTTTCGTGGAATCATCGCGGCCCTTCAAATTCCCACTTGAAACCACCCGCCTGACAAGTTGTCCGGCATTTTACTTGAACAACCCACCATGAGCGAAGTCGCAACCGCCCCCGCCAGCTTCAAACTGCACGACAAAGACACCGGCAGCGCCGATGTCCAGGTCGCCATCCTGACGGAGCGCATCAATCACATCACCGGCCACCTTGAGAATAATGCCAAGGATCACAGCTCCCGCCGTGGTCTCCTGAAGCTTGTCGCCCGCCGCCGCAAGCTGCTCGATTACCTCAAGCTGACGGCAGTTGATCGCTACCAGAAGGCGATCAAGGCCCTCGGTCTCCGCCGTTAATCCAGTTTTCCCGTTGAAAAGGGGTGATGCCAACGGGCATCGCCCCTTTTCGCATGGCAGCATGAAACTGCAGGTGACAGACCCTGGGTATCAAGCCCTTCTGCCTGCGTTTGAAGCCAACAGCGCCGCTGTGCGGACCTGAAGAGCCCCTTTTTATGCCTTCCGCCGCATCTTGCCGCCAGCCGACCCATTCCCCCTAAAACAACACAAACCCAAATACAGCCACCATGGCCATCCATAAAGTCAGCGTTCCCTGCGGTTCAGGGAACATCGAAATCGAAACCGGCAAGCTCGCCCATCTGGCGGACGGTGCCGTCACTGTTCGCCTCGGCGACACCATTGTCATCGTCACCGCCGTCTCCGCCACGAAAGTGAAGGACGGCCAGGACTTCTTCCCTCTCACCGTCGAGTACAAGGAGAAGGCCTCCGCCGCCGGCCGATTCCCCGGCGGTTACTTCAAGCGCGAGGGGCGTCCCACGGAGAAGGAAATCCTCACCGCACGCATGACCGACCGCCCTCTGCGGCCGCTGTTCCCGAAGGGCTACTTCTACGACACCCAGGTCATTTCCATCCTGCTTAGCGCGGACGGCCAGAATGATTCTGACATCCTCTCGATCAACGGCGCCTCCGCCGCCCTCTGCATCTCCGACATCCCGTTTGCGGGGCCGATCGGCGCCGTGCGCGTGGGTCGTGTGAACGGCCAGTTCGTCATCAACCCGACGCACAGCGATCGCGAAGTGAGCGACCTTGACCTCGTGTATGTCGGCAACAAGACCGACGTCATCATGATCGAGGGCGCCGCCAACGAGCTGCCCGAGGCTGACTTTGTCGCCGCCCTGCGCTTCGCCCAGGAAAACATCGTGGGCATCGTCAAGGCCCAGGAGGAGCTTGCCGCCCTCTGCGGCAAGCCCAAGCGCGTCGTGCCCCTCATGCTGGTGAAGGACGAACTGCTTGAGATCGCCTACCAGATCGCCGGGGACCGCATCGAAGGCGCCCTTTACCAGCCCGGCAAGGTCGCCCGCGGCAAGGCCGTCGGCGCCCTCAAGGACGAGGTCGAGGCCGCCATCAAGGCCAAGTATCCCGAAGCCACCGGCTTTGAGATCAGCCAGGCGTTTGATTACCTTCAGAAGAAGGCCTTCCGCATCTCCATCCTCGACAAGCTCAATCGTTGCGACGGACGCGGCATCGACCAGATTCGTCCTCTTTCCGGAGAGGCCGGAGTGCTGCCCCGCACCCATGGCTCCGCCATCTTCGCCCGTGGTGAGACCCAGGCCCTGGCCATCGCCACGCTTGCTCCCGCTGACGAAGCCCAGGAGATGGACACCTACGCAGGCGGTCCTGATTCGAAGCGCTTCATTCTTCACTACAACTTCCCGCCGTTCTCCGTCGGTGAAACCGGTCGTTTTGGCGGCCAGAATCGTCGTGAAATCGGTCACGGTGCCCTGGCTGAACGCTCCATCGAGCCCGTGATCCCGGCCAAGGAAGTGTTCCCCTACGCGATTCGCGTCAGCAGCGAGGTCATGAGCTCCAACGGCTCCACCTCCATGGCCTCGGTTTGTTCGGGTGTCATGGCTCTCATGGACGCAGGCGTGCCCCTGAAGCGCCCTGTGGCCGGCATCTCCGTTGGTCTTGTCACCGAGTTCGACTCTGCGGACCAGATGAAGCGCTATCTCACGATGGTGGACATCCTGGGCTCCGAGGACCACTTCGGCGACATGGACTTCAAGCTTTGCGGCACCACGGAAGGCGTCACCGGTTATCAGCTGGACCTGAAGCTTCCCGGCATCCCCCTGAGCATCCTGGAAGAGGCCATCGTCAAGGCCAAGAGCGCCCGCGGTGAGATTCTTTCGGCCATGGCCCAGGCCATCGCGGAAGTGCAGCCCCTCAGCCCGCATGCCCCGCGGATCGAAGTGCTCAAGATCAACCCTGACAAGATTGGTGAGCTCATCGGACCTGGAGGCAAGAACATCAAGGGCATCCAGGCCGAATCCGGAGCCGAGATCAGCATCGAGGACGACGGCACCGTCTACATCTACGCCACCCGCAAGGAAGGCATGGAGCGGGCGGTCGAGATGGTCAGCTCCGTCTCCGCCGAGGTGGAAGTTGGCAAGATCTACACCGGCAAGGTGGTCAGCACGACCAACTTTGGAGCCTTCATGCGCCTGTTTGGCAACAAGGACGGCCTCATCCACATCAGCGAGCTCGCCGACTTCCGCGTCAACAAGACCGAGGACGTCGTCAAGGTGGGCGACATCGTCACCGCCAAGTGCATCGGCATTGATGACAAGGGCAAGGTGAAGATGAGCCGCAAGGCCGCCATGAAGGAGAAGGACGAGGCTGCCAAGGCCGCCGCCGAAGCTCCCGCCGCCTGATCGGGTTCGAATTCAGCTGTTCACAAAGTCAAAGCCGCCGGTTTCTCCGGCGGCTTTTTCTTTTTCCATGCAGCCTCCTCCAGATGCCGCATCATGGGCTGTCAGACCAACCGCCCCTCCTGCCATGCCCAGTGTCCCGGGACTCCGAAGCTGCTACTGCAAAGTTGGCCGCCTGATCTACTTCGGGCGCATGCTCGACAAGATCCGTCTTCATGAGGCGGGTTTGCTGCCGGCCGAGTATGTGCCGCAGCTGGGCGACGCCCAGTTCTACACCCTGGACGGACGCTGCTGCCGTTTTCTGGGAGTGTCGTATGAAGACGTCCGGAGGCGTGTGCAACAGGGCGGCTCGGATGATGAAGTGCTTGCCTGGGCCCATGCCCATGGAACCTCGCGCACGGACGAGGAATGCCATGTCTGGAACCGTTTCATCGCCAAGCTTGGCTGGCGGGACGAACGTTCGCAGGTGCTGCCGGAAAGGATTGCGGAAAGCGGTCTCACCGGCCTGCCCATCGAGACCCTGATCGACCACATCGAATACGATGAAGGCCGTGATCCGGTCGCGGAGCGTGCCTGGGAGCGGATCTGAACGGAACGCTCATCGTTGACGCAGGCCTGTCACGGGGCTTCCGAATAATGTGCTGACACGCGGCGCACCAGGCCGTCCTCGTTGAGCTCCATGAATTCGGCGGCCTGCAGGCCGTTGACGCTTTGATACTCCAGCACACAGCTGCGAACTCCGGAGAAGACCCGGACAAGATTAAAATGCAGATCTGGATAGGCTGCCAGCCCTCGGGCGAAGTACTCGCCCAGTTCCTTGCGTCCTCGGACGGTGCCGTCCGCACGGTGAGTCAGGCGGGCGATGAAAGGGGAGGTGAACTCGACGTCCTCATGGTAATGCTTCAGGATCAGATCCAGGTCGTGGGTGTTCCAGGCGTGGATCCATTCGCGGGCAAGGTCGTGAGGGTTGATGTCATTCATGAGCTGCGTGAGTCCGGGGCGGGCGGCCATTGGGCGTCTTTGAGTTCGCCGGGGAGCTGGGTTGGGTCGACGGGGTAGATTTTGGTCAGGTCGGGCCTGACGGTCGCCGTTGGCAGAAGTTCCAGTTCCTCCGGGGCGCCGACGATCAGCCAGAGGGCATCCTCCTGCGTGTCGTTGAAGACCTGGCGAAGCTGGTCGGGCCCCACCAGCACGCCTCCGTGCTTCGGCACGGTGAGGGTTTGAGTGCCGACGCGCATTCGTCCCGTGCCTTCGAGCACAAAATAGAATTCCTCGGCATAAAGGTGCCTGTGCAGCGTGTTGGCGCTCGCGGGCGGCAGGCGCCAGAGCCTTGCGCCCAGGTTTTCACTTCCCGTGCGTTCCAGGTAGTCGGCATTCGGAATCTGCATGAGGTTTGAAAGACGCCACTGCAGGTCGTCAGGGGTGATGAGGTGGTAACCTTGAACGGGCTTCATGGGGCTAATGCCGGCAAGCATGTCCGGCATGAACGCCGTTGCAACCTGGGTCATTCCCCCTGACGGTCGGCCATGAGCGGACTTTGGCTGCCAGGGGTCTGTCGCTTGCGCAGCTGGCCGCAGGCGGCGTCGATGTCCGGACCTCGGGCACGTCGGAGGTGGACGACCGCGCCGCAGGTCCGGAGTTCCGCCAGAAACGCCTCGGTCTGCTCCATGGAACTCGGCGCATACGTTCGGCCGCGAAGGCTCAGCCCGGTGGGGTTGTACCGGAGCAGGTTCACATGCATGCGGCGTCCATCGAGGAGCCGGGCAAGCTCACGCGCCTGCTCCAGGGAGTCGTTGACTCCTTCAAGCAGGCAGTACTGGATGGTGGTGATTCTGCCGCTGTCAGCCTGGTAACGGTCGGCGGCGGCCAGGACATCGCGGACGGGGAAGCGCCTGCCCATGGGCAGGATGTCTGCACGGGTCCTGTCATCCGGTGCATGAAGGGAGACGGCGAGGTGCACGCCAAGGCCGGCTTCGCGCAGTTCGTCCATGCCCGGCACGATGCCCACGGTGGAGATGGTGATCTGGCGCCAGCCGAAGGCGCCCAGCCTTGGGTCGGCGATGCGCTTCACGGCGGCGATCACATTCCTCAGGTTCAGCATCGGCTCGCCCATGCCCATGAAGACGATGGTTCTCAGCGTGCGGCCGGCCGCACGTGCCTCTTTTTGCAGGTGCAGGAACTGTTCGATGATCTCCCCCGAGCTCAGGTTGCGTTCAAAGCCGGTCTGGGTGGTGGCGCAGAAGTCGCAGGCCATGGCGCAGCCCACCTGGCTGGAGATGCAGCCTGCGGCGCGGTCGTCATGATAATCCGGCATCAGCACGGATTCGACCGTGCGTCCGTCATGCAGCCTGAGCAGCAGCTTGGTGGTGCCGTCCTCGGAGACCTGGCGCATCGCGGGATGTGCGGCCTCCGCAGCAAACGAACTTTGCAACCGTGCCTGGAGCGTCGAGGGCATCCGTGTTCCGGAGGCTGTTCCAGGGTCGGACTGTTTGAGCAGGCGGCGGATCACAGCTTCGGCGTGGGAAGCCTTGAACCCAGAGCCTTCCAGCCAGGACCCGAGCTCCTCGCAGGAGAGGTCGGAAAGGGCGCGTGGTGAAGGCGGGCCGGGGTGCATGGGCTGAGCCTTCAGCCATTGGCAGGCGGCGTTGCGTGTCAATCCATGGAAGTGACAAACCCTGGCTTGAAGAAGCACGCTTCGGATGTGGCGCAAACGTCCTGCCCCGCATGAGGCCTGGTCTTTCTGATAGGTCAGCGGCCGGTCTTCGTTTGCAGGACTCATGAACAGAGACCGTCTCCGCCTTCCTGCGCTTTTCGCCCTTCTGATGCTTGCCCTGCCTGCGGCTGTCCGTGCCGGCGATCCCGCCGCAATGAGCTCCGAGCTGTTTAAAAGCCTGAAGCTTGTTTATGAAGATGACTTCAACGGGGCCTTGAACACGGAATTCTGGGAGGTCCGGCAGAGCAGCACCTGGACCGTGAAGGAGGGGGTGCTTCAAGGCAGCGAGTCCTCGAAGGAGTTCCAGGCGAAGAAACTGGCGAGCAACGACCCCTCTCATGCCGGCTTGAAGCCGGTCATCTGGCTTCGCAAGGTCCCGGAAAACTTCGTCTGCTCGATGCGGATCCGTCATGATGCCGGGGCTTATCAGCGCGGATTTCCCCTCCTCGACATCGGGCATCACATCCACACCCTGGTCTTCAGCGAGAAGGCGACCACGCTGACCATCAAGAAGAACGTCGAATCCAGGCCCGTCGAGAAGCCGCTGTTCGCCTTGAACCAATGGCATGACGTGGTGATTGAGGCAAAAAAGGGAAGGCTTGTGCTGAAGGTGGATGGTGAGAAGCAGGTCTTTGAAAGCGCGAACATCGACACCACCGGACATGCGCAGATCGACTTCAAGGGCGTGGACGGCGGGGTGTTCCAGATCGACAGCATCCGGCTGTGGGAAGGGCTGCAGGGCCCGGCGGGCGAATGATCCTGGGTCGGCATTTTTTCCTGATTGCAGCCGGTGTGCGACCGCGTACCACGCAGTCTTCACGACGTCGTCATGCATCCCGCCACCCTTCCGCGACTTTCAGTTCAGCGCTGGCTGCTGCGCATCATTCTTGCGGTTCTCCTCACCGGCCTGCCTGGCGTGATCATGCCGGGTGAGGCGTTCGAAAAGTTCTCCTGGCTCATGGGCTACGGCCAGCCGCCCCTGGTGCCCCTGACCCTCTACCTTGCCGGCAACGCCGGTTTTGCCTATGTGGCGCTCGCCGTCATGACCTGGGCGATCCTGCGCGACCTGGAAAGGCAGCAGGCGCTGGTTCGCGTCTATGGATGGATCATGGTGGGCGCCTGTCCGGCCTATCTGTCGATTGATCTGCAGTGCCCGCTGCCCTGGTGGTGGACCCTGGCCGACAGCGGCGGCTGCCTGCTTCTGGGTGTGGGGCTGCTCAAAAGCTGCGGGAAGTCGGCCTCTAGGCAGTAACGATGAGTGAGGCGGGGCCGATGCGGCTTTTTCATCGCCAGCCCCCTGCGGTTGTTTCTAAAATGGTTATTCCATGGAAACACCGCTTTCACCCCTGGATTTCGCCCGTCGTGCACGCCGTCTTTATGCCGACAGGGAGGCCGTCGTCGACGGGGGGCTGCGTCTGACCTACAGCCAGTTTTTTGAGCGCTGCGACCGCTGGTCCTCATGCCTGCAGAAGCTGGGCGTGGGCAAGGGTGACCGGGTGGCCGTGATCTCGCCGAACACGCATTCCCACCTGGAGGCCTGCTACGCCGTTCCCCAGGCCGGGGCGGTGACGGTGCCGGTCAACTTTCGTCTGACCGCCGATGACTTTGCCTACATCCTGAGTCACAGCGGGGCAAAGGTGGTGTGCGTGCATCCGGATTATTTTGAAGCGGTTGACAGCATCCGTCCGCGGATTCCGGAAGCGGCTCACTTTGTGGCGCTGGAGGGGGCAAGGGAGGGATGGCTGGGCTATGAGGAGATGATTGCGGATGCGAAGGCGGGCTTCGAGCCGGTCGCCATCGAGGAGACCGATGTCATTTCAATCAACTACACCAGCGGCACCACGGCCAGCCCGAAGGGGGTGATGGTGACGCATCGCAACACGGCGATGAACATCATGGGGCATCTCATGCACACACGGATCAGCAGCGCGGACCGTTATCTCTGGGTGCTGCCGATGTTTCATGCCAACGGCTGGTGCTTCACCTGGACGATCACGGCGGTGGGCGGCCGTCACGTCTGCCTGCGCAAGGCGGATCCACGGCTGATCTTTGAAGCCATCGCCAGGGAGGGCATCACCCTGCTGTGCGCCGCGCCAACCGTTTTGATAGGCCTGGCCAACGCCCCCGAGGAGCTGCGCCGGGCGGCGCCGCGCGGCGTGCGTGTTTTTACGGCTGGCGCCCCGCCTGCGGCGGCGACCATCGAGAGGATTGAAGGCGAGCTTGGCTGGGAGATCACGCATGTGTACGGGCTGACCGAGGTCTCGCCCATCGTGACGATCAGCGAATGGCGCCCGGAGCATGCCCTGCTGGACGCTGCCGGTCGGGCGCGCATCAAGGCACGCCAGGGAGTCGAGTATCTTGGCAACGCCGAGGTGCGCGTGGTGGATGACGAGGGCCGGGAGGTGGCAAGGGACGGCGCGTCGCTGGGCGAGATCATCATCCGGGGAAACGCCGTGATGGCCGGCTATTACCAGGATCCTGCGGCCACGGCCAGGGCCATCCGGGACGGGTGGTTCTACAGCGGTGACGCCGCCGTGGTGCATGCGGACGGATACATCGAGATCCGCGACCGGTGGAAGGATGTCATCATCAGCGGTGGAGAGAACATCTCCTCGGTTGAAATCGAGGGGGTGCTTCTCCGGCATCCGTCTGTCCAGGAGGCGGCCGTGGTCGGGCTGCCGCATGAGAAGTGGGGCGAGACACCGCAGGCCTTTGTCGTGCTGAAGTCCGGAGCAGGCGCCGATGCCGCCGGGTTGCGCCAGTTCTGCCGTGATCACCTGGCGCATTTCAAGGTGCCCCATGGCTTTGAATTCATTCCCGAGCTTCCCAAGACGGCGACCGGGAAGATCCAGAAATACGTTCTGCGCGGAGGCCGCGCGAACCTTGCGGCCCAATGAGCCGGATACGTCACTTCAGCGCGGCCTTGCGTTTCATAGTGGCGGCGCGATGAATGCGCATGAAGGCGACCCTGCTCCTTTCCTGCCTGCTTGTCCTTGGATTCGCAACTTCTGCGGCGGCCCAGGAGGACACGGCTCATCACCGGGAGGTTTACCTGGAGATCAACGCGAACGAGGCTTCCTTCAGGAAGGCCACCAGCTCATCGGGTGACAAAGCCACCAAGGCCGACCTGACCGGCTGGTTTGAAGGGAATGAACTGAGGAAGATCATCGCGGTCACCCGCGGCGAAGAAGCGGCGGTCACCGAGTACTACCTGGAAGGCGGTGAGCCTCTGTTTGTGTTCAATACATTCCGGCAGCTCAAGGAGGACGGTTCGCGCGGTGCCAAGGTCGAGGAACGGCTCTATTTCAAGGAGGACGTCATCTTCAAGTGGCTGACCACCGAGAAGCCCGCGCCCGTGTTTCATGGGGAGGATTATCAGGCCACCACGGAGAAGCATGTCACCAACTGCACGGCCTTTGTCGCGGCGCTGAACAAGGCGCGCAGCTCAGGCGGGGCGAAGGTCACAGCCGGCGTCTTTGCCGGCATCGAGGAAGGCGACTATTTTCACTGGAACATGAAGACGGTCGGCGGTGAGGAGGTGTCCTATTTCATCCTTCATCCCGATGCCTCGGTGGACAGGGTGCTGGAGGATCCGGCCGCCTATGTCGGACGCAGGTGCCGTGTCACCTGGAAGAAGAGCACGGAGGACATTCCCGAGGCCGGAGGCAAGATGCAGATTGAGCAGATCCTCAGCGTGCAGTGGCTGAAGGAGTGACAGCTTACGGCCCTGTTTCATCTCACGGAAGCTCCGGAACCTGTAACTGCGGCTTTCCGGCGACAGCGTGGCAGTTGATGCATTGCTGGCGGAGCGAACGCAGGGCTGCCTGGGAGCGCTTGTCGTCATGCCTTTGGAGAGCCTCCTGAAGTTCGGACCAGGGGCCGGATTGCCAGGCGGCGAGCAGCGGGCGAAGGTCGATGATGGCGCCCGAGGCTCCGGGTCGTCGTGGCAGGGACTGGACTGACTTTGAAACGCTGGCATGCATGCGCCGGTTCATGTCCAGGGCCTCCTCCCAGCGGCCTTCCTGCTGAAGCTGGCTGGTGGCCTGGAGCTTGCGCCCGGCCGCCTTCATCCGGTGGCTGACAAGCAGGCTGGAGCAGGAGAGGGAGGGGATCAGGAGCAGGACCGGAGCGAGATGGATGAGCGGTTTCATGGAAGGACTGAACAAACTTTGTGTTTAACGGCTGGCGGTCCGGAGGATGAACTCCATGGCCCTGACCGTGTCTTCATAGGAGGTGGAATGAGCTCCTTCCGGGCGGTGGATGAGCAGAGTCTTCCGTCCTGCCAGCCGGAGCGCCTCCGCCAGCCGGAGCGCGCTTTGCGGAGGCACGACGGCATCCTTGCCGCCCGTGGTGATGGCGATCGGCATGGTGAACTTTTCCGGGTGGAGTTCGGCGCTGCGTTTCCGGTATTCCTCCGGCTTCGACTGCCTTGTGCCGCCATAGGAGGCGGAGACGGCCTCCTGAAATCCATCGAACTCCAGCATGTTCGCCGTGCCGTTGAGGCTGCACACGCCGTCGATCAGCTCCGGATGCAGGGCGGTGAAGATGAGGGCCGAGGTTCCGCCCATGGACCCGCCAGTGATGAAGACTCTTCCAGGGTGATGACGCCGCCTGGCCTCGGCGATGATCTGAAAAAGGTCGGCCTCGGCCAGCGGCCCCATCCAGGATGTCCCGGCCCGGTAGTCAGGAGAAAGCAGGATGGCGTGGTGCCTGGCGGCCGCGTCACGCACCCCCCGGCATTCCCCGCGGGGATCGCGGATGAACTGCCAGCGGTCGGAACCATGGCCGTGAAGGGCGATGATGAGGTCGGCCGGCCTGCCTTCAGGCATGAGTGCGGGGACAAGCTCGACGTAGCGCTGCTCCGAGTTGTCGAGGGTGGAGCGAAAGACCACCTCGTTCAGCTTCAAGGCGGGAGAGGCTTCAGCAGCCTGTGCCTGGGGCTGTGCCAATGTCGGTGCCGGCGACATCGAGGCCGTGACCAGGAGTGCGGTGAGCAGACGGACGGTTGGCATGAGATGTTCGAGCTCAGGGCAGCATCTTTTGTTTGGCAAGCCATTGCAGGGCGGCGGCCTTCCACTGCTCCCACAAGGGGCCCTTGCAGCCGTTGAGACCGTGGCCGCCTTCGGGAAGCTCCAGCAGTTCCACGGGCAACCGGTGCTTCTGCATGGCTTCGACAAACTGGCGGCTGTTCTCCACTGGGACAGGCTTGTCGTCGATGGCGTGGGCAAGGAACACCGGCGGGGTCCGGGAGGTGACCTGGGTTTCGTTTGAATAGAGGCGTTCGAGTTCAGGCGCCGGGCTGGCGCCGAGCAGTTCCATCCTGGAGCCGGTGTGGGTGAACCGCCCCATCGTGACCACCGGATACACGAGCCAGGCAAAGCCGGGGCGGCTGCTCATGCGGTCGACCGGGTCCTGGGACGAGGCGTTTCCATCATCGAAATGCGTGGTTGCGGTGGATGCGACGTGACCGCCTGCTGAAAACCCCAGGATGCCGACGCGCTGAGGATCAAGCCTCCATCTGGCCGCTTGGGCGCGGGTGAGCCGGATGGCACGCTGGGCGTCAAGCAGGGGCACCTGATGCCGAAGCTTGGGCAGGCGGTATTCAAGGATGATGGCCGCGATGCCATGTTCGTTCAGCCACTGGGCGATGGGATAGCCTTCACGGTCGGTGACGTGACGGATGTAACCGCCGCCGGGACAGATCACGACGGCGGTGCCGCTGGCCCTGTCCGCCGGCGGCAGGAACACCTCCAGTTCATTGTCGCAGGCTTCAAAGGTGCCGTCGCCGTTGGGTGCCTTGCCGGGCCAGAGGGCGATGCGATCGGTGAGGTTGGCGGCATGGATGGCACCGCAGGTCCAGAGGCTGAGAAGGAGGTGCGAGAGGAGCTTCATGAGGAGGACGGGGTTTGTGGGTGATCGGAAGGGAAGAACCTGCGGATGCCGATGACAAGGGCCGCAGCGGCGGCCAGGCCGGCCAGGGCGGTGAAGGAGAGAAGGCGGTCCATGCCTAACGACTGTTTCCACAGCCCGCCAAAAAGCGTGGCAAATCCGGACATGATGGCGCCGCAGAAGTTCAGCAGGCCGACGGCGGTGGCCCGTGTCCCCGGGGCGACGACGTCGAAGGCAGCGGGAAAGATGTTGGCGATGAAGAGACCGCTGAACAGGCCGAAGCCGGTGGCGGCAAGGCGTGTGGCCGCCAGTGTGTCACAGCTGCCGAGGGCATGCATGCAGGGCGCGGAAAGGCCGAGCCCTGCCACCAGCAGCCAGAAGCGGGCTGCCCTGACGCACCGGCTGAGGTGGTCGGCAAGCATTCCTCCGCCGAGAACGCCGACGAGGGTGGCGGACTGGAGGTAGGCGGTGGCATTGAAGGCGGCGTCCGCCTGGCTGAGGTGAAACTTGTCGTGCAGAAAGGCCGGCAGCCATCCGTAGAGCAGCCAGAGGCCGAAGACGAACACCGGGAAGACGCCGCAAAGCAGCAGAAAGGTGCGCGACCTGCCGAGCCCTGCGCATGAAAAGCCCGTGCCTGCTTCGGGCGCGGGTTCATCCAGGCGGCGGATAAAGCGGAAATAAGGCAGGGCGAACGCGATGCCCACCCCGCCGAGAATGAAGAAGGCGTCACGCCACTGGCCGCGGTCCGCCATCCAGCCGCCGAACCAGCTGCCAGCCACGGTGCCGGCGATCTGCCCGGTCATCAGCACGGAGACCGCCCGGGAACGCTGTCCGGCGGGGTAGGCCGCGGCGGTGAGCGCCACGGCGCTGGACATGTAGAGGGATTCCGAAACGCCCATGGCGGCACGCATCACCAGCAGCATGGATCCCGAGGCGACCAGCCCCGTGCCGAGGGTGACGATGCTCCAGATCACGAGGCTGAGGACGACCAGCAGGCGTTTGGAAAAGCGGTCCCCCAGGATGCCGGAGGCCGGACAGCCGAAGGCGTAGACCCAGAGAAAAAGCGAACCCACGAGGCCGAGCTGGCCGTCGGTCATCCGGAGGTCGGCACGCAGGGCGGGAAACATGGAGAAGACAGCCTGGCGGTCGCAGTAGTTCAGGAAGTAGGCGAACCACATGAAGGCGACCAGGGCGCCGGCTGAACGCATGGGGCTCATGCACGCAGGATGTCGGCCTGCCTAACTTGTTTTGCGATGACAGCCACACAGTCGCCCTGCTGGGTGAGGCAGGGCGCGCGCATGGTGATGAGGTGGCCCGAGCCTGCCGCCACAATTTTCTCGGGCGCACGGTCGGGTCGTTCAAGGTGATGGATCCAACCCACGGCCTGGCCTTTCCTGACCCTGGCGCCAAGCTCGACGGCGACTTCGAAGATGCCTGACTCCGGGGCCAGGATGTAGTCCTCACGGCTCAGCGCCTGGGTGAGGATGGGCGGCTTTTCACGCGGGGTGACGCGACCCTTGAGCACGCCCAGATGGATGAGAACATTGCGCAGTCCGGACTGGGCGATGCGATGAACAGAGGCTGGGATGCATTCGCCGCCGCCGAGCTCGGTGGTGACGACGGTCTTGCCCTGGTTCTCCGCCTCGACAGGCAGCAGGCCGGAGCCGGCGATGTCGGCGTAGATGAAGCAGAACTCAGTGCCCCAGGCGAGCATGGCGTCATACATGCGGCGGCGATGCTCCGGGTCGGGGACGAGATGCATGTGCGCGCAGGGGATGAACTCCATGCTGCGGCCGCCGCTGTGGATGTCGATCACGGCGTCGCTGAGGGGAAAAAGCACGGTGCGCAGAAAGTGGGCGACCTGGCTGGTGACCGTGCCTTCGGCCTCTCCCGGAAAGGCGCGGTTCATGTTCATGCCGTCCACCGGCGACAGGCGGGTGGCGGCGCGTGCGGCGGGCAGGTTGAGGGAGGGGATCAGGATGAGCCTGCCGTGGATGTGTGACGGATCGAGCTCGCGGGCGAGCTTCATGATCGCAACCTGGCCCTGGTATTCGTCACCGTGGTTGCCGCCGAGAACCAGCACGGTGGGGCCCCTGCCGTTTGCAAGGACGGTGCAGGGGATCATCACGTTCGCCCATCCGCCGAGGTTGTGGGAGTAGGGAGCCTGGAGAAAGCCCTGCTGCCTGCCCGGGCGGTCAAATTCAAGGGAGGTGAAGACCATGCTTTTGGTTATTCGCGGTTGATGAACTCGTCGAGGTTCATGAGCACCCGGGCGGTGGCGGCAAGCGGGGCGGCTTCGACGGCCCTGGCGGCGGGCAGGCTGTCCTGGAACGGGCCGAGGATCTTGAGCGCCTCGGCGCCTCCGTTTCGAACCCTTGCGGCCTGCCCCTCATGGAAGGCCTTCAGGCGTGCAAGCTCTTCGGGCCTCGGCGGGCGGTTCAGCACGAGCTGGAAAAGCGACGGCAGCCTGCTGGCGGGTTTTTTTTCCAGCGCCCGCAGGGCAAGGGACCGGGCGGCCTCGACGAAGACGCCGTCGTTCATCATGGCGAGCGCCTGGAGCGGCGTGTTGCTGCGCTCACGGCGCACGCAGGCGTCGGCGGCGTCAGGGCCGTCAAAGGTGGTGAGCAGGGGGTAGAGCACGCTGCGCAGCGTGATGATGTAAAGGCTGCGGCGGTAGAGCTCCGCGCCTGGGCTGGCCTGCCAGTTGGAGGAGCGGCCGACTTCAAAGACATCCTCCGGCAGCGGGGGGCGGAAGCTGGGGCCGCCGACCCGTGCTGTGAGCATGCCGCTGACGGCCAGCACCGAGTCACGCAGGATTTCGGCGTCGAGGCGGATGCGGTTCTGCCTGGCCAGCAGGCGGTTGAGCGGGTCGAGGTCGACGATGTCCGCACGATGAGCGGAGGACTGGCGGTAGGTGCGGCTGGTGACGATGAGCCGGATGAGCTCCTTGCGGCTCCAGCCCCGGCGCATGAATTCAGAGGCCAGCCAGTCGAGCAGCTCAGGATGAGAGGGCGGCTCGCCGGTGGAGCCGAAGTCATCGGGGGTGCCGACCAGGCCGGCGCCGAAGAGCTTGCTCCAAACTTGGTTGACGGCGACGCGCGCGGTTAGCGGATTTTGCGGGGAGACAATCCAGCGTGCGAGATCCAGCCGGGTGCCGCCGGTCCTGCCGGGCAGGGCGGACAAGGTCGCGGGCTGAACGTCCGGTCCCCGGCGGGTGTAATCGCCAGCGAGATGGACATAGGTCTGGCGGCGGTCCTTGGAGACTTCGGCCAGCACCTGCGCCTTGGTCCGTGCCTCATCGCGGTCCTCCGTGTTGTTGAAGTAGGCGTAGAAGCCGTAGTAGTCACGGATGGTGATCGGGTCGTATTTGTGAGTGTGGCATTGGGCGCAGCCGACGGTCAGGCCGAGCCAGACGCGGCCGGTGGTGTTGACCCGGTCCACGAGGTTCTGGTAGCGCGCCTCCTCCTTGTCCACGCCCGCCTCGGTGTTGAGAGCCGCGTTGCGATGGAAGCCGGTGGCGGTGAGATGGCCGGCCAAGGCGCCGGGCAGAAGGTCGCCGGCGATCTGCTGCAGGGTGAACTGATCGTAGGGCAGGTCCTGGTTGATCGCGGAGATCACCCAGTCACGATAAAGCCAGGCGTTCGGTCGCAGGCCGTCGCCGAGGAAGCCGTTGGAGTCGGCGTAGCGGGCCATGTCGAGCCAGTGCCTCGCCCAGCGTTCGCCAAAATTGGGCGAGGCCAGCAGGCGCTCGACGAGGGCGCGGTAGGCGCTGTCGGAAAGGTTCTTCAGGCCCGCGAGGTCAGACGGGGAGGGTGGCAGGCCGGTGAGGTCGAGAAAGAGCCGCCGAACCAAGGTTGCGGGTTCAGCCTCGGGGGCGGGGCGCAGGCCGTGCCTGGCCAGTCGGTGCTGGATGAAGAGGTCGACGGGGTTGTTGGAGGCGGGATCGAAGCCGTCCCTGGGCGGCGGGGTTCTTTGGATCGGCAGGAAGGACCAGTGCTCCTGGTATTCCGCGCCTTCGGTGATCCATCGGCCCAGGGTTTCACGCTCGGCCCTTGTGAGGGGCTTGGGCGAGGTGGGCGGCGGCATGACTTCGTCGGGATCCGAGGTCGTGATGCGGTGCCAGACTTCACTTTCCCCGGGGCTGCCGGGTTTGATGGCCTCCTTGACCGCCTCGGCGCGTACATCGAGCCTGAGCCCGGCCTCGCGCTTGTCTTCATCGGGCCCGTGGCAGGCAAAGCATTTGGCCGCGAGGACAGGGCGCACGTCGCGGTTGAATTCAAGCCGGCCTTCCGCGTGCAGAAGCGCGGAGGCGGGCAGAAGGGCGGTGATGAGGAGATGTGGCAGCCTCATGGCTTCAAAAGCTGCGAGATGGACTGCTTCATCGTCCTTTCCGATTCCGGTGCTGCGTAGGCCTGAGAGGGTTCATAGCCGCCCTCGATGAAGGATTTCTCCAGCGGGATGTAACCGGTCACGCCGTCGCCGTAGCTGGCGGTGCAGACAAAGCCTCCGGGCAGCTGCTGCTGGGCGAACTTTTGATACTCCACGAAGCTTTCACCGGGCAGGTGCAGCAGACGCACGTCATCACCGAGGTGGAGACTGGTGAAGGGGATGGGCTCGCGATGGCGGATGAATCCGATCCGCAGTGCGGCGGTGATGCGCTGTGGGACCGAGGTGGCGGTGTTGTGCAGGACCTTGAGCATGCGCTCCTCGGGGAAGGCCGGGTCGGGCTTCAGGATCACCGGCACATGCCTCCAGGAAAATCTGTCCAGAGGCCTCCTTGAGGCAGCTTTTTCGGAGTCGATCATGGCCTGGTGAATGCGTTCCGCGAGCAGCGGGCGGTTTTCCGGCGAACCATCATTGTATTTGCCGGCCCCGATGTTGCCGCCGCAGCCGGTGAAGTAGAGATGCGGGACGCCGTCCTCGCGGGTGCGCCTTTCGCGGGCGATGCCGACGAAGTCATGGCTGACCATGCCGTCGTTGTAGTAGCTCATCGGATGAGTGGCGTAATAGTGCAGCGCGGCAAGCTTGCGGCCGGCGTTCCAGAAGCTGACGGTTTTGAGCATCGGATCGATCAGGCCCTCCGGCAGGGCGCGCAGTTCCGGGTCCTTGGAGGAGCTGCCGCGCATCTTGCCGACCTTGCCATCGACGACCATGACACGGCGGTTGGAGGCGACTTCTGCAACGGCGGCCTGGCCCGTGGTCAGATGGGTCACCGGCTGCGACATGGCCAGGGAGGTCCTGATGGCCGAGGCGATGTTCTGCAGGGCTTTTTCCGCCGCGGCGGCATCGAGGATGGCTATGTCAGGCAGGAGTTTCTGCACGGCGTTGTCCACCAGCGGGGCGTTGTGCTGGTGAAGGGAGTGAAGGGCCACGCGTTCTGCGGAGGTCCCGGCGGCTTCGGCCAGGACTTCACGCCAGCGAAGGTGGTCCGCCGCACGGATTTCGCAGTAGTCCACGGCGCAGAGGACGACCGGTTTTTCATCGCCGCCAAGCAGCACGACACCGAGGGCAAGCAGGGGTTCGCCGACACCTGCGGCGGGCTTGACGAGACCTCCGCACAACGGTGCTCCGAGGGGTGGCGTCACATCGGTCCGAAAGACGGCGATCTGCACGGCAAGCGCCTGGGCGGACGCCAGCAGAAGGAGGAGGAGCGGTTTCATCGGAATGGATGAAACGGTCCTTGTCGGCGACCTCTAACGGAAGGAAGGCCTGGGGACGTTGAAGCGGCCGGGGTCAGAACCCGGCACGCTGCATGAGCAGGTCGAGCTGCTGCTGGAACTGCGGGATGTCACCCCTTGGTGGCTGGTAGCCCTGGGGCGCGCCTCCGAGGCCGAGCCGGCCGAACTGGTCGAGCTGCCAGTTGGCGGTCTGGCCGTCGCTGAAAGTCACCTTGCCGGAGATCAGGGCTCCGGGCGTGGTGATCTGGTCGGCGGTCAGGGTGACCGTGCCGCCCGGAGTGGCTTGCGGATCGTCCACATCGACCGGGCTTTCGTCCTCGTTCGGAATTCCAGCTTCAGGGCTTTCATCCCCGGCGGGGGCAGGAGCTGGGGCGGGTTCCTCCGGCCTTGGCTGCTCGCGCGGCTTGTCCTTCAGACGCACGCCGACTTCGAGCATGAGCAGCCTGGCTTCAAGATAGGTGAGGGAGATGCCGAGCTCGTTTTTCAGGCGGGTCTGGACGTCATTGAGCGTGGCGCCTGCGGCGGCCCACTGTTCGACCTGGGAGAGCTGTTCTGGGGAGAGGCTGGACATTGAGGTTGGAAGCAAATCGGGTTGGGCTTGAGGTTACTCCTTCATGGGCTCGGTGACGATGCGGGCCAGCCCGGCAGCCTTTTCGGCAAGCCTGACTGCCTGTTCTTCGGTCAGTTCACGCGCCTCCTCGCCACCCATGAGAGGAATCAGGTCAGTCAGTCCGGCCTGGATCTGCTTGAGGGAATCACTGGCCTGCAGGGCGGGGTTCAGGCTGCCGAGACTGGCGCTGTAGTATCCGGCGATGTCGGGGCGGATGAGGCGCCTGGTTTTTTCAGGGGAGTAATGATCAGCGACGCTGCGTGTGGCGATTTCAAAGGCCCGCAGCCAGCCTCCGAGGCTGACGAGATGGGCGATGTCAACGTCACGAAGCTGGACCATTTCGGCCTCCACGTCGGCCTGGGTGAGGGCGAGTTCATTGCGGAGCTGGACCCACTTGCCTTCGATGCTGTGTTCAAAGAGGCTCTGGGTGTGACGGTTCATGCGCTGGCCGGTGCCAAGCACCTTGGCGTATTTGATCAGGGCGCGTCCGACATCCTCCATGGCCTCCACCTTCTCACACTGAACAATCAGGAAGCCGTCGGCGATGAGGCT
>JBIIRD010000093.1:0-17054 GCA_044341745.1 Prosthecobacter sp. | reverse complement strand
CCTGGCTGGAGGAATTCACCCCCAGCGAGCGCTGGCCGCAGGGCTCCACGCGTGACTGGCTGAAGGAGCGTCTGGGCTCTGGCTTCGAACTGGTACTGGAAAAGGACCTGCCCTTCCTGATCCGGGAACATGCCCGCAAGTATCAGTGGAGCGTGGCCTGGGGCACACGCTGGATCCGCCGCGGATGACGCGGCTAGGCCTGACTCCCACCCGTCACCTTTTTCAACAGCCTTCGCGGATCCCAGCCCTTGGGGCAGGGGATGCCCTTGCTGCACCAGACCATCCCCCGCTCGACCCAGTCGGCACGCCATTCTTCGTAACCGATTCCATCGTCGTCATCACTGACGCCGAACTGGAAGCCGCAGGCCGGGCAGATTTCAAAGGAGGCGCCGCCGGAGCGCCCGCGAGGGGCTTCACGCAGGGCGTTGAAGCCGCAGACCGGGCAGGCATGAAGGGTGGAGGAAATTTTGCTTTTCATCGGAACGGCAGTTCGGAAGGCTGGATGCTTCTGCCAGGCTGGCGATCCCAGTAGGAGGCGCTGTTGGGGCGGAAAAACGTCTTGGTGGTGCCATCGCGGTTGTAGGCTGCAAAGGCACGGCTGGCCGGGTCGAAAACGCGCAGGGTGCCCTCGTCCGCATCCCATTTCATCAGCAGCCCACCCGCCCTGGCACGCTGCAGGAACTGCCAGGCCTGCGCGGCATAGTCATCCGGACTGGTGGCACGAAAGTCGGCGCCATGGCGGTCAAAATGGTCCTGCAAGGTTTCCATCCGCCCCCAGGTGGCCCGGGTTGGCGGCGGCGCCCTCGACGTTTCCGTGGAAGCCGGGGGCGTCGGCGTGGCGACAGGCGGGGCAGGGGCGGGACGCAGGGCGTCCACCAGCCTTTCGAGCATGGACCGGGAGGGGGCCCGGGCGGCGGCAGGCTGGGAACCCACCTCGCCGAACACAAAGCTGCCAGCCGCCAGCTTCTGCCGGGCGCTGCCGATTTCGTAATAGTAGGTCGTGCCCCGGGTCAGGGGCGCCAGGGTCACCGAGTGCTGCTCGCTGACCGGCCCTTCGACCTTCTGATCCAGCTTCAGCAGGGAGGTCCCGAAAGCCGCGCGCGTCCCGCAGGCCACGTCCGTCGTCCAGCGGATGCTGACGCCGTCGCCCTCCGGGGTGATGGCGGGCTTGGAAAGCAGCTCCACGCCGGCGGCGGACCAGGCGAGGAAAAAGAGGGCGAAAAAGGCGGGCACGCGCTGCATCGGCGCGATGCTAGCCCTGAGGCCTGAAAAGCCAAGCGGTGGAAACTTTGGCTAACGAACTCCTTGTCAGACCGTTCTCACTTGCCGTTCATCCGCCCTCCTGCCAGTCTCCGCCCCCATCCCCTCCATGATCCGCCCTTTTTCGACCTCGGCCGCCCTGCTGGTGCTAGCCCTTGCCGCCTGTGACAAGAAGCCCGCCGCGCCCCAGGCGCCGGCTGTCAAGGCTGGTGAAAAGAAGGCCGACGCCCCGGTGGCGGCCGCTTCCGAGACTCCGGCTGCCAAAAAGTCCGAAGCCCAGGCGCCTGCTCCAGCAACGGCTCATGTCAGCTTCGATGCCAGCAAGCCTTTTCCGGACGCCGTGGACATCAGCGATTTCGGCAATCTTGAACCCATCGAGCGCCCTGACCTCCCCAAACGCGGCATCATCGTCTTCGGCCCCGAGAGCTTCGAGCATTCCAACCAGGCGCACTGGGAGACGTACACCTGGACAAAGTTTCAGCCCAAGCGCTGGGGCAAGTACCAGGTGCGGCTGACGTACACCTTGAAGCGCAGCTCCCTCGGCATGCAGTTCCGCATCGGGGATCTGGTGGCCAAGAAGCCTCTCAAAAACGCCGTTACGCCCAAGAAGGCTTACATCGGCACCGTGCACATCCAGCAGGCGGGCGACCTGCCCTTCTCGATGATCACGCCCCCGACGGAGGACGGCAGCTTCAAGCTGCTCGAGGTCGCCCTCGTTCCCGCTCCCGAAGGTGATTCCATCAGCCAGTCGGACGACGGCACCATCACCCTGCACGCCAAGGACGCGATCACCTGGTCGGAGCACATGCGCTACGAGCCGAAGCCCGAAAAGAACTGCCTCGGCTTCTGGACGGAGCCGGACGACTTCGCCGAGTGGGAGTTCGAGGTGAAGAAACCCGGCAGGTACAAGGTCACCGTCAGCTACGGCTGCGGCGGCGGCAATCACGGCAGCGAGGTCGAGCTGAAGCACGCCTCGCAGTCCCTCAAGTGGGTCACCCAGGACACCGGCGGTTTCCAGAAATGGAATGAAGCCGTCGTGGGTGAGCTGGAGGTGAGCGCCGCCGGCACGCAGCGCCTCGTGGTCGATCCCGTCAACAAGCTGAAAAGCGCCGTGCTCGACGTGCAGAAGGTGGTGCTGACACCGGCGGGCTGACCCAGGCCCCGCACCCGCGCATGTTCCGACGCATCCTGCAGACCGGCGGCTGGCTGGCCCTCGCCCTGGGCCTCGTGCTCCAGCTCTGGCTGAAGGACCGGCACATGGCCCTTGCCCTGGTCTTTTATGCGCTGCCCAAGCCCTGCCTGGCGGGGATTGCTTTGCTGCTCTTTATGTTAGGCGGAACCCGGCGGCGCATGCTGGCGGCGGCGGCCTTTGTCATGATCAGCGGCTGGTGGGCCGCAGCCTCCTGGTCTTCGGGAAACGCGGCCGTTGCAGCAGCGGCCCGCATCAACGCCGGCAAGACCGCCGACGAGGTGACCATCCTTTACTGGAACCTCTGCAGGCCGCACGGGCTGGACACCCAGGCGATCGAGCTGGTCGGCACGCTCAAGCCGGACATCGCGGCCTTTGTCGAGCCCGGCGCCAGCGCCGGCGAACTGCTTGGCGAGTATGAGAGGCGGCTGCCGGGCTATCGCGCGGCCTGGATGCCAAGGGGCATCCTCTGGCTCTCCCGGCCCGCCTCGCGCCATCGCGCCCGCGGCAAGCTGGATGACATCGGCGCCTACGCACGCTTTGAGGTGAACCTGCCCGGCGGCGCCTTTCCGGTCGTCGTGGCGGATGTGCATCCGGGCCTGCTGAGGCCCCGCTCCCGCCAGCTTGACGAGGTTTTGCAACATGCGTTAGGCCGGACCGACGCGGTGCTGGTCGGCGACTTCAACACGCCGCTCGAGTCCGTGTTTCTCGACGCCTTCCGCGCCCGCTTCACCAGCGCCCTGGAGGCCGCCGGCACGGGCTTTCGCGAAACCTGGCCCTGCGGACTGCCGCTGCTCAGCCTCGACCAGGTGTGGGCGGGCGCGGACTGGCAGGTGCTTGAGGCGCGCAAGATCTGGCGTCTCACGGGCAGCGACCACGCCGCCCTTTACGTCCGCCTGCGCCGGCGGTAGGCTTGATCCATGAAGCGCCGCACCTTTTGCGCAATGACCTCGATGGCCTTCGCCGCACCCTCGGGCATGGCAGCGGAAATGATCGAGTTTGAGGGTGGCCTCTATCAGCTGCACCGGGTGCCCAAAACTCGCTGGTCTCAGCTTCAACTGCGCTGGCTTGATGATCAGGGCCGCCCGCTTGTGCACTTTGGCGGCCTGCAGAAGCAGCTCAGCAAGGAGGGCCTGAACCTTGCCTTTGCCACGAATGCGGGGATTTATGCAGCAGGACCAAAGCCCTGCGGCCTGACGATTTCAGAATCCAGTGAGTTGGTGCCGCTCAACCTTGCTGATGGAGACGGCAATTTTTTCCTCAAGCCCAACGGCGTCTTTTATCTCGATGACAACACGGGACCAGGCGTCGTGGATGCCGCAGAGTGGCCTGTGCTCCGGCTCAAGCCAAGGCTGGCAGCCCAGTCCGGCCCATTGATCCTGCTGCGCGGTGTCGAGCATCCTGCGTTCAGACCAGACTCGCCTAACAAAAGACAACGCAGCGCCGTCGGGATTATGAAGGACACGAAGGAGATCGTCTTTGTCATGAGCCATCGGGAGGAGCGCAGCAAGGGAAGGGTGACCTTTCACCAGCTGGCGCGCCTGTTTGTGAACCTGGGCTGCAGGGATGCGCTGTACCTGGACGGAGACATTTCCGAGATGATCACGCAACCCGTGTCGGAAGCGGTGGCATCGGGCCCCCCCACCAACACCTTTGCCGCCATGTTCGTCGAGGTGCGCTGAGGCGCCCTGTCCTGCTCAGTCCAGGCTCCACTCCACCGCGACCGTCTGCTCACGTCCCGTGCGGTCGTTGTACTTCACATGCCCGTTGCGGGCGCCGTATTCATGCACGCACTTGGTGACCTTGACGTCGTAGGCGCAGTACTCGGCGATTTCCAGCAGCCGGCCCTGCTGCCACCAGCGCAGGGCCTGAAGGCCGTCGGCGGTCTTGCCGCAGCCCAGCGTGGCGGCGGCGACGTCCTCCAGCTTGATGCGATGGCCGAGGCGTTTTTCCAGGTCGACCAGCAGGTCGAAGCTGCGCACCTGGTCGCGGAAGTCGAAGATGGTGTGACCCATCAGGACGTCATAGTCGAAGCTGATGTGGTTGAAGCCCACGACGACGTCGGCGCGCACAAGCTGGTTGATCAGCTCGTTGGCCTCCTCCTCTTCGTAGATCAGGTATTCACCCAGCCGCGTGCTGTAGGTCACGGCGATGGATATGCCCATCTTGTGCTTGTTGCCCCAGCCGCCCACATCATTGGCAGTGCGACGGGTTTCGAGGTCGAAATAGACGATGTCCCTGGCCATCAGGATCGGTTCAGAGACGGTAGACGATGCGGGCCTTGTCCATGTCGTAGGGCGACATTTCGAGCTTCACTCCATCACCGATGACCAGGCGGATGAACTTCTTGCGCATCTTGCCGGAGATATGAGCCAGGACCTCGTGACCGTTTTTGAGTTTCACGCGGAACATGGTGCCAGCAAGCACGGCGGTGATGACGCCTTCAAGCTCAATGGCCTCCTCCTTTTCCTTCACATCCTCATCCTTGGGAGGTTCGGGGCGACGCGGCGGCTGTTTGCCGCCACGACTGCCACCGCGACCGCCGCCGCCGCTGCGCTGGCCACCATAAGGGCCGGAGCGACCCGGACCACTGCCACCCGGGCGGGGACCCCCGCCGCCACCTGGACGAGGCGGCCCGCCGGCGGTTCCGCCGGTTCCCGTTCTGGCCGGACCGCTGGCTCCCGACCCCGTTCTGGCAGGACCAGTCGCGCCCGCGCCTGTTCTGGACGGGCCGCTGCTGGAACCACCCGGGCGCTGAGCGCCGGAGGAACCGGCACCCGTTCCAGTGCCTGCAGCTGGACGGGGCGGTCCGATTCGTGTGAATCCTGCCGGGTTGGAGGAAGGGCGATTGGGAGTAGAACTCATGAAGCTTGGAGAGTGCTGGAGAGCTGGGAGATTACAACCAAAAAAACCACTGGCGCAGCCGGGCGATTGCACTACTATCGCCCTCGCGAGTTGGTGGTCGTAGCTCAATGGTAGAGCCCCAGATTGTGATTCTGGTTGTTGCGGGTTCGAGCCCCGTCGATCACCCCACCACCGCCTCAGACAAGGCAACATGTGCAAGAGGGGTCGGGCTCATCGACAGGTGGATTGACAAAGCAGGCATGCCGAATCCTCAAGGACCTTCCTTCCTGTCGACTGAAAGATGGCTGGACGCTTGATTCAAACTGACTTCCATCCTCAGCGCCTCATGGAACTTCTCGAAGCCCGCATTGGACACTCTTTTCATGACCGATCCCTGCTGACACAGGCTCTCACGCACGCCAGCCTCGGTTATGAAACCCAGCGCACTCAACCTGACAACCAACGGCTCGAATTCCTGGGCGATGCCGTGATTCAGCTGCTTCTTTCTGAAATTCTTTTTCAGCGATTCCCGGAGGCGGATGAGGGCCTGCTCACCAAGGTGCGCGCCCAGCTCGTGTCCACCAAAGCCCTGGCCAGAGTCGGCCGTCACATCCAGCTGGGTGGCTTTCTCCTGATGGGACGAGGCGAGGAAAGCCACGGTGGCAGGGAAAGAGATTCTTCCCTGGCGGATGCGATGGAGGCCCTGGCCGGAGCTGTTTTTGTCGATGGGGGCATGGAGGCCGCAAGGTCTCTTGCACAGCTGCTCTTTCTTCCCGAAATTCTGAAGCTGGGTGAAACCCCGGTGGATCAAAACCCCAAGGGACAGCTCCAGGAGATCCTTCAGGCCGTCAGTACTCAGTCGCCCACCTACAAGATCATCGATCAAAGCGGCCCCGATCATGCCAAGTCCTTTGTGGCGGTCGTTGTCTGGGGGGAACGCGAACTGGGCAGGGGACTGGGCAAAAGCAAAAAGGAGGCTGAAGTGGAAGCTGCTCGGGCGGCTCTCGCTTCCGGCATCGCCGATTATACAGCCACTAGAAATTCTGCATCGGAGTGTGAGCAGATTGGGCAAAACTCCCCTCATGTTTGAGAACAGATCGCTGAAGTGCGACTTGTTGCTGCGTTCTCACAGACTGTGCGCAATTTTATCAGCAGTGTTTTGAAACGTGGAACGCCCTGGTTTCAAGGCAGGAACACGGTTGTTCCAGTTATCCCCAGCCTATATGACTGAGAAGAATGCCAGCTCGATCTCTTCTCCAATCATAGAGGCTGGGTAAAAGTGGAAGAACTCTGCAGCAGCCCTTTGGAAGCATGAATGAGCGCCGTATTTCTTCTTTGAGCGAAGCGGTGTTTGCACATTCCCACGTCTCCGCCAAAGTCCGGCTCTTATGTCCAGCAGTCTCGGCACTCTCTTCCGAATCAGCACCTGGGGTGAATCCCACGGCCCGGGTGTGGGCGTGGTTGTAGATGGCTGTCCGCCCTGCATTCCCCTGAGCGTGGAAGACATTCAACGGGAGTTGGACAGACGCAGGCCTGGCCAGAGCAAGATTGTCACGCCACGCAAGGAAGATGACGCGGCGGAGATCCTGTCGGGCGTCCTGGACGGCCGGACACTGGGGACGCCCATCGGCATTTTCGTCCGCAACACGGATCAGCGCCCTTCCGCCTACACCGAGATGCAGCAGGCTTACCGCCCCAGCCACGCTGACTACACTTACGACGCGAAGTATGGCATCCGGGCCGTATCCGGCGGCGGCCGCTCCAGTGCCCGTGAAACCATCGGACGCGTGGCAGCAGGGGCCATAGCGCGCCAGGTGCTTCGGCACTCCCTGCCGCGCTATGAATGCCTCGCCTACGTCAAAACCATCCACGACATTGTGGCCCAGGTTCCGGACTCGCTTTCGCCGGAGCATATTGAATCCAACATTGTCAGGACCTGTGACGCAGAGGCCGCCGTCCGCATGATCGATCTCATTGAAAAAGTGAGGAGCGAGGGCAACAGCGTCGGAGGTATTGTGGAATGCGTGGTCCGCGGCGTGCCTGCAGGCCTGGGTGAGCCGGTCTTCGACAAGCTGGAGGCGGATCTGGGCAAGGCAATGCTGAGCCTGCCGGCGACCAAGGGCTTTGAGATCGGCAGCGGTTTCGCCGGCACCTTGATGACGGGACTCGAACACAACGATGAGTTTTACATGGATGCGGGAACCGTTCGCACACGCACCAACCGCAGCGGCGGCGTCCAGGGCGGCATCAGCAATGGCGAGGACATCGTCTTCCGAGTCGCCTTCAAACCCACGGCCACGGTTCTGCGCGAGCAGAAAACGGTGACCAACGACGGCCAGGAAACGACGCTGTCGGCCCGCGGACGCCATGACGCCTGTGTGCTGCCACGGGCCGTGCCGATGGTCGAGGCGATGGTGCATCTGGTCATCGTTGACCATCTGCTGCGTCAGCGGGCTGCCAGCGGCGTGTAGTCACACTTTTTGTTAGACTGGTCGGCGGGCCGTTGGGCCTGCTTTGTTGCGAGCTGTTGTTTCAGGTTTTTGGACCCTGGTAGCTGAAGGTGACCACTGTCTTTCCGTCCTCGGCGAGGACGAGCACGTTGACGCTGGTCTTTTCCCCCTTGTTCGCCGAAACGGTTGCGGTCAGGCTGCCGTCGGTGTCGATAGAATTCACGCTCGTCTCAAACCCGGCGGCCTTGAACTTTTCCGCATAGAACTGCTTCACTTTTTCGACGGCGTCCGAACTGGTGAAGCTTTGGGTGCCCGCGATGCCTTCCGGGGTCTCGCTGCTGAAGCCACCCTCCTTGGGCGAAGCTCCTGGATAAGCAGGAATCCATGAGGGAAGGGAACTGGCCTGCGCACCACTCGAGATGACCGTTTTCCCGTCGGGACCTTCAATGGTCATCTTTCCGCCGCTGCCTGTCTCCGCCACATCGACCGTGGTGGTTTTGCCATCGGCTTCCTGGACGGTGATCTTGCCCTTGGCCAGGTCGTTGAGCGGCAGGGTGATGCTCTTGCCGCTCTTTTTATCCCGCAGGGTCATCTCGCCTTTGGCGTCATCGGTGCTGACGATTTCCAGGTCGGGATTGGCGGCAACCGCCAGCTTGGCCATCAGCTTGGCGGGATTGCCTCCCGATTCCTCAGCAATTTCCTTCACTTTCTGACAGCCTCGGTTGATCAGGAGGATTCCAGCAATGCCTGCCAGGGCGACGATGCTCAGGCAACCGATGCCGGCGATGGCGAGACCCGACAAACCTTTCTTCGATTCCGGAGGCGGGGGCGTCGTGCTCATGATGGAAAGAAAACACGAAAAGGCGAAATCTGTCCATGCAGATTTAGCCCTTCCTGAGCATGACGGCGAGCAGCGCGATGTCTGCGGGAGTCACTCCCTGAATGCGGGTCGCCTGACCGAGCGTGGCCGGACGGATTTGCGACAGGCGGAAGTAGGCTTCTTTTTTCAAGCCCTGGACCTTCTCATAATCGAAGTTGGCCGGGATCTCCTTTTCTTCCATCCGGGAGGTTTTCTCGAGCATGACCTCCTGGCGGTGGACATAGCCTTCGTATTTGACGTCATTCTCCAGGAGCCGCCAGACAGCGTCAGAAAACTTGGAGCGGATTTCTGCGGGCAGGCGGGTGTGGTCATTTTCCGTGCGCTTCATCCAGGCATGAAGTCGCATGGACTCGTGACTGGTGCCTTGAATGAAGATCATGGCTTCCGCGAGCTGAGTGGCTTTCTCCTGAGTGATCCGGGCACGGGTGGCACAGGTCAGACCCAGCTCGGCGGCACGCGGCGTCAGGCGCAGGTCGCAATTGTCCTGGCGGAGGAGCAGACGATACTCGGCGCGCGAGGTGAACAGCCGGTAGGGCTCGGTGACCCCCTTGGTGACGAGGTCATCGATGAGCACCCCGAGGTAGGCTTCGCTCCTGGAGAGAATGAATGCAGGCTTGCCCTGTACCTTCAGAGCCGCATTGGCGCCGGCGATGAGACCTTGTCCGGCAGCCTCTTCATAGCCGGAGGTGCCGTTGATCTGCCCGGCGAAATACAGGCCGGAGACACGCTTGGTTTCCAGGGTAGGGTAGAGCTGGGTGGGAGGGCAGTAATCATACTCCACCGCATATCCCGGGCGGATGATCTCGGCCCGCTCCAAGCCAGTGATGCTTCGGATGAAATCCAACTGAACCTCGAAGGGCAGGGAGGTGGAGACGCCGTTGATGTAGTACTCGTTTGTGTGATGACCTTCGGGCTCAAGGAAGACCTGATGCCGATCCTTCTCCGCAAAACGAACCACCTTGTCTTCGATGGAAGGGCAGTAGCGAGGTCCTACCCCTTCGATCCTACCGCAATACATCGGCGATTTGTCCAGATTGGCCCGGATGATGTCGTGTGTTTGCGGGTTTGTGTAGGTGATCCAGCAGGGGATTTGTTCCACGTGGAACGAATTTGGGGCCCAATGATTGAGGGTGAAGGGGCTTCGGGGGTGCTTTCCCGGGTTATTTTCGCTCAGATGGCGGCTGTTTTGCCAAGCTAGCTCTTCCGTATCGATGATGCCAGAGAGGTAGCTGAAGGGTGGGGGAGGGGTATCACCGGGCTGCTCCTCGCACTTGGAGAAGTCCACGCTGCGGCTGTTGATCCGGCAGGGAGTGCCTGTTTTGAACCGTTTGACCTCGAATCCGAGGTGGCGGAGACTGTCTGAAAGGGTGGAGATGCTGTCGCCCATGCGTCCTCCCGCCTGATTCTGGAGACCCACATGGAGCAGGCCACGCATGAAGGTGCCGGAGGAAATGACGACGGCGTAGGTCGGGTAGATGAGTCCGAGGCTGGTGCGCACACCCACGACGGTTTCCCCTTCGACGAGAATCTCGGCCGCGTTGCCCTGGTGCAGGTCGAGGTTGGGCTGGTTCTCGATCAGCCACTTCATGCGGAATTGATAGGCCTTCTTGTCGCACTGGGCTCGCGGGGCCTGGACGCTAGGCCCTTTTCGGGCATTCAGCATGCGGAACTGGATGCCAGTGGCGTCCGTATTGAGGCCCATCACGCCGCCCAAGGCATCGATCTCCCGCACGACATGTCCCTTCGCCAAACCACCAATGGCGGGATTGCAGGACATCTGGGAAATCGTGTCCAGGTTCTGCGTGAGGATCGCCGTCTGGCAACCCAGACGAGCTGCCGCCATGGCAGCCTCAACCCCCGCGTGACCGGCTCCGCAGACGATGACGTCGTAGTGTTTGGGGTAGGTGTAGAGAGAAGACATGGGGCTGGAGGATCGAAAAGGGAGGCTGAAGATAGAGGATGAAGACTGGGACTCAAGCCGTGAACGAGGCAGGGAAGGGGTGAAAATGTTCCACGTGGAACGAGAAAGGGTGTCTCGTTATGTCCAGGGGGGCAGGAGATGCTTCCCGAGCCGAAGGGTTCTTGGTGAGGCGATGGGTCGTCGAGCCCAAAACAGTAAAGCTCAGCGGTGGGTGTCTGGCATGATCAGGGTGGCAGCCCAGGAGGCTCGATAGCTGTGTAGGGTCCGAATGTCTGCATGGCGAGATCCATTTACCCGAGGAGAATGCGGCGGCATCCTTGGAATGTATCGAGGCCAAGGAATGAGTTCATGATGGCAGACGGTGTGCCTTCGAGAGGTGCTTTCTTCTGCAGTGCGGCCCGACCCAGAAGCCAAATCAGGCAAAGCATCCTGTTCATCAACCTTGCCCGTCGGGGGTATTCCACCAAGCACCGGCTCCTTTTCAGGCGCCCCCAGGTCCATCATGGGCTTCTTTTAGCTTTGGGCTTTCCATGGTCATTTGGGTTTGGCCTTTGGTGTTTCCACAAAAAGCCCCGAAGACCTTGCGGTGCTTCGGGGCGGGTGAGGTTGTGAGGGGCTAGGTTTGAGAGACCGTTTGAACTCAACGGAAGCTTTTCGCGAAGTCGTCCGAGGTGGCCTTGGCGACGACCTTGGTTTTCTGGAAGGTGCTCTTTTCGCCTTTCTCAATGAGGATGCGCTCGTAGTCGGCGCTGCTCATCGGGAACTCGATGGTCTTGTCCTGCCAGGTGGAAAGGAGGATGGCGTTGGCCAGCTCGACGCTGAAGATGCCTTCTTCCGCCGGCGACAGGAGCTTCTCGCCTTTGAGGATGGCGTTCGTGAAGTTCTGAAGGATCTCGATGTGCTGGCCGCCGCTGTCGGAAACCGGGATGTCCATGTGCCAGGATTCCGGCATGGCGAAGGCGGCGTCCGCCTCCATGCAGAACTTGCTCATGGGAACGCGGTTGCGTTGGAAGTGGATGGACGTGCCGTTGGTGACGGTCAGGCGTCCCTGCTCACCGGTGATCTCCAGCTTGTTGACGCCCGGGGCTTCGCCGGTGGACGTGACGAAGGTGGCGGTGGTGCCGTTGTCGTACTGCATCACGGCAGTCACATCGTCCTCGACCTCGATTTCATGGAAGCGGCCGAACTGGCAGAAACCGCGCACTTTCTGCGGCATGCCGAACATCCACTGGAAGAGGTCCAAGTTGTGCGGGCACTGGTTCATCAGCACGCCGCCGCCCTCACCCTTCCAGGTGCCGCGCCAGCCGCCGGTGGCGTAGTAGTAGTTGGTGCGGAACCAATTGGTGACCTCCCAGTGCACACGCCGGATGGCGCCGAGCTCGCCGCTGTCGATCAGGTCCTTCACCTTCTTGAAGCAGGCGTTGGTGCGCATGTTGAACATGGCGGCGAAGATCTTGGTTTTGTCCGTGTGGGCGGCGATGAGGCGCTCACAATCCGCCTTGTGGACCGAGATGGGTTTTTCAACGAGGACATGCAGGCCTTTCTGCAGGGCCTCGATGCCGATCGTGGTGTGGCTGAAATGCGGGGTGCAGATCAGGATGGCGTCGATCAGGCCGCTGGAGATCATCTTGGACACATCCGTGAACGAGGTCTCGCCTTCCTGAAGGGGCGGGATGGTGCCGTGGCTTTCGCAGAGGGCGGTGACTTTTAGGCCGGGAACCTTGCCGGCGCGGATGTTTGCGAGGTGGGCCTTGCCCATGTTGCCGAGGCCGACGATGCCAAGTCTGACGGTGTCCATAGATGATGTGTGGGTGGAGGGATTGGGAAGGGCAGACTAGGCCGGGCGATCCTGCTGGCAAGGCCGGGGTTTGATGCTTTCGGGCCGCGCCGGCAAGGCCGGCTGGCCTAACAAATAATGTGTCTAAATTGCCGCCTGCTTAAAAGTGCGGCGCCGAGATTGTGCCCTCCTCGATCTCCAGCTTCTTGCGGCGCACGATGCCGTCGGCGATGTCGAGGATCATCTCCTCCAGCAGGAGGCGCAGGTGGCTGCCGGCCCGGTAGTCGGCGGGCGCGATGTGCTTCACGCGGTCGGCCAGGGCGTTGAGCTGGTAGCATTTCCTGAAGCTTGCGCGGCTCGACTCCTCGGCGTTGTAAACCGCGATCGCATGACCGCCGTAGCGCTTCATGAGCGTGAAGCAGGGAACATCCGTCGGCCCGTCGCCGATGTAGATCATGTTCTGGAACGGGATGGGCCGCAGCTCCGGATCCATGTGGTCGTTCACGTCCTCATGGGGTTCGAGCATGCCCTTGTTGATGCGGAAGATGTACTGCGTCTTGGTCGTGTGGCTGATGACGCGCTTGGGAAAGCTGATGCGGCCGTCCTTGTCGGTGCCGAACTCACAGCCAAAGATGCGCTTCACAAAGGGGGCCAGCGAGCTGCCGTCGAGCAGGGCCTTCAGGCCGGAGGACACGATGTAGTGCTCAATCCGGATGCCGAGCGAACGGTGCTGGCCGGTGAGCGTGGCGTTCAGCTCCTCGAACACCTCGGGCACGCCTTTGAAGTAGCGCAGCCTGGCGCCGAGGCTGACCAGCTCCTCGTTGGTGGGCCGGTCCATCTCCAGGTAGTCGAGCATGCACTTGAGATAGGCCAGCTCGCCATCGTAGCCCTGCTGGTCCACCAGCTCGCGGCTCTTCTTCCAGAACTGCGTGGCGTTGATGCCGAAGTGCGGGAAGAGCGTCTCGTCCTGCATGTAGGTCGGGCTCAGCGTCTGGTCGTAATCGTAGATGACGGCGATGGTGGTCTGCGTGGCGGCCATGATGGGTCGAAGAACCCGTCTCAAAGCAAGGCCGTCAGGGCATCGTCCAGAGTCGGGCAGGCGAACCGATAGCCCAGATCCGTGGCAACGCGAGGAAAGGCTCGCTGGCTGGCGAGCAGCATTTCATCGGCCATGCCGCGCAGCAGCAGGCGCAGGGCGAAGGCCGGTGCGTGCAGCAAGGCGGGGCGGTGCAGGCGGGTGGCGAGCCTGCGGGTGAAATCGGCGTTGGTCACGGGATCCGGCGCGCAAAGGTTCACAGGACCGGACACTGCCTCATTTTCCAGGGCCCAGAGGATCAGGCCGGCCTCATCCTGCTCATGAATCCAGGACAGCCACTGCCTGCCACCCCCGAGACGTCCGCCGACACCGCAGGCAAAGGCGCGCCGCATCAAGGGAAAGGCGCCGGACTCCCTGCCGAGCACCATGCCGCTGCGCAGCAGTACGACGCGCACGCCGAGCTTTTCAGCCTCCCGCGCCGCCGCTTCCCACTGCTGGCACAACTCGGCCAGCCAGCCGCCGCCCGGAGCCCGGGTCTCATCCAGGGTTTCGTCGCCACGGGTGCCGCCATAAAAGCCGACACCGGAGGCGCAAAGCAGCACGCGCGGCCGGTTGGCCGGCTGCCAATGGCGGAGGTCGGACACCAGACGCTGCGTCAGCTCCACGCGGCTGCTCCAGATGCGCTCGCGCTTGGTTTTTGTCCAGAGGCCGAGCAGGGATTCACCGGCGAGGTGAACGATGGCGTCGAGCCGTGTTTCCGGGACGGGATGACGGCTGTCGGAGCTGAGCCAGCGTGAGAAAACCGGGCCGGGCTGCGCGGGCCGGCGCGAACAGCCAATGACCTCATGCCCCGAGCCTGAGGCCAGTGCGGCAAAGGCACTGCCGATCATGCCTGTGGCTCCGGTGACGGCGATGTTCATGTCTTGGATACGAGCGGGAGCGTGCAAAATGTCGCGCGGAAAAAGGGTTCGCTTCGTCCGAGGCCTCCGTCAGGATGAAGGGATCATGAGCCGATCCCCCGTCATTGCCGCCGAACAAGGTGTTGTACTCGACCAGCCCTGGGGCAGGCTCACCTGGCTGGTGTCACGCGAGCTGGGCAATTCGGAGCACATGACCTTCGGCCGGGTGGTCATTCCGGCGGGAACGATGAACCCGCGGCACCGGCATCCGAACTGCGATGAAATCCTGCACCTGATTTCAGGCAGGCTGGAGCACACTCTGGGCGATCAGATTTTTCAGCTTGGTCCGGGTGACACGATCTGCATTCCTGCAGGTCAGTGGCACAACGCCCGGGCGCTCCCTGAGTCCGAGGCGGAAATGGTCATCTGCTTTTCGTCGGCGGACCGGCAGACGGAGTTTGAAGAGGCGGATGGACGGGCTGAGGGAAGGGAAGGTTCATGGAGCAGATGAGTGGTTTGTGAAGAGGGGCTGCGGATGAGCGCCAGCAAAGTAGCCATCTTGCTCCGCAAGATGAGGGAAAGGCCTGCGCAGGCACGCAGAGCTTTCGAGCTATGAGAATATGTGGCTCGACGGAGCAGTATGGCGGGCTGCTTTCGCTTAAACGCCAACGGAAGGCTTGCGCTGGAAGGCAGACGACAGGGTTATCGTGAACGTTTGAGCTAGCGGGACGTCCAGCTCATCTCGACGGAGCGAGATGGCTACTGTGCTTCGCCTGAGCACAGGCGGCTGGGTCATCGTGGATGGTTGAGCTAGCGGGGCGTCCAGGCCGACTTGGCGTTGCTCCAATAACAGGCCTGGTCGACGCGCAGGCCGGCTTGAAGCGGGTTTTGTGCGATGTAGTCACGCAGACGACGGAACTGCCCTTCGTGACGCACGAGATGATCAAAAGCATCTTGTTGCCAGAAGCGGCCCCGGGTGCCCAGGCAACGATGGATCCGCCGGGCCGTGAAGTGTTTCCAGGAGGCACATTGCTCCACCATGGAAGCCTTGTCTGGAAACGTGGCAAGCAGGTGAACGTGATTGGGCATGATGACGAAATCGAGCATCTCGTAGCGATCTCCATCGAAGTGAAGCAGGCTGTCGGAAATGAGCCGCGCAACCTCGACCTGTGCGAGAACGCACGCGCCATGACCAGAGTCCAGCGCTTCATGCCAGCGCGTGGTGAAGCGGTCGTGATATTCGGCCAACGTGTCGGACGGCAGCTCCTGCAAGCACGTCTTCCAGCCTTTTTGCAAAGGGTCGATGCCGTGCAGGTCCAGCCAGTGGTTTCGTTCCGCTCGCCAGCGATCCAGGACATCCCTGGGCATGGAGTCAGCGGTGCGCCAGGTGATGAAAACCACACATCCATCCTGTGCCCAGTGCGGCAGCCGCCGCTGGGTGATGAGCCGTTCGTCAGACGGATCAAAGAATCGCATATCACGATGCTAAGACGGCTGCGGATGAGCGCAAGCAAAGTAGCCATCTTGCTCCGCAAGATGAGCGAAAGGTTGGCGCTGGCATGCAGAGCTTTCGAGCTACAAGAACGTCGGGCTGGGTGGAACCCCAGATTTATTTCGATGGCGCGCCAAGGGAGTGCTTGCGCCGGAATGCAGACGGCTTGGTCATCGTGGACTGTTGAGCTTTCGGAGCGTGCAGCTCATCTCGACGGAGCGAGATGGCCACGATGCTTCGCTTGAGCGCAGCCGGGTGGTTTGCGAAAAGGGCTCGGATGAGCGCAAGCAAAGTAGCCATCTTGCTCCGCAAGATGAGCGAAAGGTTGGCGCTGGCACGCAGAGCTTTCGAGCTACAAGAACGTCGGGCTGGGCGGAACCCTAGATTTATTTCGATGGCGCGCCAACGGAGTGCTTGCGCCGGAATGCAGACGGCTTGGTCATCGTGGACGGTTGAGCTTTCGGAGCGTGCAGCTCATCTCGATGGAGCGAGATGGCTACTGTGCTTCGCATGAGCGCCGACGGCTTGGTCATCGTGAACGGTTGAGCATTCGTGGCGTGCAGCTCATCTCGACGGAGCGAGATGGCTACTTTGCTTCGCCTGAGCGCTGTCGGGTGGTTTGCTAAATGGAGTTAGCCTTTGCGGCCACCGCGCTTGGGCCGGCCGTAGGCGGCCTTCTTCGGCTTCGGCAGCGTGCCGCCGTCATCAGGGTTGAGGCCCGCCTGCTTTTTCAACTCGCGGATCTGGTCGCGCAGCAGCGCGGCTCTTTCGAACTCGAGCTTCGACGCCGCCTCGGCCATTTCTCCTTCCAGCTCGCGGATGACGTCGGTCACCACGACGTCCCCGGCTCCGCCTTCGCGCAGCACGCCCTCCTCGACCTCACGCGCCCTGCCAAGCACCTGCAGGCTCTCCTGCACGGCGCGGCGCACGGTCTGCGGCGTGATGCCATGCTTTTGGTTATGCTCTTCCTGCACCTGCCGGCGGTGGCGGCTGATGCTGAGCAGCGCGCGGATGCTCTGCGTCTCGATGTCGGCAAACAGCACCACCTCGCCGGCGACATGACGCGCGGCGCGGCCGGCCGTCTGGATGAGCGAGGTCTCGCTGCGCAGGAAGCCCTCCTTGTCGGCGTCGAGGATGCACACCAGGCTGACCTCGGGCAGGTCGAGCCCTTCGCGCAGCAGGTTGATGCCGACGAGCACGTCGCAGTCGCCCTTGCGCAGGCTGCGCAGGATCTCGACGCGCTCGATGGCGTCGATGTCGCTGTGCAGGTAGCGCACCTTCATGTCGAGGTTGCGCAGGTAGTCGG
>JBIIRD010000042.1:0-47721 GCA_044341745.1 Prosthecobacter sp. | reverse complement strand
CTGGGACGCAAGGGCGACGGTCATCCAGGGGCGCAAGTGCTCTGGCAAGGCCTCGCCAAGCTCGACATCATCACCGAGGTCTGGCGCAGACTACGTCATTCTCCCTCTTGTGGGTAAAGCTCAGAGCAGGGCTGCCGCAGTCCAGGTGATCGCTCACTCCCCCTGCAAGGCAAACCAGGCCTGCATCTGGTAGCTGCAGTGGCATTTGGCGGAGCCGTCGGGCACAAGGACGAGGCCGGAGGCGGGAATGGCGTTGATCCAGCAGCTGGGCCGGATGCCACCGTAGTTCTCGGTGCCGGCGCTGCGGGTGAGATCGACATAACCGAGCGTGGCGCTGCGGAAGAGCATCAGGTTCTTGCTCGCGGCGATCTGACCGCAGCCATAGGAACGCTTCAGCTCCCACTCGACGGGCGAGCCGGTTTTGAGATCCCAGGCGCCACCCTGGGCATAAATGGTGCCGTCGTTGATGAGCGGGCGCGTTTGATACTTCGCATCCTGGTCCCACAAGCGCCTGCCGGAGCTGATGTCGAAACCGGCGAGGCGGCCGCCGACCTCGGAGGGCAGCTCGAAGAAGTTATGGTGCACGGCCTTGTAGTTCATGAGCAGCACGCCATGCTTTTCGCTGACCGCCAGCTGCGTGCCCCACACATCGTCACGGTTCTCCCACAAGACCTTGCCGGTGGCGGCCTCGAGGGCGACCAGCGTGCCGGGCGGAAGCTGGCTGTGCGTGAGCCTGGGCGCAGACTTGCCATCGCGACGCGGGTTCGTCACCCGGTCGGCCTCGACGATGGGACGGTCGATCAAATACACGCGCTCACCGGCGATGGCGATGGCGTTGTGCCTGATGCTGCCCTTCGGCTGATACTGCCACTTCACCGCGCCCGTGGCGGGATCGGCGGCAAAGAAAAGCACGGACTCGGTGCGCAGGTTCGTGAGCTGGTAGCGCGGGCTGACGTTGTGCGCGGCGTTTTCCACCGAACCAAAAAGAAGACCGTTTTCAAAGGCGAGGTAGCCCCAGTTGCGGTTCGCGGCATCGGCGGGCACGGGCGTGGCGATTTCGCGCAGGAGTTTGCCGCTGGCGAGATCGATGCGCAGGCAGCGTGCGCCGTTTTTGACATACACGGAGCCGCCGCCAAGACAGAAGGGACTGCCGGTGTCACCAATGCCGACATCGTGATGGATGCCGTCGTAGTCGATGAGCATGTTTTTGACCTCGTATTCCCAGAGCTTGCGTCCGTTGTAGGCATCGAGGCAGCAGAGGCCGTGCACGCCGCCAACGACCATGAAGCCATGCGCGATGAGCGGCGCGGGCCCCTGGCCGTGACGGTTCGCCACCTCAAACTCGACATCACGGAACCAGAACATCGACAGCCTGCCCTTCACGACCTCGTCATCGGAGCAGAGCGTGTTCGCGGCGCTGCCGTTCTGATGCGTCCAGTCGCCAGCGCCGGCGAGCGTGGCTGCTTTTTCGAGCTTCAAGCTGCCGCGATGGCAGATGATGCCGCTGTAGGGACGGCGGAGGCGCTCGAGCTCCTTCTGAATCGCGGGCGTGACGTTTTTGGGCGCGATGACGAGGTTCGCGAAGTGTTTCGGATACGTTGTAGTCTCCAGCGAGCCGCTGTGGACGCTGATTCGTGCTCCGTAGAGCCCAGAGGCGGCGATCCGCTGCCGCGCTGCATCCGCAGAGGCTTCATCGGCCTCCATGGCGATGATGTGAAGATTCGACTGCCGGGCCAACGCCAGCGGGAAATCGGCATGATCGGCACCAAGCACGACGGCATAGCCTTCGGTGACTTTTGTCGCATCAAGAATGGCTTTCGTTTCGGCGGCAATGGCGGCATCGAGCGGCTTGTCTTCCACCGGACCTGCGGCGATGGGCAGGGGCGCGGGATCGCCGTCAAAGAGATACACAACACCTGCATCCGTGGTGGCGACAAGGCGCCCGTTGCCTGCGGCGAGGCCGAGCACACGGCCCTCGACCTTGCTCTTCCACCATTCGGTGCGCTGGCCGGCGTAATCGATGGCGCTGATCAGACCGTCCGAACCAACCACGGCCTCGGAGCCGGCAATGATGAATTCCAGCACCTCACGTTCAACCGGCGCGACTTTGTCCTGCTCCAGGACACGGGCCTTGTAGGCCTTGCCCTTGCGGTCGACCTTTTCCACATCCTTCCAGCGATAGGTGGCGAGCGAACGGCCTTCCGCGCGCACCACGCCGCCGTTGATCGCAACGCTGGGCCCGGCGCCAAAGGCGCCGGAGACCTCGCCGGTGGTGATGTCGAACAGCGTGCCTGCATTCAGAAAGCTCGACTCCGTGACGAGCACACGCGTGCCTCCGCGCTGCTGGTTCTTTTGCAGGTGGTAGTAGCGCAGCTTGCCATCCGCACGTTCAAACACCGCAGGCACCGCGCGGCCGGTGGGCACGATCAGCGAGCCGCCGCTGGCGAGCAGATAACCCTGGGGTGCAACTCCGCTTGCCGCCTCGGCGCCGCCATGTGGCTGCGGCATGTAGATCGAGCCTGTGTCACCGTTTTTCCAGACGGACACGCCGGTGTCCGCCTTGAGCGCATGCAGATAGACGCCGTCACTTGGCCAGATGCCACCGGCATAATAAACCATGTCATCCATCACCACCGGGCCGCCGCGAGCAGGCCAGTGGGAGATCATGCGTTCGTTGCCGAGCACCTGACGGCCCGCCGGACCTGCGCGATGTTTCCAAAGCACCTTTCCATCGGCCAGCGATAGCGCGTAGAGATGGCCGTCATCGCTGACAACAAAGACACGATCCTTCCACGCCGCCGGGGCGAAGCGCACGGGGCCGCCGGTGAAGAAGCGCCACCTTGCCTGCCCGCTTTTCGCGTCGAGCGCATAGACCTGGTCGTCGGCGGAGCTGCCGAAGATCACAAGATCGCCCACGAGGATCGGCTGAAAGGCGCGGTCATATTCCATGCGCTCCGAATTCGGCCAGGCGGTGCGCGGCCCGGACGGCAGACGGAAGACCCAGCGCTGGCGCAGCTGATTCGGGATCGTCTCGCTGGTGAAGCCGCTGCGCGCGGCGTCCGCTCGATACGCGGGCCAGTCGGCGGCTTGAAGCGAGGCGGCGATGGCGAGGAGAAGAAGCGAGCGCATGGGTGAGATCAGTTGGAATGCCACTTCTCGAACACCTTCGCCATCTCGGCGACGCGTTCAGGATGTGCGGCGGATAAATCGCGTGTTTCCGAGCGATCCTCGCTCAAATCGTAGAGCCGCCACTTCCCGTCCGGCGCGGAGACAAGCTTCCAGTCCGCCATTCGCACGGCACGATGGCCCGAGGTGGCCCAGCAGAGGCTTTCGTGGCCGATTCTCGGCCTGCCTTCCAGGACCGGAAGCAGCGACTTTCCATCCGGCGGAGACAAAGGACGGTTGTCGAAGGATTCAGGACAGCCCTGGCCGGCAACATCCAGCACCGTCGCGGTGATGTCGGTGATGTGGCTGATCTCAGCGCTGATCTGGCCGCCTTTCACGACCCCAGGCCACCAGGCGATCAGCGGCGAGGAGATGCCGCCTTCATAGTTGGTCTGCTTGTGACTGCGAAAGGGCGTGTTCGACAAACTGGCCCAGGCCGGCCCCGCCGTGACAAAGGTGTCGCCCGGACCAGGCATGATGTCGGGCCTGTTGCCCACGCGGGTGCGTGTGCCGTCGCTTCGCCAGGTCCGGCCGTTTTTGTCGAGCTGGCCGACGGCCTTGTCGGACGCACCGTTGTCACTGAGGAAGAAAACAAGAGTGTTCGTGCCCCGGACGGCCTCCATGACACGTCCGACGTTTTGATCGAGGCAGTCGATCTGCGCCGCATAGACCGCCATGCGCTCGGCCTCCCAGTCGAGATGCTCCGCATCGCTCCACGGCTTCGCGGCTGGATCACGCGCGGCCAGCCTTGTGCCTGCGGGCAGGACGCCCTTTTCAATGAGCCTCTTCAGCCTCTGCTCACGCGCCGCGTCCCAGCCGAGCTCGCGATAGAGCCTCCGATACTTTGCGATGTCAGCCTCCTTCGCATGGAGCGGCCAGTGGGGGGCGTAGTGGGACAGGTAAAGCAGGAAGGGCTTCGACCTGTCGCGCTGCCGGAGGAACTCGAGCGTGAAATCGGTGATGAGATCGGTTTTGTAGCCGCCTTCAGGGATCGAGAACGGCTTTCCGTCGCGATAGAACGCCGTGTTCCGGACATCGGCGAAGTAGTTGCCGGGCCCCTGATGCCCCGTGGTGCCAAAGTACCTTCCCACATGCCGCGACAGGCACACGGGATCATGCCAGTCCTCCGACGTGATCATGTCGAGGCGGCCCGCCGCGCAGGATTCATAGCCAGCACGGTTCAGCAGTTCGAAAAGGGTCACGCAGCTGCCTTTCAGGAGTCCGGTCCATTGTGTCATCCCCACGCGATGCGGATGCTTTCCGGTCATCAACGCCGCCCTTGACGGGCCGCAGAGCGCGCAGTTGTAGAACTGGGAGAAGCGCATGCCCTCGGCCGCCAGGCGGTCGATGTTGGGCGTCTGAATCTCGCCGCCATAGCAGCCGAGGTCAGAGAATCCCATGTCGTCCGCGAGAATGATGACGATGTTAGGCCGCGCTGCGTCGGCCCCGAGGGGAAGGGCGGCAAGGACGAAGGCAAGCAGGACTGTTCTGAACGGGGCCGCCAGACGGGCCCTCACGGCCGCCCGGCTCCGGGTGGATGGATCATGTGCGGCTTTCATGAATGTTTTCCAGCATGGTCCGAGGGAAAGTCTGGCGAAAACCCGAACGGACAACGGACGTTGAACTTGTCAGACTTCCATGATGAAACTGCTGCTCACCGCCCTTCTTCTCGCCTCCCTGCCAGCCTCCATGGCCCAGGCGCCCGCCCAGCCCAAGGCCCCGGATGCGGTGGACCGCAGGACGGCCGGCCTGAAGCCGGACGAGATCAGGATTTACAAGAAGGCGGGTGACCGCGAGCTGCAGATGCATGTCTTCCGACCCCAGGGTTGGAAGGCCTCCGACAGGCGCGGATGCTACCTGGTCATTCATGGTGGCGGCTGGACGGGCGGAGTGCCTCAGCGCATGTACCCTTTTGCCGCGCATTATGCAGGCCTGGGGCTGGTGTCGGTCAGTCTGCAATACCGCCTGCACAGCGCCAAAACAGGCGTCAGCGTTTATGACTGCGTCAAGGATGCGCGCTCGGCCGTGCGTCATCTTCGCAGCCATGCTGCGGAGCTCGGCATCGACCCGCAGAAGATCATCGTCAGCGGCGGCTCCGCCGGCGGCCACCTCGCGGCATCGACCGCCCTTTTCGACAAGGTCAACGAACAGGGTGAAGACACCACCATCCCCTCAACGCCGAACGCCCTGGTTCTGCTGTTCCCGGTGATCGACACTTCCAAGGATGGCTACGGGCAGGCGAAGATCGGCGACACCTGGCAGGAGCTGTCCCCGCTGCATCACGTCAGGCCCGGCCTGCCGCCGACGATCACCTTCCATGGCACTGGAGACACGGTCACACCCTTTGCCGGAGCCAAGGCCTTTCACGAGGCCATGCTCAAGGCGGGCAACACGTCCGTGCTCGATATTCATGAAGGTGGTGTCCACGGTTACCTGATGCGCACCGAGGAGCTGCTTCAGGACACCTTCCAGAAGACCGACGCCTTCCTGAAGAAGCTGGGGCTGCTGCAAGCGCCCCCGCAGTGACGGTCATGCCAGCGGGTGAATCCGCGACCTTTTACCAAGCCTTCACAAATCTGCGGGCTTTCTGACACATTCGCTTAACAAGGCGGTGGTCTGTTTGGGGTGAAATCGACGGCCGTTCCCGGCCGCCATCAGGCAGTTCAACCCCGCAAAGACCATGAAAACCATCCATCATCCCAGGATCGTCAGCCTGCTTTCCGCCGCAGGCCTCTTCTGCATCGGCAGCAACGTCCTTGCCGCCCAGCCTAACCAGTCGCCCAACGGCGCGGCACCCATCCCGCGCATGGATCCCTCCAGGCAGCCGCCCCAGGGCCAGCCACCGGCCCAGCCGGCAAAACCCTCCTCCGGAGCACGGCCTCAGCAACCTCCAGCCGGACAGCCCCTGCCCCCCGGCCTGCCGGCCTCCTTCATCCTGCCTTCCGAGTTCCGCAGTGCCGACGGCAGCGGCAACAACATCGCCAGCCCCGGCCTTGGCACTCCTGACAAACCCTTCCGCCGCCTCGTACCCGCCGCCTATGCTGACGGCGTTTCGGAACCCGCCGGCGACTCAAGGCCGAGCGCCAGGGTCGTGAGCAACGCCGTGGCGAAGCAGCCGAACCTGCGGCCTAACCGACGCGGCGCCAGCGACTTCCTCTGGCAGTGGGGCCAGTTCCTCGACCACGACCTCGATGAGACCCCGACGGCCGACCCCGCCGAGGCCTTTCCCATCGCGGTGCCGGCCGGGGACCCTGAGTTTGATCCCACGAGCAGCGGCACGGTGACCATCGGTCTGAACCGCAGCGCTTACGAAATGGTGGGTGGCGTGCGCCAGCAGAAAAGCGCCATCACGGCCTGGATCGACGCCTCCCAGGTCTATGGTTCCGATGCCGCCCGAGCGGCCGCGCTGCGGGCCAATGACGGCACGGGCCGTCTTCGCGTCACTGAAAGCGAACACGGCGACCTGCTGCCCACGCACTCCGAGACGCTTGCCGCTCTGCCGCCCGTCCCCGGTTTCTTTGTCGCGGGTGACGTGCGGGTGAACGAGCAGGTCGGTCTGATCGCCATCCACACCCTGTTCATGCGTGAGCACAACTTCTGGGCCGGCCTGTATCTCGCCGCCAACCCGGAGGCCTCCGACGAGGAGACCTACCAGTTCGCCCGCCTGATCGTCGGTGCCGAGATGCAGGCGGTCACCTACCGCGAATTCCTGCCCACGCTGCTCGGCCCGTCGGCGCTCAAGCCCTATCGTGGCTACAAGGCGGACGTGGACCCGACGATCTCCAACGAGTTCGCCACCGCCGCCTACCGCCTCGGCCACAGCCTGCTCTCCCCCACCCTGCTCCGCCTCGGCGCCGACGGCGCTGAAATCGAGGCCGGCAGCCTCTCCCTCGCGAACTCCTTCTTCCAGCCGCAGCAGGTGAGCGAGCATGGCATCGACCCGATCCTGCGCGGCCTCGCGACGGGCAGGGCCCAGGAGCTGGACGAATGGCTCATCGATGACGTGCGCAACTTCTTGTTCGGCGCCCCCGGCGCGGGAGGTTTTGACCTCGCCTCCCTCAACATCCAGCGCGGCCGCGACCACGGCCTGCCCAGCTTCGCCCAGATGCGCGGCGCCCTGGGCCTGCGGCCGGTGAGGCGCTTCCAGGACGTGAATCCGAACCGCCAGGTGGCGGCCGAGCTGGACGCGGCCTACGAAAGCCCGGCGGACATCGACCTCTGGATCGGCGGCCTCGCGGAAGCCGACAGGCCCGGCTCCATGGTGGGTGAAACCTTTCACCGCATCCTCGTGGACCAGTTCACAAGGCTTCGTGACGGCGACCGCTTCTGGTATGAAAAAACGCTGCCCGCCGAAATGGTCCGCATGATCAACGCCCAGACCCTCAGCGTCATCATCCACCGCAACACGAAGATCGGCCAGGAGATCGGCCGCAACGCCTTCATGGCTCCGCCGCCACGCCGGGGCGGCGTCGCACGCTGAAGCCGCTGCCATCTTGATGCAAAGCCCGTGCTGCATCTGCGGCGCGGGCTTTGTCGCATCCATCGTTGACCACCGCGCCGCCTATTCGTAGCGGTGGACATGCGCCTCATCTCCGGCAGCGCGGGTGGCATCCCGCTCGAAGTTCCCAAGTCCGTCACACGCCCCACCCAGGACCGCGTGCGGCAGGCGGTCTTCAACATGCTGGGCGAGCTCGTCCCGGACGCCCGGGTGCTCGACCTCTTTGCCGGCTCCGGCGCCCTCGGCCTGGAGTGCCTGAGCCGAGGGGCAGCCAGCGCAGTTCTTGTCGATCAGGACCGCGGGGCCTGCGAAGTCATCCAAAGGAACCTTGCCAAAACGCGGCTGGAAGGCGCCTCCATCCGACAGGGCGATGTCTTCAAGACCGTGACCCAGCTTGCCGCAAGCGGCGCGACCTTTGACCTGGCCTTTGCTGACCCTCCGTACGCCCACAAGCCGGGTGACATCGATCTGAGCGCCCGGCTGGCCGCCGACGAACATTTCCAGGCCCTGATTCCCGCCGGAGCCAGCGTCGTTCTTGAAAGCCTGGCCACACGCAACAACGCCAGCTTCGGGGAGGCCTGGGAACGGGTGCGGGAGCGTGACTACGGCTCGACGCGCATCGTCTGGCTGAGGAAACGCGCGGGCTGAAGCGCCTTCTGCTGACGGCTTGCCTCGACGCGCGGGCAGTGGCATGAACAATCCGCTGATGTCCCTGACCCTCACCCTGATCCTCTACAACCTGCTGCTGCCGGCCGGCCTGGTCTTCATGCTGCCCGGAGCCCTGCGCAAGATGAGGGCGCGCGGCGGCCGCTGGTCGGACATGAGCGAAAGGTTCGGCTCGCCCGCCCGGGAAAAACAGGCCGCCATCGCAGCCCTCCCACCTGGTGCCGGACGGCTCTGGATTCATGCCGTCAGCGTGGGTGAGGCCGGAATCGCCATCAAGCTGGTGACACGCCTGCTGAAGCAGCACCCCGCTTCCGGCATCGTCATCACCACCACCACCCCCACCGCCCAGGCGATGGTGCAGGAGTTCGCCGCCCGCCACGCGCAGCAGGTCGTGGCGTTGTACTCGCCCGTCGACCTGCCCTGGGTCGGCCTGCGTTTCCTCGATCTCATCCAGCCCTCACAGATCATCCTCGTCGAGGCCGAGCTCTGGCCTAACCTCGCCTTTGCCGCAAACCGCCAGGGCATCCCCGTGGCCATGATCAACGCACGACTTTCCGCACGTTCGGAACGTCGGTTCCGACAGCTGGGCTTCATCGTCCGGCCCATCTTCCGCATGCTGGACCGCGTGCTTGTCCAGGAACCGTCCGACACCGCACGCTTTGCCGCCATCGGGGTCCGGCCTGAACGCATCCAGCACACCGGCAGCATCAAGTTCGACCCTCAGGGGGCCGAGGCTGACCCTGCCCAGGTGGAGCGGCTGCGCTCCATCCTCCGTCAGGCGGGCATCGGGGAGGAACGCCGAGTGATCCTGCTCGCCAGCACTCACAACGGCGAGGAGCGACTGCTGGCCGAGGTCATCCTCCAGCAGAACAAAAAGCATCGCAATCTCGCGCTGCTCATCGTTCCTCGGCATGTCGAGCGCGCCGAGTCCATCCTTAACGAACTGCGCGAGTCAGGCATCGAGGCCCTGAGGCGCAGCGCCGTGACGCCCACCGCCGCAGCCACTGCTCACGGCCTGCCCACGCTGCTCATCGACAGCACGGGCGAGCTGCGCGCCTGGCAGTGCCTGGCCGACATCGTCATCGTTGGCAAAAGCTTCCTGGCCGAAGGCGGCCAGAACCCCGCCGAGGCAGTCATGGCGAAGAAGCCCGTGCTCTTCGGCCCGCACATGGAAAATTTTGAGGCGCTTGTCGAGCTGCTGCTGAAGCAAGGAGGAGCCGTCCAGGTGCCGGATGTGAAGACCCTGGGAGCGGAGCTTGACTCCCTGCTGAGCGACAGCACGCGCCGCCTGCGCCTGGGCGAGGCCGGTCATGCCGCCCTGCGGGCCCACGAAGGCGCCACTGAAAAGACCTTGCTCGCCCTGTTTTCATAAGCACGGCTTTGCAGGAACCCGAAGTCAGAGAACCGAGCCCCCTCCCCATGCGCAGCTACCTTCTCGTGGATGGTCACAATGTCATGCATGCCTGGCCGGAGCTTGCCCGGCACATGCGCAGCGCAGGAAGGAGGCACCTGGCCAGGACGGAGCTGCTTCAGCGCCTGCGGCATCTGCAGGACATGAGCGGCATGCAGGTCGTCGTGGTCTTTGACGGCACCACCGCCAAAGTCACCGAGGAGCGCGAACCCGAGGGCCTGCAGATCATCTATGCCGACGCCGGACACACGGCGGATGACCTGATCGAAAAGCTCGTCGCCAGATATGCCAAGGAACGCAGCATGCAGGTGGCCTCCGCGGATGGCATGATTCGTGAAACCATCACCGCCTTCGGCGCCGGCTGGCTCAGCCCGGAAATGCTGAAAAGCCTCTGTGACGACGCCGAGCGCGACATGCGCGGCCGAATCGACAAGCTGGCCACCCGGCGGAGGGTGCTGGCCTGGTTTGGGCTCTGCGGCGCCGGCCTTGCGCTTCCCGCCTGCGCCAGCAGGCCCGAACCCGTCTTCCTGAAGCCGGACGCCCTCAAGGCCGCAGCCTGCTATGCCGGGGAGCGCCGGACGAAGTCCCTCCTCATCCGCCAGCATGGAAAGATCCTTCACGAGAGCCACCCCAGCGGCGGAGACCGCAGCCAGCCGCAGCGCATCTTCAGCGGCACCAAGGGCTTCTGGGGCCTCGCCGCCATGGCGGCCGTCGAGGACGGCATCGTCACCCTGGATGAACCCGTCGCCGACACGCTGAAGGAATGGCGTGAGGACAGGAGGCGCGGCAAGGTGACCCTGCATCAGCTGCTCAACTTCACCGGCGGGCTCGAGCGCGGCCTAACCATCCATGAGGACGGACTGGAGAACCGCAACCAGATGGCCTTGAAACGCCCGATGGTCGCCACACCCGGCAGACGCTTCATCTACGGCCCCAGCCAGCTCCAGGTCTTTCATGAAGTGCTCAAGCGCAGGCTCTCCGGTGGAAAACGCAGGGAGTCGCCCACGCGTTATCTGGAGCGCCGCGTGCTTCGGCCGCTGGGCCTGGGTCCGCAGCGCTACCTTCCCGACGCCGCCGGCAACCCGCTGCTCGCCGCCGGGTTCATCATGACCGCCTCGCAGTGGGCGAGGCTGGGCGCCTGCCTGCTGCGGGAAGGGGCGCCGTTGCTGAAACCCGATTCCTTCGAAACCCTGCTGGCAGGCTCGGATGCCAACGCCGCCTACAGCTTCGGCTTCTGGAACAACCGCGCGGCCGACAGCCTGGCACCGCGTGAAATCGACATCGAGGACCAGCTGGAACTGGACTGGGACAAGCAGTCCTGGAGCCGTGTCTGCATCGGCCGGGATGTCCCGCCGGATCTCATCGCCTGCATCGGCAGCGGCTACCAGCGGCTTTACGTCGTTCCATCGCAGCAGCTCGTGGTTGTCCGCCTTGGCAGCAACGCCAGGTTTCGCGACGGCGACTTCCTAAGGCTGCTGCTCAATTCGTGACATGCAAAGCGCCGCTTTCCCCGCTGGCACTTTTTCACGGCAGAACTAGGCTGCGGCAATCGTTTCCATTTCAGCCATGTCCAACACCCTGGAAGCCCCCCAGCCAGCGACGACGAAGCAGCCCGAAAAGACCGAGGCTGGAAACTACTTCGTCTCCAACTACCCGCCGTTCTCCTTCTGGAAGCCGGAGCAGGTGCCCGCCGTGGAGGCTGTCATGCAGCGCCCCGCCCCGCAGGACGTGCCGCTGGGCATCTACTTCCACATCCCTTTCTGCCGCAAGCGCTGCCACTTCTGCTACTTCAAGGTTTACACCGACAAGAACGCCCAGGAGATCAAGGCCTACATCGACGCCGGCATGCGCGAGATGGAGCGCTACGCCGCCACACCCTACATCCAGGGTCGCAAGGCCCACTTTGTTTATTTCGGCGGAGGCACGCCCAGCTACCTCAGCGTGCCCCAGCTGCGCGACCTGACCAGCCGCATGAAGGACCTGGTGAGCTGGGACGGAGCCGCCGAGGTGGCCTTCGAGGCCGAACCAGGAACGCTCAACGAGGTCAAGCTGTCCGGCATCCGCGAGGTCGGCGTCACCCGCCTCAGCCTGGGCGTGGAAAACTTCGACGACCACATCCTCGAATCCAACGGCCGCGCCCATCGCAGTGGCGAGATTGACAAGGCCTACCGCTTCGCGCGCACGCTGGGCTTTGAGCACATCAACATCGACCTCATCGCCGGCATGATGAACGAGACCGAGGAAAACTGGAAGGTCTGCGTGCAGAAGGCCATCGACCTCGGCCCCGACGCCGTGACGATCTACCAGATGGAGGTGCCCTTCAACACCACCATCTACCAGCAGATGAAGGCCGATGGCAAGGTCACCGCGCCCGTCGCCGACTGGCCGACCAAACGATGCTGGGTCAGCTATGCCTTCGATGAATTCGTCAAGGCGGGCTACACCGTCACCAGCGCCTACACGGTGGTGAAGGACCCGCAGCGCATCAAGTTTGTGTACCGTGACGCCCTCTGGGAAGGCGCCGACCTGCTGAGCTGCGGCGTGGCCTCCTTCGGCCACCTGGGCGGCGTGCATTATCAGAACCAGGCCGATGTCGGCCCCTACATGCAGGCCGTGGACGCGGGCCGGCTGCCCATCTTCCGCGCCTATGAAACCAGCCATGAGGAGCGCTTCGTGCGCGAGTTCATCCTGAAGTTGAAGCTCGGCCGCAGCGAGTTCGCCTACTACCAGGAGAAGTTCGGCATCAACCCGCGCCAGTTTTTCGCCACCCAGCTCGAGCACCTGGCCTCCGAGGGATGGGTCACCCTGGCGCCGGACGCCGTCACCTTCAGCCGCGACGGCCTGCTGCAGGTGGACAGGCTGCTGCATGACTTCTTCCTGCCCCAGCACCGCCAGTACGCCCGCTACACCTGAGGAATGACGGATTCCGAAGAGCAAACGACGAATTCCAGCTTCCCCGAGGTGATGAACGAGGCCCCCCGACAAGACGAAGACATCCTGGCTCCGCTGATCTTCTTTTACGGCATTGGCAGCACGCGCCCGCGCGTCACCTTTGTCGAGCCGGAGTGCCTGGCCGAGCAGGAGCGCTTCCTGCTCGCACATGACCGCGACATGACGCCGCATCTGCGTGACTACCACGCCTGCGAGATCGACCTCGACGTGGCGGCCCGCGCCCGCATCGGCAACTACCTCGTTCGCGCCTCGGTGCTGCACCGGCGCAGCGACGGCAAGCCCATCGAGTTCGGGGCCATCGGCATTCACCTCGACCTCCTGCCCGAGGAGGCGCAGCAGCTGGTGCTGGAAGGCCGCGTGCCCTTCGGGGCGATCTTGGAACGCTACGAGGTGCCGCACAGCAGCCATCCGCGCGGCTACTTCCGCATCGCCGTGGACCAGCGGCTGGCCGAGCTGCTCGGCGCCACCAGCGGGCAGATTTTGTTCGGCCGCTGCAACGAGCTGCGCCACGGCTCCGGCCGCGTGCTGGCGGATGTCGTCGAGGTGCTGCCGCGCGTCGTTTGAATCAGGGCCTGGAAAGCTTCAGCCAGGCCTCGGCATAGCGCCTGCCCAGCTCACGATAGGCCGGCGAGTCGAAGTGAATTTTGTCACCCTTGTGGTTCAGCCCGTCCGCGCTGACGAAGGCGCAGCCGGGCACCTTTTGCAGCAAAGTTTGATGGGCACGGTCCACGGTCTCGATCTCCGGCGTCCAGGGCACGTCGGGAAACCGCCCCATCTGCCCGGCGATGAAAGGCACGTCAGGAGCCTTCAAAAGCTCCCGGAAGCGGCGGACCAGGTCGTGCAGCTTGGCCTCATAGGCCGGGGCGAGCTCCGGCTTGCAGTCAGACTCCCCCTGATGCCAGAGAATGCCTTTCAGCACGCCCACCGAAAGCGCGGGCACCGTCCGCTTCACCATGTCATCCCAGGGATGGCTTTGGGTGGGCGGATAAAACTCGCCCGGTTTCCAGGAGTCGATCGGCGATCCGCCGACGGCGCAGGGAATGAGACCGATCGTGACTCCGGGCTGCCTGTCTGCCAGCACCTTGGCAAAGCTGCGGCCCAGGCCGACGCCCGCGCTTGGCTTGTCAAAGTGCATCGGGTCCACCGCCGCCGCCCAGCGCCCGTCCCTTCCGAGCATCAGCACGCGCGGCAGAGGGGCCTTGTCCTGCTCCTCCACGACACCGCGTCCGGCCATGTTGGACTGGCCGACGAGCAGGAAGAGATGAAAGCTCCCCTTGGCGGGAAGCTTGATGTCCTGGGCCGTGGCAAGGCCGCAGAGGACGAGAAAAAAGAGCAGACGCTTCATGGTTGGCAGCCTGAGGTTATTCGAGCAGCCAGGAGGCGGGCGCCGCCTGGGGATCCCTGCCCTCGCCGCGCACCCAGAGAGGCAACGAGCCGTTGAGCTCAATCAGCCCGGGCACGTCACGATACTTCGCGCCGCCGGGCAGGAACATCGGGTCGCGATAGTCGAGCAGCCTGCCGAAGCGGAAGCCGTGCGTGTCCACCGCCGCCCGGTCCACCGCCCTGCCCGCCAGGGCGCGGGCGGCGAGAGCCACCGGGCCGGTCTGGGGCCCGAGGGCCGCCAGGCAAACCACCTTCGGGCTGGGATGCGAACCGACCCTGGTGTTGCGCAGGAAGCTGACGAGGCTCAGCACGTCATGGGTGCGCTGGGCGAAGAGGGCGTGGTTATAACCAAAGGTGTAACCGGCGAACTCACGGGGGTTCTTCACCACGCGGGCCTGCTTCACCGGACCGCCTTCCTGGAACAGCAGGTCGGCCCCGACCACGGCGGCGCCGCCCGCGACAAGCGCGCTGACCTCCCCGTTCTTCAGGCCCGCACGGCCTGCGTCATCCAGCCAGACCACCACACGGCCGTTCCACTGCTTCGGATAAAGCCAGGTCACGGCCGTCTCCTCGCCATGGGTCTTGTTGACCAGCGTGCCGGTCATCTCCAGGTGATCGCCGCGGTCCTGCTTGTCCGCCAGCGTCCACTCCACCTCACCCGCCTGGTCATAAGCACGCCCGATGATGGTCTCGACTCCCTGCCTCAGCGCCTCGGCACCTTCCTCCTTGAGCCTCCGGGCCGAGTCCTCCGTGAAGTATTTCAGCAGCCTGCGTTCAAACTCCGGGTCCGCCGCCTTCGGCGCCGGGTGCTGCTCATCCCAGACGCTCAGCTTCTCCGGCGGCAGCGGATCATAGTCCTGCTCGATCACCGGCGCCTCGAAGCCCAGCTTGAAGTGCTTGTTGAGGAAGGTGTAGAAGGCGCTGCGAGTGACGGCGTTGTAGTTGTGCTGGAAGTGCTCGCCGCGGAGCAGGAAGACATCGTCCTTCCTCCCGTAGGTGGCGTACAGCTTCTGCAGGTCGGGGAAGCCCTTGGTCGCCATCTCCTTGGTCCAGTCATTGGCCGTGTTCATGCCCTGGGGCTTGGGCGCAAAGAGCCCGGCGAACTCGACGTTGCCCGTGCCGATGCGCAGCAGGCTGGCGTTTTCACAGGTGCAGCCGCCCTGCATGGAGGTGCTGACCATCACGCAGGGGAAGGACAGCTTGATGCGGTCGTCGATGGCCGCCAGCAGCATGGTCTGCGTGCCGCCGCCGCTCGCCCCGGTGATCGCCGTGCGCTCCGGATCGACCTCCGGCAGGCTTAACAAAAAGTCCAGTCCACGCACGGCGTTCCAGGTCTGCAGGCCCATGATGGACTGCAGGTTCGCCTCGGCCTGCGGGCTGAACAGGCCCCAGTTCTCCGTCGTGTTCATCTCCGTCCGCTGCTTGTCAAAACGGTGCACCACCTCGCGCGGGATCTGCTTCGAGTCGGAGTCGCTCAGCATGTCCCACTGCCAGACGATGCAGCCCATGCGGGCGAGTTGCACGCAGAGCGACTGGAAGATGCTGCGCCCGCCCTTTTCAAAGCGTTCCGCGCCGATGGCGATCTCCTGCCGAACCTTGGCGGGATCGCCCAGGGAAAGGCGGGCGTCCTGCCAGTGGCCGTGGGCGAACATCACTCCCGGCACCCTGCCCTTGATGACCTTCGGCTTCCAGAGGCTGCCTGTGACGTAAAAGCCGGGCGCGCTTTCAAAGTAGACCTTCTCGACCGTGAAGCCGTCGCCCTCGACACGTCCATGCACAACGGCGTTCAGCGGCGTCTTGGTCGGCATCGGCCAGAGGCCCTGCGAGACGAGGATCTGCCGGCGCACCTGCTCCCGGCGCTGATCCCATTCACTGAGCGAGGACGGCGGGCTGAAGGGGAAGTAGCCGTCGAGGTCCTTCAGGGGCTGGAGACGGACATCTGCCGCGGAGACGGCCGAAACGATGGCAAGCGGCAACAGAAAGCGTGAAATGGGCATGGCAGGGCTTCAATACGCCGCCCGCCCGCCTCCTTTTCCCACATCCGCGGAATCTTGCTCAGGCAAGCACCGCCTTGACGGGATGATGCTCCTCCACACCCGTCAGGCGCTGGTCGAGGCCCTGGAACTTGAAGCTGAAGCGCGTGTGGTCGATGCCCATCAGGTGGAGGATCGTGGCGTTCAGGTCGTTGATGTGCACCGGATCCTTCACGATGTTGTAGCTGAAATCGTCGGTCTCGCCGTAAACCGTGCCGCCGCGCACGCCGGCCCCGGCCATCCACATGCAGAAGTTCCGCGGGTGATGATCGCGGCCGTAGTTGTCCGGGGTGAGGGTTCCCTGGGAATAGACCGTGCGGCCGAACTCGCCGCCCCAGACGACCAGCGTGTCGTTGAGCAGCCCGCGCTGCTTCAGGTCCATGATCAGCGCCGCGGTCGCCTGGTCGGTGTCCTCGATCTGGCCGCGCAGCAGGCGTGGCAGGTTGTTATGCTGGTCCCAGCCGCGATGCAGGATCTGCACGACGCGGGTGCCGCGTTCGATGAGACGCCGGGCGAGCAGGGCGCTGTGCGTGAAGCTTCCCGCGCGATGCACATCGGGTCCGTACATCTCCAGGGTGGCCTTGCTCTCCCGGCTGATGTCCGTCAGCTCCGGCACGCTGGCCTGCATGCGGAAGGCCATCTCGTAGTTGGCGATGCGCGTCTGGATCTCCGGGTCGCCGATGCGGGCGTGGTTGATCTCATTGAGACGGTTCAGTGCGTTCAGCATCGTGCGGCGGTCGCCTGTGTCCACTCCCGGCGGATTCTTCACATACAGCACCGGATCCCCCTGGCCGCGCAGGGCGACGCCGCTGAAGCGGCTCGGCAGGAAGCCGCTGCTCCACATGCGGGTGAACAGGGCCTGGGCCTGGCTGGCCGCCGGGAAGGTCGGGGTGAAGACCACGAAGGCCGGCAGGTCGTTGCTTTCACTGCCCAGGCCATAGGCAAGCCAGGAGCCGATGCTCGCCTTGCCGGGGACCTCGCTGCCGGTCATCACGAAGGTGCAGGCCGGGTCGTGGTTGATGGCGCTGGTGTGCACCGACCGGATGAGGGCGATGTCATCGACGATCTTCGAGGTGTGCCTGAGCAGCTCGCTGGCCCACATGCCGCTCCGGCCATGCTGCTGGAACCTGAACATCGACGGCGCCACCGGCAGGCGGGCCTGGCCGCTCGTCATCGTGGTGATGCGCTGCCCGTTGCGCACGCTCTCGGGCAGGTCCTTGTCGAAATAGGCCTGCAGCCCCGGCTTGTGATCCCACAGGTCGATCTGCGAGGGCGCGCCGTTCATGTGCAGATAGATGAGGTGCTTGGCCCTGGGGGCGAAATGCGGCATGCCGGGAAGCGGCGGATGCACCATGCCCGGGGCGGGCGCCGCCACGGCCATCTCGCGGCCCATCATCGTGGCAAGGGCGATGCTGCCGGCCCTCAGCCCGGCCTGACCGAAGAACTGACGGCGTGTCTGCAGGAGATGATGTTCGAAGGCGGGGCACATGGGAAAGACACGTTCATAACGTGGCATCCCGGGCCCGGCTATCGGCGACGGCGCAGGAGACCGGCCAGCGGCAGGGCCAGCAGCGCCAGGCCACCGGGCTCAGGAACGGCGGCAAACTGGCTGCCCAGCACCAGGGCGGCAAGCTGATCCCCGGTGGCGGCGCTGTCGATCACCGACTTTTCAAAATAGGATCCGCCCCAGAGGCCGCTCAGCATCGCCATGTCACGCGCGGCGGCCAGGGAGCTGAAGTTCAGCGTGATGTCCGTGAAGCCGTCGCCGTCCGTGTCGCTGTCGAGCGTGAACGCATAATTGGTTCCCGCATACGATTCGAGGATGCCCGAGGCCGCGCCGCCAAAGATGGCCTGCTCGGCGAAGTAGGAGGGTGAGTTGGGCGAGGTCAGCAGCGGCTGCCAGGCGGGATTCCCGGCCGTGTCGCCGTTGCCGTCCGAAGCCCCGTTCTGGATCGCCGTCTCCGGGCTCCAGAGGTCCACCTCAAACTTGGTGTCCCAGGCGACGATGGCGGCGTCGGCCAGCGCCACGTTCAAGGCGGCATAAAGCCGGGCGCTGTCCGCCAGGCCGAGCGCCTGGCCGCTGATGACGCCGGCGGCCACCTTGTTCCAGAGGCCGATGTTGGTGATGGTGCCCGGGGCGCCCTCCCAGAACAGGGCGGCGTCGGTCTGCTCCGTGGTCCGCGTGCCGCTGGTGGCGGAGCCGATGTCCTTCACCGTGTTGTAGTCCGCCGTGTAGCCAGGGGTGGTCAGGTAGGTCGCATTGCTCATGCCCAGGCTGCCCGTGTAGGTGTTGACGTCGGCTGCGGCGAAGGTGCTGACGCTTCCCCATCCGGGCAGGGCGGCAGCATCATAGGTTGGGCCGGTCGGCGCCCAGTGCCCGGCCGACCCCAGAGGCGTGTAGAGCAGAGGGTTGGAGGCGTCCGAGGCGCCGTCGCTCGTCCGCCAGTTCAGGATGTCGTTGGCCACGAGCGTGCCGAAATTGATGCCGTCCACCTTGGCCTGATCATCGGCAAGGGAGCTCAGCTGGCTGGAATAAAGACTGGCAAAATCCCCCATCATGCCGGGGTAGAGGTCCGCCATGATGGTGTAGGCGGCCGACGCGGCAGCAGCCTGCATCGAAGCTCCGGCCACGGCGCTTCCTGAAGGTCCGGAGTAGGTGCCGTGGACATACAGGTCGTAGTTTCCGGCAATGCCCTCCACCGCGTTGTAGATGGAGGTGTGGAGCATCGCCATGTTGCGTGACATCTCCGGCGTCAGCAGCCCGCCATCCCGCGCTGCGGTCAGGGCATAGTCATTCCATTCGCCGATGATGTCGGCCTTGGAACGCGCCTGTCCGGCCACCAGCAGAAGCAGGAGGGCGACAAGCAAGCGCAGCCGAATGGGATGAAACAGCAGCATGAACAGGACAATTGTGTCACCAAGGTGGTAAATTATCAAGATTTATTATAAATTTCATAACTTAAAACCCCTTTGGGACGAGTACCTTGCCCCCTGAGTTCATCTCCACGCCTAACCATTGGCAAGGCTCCCTCTTCCTTGGTCAGGATGAGGAGGCTGCTTGACCACCCCTTTGCCTCCCCTACTGTCGCCCGCCCTTTGGGTCCCCCTGATGCCTGCTCAAGAATCTCTCTCCCAGCTCGAAATCCGTGTCCTGGACCTCGTCCGCAACGAGGTGCTGCAAACGCCACCGGGATTCACCGTGACCTCGGACCTGTTTGAAGCCGGACTGGATTCCATGGCCATCATGCAGCTTCTCCTGCTCCTGGAGGAGCATTTCGGCCGCTCGATTCCCGTCGGCAGCGTCTCAAGGGCCAACTTCAAGAACGCCAGGGCCATCGGAGCACTTTTGGTTGCCCAGGGCTACGAGGTCCTCTCGGAGGCGGCCGGCGAGACTCAGACGGAGGAGACCACAGTCTCAGCGACCGCCGTTCCGGAACCTGCCGCAGCGTCCGCTCCGATGCCTACCGAGCCCAGGCCGGCTGAACGCCTCGCCACACTGCCCCTGCGTGACTGCGACTTCTTCACGCACGCCTTTGACGAGATGCTGCGCAAGGCCGGCCAGGGGGGCCACATCGCCCATTCCTTCATCGAGCTCGACCAGGTTCCGGACGTGGTCGCGCTGAAAAAGCTGCTCCTTGAGCTGCCGGACCGCTTTCCCTTCCCGATCTTCACCTCCCGGCTGCGGCAGCCGTCCCTGTTCTCCCTGCCGCGGTGGGAACCTGCCAGCCGTCCGCAGCCCCTGGAACTGCACCTCTGGTCCCAATCCGGCTCACCCGGCCGGCTCGCCGATCATGGCGCCCGCGAGTTTGCCGACCTGCAGACGCAGCTCGACGACATCATCAACACCTCCCTGCCCCAGCAGGAGGACGGCTGGATGAACGTCCGCTTTGACCTTGTGGAAAAGACCGACGGCGCCTGCGTCTTCGTCTTCTCCTGGAGCCATCTCATCATGGACGGCATCGGCGCCGAGTTCTTCCTGGTGGAGCTGAATCGTTTGTTGGGCGGCGGGGGCGAGCCCGTGCCCGCCTTTGACCTCACCGACCTGGCCGACCCGCGCGGCTGGGGCGAGCGCTGGAAGACCGCCAAGGTCATGCCCGCCTTTTTTGACCAGGTGATGGCGAAACCCTTCGAGGCGCTGGGCTCCAAAAAGCTCTCCGAAGGCCGCGCGCACTTCCAGGTCCTCACCCTGACGGAAGCCCAGACCCAGGAGGCCGCCCGCCGCAGCGCCGGCATCTGCGGCCCGCTGATCAACATGCCCTTCCATCTCGCCTGTGCGATGCGCGCCCACGAGGCTGTCTTTGAGCACCGGGGCATCAGGCCCGAGTCGCTCATGTGCTGCGTGCCCATCCAGGTTCGAAAAAAGGGCACGCGCGGGCCGCTGTTCCAGAACCACCTCACCATGTTCTTCTGCAACCTCCTCGCCGTCGAGCTCGGCACCCTGGAGGCCGCCGCCGGGTCGCTGCACCAGCAGCACACCCGCTTCATCAAGGAGAAGATCGGCGACGCCTTCCGCGACCTGATGTGGATGATGCGTCCGATGCCGCCCTGGCTGCACATGTTCTTCATCAACTTCCACATGAAGGGCAAGTTCAGCTCCTTCTACCACAGCAACACCGGCGTCTTCGCCCCCGAGCTCACGCGCTTTGCAGGTGCCGCCGTGACCAACGCCTATCACGTGCCCAGCTTCTCCGACCCCCCGGGCACGGGTGTCTTCGCCAACGAAAAGAACGGCCGCCTCGTCCTGACCCTCTGCTGGCGAGAAGGCACGATGACCGAAGGCGAACGCGGCATCTTCATCGACCGCCTGATGAAGGATCTCGGCGCCGCCTGAGCGCGACCTGCCCGCCATCGGCGTGAAGATTTCCCTTTTTCGTGTTCCCACCGCCCGTTTCCGACGGCTTAAATGACGTCCCCCGCAATGCCCGCCGCCTCTCTTGAACTGCCCTCCCACGCCAAGGTCAACCTCTGGCTGCGCATCCTGGGCAGGCGTGAAGACGGCTTCCACGAGGTCGAAACCCGGCTGGTGAAGGTGGGTGTCGCCGACACGGTCAGCCTGGCGCTGGCCGATGCAGCGGACGACATCCGCCTCACCTGCAACGTGCCCGGCATTCCGACCGACGACTCGAATCTCGCCATCAAGGCGCTCAAGGCCTTTGAGGCACGGGCGGGCGTCAGCCGCGGATGGATCGTACATCTGGAGAAACGCATCCCGCACGGAGCCGGGCTGGGAGGAGGCAGCAGCAACGCCGCGACCGTGCTCAAGGCCGCGAACCAACTTCTCGACAACCCGCTTTCCATGGAGGCCCTGCTGGAAATCGCCGCCTCCATCGGCTCCGACGTGCCCTGCTTCCTGCTCGACACCCCCGCCGCCGACGGCACGGGCCGGGGAGAAAAGGTCGTGCCGGTCGAGTTCCCCTGGCGGCTGCCGCTGGTTCTCATCAAGCCGCCCTTCCCCATCCCCACGCCCTGGGCCTACAAAAACTGGTCCACCTCAAGGGAGCTGTCCGGCGTGCCCTACGCCCCGCAGCTCTGCCCCTGGGGAGAGATGGTCAACCATCTGGAGCGCCCCGTCTTCCAGAAGCATCTCCTGCTTCCCACCCTGAAAAACTGGCTGCTTGACCATGGCAGCGTGCGTGCCGCACTGATGTCCGGCTCGGGCTCCACCCTCTTCGCGATCACCGGCACCGACATCGAGGCCGCAGCCCTCGCGGAGGAAGCCAGGCATTACTGCGGCGACACCTCCTGGGTTCAAGCAACTCACACTCTCTCCTCCCAGCCGTCATGACCACGTTCACCAGGATCCTACCGCTCCTCCTCTCCAGCCTCAGCCTTGCCAGTGCCGAGGACGCCCTCAAGTTCTCCGACCCCAGCCCCCGGCGCTACCTGCTCAAGGCCCGCGCCAGCGTCATCGACCCGCGTGCCAGGGAGCACCCCGAGATCGAATTCGTGTTTGAGAAGAAAGGCAAGCCCGCCGACGAGGAGAATGCGGCGGTGGACACCCGTGTCGCTCCTCGCGGCAGGCTGGTCATCTGGCTCATGGGCCACAACGGCGGGCTCTTCGAGCGCCTCAACAACTACGGGCTGCACGCCATCCAGGTGCATTATGCAAATGGTTGGTTCGGCAAGTTCGGCAAGGAGCCCACGCCGGACGCCGTGAATCACCTTGGCGACATCCGTCTCGAGGCCGCCACTGGCGAGGATTTCAGCCCGACGGTCAGTATTCCAAAGCCGGACGGCATGATGGAGCGCGCCTATCAGTTTGTGAAATGGCTCTCCAGGGAAAACCCCCAGGGCCGCTGGGATCATTTCATCACCGAGGACGGCAGGGGCATCCGCTGGGACCGGGTCATCATCTCCGGCTCCTCCCATGGCAGCACCACCTCCGCCCGCTTTGCCAAGCACCAGCGCGTGGACCGCGTGGTCATGCTCTGCGGCCCCCGCGACCAGCATCAAGCCTGGCAGTCCCTGCCTTCGGCGACCCCGGCCAACCGCTTCTTTGGTTTCAGCCATGTCCTCGACAGCGGCTGGACCGGCGACCACTACTGCCGGTCCTGGCAGATGCTCGGCCTGGCGGAGTTCGGCCCCATCGTCAATGTGGACAAGACGAAGCCCCCTTATGGCAGCAGCCGCCGCCTGATCACCGACGGCGATGTGAAGGGCGATGAAAAACGCGCCCACTCCAGCGTCACACCCGGCGGCGCCTCCGTGAAAAACGCCGACGGCAGTCTCGCCCACGAAGCGGTCTGGGAATACCTTTACACGCATCCCGTCGAGGAGGTCGGCCAGCCCGTCCCTGCCGACGCCGACTGTGAGATGGACCTGCGCCAGGCGAAATAAGCCGCAGGCCCCCCGGCATCGCTGGTTGCAAACTTCGTCTGGCTGCGGTTGCGTACCGCCTCATCTTATCCAGCCCAAGTTCTCATGAACATCCTCGTCACCGGCGGCGCCGGTTTCATCGGTTCCCACACAGTCGAACGCCTGCTCGCCTCAGGCGGCCATCAGGTGACGATCCTGGACAGCTTCAACGACTACTACAACCCCGCCATCAAGCGCGCCAACGTGGCGGCGATGGCGGGCGGGGCCGCAGTGGTTGAAGGCGAACTGACCGACGCCGCCCTGATCAACAGGACCTTTGAGCAGGGCCGCTTCGACACCGTCATCCACCTCGCGGCCCGTGCCGGCGTCCGCCCCTCCATCGCCCAGCCCGAGCTTTACATCGACACCAACATCAAGGGCACCTTCAACCTCCTGGAAGCCGCGCGCCGCACCGGCTGCGGGCACTTTGTCTTCGCCAGCAGCTCCTCCGTCTATGGCGTCAACAAAAAGGTGCCCTTCAGCGAGGAGGACCCCATCCTGCAGACCATCAGCCCCTACGCCATGACCAAGATGGCGGGCGAGCAGATGTGCTCCAACTACAGCCACCTCTACGGCATCAGGACGATCAGCCTGCGCTTCTTCACCGTCTATGGCCCGCGCCAGCGGCCCGACCTGGCCATCTCCAAGTTCACCCGCCTGATCGAGGACGGCCTGCCGATCGACAAGTATGGCGACGGCACCACGGCGCGCGACTACACCTTCATCAGCGACATCGTGGACGGCATCATCGGCGCCCTGAACCATCGCGACGGCCCCATCTGCGACATCTTCAACCTCGGCGGTTCGCAGACGGTGACGCTCAACGACCTCATCGCCACCATCGAGTCCGCCGTCGGACGCAAGGCGCAGATCAATCCGCTCCCCGACCAGCCCGGCGACGTCCCGCTCACCTCGGCAGACGTCAGCAAGGCCAGCCGTCTTCTCAACTTCAAGCCCACCACCACCATCGCCCAGGGCGTGCCGAGGTATGTCGAATGGTTCCGCGACATGCGGTCGCGCGGCCTCACCGTCTGCTGAGCGAAAAAAAGGGCGGACTCGGGCCGTTAAGCCTCCCATGATCCGGTTCCTTTCCCTCACCCTCGCCGTCATCTGCCTGTCCTCCTGCTCCATGTCCTTCAACCGCGAATGGCGCGCGGCCCGGAAGGACGGCCCCAAATCCGGCGTCGAAGGCGCCTGGCAGGGCACCTGGAAGAGCGACGTCAACGGCCACCACGGCAGCCTGCGCTGCGTCGTCGGCCCGGCGAGGAACAAGGAAGGCGACCACTCCTTCCACTACCATGCCACCTGGGCCCGCATTTTCAGCGGTGCCTATCGTGCCGATCATCGGGTCACCGCACGCAGGGACTCCTCCACCTTCACCGGCCAGCATGACATGCCGGACTGGGCGGGCGGCCGCTACACCTACTGCGGCACCGTGAAGGGGGATTCCTTCAGCGCCTGCTACCAGTGCGCCAAGGACAAGGGCACCTTCGAAATGAAGCGTGTGAAGTGATCAGCCTGCAGCAGGCAGAGCCTGGCTGACCGGGGATTCCGGCTGCCTCGCCTCCACCGCCTTATTTCCGGCACGGCCAAAGGTCAGCGCCACCAGGCTCAGCGTCACCACCGAGCTCAACGGCATCAGGATGGCGGCGGCCAGGGGGCTCAGATGTCCCATCAGGCCGGCGATCACCGTGGCGAGGTTGTAGGAGACCGAGAAGGCGAATACCCGGCGTGTGGCGCGGCGGTGGATGCGGGCGACCTGGATCAATCCGCTGACAAAACGCAGGCTGTGGCCCAGGAAGAAGAAGTCCGCCTTCTGTTCCAGGAAGCTCCTTCCCGTCACCGGACTGCCGGCACAGAGCGCCGCGTCGAAGGCCAGGCTGTCATTCGCCCCGTCGCCGATGTAGAGCGTGTCGTCATGGTCGTGCTTCCGCACCCATTCAGCCTTTTGTTCGGGCGTCATCGCCCCCTCCCAGTGCTGGTAGTCGAGCCCAAGCTGCGCGGCGATGCCCGCCACCTTGATCTCGCGGTCACCGCTCAGCACATGCACCGCCACGCCCTGCCTCCGCAGCGCGTTGACTTCATCCACCGACTCCGCGCGGAGCTGGTCATGAAAACGGAAGCCGGCCAGTGTCACACCGTCGCGGCAGAGCAGTGCATCCGCGCCTTCACCACGGCCGAGCGACCATTTCACGCCGGCTTCATCCTCAAGCTCCAGACCGTGTCCGATGTTCTCATGCACCTCCAGGCCGGTCATCACGGCACCGGGACCCACGGCGTCAAACAGGCTGCGGCTCACCGGATGCAGGTTGCCCGTGACCAGCGTGCGCAGGGCCTTCACGGCCGTCGGATCCAGGCTTTTCAGGACCTCCACGTTGTCCAGCATCGGGTTCTCCAGCGTCAGCGTGCCGGTCTTGTCAAAGACCGCACGGCGCACGCGTAACAAACGTTTCCACAAGGCCAGCGTGCGCACGAAGACACCGAGCTTCTCGGCCCGTGAGGCCGCCAGCTCCTCCGCCAGCGGCACCGCCACCCCAAGGGCGCAGGGGCAGGAGACGACGAAGATGGAGATCATCACCTGCAGGGCCTCCGCTAGGCTTGATCCATGCGCCAGCCACCACACCGCTCCGCCGAGGCCGACAACGACCACGGTCGCCAGGTACCAGCGCAGCAGCCGCTCCAGGCCCCGGTCACGAAACTCACCCGGCCTGCGGGCCTCCAGCAGCTTCCGAAGCGTGCTGTCCTGCCAGCTTTCCAGCGCCTCGGCCTCCAGGGGTTTGAGGCCGATGTTGAGGGCTCCCGAAGGCAGCAGCTGGCCTTCTTCACGACGCTGGGATTCACTCTCCCCGTTGATCCATTCCAGGCTCACCGAGGCGTTGGGGCTGAGCAGCCGGCAGGCGACCGGGATCGACTGGGCCGGCTTGATGATGAAGCGAGTGCCCGGCTTCAAAACGCTCAAGGCCTGGGGTCTTTCCGCATCCACCACCGTCACCGTTTCAGGGACCGACGTGTCACGCATCAGCTTGCGCCGGTTGCGCTCCACCGCCGCCTGCTGGGCCCAGCGGCCGACCAGCATGAGGAAGATGAAGATGGCGACAAAGTCGAAGTACTTCAGCCCCTGCACCCCGGCCACCCAGCCGCCGATGGAGCCGGCATAGGCGGCGATGATGCCCAGCGCGATGGGCGTGTCGATGTGCAGCGCACCCGCGCTGAGGCTGCGCCAGGCCTTCTCGATGAAGTAGCTTCCGCCCACCAGCATCGCCAGCGTGGCGGACACCGCGGCGATCATGTCAAACCAGCCCGCGAAGGCGAATTCCGGCGGCATGCCGAAATAGGCGGGCAGGCTGAAGGCCATGGCGTTCATTGCAAAAGCCCCGCAGACGCCCATGCGGCGCTCCAGGCCCGAGGCCTGCTTCTTTTCACCGCCTTCATGAGGAGGGCCGACAAGATAACCAAATGCCTGCAGATCCCGGGCAAAGGCGACCAGGTCAAAGGAGGCCGGATCGTAGTTCACAACCATCTCGCCATGCACCACGTCCACATTCACCCGCAGGCCGCCGGGATGCCTGGAGAAGACCTTTTCAATCAGCCACACGCAGCCCACGCAGGAGATGCCCTGAAGGGCCAGCCGCAGCTCTCCCGGAGGCTGACTGACCTGGCCGAGCTGGGACAGCCATTCATAATCACGCTCACGCAGACTCTGCGGCGACACTGGAGGCAGGGACAGCCCGCCTTTCAGGTCGTAAAAATGATCCAGGCCCTGCTGGTGCAGCAGGTCGTACACATAGACGCAGCCCGCACAGCAGAAGCCGTCTTGACGGTTGGCAGGGACGGGCGAGCCGCAGTGCTTGCAGTAGGAGTTGGACATCTGTGGGGATCATCCGGGCAGGCAGGGTGACCTGCTTGCCCGTGCTTGTGCGAAATACGCCGGTATTTGCACAGTTTACCCCACGGCGGGGAAATGTCACGCCGCCGACTGCTCCATCGCCTCCATCTCGGCCTCCAGGCGCTTGCGCTCGCGCAGGCGGACGTTGGAGTCGAGGATGCGCTTGCGCAGACGGATGCTCTTCGGCGTCGCCTCCACCAGCTCATCAGGGGCGATGTACTCGATGGCGCGCTCCAGGCCGAACCTGATCGGCGGCGTGAGCTGGATGCCCTTGTCGCTGCCGGCCGCACGGAAGTTGGTGAGCTGCTTGCTGCGGCAGGGGTTGACTGGAAGGTCGTCCGTGCGCGGGTTTTCACCGACGATCATGCCTTCATAAACCTGGTCGCCGGCGGTGATGAAGAGCTTGCCGCGCTCCTGGATGGTGTCGAGCGCGTAACCGGTGGCCTCGCCGGACTCGGAGGAGACCAGGGTGCCGGTGTTGCGGGTCTGCATATGACCGGCATGAGGGGCGTACTCGCGGAAGAGATGGCTGTGAATGCCGTGACCGCTCGTCAGGTTCATGAGCTCGAACTCAAAGCCGATGAGGCCTCGGGTCGGGATGTAGGCCTGCAGGCTGGTGCGGCCGCCATGGGCGCTCATGTCCTCGATGCGGCCCTTGCGCTCGCTGATCGTCTTCATGACGCCGCCGAGGTAGTCGTCCGGAACGTCCACATAGAGGGTTTCAAACGGCTCCATCAGCACGTCCCCCTCCTTCCGGGTGATCACCATCGGGCGGGAGACCAGCACCTCGAAGCCCTCACGGCGCATCTGCTCGACGAGGATGGCGATCTGCATGGCACCACGGGCGCTGACGTCAAAAATACCGGCCAGGTCCGTGTCGGACACGGAGATGGTGACGTTCATCTTCTGCTCGCGGTCCAGACGGTCGCGAATCTTGCGGGAGGTGACGTGGTCGCCCTCGCGGCCGGCCAGGGGGCCGTCATTGACGGCGAACTGCATGACGATCGTCGGCGGGTCGATGGCGACAAACGGCAGGGCCGGAGCGTCCGCGCTGCCGGCCACCGTCTGGCCGATGTCCACGTCTTCAAAGCCGGAGATGCCGACGATGTCACCGGCGCCGCCTTCCACGGAGTCACTGGTCGTCAGGGTCGTGTACTGGAACACCTTGGTCACCTTGATCGCCTTCGGCTTCTCCTCCGGGGTCTTGCCCAGCAGGAAGACGCGGTCACCCAGCTTCACGGTGCCGCGGGTGACCTTGCCGATGGCCACACGGCCGACGAAGTTGTCCCAGTCGATGTTGGAGACGAGCATCTCAAAGCTGCCCTCAAGCTCCGCTTTGGGGGCCGGGATGTGCTTGACGATCTGCTCCAGGAGGAAGGTCATGTCCTTCTGCTCGCCTTCAGCGCTGTCGCTGACCCAGCCGGCGCGGGCGCTGCCATAGACAAAGGGGGCGTTGAACTGATCCTCGGTGGCGTCCAGCTCCATGAGAAGCTCGAGCACCTTGTCATGGACCTCATCCGGCTTGATGTGCGGGCGGTCCATCTTGTTGATCAGCACGATGGGCTTGATGCCCTGCTGCATGGCCTTTTTCAGCACGAAACGGGTCTGCGCCTGGGGGCCTTCATAGGCGTCCACGACCAGCATCACGCCGTCCACCATCTTCATCACGCGCTCCACCTCGCCGCCGAAGTCGGCGTGACCGGGGGTGTCCACGATGTTGATGATGTTGTCGTTCCAGTGGACCGAGGTGTTCTTGGCCTTGATGGTGATGCCCTTCTCACGCTCGAGGTCCATGCTGTCCATGGCGCGCTCGGCGATGGCCTGGTTTTCGCGGAAGTTGCCGCTGGCGCGCAGCAGGCTGTCCACGAGGGTGGTCTTGCCATGGTCAACGTGCGCGATGATGGCGATGTTCCGGATCTTGGAGGGAGGCGTCATGAGGGTCTGTCTGGGGGAGGGGGGCGCGGAGGCTAGCAGGTTTGGCCTTCTTGGCAAACGAGGGTTTTGACACCGACAGCCGCCCGGCTGGCTGGGCGGGCCGGCTGCGCCGGTAAAAACCGGGGAAGCTGGCATTGCCAAAGTCCCGGGCAGGCCGCATCCGTGCAGCCATGACCCTTGAAGCCCTCACCCAGCGCATCGGCGCCTTCCGAGATGCGCGTGACTGGCAGCAGTTTCACAATCCCAAGGACATGGCCGTCGCCATCGTGGCGGAGGCCGGAGAGCTCCTCCAGCACTTCGTCTGGAAGCAGCCCGACCAGATCCCGCAGGTCGTGCGGGACAAACGAGCGGAGATCACGGATGAGATCGCCGATGTCGCCATCCTGCTCTTTGAGCTTGCGGACAACCTCGGCATCCCCCTCGCCCAGGCCATGCAGGCCAAGCTCGATCGCAACGAAATCCGCTACCCCGCCGACAAGGCGCGCGGCAACAACCTGAAGTACCATGAACTCGGAGACTGAACCCACGCCTGACACGTCCGCCGCGCCCGTCGTCCACAAACGCCGCCCACGCTACAGCGGCAAAAATCCGCGCCGCTTTCAGGACAAATACAAGGAGCTGAACGCCGACCGCTACCCGGATGAAGTCGCCAAGGTGCTCGCCTCCGGCAAAACGCCCGCAGGGCAGCATGTGCCCATCATGGTGGCCGAGGTGCTCGCCTGCCTGAAGCCGACGCCCGGCCAGCGTGTGGTTGACTGCACCCTGGGTTATGGCGGCCACAGCCGCGCCCTCTGGCAGGCCGTGCAGCCTGGCGGCCACCTTCTCAGCCTGGATGCCGACCCCGTCGAGATCGTGCGCACCGAGGCCCGCCTGCGCGCCGCAGGCATGACGGAGCAGAGCTTCACCGCGCGCCGAACCAACTTTGCCGGACTCGCCCGCGCCCTTGCCGACCAGGGCTGGCAGGACGGGGCTGACTTGATCTTTGCCGACCTCGGCCTCTCCTCCATGCAGATCGACAACCCGGCGCGCGGCTTCACGTTCAAGCAGGACGGTCCGCTGGACATGCGCATGAACCCCCAGCGCGGCCAGTCCGCCGCCCAGTTCCTCGCCGGCATCGCCAAAGACCAGCTGGCCGATCTTCTTTATGAAAACGGGGATGAACTGCACGCCGCCCAGATCGCCCAGCGCATCTGGCAGCAGCAGCGCCAAAATCAGCTGCGCAGCACCCGCGCGCTCGCCCAGTGTGTGCGGGAGGCCCTGCCCGACCGCATGAAGCCTGAGGAGGCTGAAACCTGCGTCCGCCGCGTCTTCCAGGCCATCCGCATCGCCGTCAACGAAGAGTTCGGCGCCCTCGAAACCCTCCTGCGCGCGCTCCCCACCGCCCTCAAGCCCGGCGGGCGTGCCGCCTTCCTCACCTTCCATTCCGGCGAGGACCGGCGCGTGAAGAAGGCCTTCCAGGAAGGCGAGCGCTCCGGCCTATACAGTCATATCTCCGCCGACGTCCTCCGCCCCAGCCCCGAAGAGCAGCGTGCCAACCCCCGCTCAAGCCCCGCGAAGCTCAGGTGGGCGGTGAAGGCGGGTTAGGCATCCCTTGGCGACGCCTAAAAAACGACGCAAGCAGGACACCTCAACGACTATCAACTGCACCTGTCGGCAGGCAGGCAGAGCACCGCCTCCCCCTCCTCGGCGTCATGTCCATTTGCCTCGACCTGCTTTCGCTTAACCGCAATGCGATGCATTTCGGATGCCTCCGCGCCGGAGGCTCGAGAGAGACAAGCCTGGGGTAAGACGAGCATGGGGAGTGAGAACCCCAGGACCAGGCCCCCACACCCACGCCCCATCTTCAACGCGTCCTGGATGGACGCGAGAAGCCATCGCCAACCCTGTGCAGCCGCCATGCAGCAATCACCACCTTCTCGCGCCAGTTCAGGGCACCGCGCTGGTCCGCTGATGGTTAGGCCAAACCGATGAATGCCGCCTCAGCGCCCGAAATGCCGCGCGGCAAACTTCAGGTACTGCTGCCAGTCGTAGTCGGTGACATCGTGCTTGCCGGTGCGGACATGGTAGCCCACGACATCCCCGACGGGCTGGTCGATCCCGGGCTGCTCCTTCACCCCCAGGCCTTTTTTGCCGAACAAATCATACACCGGCTGGGCGTTCAGGCCGGAGAGGAACTCGCCCTTCGGATCCGCCCATTCGTCCTCGACTGCGCTGGCGATGTAGATCGGCCGCGGCGCCGCCAGGGCGATCAGCATGTGCTTGTCGATCGGGCAGGCGGCCTCGTTGCTGGCGTAGCCGGCGTAGGTCCGGGTGAACCAGTGCGGGAAGGCCTTGGTGATCACGGCCGTCGTCTCGCCAAAGTTGCGCCGCATGATCGCCGCCCCGCCTTCCCCGGAATTGTTGGAGATGACGACGCCAAACCGGGCATCCTGGGCACCTGCCCAGAGGGAGGTCTTGCCCAGCCTGGAATGCCCGATCACCGCCAGGTGCTTCGCATCGACATCGGCGTCGGTCTCCAGATAGTCCGCGATCCGGCTCAAGCCCCAGGCCCAGGCGCCGATCGCCCCCCACTGCCCGTCCCTCCACTCCGTCGCCGCCCCCTGGGGGCTGAGCGCCGCCCGCAGGCCCTCCTTCCAGCCGTCCGCATGGTCCGGCTCGATGTCGCCATAATAATAGGTCGCCACCGCAAAACCCTGGCTGAGGATCATCTCCAGCGGCCAGCGGCTGCTCTCATTGCCACGGCTGGCCTCGGTCGCCCGGCTGTCCACGATGTGCTTGTCCTTGCTCGGCCGCATCCAGCGGGTGGAAAGCGGCACGTCCGCCTCCGTGCTCACCGCATGATTGCCGCCGAAGCTGGGGCCGACAAAGCAGGGCGCCGGACCACTGCGGCCGTTGGGCGTGTAAAGCATCACCTCCATGCCCTGCCAGGAAGGATGCTCCGGGAGGGAGACATGAATGAACTTGCGCGTGGCCTGTCCGCCCAGGGCGTCCTTCTTCACCTGCGTGACCTTGAACTCGACCCGGCCCCAGGCGGCCGGAGCCGGAGTGCGTCCGTACACATGCTGCTCAAACAGCGCCAGCACCTCGGGCCGGCGCGTCTTCACCCACTCGTCCGCCGTCGCGACGTCCCTGCCGTCGGCGCTCTTCAGGAGGGCCGGAAGCGTGTAGGGGACGATCTTTGACTCGTCATAGTTCGCGGTCTTCTGCTGGGCTTCGGCGAAGTCTTCGCCAACAAGAAGTGTGGTAAGCATGAGGGTGGCTGGAAGGTGGCGGAACATGGGCCGAGAGCTACGCGGGCGGCGGGCGGCTTCAATCGCCTTCGCGTCAAACTTCCTCAACTCCCGGGTTGCCGCGCCAGCACCGCCGCCGCTAGACTGCCGCTTCGCTGCCATGAAAAAAATCCCCCTTTCCTCACGCCGTCAGTTCATCGCCTCCGGCGCCGCCGCCCTCGGCTTCCCGATGATCGTGCCACGCTGGGTTTTCGGAGCCCCGGGCCGCCCGGCACCCTCCGAACGCATCACCGTCGGCTGCATCGGCTGGGGCACCATCGCCGGCGACTGGACACCCTCCTTGCTCAACAACGACAAATGCCAGGTCATCTCCGTGGCCGACCCTATGAAGGAATACGGCCACTATGGCTACGACGGCAAGGAGACCGGCGGCCGTGAGGCCGGCCGCAAGATCATCGACGCGCACTATTCCAAGGCCGCCAGCAAGCCCTCGCGCGGCTGCACCACCTACGCCGACTTCCGCGAGATGATCGACAAGGAGGATCTCGACGCCGTGCAGGTCTCCACCCCCGACCACTGGCATGCCTATCTGGCCATCTATGCCGCACGCAAGGGCAAGCACATCTACGGCCAGAAGCCCCTCGCCCTGAACATCGGCGAAGGCCGCCGCATGACCGACGAGGTCACGAAGGCCGGCGTCACCTGGCAGACCGGCAGCCAGCAGCGCAGCGACATCTACTTCCGCATGGCCTGCGAGCTCGTCCGCAACGAACGCCTTGGCAGGCTCAAGCGCGTCCGAGTCGGCCTACCCGGCGGCCATTCCAACTGGAACGGCATGGCCGACCAGACGGCGGCGGCCCCCGTGCCAGCCGATTTCGACTATGAAATGTGGCTCGGCCCCGCGGAGCAGATCGACTACCGCCCCGCCCTGCTGCCGCTCAACTGGCGTCACAACTTCGCCTTCTCCGGCGGCATGATCACCGACTTTGGCGCACACCACATCGACATCGCCCAGTGGGGCATGGGCACCGAAAACACCGGCCCGGTGGAGCTGAGGAACGTCTCCGGCACCCTCAACAAGGACGCCCTCTACAACACCGCCACCGCCTTCAACTTCGAGTGCCTCTACGAAAACGGCGTCCTCATGCACGTCGCCAGCCCCGATCACAAGCTCATGCCTGAGGTCGAGGCCGCCGTACAGGCCGCCAACGCCAAGAAGCCCTTCGATCATGTCGGCATCCTTTTTGAAGGCGACGCCGGCAAGTGGATCTATGTGAACCGAGGCAAGATCATGGCCAGCGACCCCGCCATCCTGCGCGAGAAGATCGGGCCCGGCGAACTGCATCTCTACGAAAGCAAGGACCACACTGACAACTTCCTGAGCTGCATCTACGACGGCAGGGCCACCGCCACGCCCATCGAGGTCAGCCACCGCAGCATCTCCATCGCCCACCTCGCCAACATCGCCCTGCGCACGGGCAGCAGCTCCCTCAAATGGAGCCCGCAGACCGAGACGATCGAGGGCAACGAGGCCGCCTCGAAACTGCTGTCCAAGGAATGGCGCAAACCCTGGGTGCTGTGACTGAATCCCCCCGCATCTCCCGCCTGAAGCTGCCAGCCTGGATGCTGGCAGCGCTCAGCGCCTGCCTTCTGGTCCTGCCTGCATCCTCGCAGACCATCCAGCTGGACTCACGTGACCTGCTGAAAAAGGCCGCCGGGCTGAATGCACAGCCTGCCGCGCCGGCACCCCAGCCTGCGACAGTTTCACCCCCTCAATCACCTGCGGAGGCTCCACCGTCGGCGGTTCCCCCTGCCGTCAACCCGGCCCCTGCCGCCCCCTTGGGCAGAGTGGCCCAGGGTTATCTTTATGTGGAAGCCTTTCAGACACGCTTTGAATTCCTCATCGATGCTCCGCGCCTGCTGCACTGGCTCAACCCCTCGGAACAAGCTCCGGCCCTGCTCGACGACACCGCCCAGCAGACCGCCATCAAGTCCGTGCGCAAACAGGTTGAAGGATGGTGCCGGCTGGGTGTCGGCGGCCTCAAGCTCGACGGCACGCTGACTGGCATCTCCATCATCAAGGGCAGGCCGGGCGCCACCCTGCCGACACAGCCCGGGGAGAAGCTGAAGGCTGACGAGGTCATGTTCGGCTTCATGTGGGAGTTCGCCACCCCGCCGGTGCCCGAGGAGATCATAGTCGAATGGCGCGGCTTCATCGGCGACATCCAGAAGCTGCCCATCCGGGCCTTCTTCGGCCCCAGGTCCGAGGACATGGAGATGAACGCCTACCTCCCGAAGGTGTCCTGGAAAAGCCAGGGCCGCCTGCCCATGCCCGCCCCGCTGGCGGCCATCCCGGAAATCAGGGTCGAACCGCCCACCGTCCTGCCCCTGGCGACCGTCATCTGGATGATCATCGGCTCCAGCTTTTTCATTTTCGTCAAGATCCGGGGCCGCGGTCTGCCTGGCGGCGCCCTTCCCTTCATCCTCACCTGGCTGCTCGGAGCCGTGCTGACCTGGCCCATGGTGAACATCCAGATTGCCGGCGGCCCCCAGGTGCCGGTGATCCGTGAAAAAAAGCAGGCCGAGGAAATCCTGACCCCACTCCTCCGCAACGTCTACCGGGCCTTCGACCGCCGCAGCGAATCCGACATCTATGACGTGCTCGCCCGCAGCGTTGACGGGGAGCTTCTGCGCAAGCTCTACCTGGAGACCATCGAAGCCCTCACGCTCGACGGCCGCGAAGGCGCGCGTGTTTCCATCAGCGAGTTCAGCGCCGATGTCATGAATGTCACCCCAGGCGAGCGTGGCGGTGAATTCGTCACCGAATGCCAGTGGACCGCCCTTGGCAATGTCGGCCACTGGGGGCACACGCATACGAGGGTCAACCGCTACAAGGCACGCGTCACCGTCTCCGCTGTCGAAAATGCCTGGAAAATCACGGCCCTTGATGTCACCGAGACCCGCAGAATCTGATCGTATCGTTCGTTAGCCCCCATGGATGCCCCCACCCTCGGCGTATTGCGCGACACCGCCCTCCTGGCCTGGCTGGCCCTCTTGTTTGGCGTCATCAGCTACCAGGTCACGCGCTTGCTCCAGCCCCGGTCCGTGACCTCCATCGGACGTGTTCATGCAGGGGCCTACATCCCTGCGGATGCGATCATTGTCTCCGCCATCGCCATCCTGCTCCTCGGCGGCCTGCAGAGCGTCAGCGTGACACCCGCGGACTCCCCCAAGGCGCCGACCGAGCTCACCCTGACCGGCACGCTGGCCGGCATCGTGGTCCAGCTTGGCATCTGCGTCGGACTGCTGATCTACCTCCGGTTCTTCCGCGGCCTGAGCCCTGCGGACCTCTTCGGCCTGCGTCGCATCGGCCTGTTCAGGGCCCTGGGCCTCGGCATGCTGATGTTCATTCCCATGCTGATCCTGGTCAATGGCAGCGCCTACGGCGTGCACGAGTGGATGAAAGGATTCTGGCCTGACCTCGGCGGCCAGGATGTGGCGGAGGCCTTCCGCTCCTCCAACGACAAGCTGGCCAAGGTCATGCTCGCCGTCTCCGCGGCGCTGATCGCCCCGCTGGTGGAGGAAACCATCTTCCGCGGTTTCATCTACGGCGTGCTCAAACGTTACACCGACGGCATCTACGCCGCCCTCTGCTCCTCGCTGCTCTTTGCCCTTGTTCACCTGCATGTCGGCACGCTCTTCCCCCTGGCGCTGCTGGCCTTGCTGTTCTGCGCCATGTACGAACTCTCCGGCAGCCTGCTCCTCCCCATGGTCATGCACGGCCTGTTCAACGCCTCCAGCCTCATCGTGATGGCGCTCTTCCCCGAACTCCAGCCATGAAAACCCTGGCCGACATCGGCGAGGACGCCCTGGTGCGCCGGATCACCGCACGTCTTCAATCGGACGAATCCGTCCTGCTCGGCCCCGGCGATGACTGCGCCGTGGTCCGGGGACCAGCCCGTGGCGAGGACCTGGTGCTCAAGACCGACACCATCGTCGAGGGCGTCCATTTCACTTCCGACACGCCGGCCAGGCTGGTCGGACGCAAGGCCGTCGCCCGCGTCCTCAGCGACTTCGCCGCCATGGCAGCAACCCCGCGCCATGCCCTGGTCACCCTCATCGCCCCCGCCTCCACCGAGGTGAAACGGGTCCTGGGCCTCTACCAGGGCATGGAGAAAACCGCACGCGATCACGGTGTCCGCATCGTCGGCGGTGAAACCTCCCGGGGCGCCCGGCTCATCCTTACAATCAGCCTCTCCGGCACCCTCCCACGCCAACGTCGGCTCACCCGCGCTGGAGCCTCAGCCGGTGACTTCATCGCCGTCACCGGACGCCTCGGCGGCTCCATCCGTGGCAGGCATCTCAAGTTTCACCCCCGGCTCCAGGAGGCTCACTGGCTGGCCCAAAACGCCCGCATCACGGCCATGATGGACATCAGCGACGGCCTGGCCAAGGACCTGCCCCGCCTCGCCGATGCCAGCGGCCTCGGCTTTGAACTCCAGCCCGCCGCCCTGCCCCGCAGCCCCGGCTGCAGCCTCGCCCAGGCGCTGAACGATGGTGAGGATTACGAACTGCTCCTCACCCTGCCCGTCCGAGGCGCCGAAAAAACCGTCTCCACCTTCAACCGCACTTTTCCCAAAGTGCGCATGACCCTCATCGGCCGCATGCTGGCCGATGCAGATCAACGAAACCTCAACCTGCATGGCGGCTGGGATCACTTTCTGAAATGAGCACCCGCCTTGCCTCCGCCGATGACACGAGGCTTTGGGGCCTCACCCTCGCCGAAACACTTCAGGCAGGCGACGTCATCGCCCTCTGCGGCCAGCTCGGCGCCGGAAAAACCCAGGCCACCAAGGGCATCGTCGCCGGTCTTGGCTCACAGACCGATGTCACCAGCCCCACCTTCACCCTCGTCCATGAATACGCCGGCGGCCGCCTGCCGGTATTTCACTTCGACTTCTACCGCATGGAGCAGTCTGGCGAAGTGCTGACCCTGGGCTGGGACGAAATCCTCGATGAACCCGGCGTCGTCATCGTCGAATGGGCGGATCTTTTCCCGGAACTTCTGCCTGCGGGCACGCGCTGGTTTCAGTTCACCCTCCAGCCGGACGGCGCCCGTGAAGTCATGGAACGGGACGGGCCCTGAAGCCTGCAACCTTCGAGGGCTTCAACACGTTGATGAAGAGCCGCCCAGGCTGGCATCGTTTGTGATCTCACACGGCCCATGAAAAACGCCCTTCTGCTTCCCGCCCTCGCCGCATTGGCGGCCGCCACCTGGGCGGCCACGGGACAGACGGACGAGCAGGGCTCTCCCAGAAACTTCGGCATCCAGGACGGCAGCGTGCCCGAAGATCCGCGCGAGGCAGGCCGGGGACAGTTCACAGACTTCCCCACCTGGCCTGTCTCGAAGGAGCTGCCGAACGACTTGTTTGTCTTCGCCCGCCTGCGCTTCAACTCGGAGGGCGGCCGCTGGGGGCGCCACCGTGGCCCCGGCAAATGGGCGACCGACTATCCGGACGCCGACCTGAACTTCTCCTACCGCCTTCAGCAGCTCACCTCCCTCCAGGTCAGCCCGAAGGGCGCCATCGTGGACATCGTGCCCGAGCAGCTGCGCCATCACCCGTTCATCTACATGATCGAGCCCGGCAACATCACCCTCACGGACGAGGAGGCCAGGGTGCTGCGCGACTACATGCTCAACGGCGGCTTCATCATGGTGGACGACTTCTGGGGCGAGGAGGAGTGGGACGTCTTTCACAGCGCCCTGAAGCAGGTCTTTCCCGACCGCGAACCTGTTGAGCTGCCGGTCGAACATGAGATCTTCCACATGGTCTTCCCCCTCAAGGTGAAGCCTCAGATCCCCAGCGTCGGCCATGCCATGGCCGGACGCGAGCAGGGCATCACCTTCGAACGCTGGGACGCCCAGACCCCCCACTACCGGGCGGTTTATGACGACAGGAAGCGCATCGTCATGATCATCTGCCACAACACCGACCTCGGCGACGGCTGGGAGGAGGAGGGCACGGACCCCTGGTACTTCCGAGAGTTCTCGGAAAAGTACGCCTATCCTCTCGGCATCAACATCCTCTTCTACGCGCTGACCCACTGAGGGCCGGCCGGAAAGGCTCAGCCCAGGGCCGCCGTCGCCTCGCGCCCGTCCAGGACACGCTTCGTCGGCTCCTTGATCTCATGGACGATGCCGACCAGCTTCAGCAGCTTGAGCACATAATAGGTTGGGTCGATCTCCCACCAGAAGAAGCCCTGGCGCGCGCAGTGCGGATAGTAGTGGTGGTTGTTGTGCCAGCCCTCGCCCAGCGTCAGGATGGCCAGGATGAAGGAGTTCTTGCTCGACTCCCCCGTCTCGTAGCGCCGGCGGCCGAGCAGGTGGCAGAAGGAGTTGATGGCAAAGGTCGTGTGATAAAGGATCACCGTGCTCACGCAGAAGCCCCAGAGCAGGCCGGGCACGCCGGCGATCAGATAGCAGGTCAGGGCGAGCAGCGCGGGCGGGATGTAGTGATATTTGTCGAGGAAGACCAGCTCCGGATACTTCGTCAGGTCCTTCACACGCTTCGCATCGTAGTCGTTGTAGTCCGGAGCCAGGATCCAGCCCAGATGCGCCCAGTAAAAACCCTGCTGCTTGACGGAATGAATGTCCTCAGGCTGGTCGGAATGCTGATGATGATGGCGATGATGCGCCGCCCACCAGAGCGCTCCCTTCTGCGCCGCCATGCCGCCCAGCCAGGCCAGCACGAACTGGAACCAGCGGGAGGTCTTGAAGGAACGGTGTGAAAAGTACCGGTGATACCCCCCGGTGATGCCAAACTTGCGGATCAAAAACAGCGATCCGCAAAGGATGAGGCTGGTGGCGTCAGGCTTAACCATGAACACCGCAAGGATCGCGGCAATGTGAATGGTGAAGAAGAGCAGGGCTCCGGGACTGGTGTAGGAAGCGGCGACGGTCTTGGGCACGGGTAGCTGCGGCAAAGGGTTGGGGGACGCGCTTATAGCGGTTCGTGGAAGGGAATCAACCTCTGGATGCAGGAACGCCCTGCCAGAATTGTCACAAGTAGAGCCTTTTTGGCTAGCAGGTGGAATGCGGGCAACTCACGAGGATAGACATTGCCTCTCTTAAGAAATAGCACAGCATATCACTCCGCCGATGAAATCCCTTTTCTACACGCTGCTAATTCTTGGAAGCCTGTTCCTCGCCTACGACTACTACCTTGCTCGGCCCTGGGAACGAGTCGTCTTCGAAAAAGGCCCCCGACCAGCAGCGGCACCTAATTCTGCACTTCCCGATCATGTCATCGAAGACGACGGTCCCCAGGCAGCTGCAGGCTCCTCCTCTACGGCTCAGACAAAGGAACCCGCCAAAAAAGACGACTGGCAGCCGACCATCCCCAAGCTGCCCCAAAACGAGTTCCTCCCCCCAACCATCCCCACCGCAGAAGCGGTGACTAAAAACTGGACCTTCATCCCTCCCCAGGCATTTCCGAGGCCTGTGATCCTGAAAAAGGATGTCGAGGTCAAGATGTCCGTCGGTGGATCAACCCTTCGTGCGGGGGCCACCGCCCAAGCCCTCTCCGCCGACAACGGCAGCCTTACCATCGCCCCCACCGCCACCTCGCCCGCCCGGGGAATCATTGCCGTCACCGACACCGACTTCCCTGACCAGATCCAGGTCAGCTACGCCAAATGGAAGGAGGCACGCATCGCCCAGGCAAGGCAGGCCTGGATCAATGCCAAGACCCGCATCACCACTCCAGGCAGGGACAACAGCACCCTCTCCAATGGCCAGGGCATAAGCGTTGATGCCGCCGGCAAGCCCGTGCAAAATCCCGATGGCAGCTACAACCTGCTTCTCGCCGTCATCTCCACCGGCCGCGTCACCGATGTCGATCCCCAGAAGGTCAAACATTGGAGCATCCCCCGCGGCGAGACTCTCGACGGCAGGCCGGCCTGGGTGATCGACGTCACTTATGCAACCAACACTTTGTTCGGCCCCATGGACGTCACCAGCCACGCCTACATCCGGGACAACCAGCTCCTGAAGTGGACCTACGATTCCGGTGAACCGGTGCCCTGACAAACACTTCACAGGCCCAGAAGCCGAAGCATGCGCGCCCTGGGAATCGCCCCCACCTCGCGGGCCGTCTCCCGTCCGTTCCTGAAGGCGATGAAGGTCGGTATGCTGCGCACACCATGCTCCCGTGCTGCCGCTGTCTCACTGTCCACATTCAACCGCACTACCATCACCCGGCCCTTCAGGTCTTCCGCGAGCGACTCCACCACCGGCCCCACCACTCGACAGGGGCCGCACCAGTCGGCGTAAAACTCCACCAGCACAGGCAGCTTCGAAGTCCTGACCACGGCAAGCGCTCCCGAGGTCAGGCCGGGTGCAGCCCTGGTGGGACGGCTCATGTCAAAAGCGATCCAGCCCGCCCAGAGCATGAAAATGCAAATCATCCAAAGGCCAAGCTTCCCCAGGTTCATGCGGGTATTCTTTCCCATGTCCGGCTGGCACCAACTATTATTTTAATAAATTTTAGAAACTTTTCCCAAAGATCCAACTTACCTGATCATTCGGTCATTCATGAGTGATTGCCTCGTCGAGGTTCAGGATCAGCATCGCCGTCAGACAGGCGGCTGCCAGCCGGGCCTGCCCCGCTGCATCACCCGAGGTCACGCCAAGGTAGGCCGACGCCTCCTCAGGATGCTCACGATAGTGCCGCAAGGCGCGCTGCATTTCCCGCCGCAAAACAGCCAGTTCGGCCTCCGAAGGCCTTCTTGAAAGGACTCGTTCATGCATCCCGGACAGGGCCTCGTCCTCCGGCAGGGCTTTCACCTGACCGGCCAGTTCAAGCGCCGCCGTGAAGAGGGTTCGGTCGTTCAACAGCGTCAGAGCCTGCAGCGGAGTGTTCGTGCGCGTCATGCCGACCTCGCACACCCGGCGCTGGGCGCTGTCGAACAGGAAAGTCGGCGCGATGCTGCGTCGCCAGAACGCATACAAGGTTCTGCGGAACTGCGCCGCCCCTTCGCTGGGCTCATAGGTGTACCTGCCCATGAAGATCTCCTCCCAGACTCCCTCCGGCTGGAAAGGTCTCACCGGCGGTCCACCCAGCGAAGGATTGAGCAGTCCCGACACGCTCAAGGCCGCATCACGCAGCATCCAGCTCGGCAGCCGGAAACGCGACCCGCGGGCCAGCAGGCGGTTGTCCGGATCACGGGCCAGCAGCGCGGCGGGCACGCGGCTGTCCTGGCGATAAGTCCCGCTGCTGACGATCAGCTTGATCAGATGCTTGATGTCCCAGCCATGCTCCATGAAGTCCACCGCCAGCCAGTCCAGCAGTTCGGGATGCGTGGGGCGCTGCCCCTGCAGGCCGAAGTCATCCGGAGTGCGCACCAGCCCGGCGCCGAACAGCATCTGCCAGACATGGTTCACAAACACCCGCGCGGTCAGCGGATTGTCCCTGGAGGTGATCCATTTCGCCAGGCCAATGCGGTCACGGTCCTGCCCGGCGGGCCAGGGCGCCACGGCCTCCGGCACCCCGGGCACGACCCTGTCCCCCTTCTTGTCCCAGACTCCGCGCACCAGCACATGCGTCTCCCTCGGCACTTTTCGTTCGGCAAGCACCATCACGTTGAGCTTGCCGGCGGCGGACTTGACCTCCCTGAGCTGCGCCTCGGCCCTCTCCAGGGAAGCCCGGGCGGCCTGATAAGGCTCATGATCCTCGATGAACTGGGCAAACAGCCGCTCGCGAAGGGCGGCATCCAGCCCGTCCGCCCGGGCCAGCTGTTCCAACGGCGCCACGTCCAGGCTGCGCACCGCCGGCCCGCGCTGGTCCGTGGCCGATAGCCGGAATCGCGCGATGTTGGCATCTCCGGTGGTGGAGCGATGACGCAGTTCAAAGATAAGCTCCTCATCCTCCTCCATCACCAGCGGCTCCTTCAGCTCGAACACCGCCACATGCGGCTTGTCCTTCGCAGCCCCCCGGGTCGTCCAGCCGTTGCGAGGATCGTCATCCAGCGTGCCCTTCACCGCCCCGTATTCACGCGCAGCCAGCTTCCCCGGCTCAAAATCCGCCACCGCCCCAGCCACGACAATGTCCCGGACCTGCGAGCTGCCTTTGCGCCGCACCTGCACCTTGATGTCCGTCAGGATGAACTCACCCGTTCTGCCCCGTGAGAGCACACCTCCCTCGGGCAGCACCTCCAGCTTCATGCCGGTCAGGCGCGGCAGACGCACCGGCGTGATCAGCCGGTAGTCATCCTGCCTTGGATTCGGGCCGCCCGCCGAAACGCTGCCGTCCTTCCCCTGCACAAGCCGGGTTCCCTCCTGCGACTCGACTTCACCACGCAGCACGTGCCAGGCCTTGAATGCCGGGCCCGCCTCCGCCCTCCTTGCCTTCATCCAGTCCTCAAACGGCTTCTCCGCCGCCTTCCTCGCTGCAGCCTCCACCGGCCTGCGCTGGTCCACCAGCGCCTGCGCCTCCTTCACGGCACGCTCGGCACGGGGCGACTGATAGCTCAGGTAAGGCCTCGCCCCCGTGCCGGCGGCGCCATCCTCGTCGATGCTGTTGAAGAAGGCGTTCATCGCATAGTAGTCCGCCTGCGACACGGGGTCGAACTTGTGCGAATGACACTGCGTGCAGCCGAGCGTCAGACCAAGCCAGGCCGAACCAACTGTGTTGACGCGGTCGATCACATAATCGATGCGCGACTCCTCCTTGTCCCGCCCGCCCTCGCCGTTCGTCATGTGGTTGCGGTGAAAGCAGGTCGCCAGCTTCTGCTCGGCCGTGGCCCCCGGCAGCAGGTCGCCGGCGAACTGCTCCAGCGTGAACTGGTCAAACGGCTTGTTCGCATTGAACGCATCCACCACCCAGTCGCGCCAGGGCCAGTTCGTCCGCGTGGCGTCGGATTGAAAGCCGTCCGTGTCGGAGTAACGCGCCACGTCCAGCCACCACATCGCCATCCTCTCCCCGAAATGCGGCGATGCCAGCAGCGCGTCGATCCGGCTGATCCAGTCGCCCTTCATCACGCCTGCGGGTGGCAGGCCGGTGAGGTCGAAGCTCAGCCGCCTTTGAAGCGTGTGTTCAGGTGCGGGCGGGGACATCTTCAGCCCTTCCTTCGCCAGGCGCTCCTTCACAAAATGATCGACCGGATGTCCCTGCACGGCCGCCTTCACCGGCTTCTCCAGGGACCAATGCCTGCCCCAGGCCGCGCCTTCGCTCACCCAGCGCTTCAGCAGCGCCACCTGGTCGTCCTTCAAGGGCGGCTTGTGAGACTTCGGCGGCGGCATGACCTCCTCCTCATCACGGGTGACCAGCCGGGCGATGAAGTCGCTTGCCTCCGGCCTTCCAGGCTTGATCACCGCCAGCGCTCCCTCACGCGTGTCCAGACGCAGGTCCGCCTTCCGGTGCCCCTCATCCTGGCCATGGCAGCTCAGGCAGTTGTCCGACAGGATGGGCAGGACTTCACGGCTGAAGTTCACCGGCTCGGCCTGGGCGGCTGAAAGGAGAAGACCGGCAAGGAAGACTTTGGAAAGCATGAGGGCCAATGTCCTGAAAAAACGCTCCACGCCAGAACGCAACGCTGCTGCGGTTTTGCACTATCCTGACGGCCTTCCGTCACCAAAGCACCAAAACTCGCCCTCCCGGCATGGGGCACGATCCCGGCCTCCCGCGTAATGCTGCTCCCGGTCCAACCGTACCCTCCATCCATCATGCGCCTGCCCAACATTCTATCCCTTCTCGCCCTGTGCTCCCTCGGCACTCTGGCCGCCGTCGAGCCGGTGACGAAAAAAATCGACCTGCTGGAGGTCATCAAGTCCGGCAACGTCGAATACCATGTCAACCCCAAGGCCGACTTCCATGACGCCCCCAAGGACATCTGGACCTTCGCCAAGGACGGCACCTTCAACATCTCCGGACGCGGCTACGGCTACGTCGCCACCAAGGAGGACTACCGTGACTACCATCTCGTCATCGAGTTCAAATGGGGCACGAAGACCTGGGGCAAACGTGAAAAGGCCGCCAAGGACAACGGCATCCTGCTCCACGCCTACGGCCCTCATGGCGCCTACTCCGACACCTGGATGGCCAGCATCGAGGCCCAGATCATCGAAGGCGGCGTCGGCGACATCCTCGTGCTCTCCCCCAAGCTCCCCGACGGCACCGAGCTGACCACCAGCCTCTCCGCCGAGATCGCGCTCGACCGCGACAAGGAGAAGATCTGGCGCAAGGGCGAGCCTCGCCAGACCGTGACCAAGGGCCGCATCAACTGGAAGGGCCGTGACGAGGACTGGGCCGACAAGATCGGCTTCCGCGGCAAGGATGATGTCGAAAGCCCCAGCGGCGAATGGAACCGGCTCGAGGTCATCGCCAAGGGCGACACGCTGCAGTACTTCGTCAACGGCGCGATGGTGAACGAGGCCTTCGACTGCAAGCCGAGCGTGGGCAGGATCCTCCTCCAGACCGAGGGTGCCGAAATGATCGTGCGTCGCTACGAGCTTTACCCCCTCGGTGAGTTCAAGGAAAAGTGGTCCGCCATCCAGGCGAGCGGCGGCAGTGACATCGGCGCCGTTCGCGACGGCCAGGACAAGCCGCTCACACCCGAGGAATCTTTGAAACGCATCCAGCTCGACGGCCCCTATGAGGCCCAGATCGTCGCCACCGAACCTCTCGTGCTCGACCCCGTCGAGGTCACCTGGGATGACAAGGGCCGCCTGTTTGTCGCCGACATGCGCGACTACCCGCTCGGCCCGCCGAACCCCGGTGATCCCTGGCTCTCCCGCATCCAGCTCCTCAGCGACGAGGACGGCGACGGCCGCATGGACAAGGCGGTGACCTTTGCCGACCACATGGACAACGTGCAGGGGCTCCTGCCTCATGACGGCGGCCTGATCGCCACCACGCGCAGCCAGATCCTCTTTCTCAAGGACACCGACGGCGACAGCAAGGCCGACCTCGTCAAGCCGCTCATCCGCGGCTTCAACCCAAAGCACAGCCAGCTCCAGGTCAGCGCCCCGCGCTGGGGTCCCGACGGCTGCGTGCATTTCAACAACGGCCTCGACGCCAGGGAGATCTACCCCGCCGACGCCCCAGCGAAGGTGGTCGGAGTTCCAGGTTCAAACTTCAAGTGGAACCCGAAGACCGGCGAGATCACGCCCACCGGCGGCAAGGGCCAGTACGGCGGCGCCTTCGACGACTGGGGCCATCACTTCTACTGCTCCAACCGCAACCCGCTCATGTTCACCGTCATGCCCTATGAGGCCATGCTGCGCAACCCCCACGCCGGCATCACCCAGGTCCACGAGGACATCGCCCCCTTCGGCGCCGAGACGCGCGTCTATCCGAAGCAGATCACGCACACCACGGCAGACGCCCACGCCGGCACAAACACCGCTTGTTCCGGCCTGGGCGTCTATCGCGGCTCCCTCATGCCCGAACTGCGTAACAATGTGTTTGTTCCCGATCCCACCGGCCAGCTCGTCACCCGCTACAGGATCGAGCCCAACGGCGCCTCCCTCAAGGCCGTGCGTGTCGGTGAACGCACCGAATTCTTCCGCAGCAGCGACGAATGGAGCCGCCCTGTGAACCTCACCACCGGCCCCGACGGCGCCATCTACATCTGTGACATCTACCGCCGCTGGATCGACCACGCCCGCTTCTTCCCCGAGGAGTTCGTCAAGACCCACGACATGCGCCAGGGTGAAAACCACGGCCGCATCTGGCGCATCGTGCCGAAGGGCGGACGCAAGCTTCAGCCCGTGACTGCAGAAGCCTCGCCTGCCGGCCTGAACCACCTCAAGCCTTTTGCAGGCCTCCCCGCCGAACACGCGGACCGCGCTCTCTTCCTCAAAATCCCGGCCCTCACTGACGCCGGAGAGCTCGCCTCGATTCTCACCCAGCATGCCGATGACCCCTGGATGGCAAAAATGACCGCTTCCGTGTCCGCAGGCAAAATGGGAACCATCCTCAGCCGGCTTGGCGACCGCTTCTTTGCCAGCTATTCCGACACGCGAAGCCAGACCCTTCGCACCTTTGCCGCCGCTTCCCTGGCCGATGGTGACGCGGACGATATCAAGGCGCTGCTGACCCTTCTCAAAAAACAGCCCGGCCAGCTTCTCTGGTGGAAGCCCGCCCTGCTTCAGGGCCTTGCCAGACTGCCCAAGGGCCATGAGGACGCCGCCAGTGAGATTGCCGCCCTCCAGTCCAAGATCGACGCCATCATCGCCGACTCCGCCGCCCCCATCGACCAACGCCTCGCCGTGCTGCCGTTGCTGGCCTCTCGAAAGTGGACCGCCGTGGAGCCCGTGGTGAAAAGCCTGCTCACCTCCCCCCAGCCCGCCGAACTCACCACCGCCACCGTGGCCCTGCTGAAAAAGTTCAGCGCCACCAGCACCGCCCCGCTCATCTACGACCTGCTGCCCAAGGCCGGCCCGGCCCTGAAGCGCGACCTCGTCCCCATCCTCACCGCCAACGCCACCACCGCGCTCGACCTCTTCAAGCGCATGGAAAAGGGCGAGTTCCCCACCGCCTGGGTCGATGTCGAAACCCGCTGGCGCTACCAGCGCGGCAGCGGTGAGATGACCGATCTCGCCAAGAAGCTCTTCGGTGAGGCGAACAGCAACCGCGCCGGTGTCGTCACCGCCTACCTCGACGCCGCCAAACGGCCGGGTGACGCCAAAAAGGGCCAGCAGGTCTTTGCCACCATCTGCATCACCTGCCACAAGCACGGCCAGCTCGGCGTCGATGTCGGCCCGCCGCTCTCCGACGTGAAGGTCAAGCCCCCGGAGGCCCTGGTCGCCGACATTCTCGACCCCAACCGCATGTTTGAAGCCCGCTGGAGCGCCTACCAGGTGGACACCACCGACGGCCGCAGCCTCAGCGGCCTCATTCAAAATGAAACCTCCGACGCCGTCGTGCTCGCCATGATGGGCGGCCTGAAGGAAACCCTGCCGCGCAGCTCCATCCGCCAGATGAAGTCCCTCGACCGCACCCTCATGCCCGACGGCCTCGAGGCCGCCATCACCCAGGAGCAAATGAGCGACCTCATCGCCTTCCTGCTCGGGAAGTGATGCAAACCATCCTCAGGAACGCCGCAGCTGTTCCAACTCTCGCTTCAGAGGTTCCCTGTAGGCCATGTCGGCAAGACGTTCGGCTCGTTCATTCACAGCCCAATCCGCCAGGCTTGCGAAGCGCTTGTCACGGCCAAATTGCCTTCCGCCATGCAGTGATCAATCCGGCGTCATGCCCATTGGCACTCGATCCGTTTTCGCTTTGTCACAAGGCTGCACGTCTCCGTTTTTTCGAGCCGGAGGCTCGCAGGAAATCAGCCGGTGGTGAAGCGAGGCTTGGCGAGCGAGAACCACCGGATCGATTTGGCCTAACCATCACCGAACTCGGGCTGCGCCCAGGATGGGCGCGAGAAGGGGCGGTTCGCGCATGGCAGCTGCACAGGCTTGGCGATGGCCTCTCGCGTCCTTCCAGGACGCTTTGATGATGGGACGTGGGTATGGGGTCCTGGTCCTGGGGTTCTCACTCGCTTTGCGAGTTTGACCCCAGTCTCATTTCTCACAAGCCTCCGGCTTGTCTCAACATTCCCCCTCTCCTTGAAGAGATGAAGCCATCGCGTTAGCGATGGCTCACGGACTCGGAAGTGGGAGCAGACACCCGCAGACCGCCCTCCGGCGCAGGACTCACGAT
>JBIIRD010000041.1:0-47794 GCA_044341745.1 Prosthecobacter sp. | reverse complement strand
GATTCCCGTGCGCTGATTACCCGAACCGTAAACTTTTTCTTCAACAAGGCGGACTGAAAGGTCCGCCTTGTTCGTTTTCACACACGGCCTTGCGCGTGCCCCGCCTGCCGCCATGATCCGCGCCCCCCGTCCCATCCATGCCTGAATCCCCCCCCACGCTCCTTTACTGCCGCTGCGCCTACGCCCAGGTTGTCCCCAATGGCGTGAAGAACGAGGTCCTCCAGGGCCTCTGCGATTCCGGAGCCAGCTTTGAAAGCGTGTCCGACCTCTGCGAGATGGCGGCGCATCGCGACCCGCGACTCACCGCTCTCGCCGCCTGCGGCAGGCTCAGGATCGCCGCCTGCTACCCGCGGGCGGTGAAGGGACTTTTCCAACAGGCCGACGCGCCGCTGCCGGAAAACGTCGAGATCCTGAACATGCGTACCCAGGCAGCCCCTGAGATTGTCAGCGCCATGGTCCAGCCCTGAGCGAACTTTCCAGCCTCACCCATGATCACCCACACCCATCGTCCCCTGCGCGTTGTGCTCTATGAAGGAGCCGGCGCCATCCCGCTGCCGGCCGAGGCCAGGATCAAGGTCATGACCGCTTTGCTCGACAAGGGCTATGCGGTCACCCGGACCAGCTCTGGCACCGCTCCGGCCATGATGCCGCATGACGACCGCAGCCTGCTCGTGCTCGGGCTTTTTCCCGGGCAGAAAGCGCCGCAGATCGAGGATTCCACCGGCCAGGTCGGGATCGAGACGCGGGACATCGCCGGGCTGGAGGTCGAGGAGGTCGTCGGTCTGGTGGAGAAAAGCCGCGGCGGCACCCCCATGAACGAGCCAGGCCGCTGGAAACCCTGGTTCCCGGTCATCGACTACACGCGCTGCACCAACTGCATGCAGTGCCTCAGCTTCTGCCTGTTCGACGTCTATGGCGTCAGTTCCGATCACAAGATTCAGGTGCAGAACAACGACAACTGCAAGACCAACTGCCCGGCCTGCTCCCGTGTCTGCCCTGAGGTGGCCATCATGTTTCCCAAATATCAGGCCGGGCCGATCAATGGCGACGAGGTGAACCCGGCCGAGGCCGGCCGAGAAAAGATCAAGGTGGACATCTCCTCCCTGCTGGGCGGCGACATTTACTCGGCGCTGAAGGACCGCAGCGCCGCCGCCAAATCGCGCTTCAGCAAGGAGCGCAGCCCCGACAAGGCGCTGGATGAACGCAAGAAGTGCCTGACCAAGCTGGTGGGTGACGGCTTCATCCCCGCCGACGTGCTCGCCTCGCTTCCCTCAACGGATGAAATCCTGCGCAAGGCCGAGCAGGCGAAGGCCAAAGCCGCCGCCGCCCTGGCCGCCCAGGGCTGAGGTCGGCATCACTTCTTCTTTTTGCCTTTTTTCTTTTTTTTGTCCGCCTTGCGGTCGGGGTCGCCGTTCCAGCGCAGGTCCTCCCAGCGCGGGGGCTGCATGGAGGCGTTCCAGGTGTCGAAGAGGGCGGTCAGCTCGGCCTTCTTGGCGGGGTTCTCGGCGCTCAGGTCCTTTTGTTCGCCCGGGTCGGTGGCGAGGTTCACCAGCATGGGCTCCATGGCCTTGGAGGCCTTCACCAGCTTCCAGTCACCCTGGCGGACGGCGTGCTGGACGCCGAAGCGGAAATAGAGTTCGCGAGGTTCAAGCCTCTCAGCCTTGCCCTCCAGCAGGGGCAGAAGATTGACGCCATCCAGCGTCACCTCAGGCTTCGCCGCACCGGCGGCGGCGAGGGCGGTGGGCAGGACGTCGAGCTGGATGACGGGATCATTCAGCACCCGGCCGCCGGGGATCCGGCCCTTCCACTGAGCCATCCAGGTCACGCGGACGCCGCCCTCCCAGACAAACCATTTCGAGCCGCGCAGCCCCAGTTGTTCGGCCTCCCTGGAGGCGCCGCCGTTGTCGCTGATGCAGAAGATCAGCGTGTTCTCCTCCAGCTTCAGGTCGCGCAGCCGGGTCATGACGGTGCCGATGGCCTCATCCGCCTCGCCGATGAGGGCTGCATAGGCCTGCTCGCGTTTTGGCAGATGCTTGAACTTCTCCAGCCAGTGCGGGGAGGCGACGACGGGCGAGTGCACGGCGTTGAAGGACAGGTACAGGAAGAAGGGCTTGTCCTTGCTGGACTCGATGAATGCGCAGGCCTCGCGGGCATAGACCGGGGAGGTGACGGGTGCGCCCTGGAGTTCCTCGATGAGCTCGTTGCCCCGGTAGAATGAAGGGCCGGAGCCTTCACCGAGGTTGCCGACGGTTCCCATGGCGAAGTCAAAGCCGCGTGAGAGCGGCATGAACTCGGGACCGGTGTCGCCGAGATGCCATTTGCCGACGATGCCGGTGGTGTAGCCGACGGGCTTGAGGTGCTGGGCCAGGGTCTTTTCACTCAGCAGCAGCTCGCGACCAGCCCGGGTGGGGTTGGCGTCATGGCCGGTGCGTGCCTGATAGCGTCCGGTCATCAGGCCGACGCGGCCCGGCGAGCAGACGCAGCCGCTGGAATAACCGTTGGTGAAACGAACGCCGGTGGTGGCGATGGAGTCCATGTGGGGTGTCGGCGCCAGCCTGCCGCCATAGGCCCCGGGCTGGGCCCAGCCCATGTCATCGAGGTAAAAGACCACGATGTTGGGGCGGGCAGGGGATGATGGGTCGGTTGCCGCAGCCGCAGCGGAGTGGAGAATGAAACCAAGAAGGGAAAGCAGAACCAAAGGGCGCATGCGGCGCGGAAACGCGAAGGCCTGAACGATCTATCGCGGCAGGGATGAAGCTGGACTTTTGCCAGGCCCCTTGATTTTGGGGCCTGTTGATCATGAAAGCATGGTGTCGAAGCTAAAAATGGCGACAGGGGCGGGTATGTGCTTCTACTAGAAGCCTCAGATGCTTATGTGGGGTGAACGCCACCCTTTTTGAATCCTTCGAGCAACCATGTCCCTACACGCTGGCTTTCCCTCCTCCCCTTATGCGCCACTGGTTCCTGAGCAGCGCTGGTTTCCGGCGGATGAGGCACTTCGATCTTCCTCCTATGAAAAGCTGCTGCCCCCCTTGGTGGCAAAGATCAGGCAGCATGTTTTCGATTGGAGAAACCAAGGTTACCCCGGTGCCTCTGCCACCTCGGTGGCTTTGCTGCGCTGGTGGTTTGAGACGGAGCATCTGCTGGAGAATGCGGACGGTTCGCTCTCTTCGTTTCAGTATTACTTCGCTCAGCGTGAGGCGGTTGAGTCGGTGATCTGGCTACATGATGTCAAGCAGGCAAGGGACAAGTTTGATCTGCTCCGCTTTGATGCCTCGGGGTCGGTTTCCTCCGGCATGTTCAGCGAGGACTGGCCGCGCTATGTGCTGAAGATGGCCACGGGTTCCGGTAAGACGAAAGTCCTCTCCCTGCTCATCGCCTGGAGCTTTTTCCACAAGCTCTATGAGGCCGACTCCACGCTCTCGCGAAACTTCCTCGTCATCGCGCCGAACATCATCGTGCTCGACCGCCTGCGCACCGACTTCGACGGGTTGAAAATCTTCTTCAATGATCCTGTGCTGCCGGACAACGGCCATGAAGGACGCAACTGGCGGGATGACTTCCAGCTCACCCTGCACATCCAGGATGACGTGCGCATCACCCGTGAGGTGGGGAACATCTTCCTCACCAACATCCACCGCGTCTTTATGACCGATGTGGAGGAGCCCACGCTGGAGGATGATGACCTGCGCGACTACTTCCTTTCAGATGCCTTTGGTGAAAAGCCCAAGGGCAAGACCACCGACAGCAAGACCGACCTGGGCGAGATCGTGCGCGAGATCGAGGAACTGGCCGTTTTCAATGACGAGGCGCATCACATTCACAATCCCAAGATGGCCTGGTTCAAGTCCATTCAGGACATCCATCACAAGATGCTGCAAAAAGAAGGCCGCCTGATCTTGCAGATCGACGTGACCGCCACGCCGCGTCATGACAGCGGGGCCATCTTTGTGCAGACGGTGTCCGACTACCCGCTGGTGGAGGCAATCCATCAGAATGTGGTGAAACATCCCGTGCTGCCAGATGCCGCCAGCCGGGCGAAGCTGCGTGAGCACAAGACCGCCATCTTTTCCGACAAGTATGCCGACTACCTTGCTCTTAGCGTGGAGGAGTGGCGCAAGAGCTACGCCGAGCATGAGCCGCTGGGCAAAAAGGCCGTGCTCTTCGTCATGGTCGATGACACCAAAAACTGCGATGAAGTGGGCGAACATCTGCAAAAAATCTGCCCCGAGCTGCAAGGGGCCGTGCTCGTCATCCACACGAAGAAGAATGGCGAAATCGGAGAGAACCCCACAGGCAGGGACAAAGAGGAGCTGGAACTGCTGCGCAAGCAGTCGAACGAGATCGACTCCTGGAAGTCACCCTACAAGGCCATCGTCTCGGTCTTGATGCTCAAAGAGGGCTGGGATGTGAAAAACGTCACCGTGATCTGCGGCCTGCGTGCCTATGCGGCCAAGTCGAACATCCTGCCTGAGCAAACACTGGGACGCGGCCTTCGCCGCATGTATTTCGGCAGCGACACAGCGGAAACCGTCTCCGTCATGGGCACGCCCGCCTTCATGGAGTTCGTCGAGTCCATCCAGACTGAGGGCGTCAGCTTCGAGCATGTGCCCATGGGGGATGGGGCGAAGCGCAAGGAACCGCTCATCGTGGAGGTGGACACGGAGAACCAAGACAAAGACCTCACTGCGCTCGACATCCCCCTGCCGAAGCTCAGCCGCCGCTTCCAGCGTGAGTTCAAGGAACTTGGCGAACTCAATCCCGCTGCCTTGGGGAACAAGCGCCTACCCTTGAAGGCCTTCACCCCGGAGGAGACTCGGGAGATCGTGTTCAAGACCATGCTCGACTCCGAGATTCACCACACCGTGCATCTCGATGGCTCCGGCCCGGCGGACTACCGCAGTGTGGTGGCCTTCTTTGCCCGGCAGTTGCTCAAGGACCTGCGTCTTGTCGGCGGCTACGACCTGCTTTATCCCAAGGTGCGTAACTTCATGCGCGACCACCTCTTTGAAGGCCCGTCTGCCGATCTCGAAGACCCCGTCGTCATCCGCAACCTGTCCGAACCCGAGGTGGGCAAGGTGCTCTACGACTCCTTCAAGACCGCCATCAATTCGCTTACCATCACCGACAGCGGCAGCACACGCATTGAGGATTACATCCGCCTCAGCCACACTCGCCCGTTCCGCACCGAGCACCGCCCCTTCCTGGCCGCGAAGAAGTGCCTCTTCACCAAGACCGTCGGCGAGGCCAACTCCGGCGGCTTCGAGCTGTCCTTCGCCGCCTTCCTGGAGGCCGCGCCGGACGTGCAGGCATTCGCCAAGAACTACTTCGCCGTCGGCTTCAAGCTCGACTACGTGAAGGCCGATGGCGACCTCTCGAACTACGTCCCCGATTTCATCGTGCGAGACACCGGCGGCGTCATCTGGATCATCGAGACCAAGGGCCGCAAGGAACTTGACCTCCCGCAGAAAATGGCCCGCCTGAAACAATGGTGCGCCGATGCCACCGTTGCGGAGGAGAACGGCCAGCGCTACGACTTCATCTTCGTGGATCAGGAAGCCTTCGAGAAGCACATGCCACTTAGTTTTGCGGCCCTTGCCGCCAGTTTCACCAATTACAAAGCATGATCACGCGACTTAAAATCTCACGCTTCAAAGGACTTCGCTCGGCTGAAATCGAGCTCGGAGGCAATGTGGTTTTCATCGGCCCAAACAACTCGGGCAAGTCCACTGCCCTACAAGCCTTGACTCTTTGGGATGCCGGATGGCGTCGCTGGGCGGAAAAATGGGAGAAAAAAGATGAAGACGGGAACTTCATCAAACGGCCCAAAGTCAAAACTGGAGTCACGATCAACCGGCGGGATCTTCATGCCATCCCTGTGCCCACGGCCAAGCTCCTCTGGCATGATCTGCACACGCACGACACGGCGGGCGCGGGAAAGCATAAAAAGACCACGAATATCCTCATGCAGGTGGAGGTAGAGGGAGTGTCTTCCACCGGTTCATGGTCTTGTGGAATTGAGTTCTACTATGCCAATGAGGAGTCGTTCTACTGCCGCTTGATGGGTGACACACAACAGCACCTGCCCAGCGAGCTGTATCAGCATCCCGTGGTATTCCTGCCTCCCATGTCAGGGCTTGCGGATCGTGAGTTCCGCAAGGAATCCGGCGAGATCCGCATGCTGACCGGCCAGGGGCAGACTGCTCAAGTGCTCCGCAATCTTTGCTGGCAGCTTTTTTCGAGCGAAAAGAAAGATGCTTGGAATCGCCTAGTTGGGCATATCAAGGATCATTTCTCAGTGACGTTGCTGCCTCCGGTCTATGACCCCGTGAACAGCAGCCTATCGCTTGCCTACAAGGATCAAAAAGGAACGGAACTGGACATCTCCTCGTCCGGTCGCGGGTGCCAGCAGGTAACGCTGCTCCTCTGCTTTCTATTGCAGCACCCCGGCGCAATCCTTCTCCTTGATGAACCGGATGCCCATCTCGAAATCCTCAGGCAGCGTGACATATACACCCTGCTGACCGAGTTGGCGGCCGAGCAGCATTCCCAGATTATCGCAGCCAGCCACTCGTCCACTGTCATGCAAGTAGCCGGGGAGAAGGACGTGCTCGTCGCCTTCCTAGGTTCACCGCATCGGGTCGATACCCGCGCGAGGCAGAACCAGGTGAAGAAAGCCCTCGAATCCATCCCGCTTTCCGATTTCTACCTGGCTCAGCAGGCAGGTTGGATGTTCTACCTGGAAGGCACCACCGACTTGGCGATCCTTCGTAAGCTTGCTCTCCGAAAGAACCATCCTGCCTCCACCATTCTTGCCGGAAGGGTCCCATTGGTCTGTCTTGGCAGCAACAAGCCCGGCGACGCACGCTCTCATTACGAAGCGATGCGCGAGGCCATGCCAGGCATTCCTGGGCTGGCTATTTTTGATCGCCTGCCCAATCCTGAAGCGCAGCTCTCCACCATGTCAGGTCTCCGTGAGGAAATGTGGAAGCGGCGTGAAATCGAGAACTACCTTGTCACCCGCGAGTCGCTTCTTGCTTATGTCACCTCAGGGCTGGACACCGACGATCTGTTTTCCACGGCTGAGCGTGAGCGGCGAATTAAAATCATGACGGAATGCATCGCTGAACTGGAACGAGCGCTCGCGGTTACCCGCAAACCCTCGCCGTGGAGCGGTGACATCAAGGTAACGGACGATTTCCTTGACCCGCTATTCGTGAATTACTATCAGCAGCTCGGCACTCCGCAGCTCACCTATAAGCGCGACTATCACGGCCTGGCCGAGACGATACCTCTCGATCAGCTAAACCCCGAAATCGACGCCATGCTGGAAGCGGTTGCCACCACTGCTGCGTCCGCTGTGCCTGCTAATTGATCGCCTGAAAGACTAACGGCCCGCAAACCACCTGAGCGAGATACCCCGCGACGCCATGGAGACGACTTTCAGCAGCAGCAGACTGACCTTCACCCCGCTGAGTGGCGCACATTACCTTCCAATAGGTCATTCATCCTTCGCCATGGGCCGACTCTCTGCTGACGAAGGCATCCTCTCCAAACAAAAAAAGCGGCCAGGGGCCTAAGCCTCGGGAACGGAAAAGGTCCGAACCACACTGGTCGCTAGTGCTATTATGAGTCTGTCACCTTCGCTTGTAAAGCCCCGTAAAGCAGAACGCCGCTCCTCTGGCGAGGAACGGCGACCTGGAAATCACCACCTACCTGCCATACGGCATTTGAGTGGTTCGTCAGTATTCTCTTAGAAAGCCCAAAGAAGCGCAACCCCACTTTTAACCCTCCCCTCTCTCTTCTCTTTATTTGACGGTTATTTGACTGGAAGCCCCAAACTGCCTCCTCGCCACGTATGAACACCTTCACTAGCGTTGACGACTCCGTCTTGATCCAAACGGTCGGCCAAGCCCGTCAGCGGCTGGTTTTTATCGCTCCCGGCCTGCGCCCGCCTGTGGCAAGGGCGCTTGCCGCTGCCATGCAGGTTCTTCCTGCCGATTCCATTCATCTTGTCCTTGATGTGGATGCCGAAGTCTGCCGGCTTGGCTATGGCGACAAGGACTTTGAGGGCATGCGCCTGCTCCAGGAGGCCGCCCAAAGTCATGGATTGACGGTCAATCACCATCCAGGAATCCGCATCGGCCTTTTGATCGCCGATGACCTCACCCTGGTTTACAGCCCCACCCCGGAACTCATCGAGACCGAGTCCAGGCAGCCTGAGAAACCCAACGCCATCTGCCTGCGCGCCGAGCTGCCCGCACAGCTTGCCAATGCCTGTGCGGTGGGACCAGAAGGGCACGCCACGCTCGAAGTCGGCCATGAGCCCGTCGCGCAAACCTCCATCGAAGCAGTCAAACAGGAGCTCGCCGAGCGTCCAGCCAAGGAATTCAATGTCGCCCGCATTGAGCGGGTTTTTAACTCAATGCTGCACTTTGTGGAATTGCGCATTGAGGACTACAAGCTCACCAGCCGTTCGGTGTCCCTGAATGCCAAGCTCTTCGGCGTGCAAAATGCCGAAGTAGTCAGTCGCCTGACCAACCGTTACCGCCTCTTTGCCGAAACGGATGCGCTTGAAGTGGAGATTCCCCAGTTCGATGACCAAGGTAAGCCTCAGGAGGACCAGCCAAAGCAAAAATTCGGCCCCCGTTCGATTGATGCCGAGCGCAAGCTCATCAAGGAGCGCTTCATCATGGAGGCCGGTGCCATGGGGCTTGTCATTCTGCGCAAGGATGTCGCTGAGTTCGAAAAGAGAATCACCGTTCTCAAAGCCAAGACTACCGCCTACAAGGCCGCGGTGCAGGACATCATCAAGGAACGCACAAATGAGATCGTGATGGAGCTGCTCAATGCCTTGAAGGAAACCCTTCGCGCCAATCCTCCGGAACACTGGCGTTCCCGTTTTCTTGGGAAAGAGCCGACCGACGATGACATCCGCCGGTTGTTTGAGGAGGAGGTCCGCTCCGAAGTCGAGCGTGTGAAGACCGACTTCGATCCCCAGGTGTTTCATGCCTTCAAGGACGTGACCTACCAGACCTTCCAGGACAAGGAGTTCCGCAAACTGCTCGAACGGCGATTCGGGCGCGATGCCATCACCCGGTTGTTCTCCGAGCATGATGCGGCTCCCGAAAAAACTGGCTCACGCTGACCGCAATCCTTCGTCATTCCTCCTTCTGATTTCGTCATTTTACCCCCATGTCCCGCCCCGCCTCTGAACACTACGACCTCTCCGAGCAGGAGAAGCGCGACCTCATCAAGCTCATCGAGCAGGGGAAGCCCTTGCCGGACAAATACCGCTTCATGCTCTTTGCGGACAAGCGGGAGGTGGAGCTGGTCTGGAATGGCAAGACCCGGGAGGTCTGCACCGCCATCCTGCCCTTCCAGACCCTGGAGCACATCGACGAGCCCCGGAAGGAAAGCCGGGCGGATGAACTCAGCCTCGACGGCGGCGGGCGGCAGCTCAAGGGCTGGACCAACAAGCTCATCTGGGGCGACAACAAGCTCATCCTCTCCTCCCTGAAGTCTGGTGCTCTGCGCCGCCAGATCGAGGACGCGGGCGGCCTGAAGCTCATCTACATCGACCCGCCCTTCGACGTGGGCGCGGACTTCAGCATGGACATCGAGATCGGCGGCGAGACCTTTCATAAGGAGCCGAACCTCCTCGAACAAATCGCCTACCGCGACACCTGGGGCCGTGGCGCGGATTCCTTCATCGCGATGATTTACGAACGCCTCATCCTCATGCGCGATTTGATGCACAGCGAAGGCAGCATCTACGTCCACATGGGGCCAAACGTGAACCATCTCGTGCGGATGGTGGCCGATGAAGTTTTCGGCAGCAGCTACTTCGCGAACGAAATCATCTGGCGGCGTGCATTCGGTCACAGCGATTCAAATCGCTACGGCATCATTCACGACCTGATCCTTTTCTATGGAAAGTCCGAGAACCGAATTTGGAACAACCTGCTTCAGAAAGCCGACAAGGATTACATAGACACCTTCTTCGACCAGTATGACGAAGAACGTGGTGAACGCTACCAACGCCTCAGCTTGTCGGCGGGTGGACTTTCAGGTGGCGGCTACAAATACGAATACAAGGGTGTTACGGCGCTTTGGCGTTGCCCGATTGAAACGCTGAAAAAGCATGATGCTGAAGGCCGTCTGCATTGGCCGAAAAAAGCCGGCGGTGTTCCGCGCTTGAAGAAATACGAGAGCGAACACGAGGGCGTTCCTCTTCAAGATTTGTGGACCGACATCAGTAAGATTCACAATCAATCGTCTGAGTTGACGGGTTATTCCACGCAGAAGCCCGAAGCTCTGTTGGAGCGCATTCTGAAATCCAGCAGCAACGAAGGCGATCTCGTAGCGGACTTCTTCTGCGGCAGCGGCACGACCGCCGCCGTGGCGGAGAAGCTGGGGCGCAAATGGATCGCCACGGACTTGGGCAAGTTCGGCATCCACACCACGCGCAAGCGGCTCATCCAAGTGCAGCGGGAGCTGAAGGGCGGCGGCAAGCCCTTCCGTGCCTTTGAGGTGCTGAACCTGGGGCGCTACGAGCGGCAGGCTTACCTCAACATTTCCGGCCGTCTGACCGGCAAGAAGAAGGAGCAGGCGTTGGCGAAGAAGGAGCAGGAGTTCCGGGACCTCATCCTGAAAGCCTACCGAGCCGAGGCCATGCCTGACCGCGCCTTTTTCCACGGCAAGAACGGCAGCCGCCTCGTCGTCGTCGGCCCCATCAACCTGCCCGTGGGCCGATTGTTTGTGGAGGAGGTCATCACCGAGTGCCGGAAGCGCGGAGCCTCCCGCGTGGACATCCTGGCCTTTGAGTTTGAGATGGGCCTCTTCCCCGCCGTGCTGGAGGAGGCGAAGAGCAAGGGTATCGACATCGCCCCGAAGACCATCCCGCCGGAGGTCTTTGACAAACGCGCCGTGGAGAAGGGTCAGGTGCGCTTTGCCGACATCGCCTATGTGGAGGCCACGCCACGCTACGACAGCAAGAACCCGCTGGCCTTGGCCATCCAGCTCACGGATTTCTCCGTTCACTACTCCCAGGGCCTGGTGGACAGCATCACTGCCGAGATGAAGGCCGGAAAGAGCGAGGTGGTGTGCGATGCGGGTCAGCTCGTGAAGTTCACCAAAGACAAGGAAGGCATTATCAAGCGTGAGGTGCTAACCAAGAAGTGGACGGACTGGGTGGACTACTGGGCCGTGGACTTCCACTACGAGAGCCGCAAGGAGATCATCAAGGTGGCCAAGCAGATGGGCGTGGAAGGTGCGCTGCCCGGCGTCGTTCATGCCGGGGACGAGTTTCTCGACTTTGAAGAGCGCTGGACCGGAGCCTACATCTTCGAGAACGAGTGGCAGAGCTTTCGTACCCGCCAGGATCGCGACCTAGAGCTGACCACCGCCCAACATGTTTATGCCAAGCCTGGACGTTACACTGTAGCGGTCAAGGTGATCGACATCTTTGGCAACGACACCATGACACTCGTGCCTGTGTCGGTGGGCTGATGGACATTGGACTGTGAGCTGACCGAAGGAACCTGCCTTGCCGCAGTGTCGGTCGATTGCGCGCAAGTGTCGGTGGAATGAGGGGCCGGTGTCCTCCGGGCAAACGAGCGACAGTCCATGTCAATCGGTCCGCAGCGGGCGCGGCGGCGGGTGGTGATGAATCGGGCCGCATGAAAAAGCACCCGCCTCTTTTGTCCCTCCTCTGTCTGCTGACCTGTTCCGCCTTCGCCGAGCAGGATGTCGCCATCCAGACCGCCCAGGACCGTGAAACCCTCGCCGCCAGCGCCTCGGCGGAGCTGCTGCCGGAGATCATTGTCGTGGCGACGCGCACGGAGCGGAGGACGCAGGATGTCGCGGCTTCCACGGCGGTGCTGGACGCCAATGACAGCATTTTCACCCTTGGCACATCGATGCGAGATTATCAGCGCTACGAGCCCGGCGTGAGCCTGCCTTTCGGTGTCGGCGGCCAGGGGCCGGGACGCAACAGCCGCAGCGGCACCCAGGGCATCAACATCCGCGGCCTCGACGGCAACCGCGTGCTCATGCAGGTGGACGGCATCCGCCAGGGCGACCTCTTCACCTTCGGCGGCACGACGAGCGTTGGTCGTGATTATCTGGATGTGGATGCGCTGAAGCGGGTCGAGATCGTCAAGGGTTCCGCCTCCTCCCTGTATGGCAGCGACGCCCTGGGCGGTGTGGTTTCCTTTGTCACCAAGGATCCTTCCGACATCATCGGCGACGACGGCAATGACTGGGGTTTTGAATCCATCAGCCGCTATCAGAGCATGGATGAGAGCCTTGGCCAGACCATCGCCGGGGCCGTGCGAGGCGGGCCGGTCGAGATGCTGCTGCTCTACTCCTACCGCCAGGGGCAGGAGATGGACAACCGGGGTGGCTACGCGCCGGATCCGATGGACTGGGAAAGTCATAACTGGCTGGGCAAGCTGGTCTGGCGTCCGGATGACCGGAACACATTCAAGCTCACAGGCGAGTTCTTTGAGCGTACGAGTGAGAACGATCTGGTGAGCTCCCGCCGCAACGTGGTGTCCGGCCCCTCCGTCTTTCGGGTGCGTGAGCTGCTGCTCGACGACGAGGTCACCCGCTACCGTGTCAGCCTCGGGCATCAGTTGGACGCCAGCGACCTCGGCCTGTTCTTCGACCGGCTGGACTGGAGCCTCTATTATCAGGACAGCCGCACGACCGAGCACATCGACGAGGATCGCGACCGAGTGCTGCCGACGGCGCAGGACCGGTTCCGGGTGCGTGACCATCTCTTTTCCCAGAACCACCTGGGCGGTGCGCTGAACCTGGTGAGCGAGTTCGAGACGGGACGCTTCAAGCACCAGCTCAGTTATGGCGGCGAGCTGATCCGCAGCTTCAGCCGGCGTGTGCGTGACGCCCGTGAGTTCAACTTCACCACCGGCACGAGCACGAACGTCATCAGCCCGGACACCTTCCCTCTGAAGGACATGCCGGACAGCACCACCCTGCGCGCCGGCCTTTACATCCAGGATCAGATCACCTGGGGAGACCATGACCGCTACACGCTGACGCCGGGCATCCGTTTTGATTCCTACACGGTGACCACGGAGGCGGATGACCTTTATCTGCGCGCCAGCGGCGGCCTGCGTCCGCAGGACTACGACCAGGTCGCCTTGGCGCCGAAGCTGGGCTTCCTGACCAAGCTGGATGACCATCACAGCGCCTGGTTCCAATACAGCATGGGCTTCCGCAATCCAACGCCGGAGGACCTGAACGCCACGGTGACCAACCTGGCCTTCAACTACCAGACCCTCCCGAATCCAGGTCTGCAGAACGAGATCAGCCACAGCTTTGAGCTCGGTCTTCGCGGCAACTATGAGAGGCGCTCCTGGAGCCTCGCAGGCTTCTACAACCATTACGAGGACTTCATCGAGCTCTTCGCCGGCGTCGGCGGCACGGGGGCTCCCGGTGACCCGCTCATCTTCCAGAGCCGCAACCTTGCCTCCGCTGAGATCTATGGCGTGGAGTTCAAGGGCGAGACCTCGCTCGATTTCGTGAGCGAGACCCTGCGGGACGTCAGCCTTTTCGGCAACCTGGGCTGGCAGCAAGGTTGGGATGGAGAGAACAACCAGCCGCTCAATTCCATCGACCCGCTCAAGCTTGTGACCGGTTTGCGCTATCGTCGTGACAAGCTGATGGTGGAACTGGTGGGAACCTACTATGCCGACCAGAGCCGGGTCGCCGACAGCACGGCGCAGTTTGAGACCCCGAGCGCTTATGTAGTGGACCTCATCGGGCGCTGGGACATCTCGCGCAATGTCTCTCTCACCGCCGGCCTCTACAACCTAACCAATCAGAAGCTATGGCTGTATCAGGATGTCCGGGGCCAGGCACCAGCCAGTGACCGTCTGGACCAGTTCACGCAGCCAGGCATCAATGGCCGTGTGGCTGTGACGGTGAAGTTCTGAACGAGACAGGCCCTGATCGGGAAGCCCAACCGGGAAAGGGCGAAGGCAGGGCGTGAATTCGCAAAACACCGTCAAAGAAAGCCCTTGATTCTTCGTAATTGAGATTCAGTTTCATATATAATGAGATTATTTCTCGTTTAACTCACCATGCGCCGCCGTTGCCTCATCCAAAAATTTGCGCCCGCCTTGCTTCTGGCTCCGGGGGGAGTGCATGCGCAGGCCTATTTGAGCCGGGAGCAGGCCAGGGCAGTTTTGCTGCCTGGCACCGCGGAGCCGCGCACGGTTTGCCTGGAGAAAAAGGACCGGAAGCAGATCGAAGCCGCCTCGGGGGTTGAGGTGACTAGGCTCGAACTGGAGGCCTGGAAGGGCGCCGATGGAAGCTGGCTGATTTTTGACACCGTCATGGGCAGGTATGAGGCCATCGACATCGCCGTGGCGATCACTGCCGAGGGGGAGGTGCACGGGGTTGAGATCCTGACCTACCGGGAGGTGTATGGTTATGAAGTTCGCAGCCCGAAGTGGCGTCGCCAGTTCCAGGGCAAGACGGCGGATTCGAAGCTGAAGCTGCACAAGGACATCGACAACATCTCCGGAGCCACCCTCAGCAGCCAGGGCATCACGCGAGGCGTGAAGCGGCTGGTGCACACCTGGGACCAGGTGCTCCGCCACCTTGCCTGACCACCATGAACACGATCAAACGCTGCCAGCCTCTCCTGGGCACCTTTGTGGAGATCACCCTCAGTGGTGCAGCGCCGGAGGCCCGGTTGCACCAGCATGCCGGCAAGGCTTTTGAAATGATCCGCTGTGTGCAGCGCATGATGAGCTTTCATGACCCGGACAGCGACATCAGCCGGCTGAACCGCTGCGGTCATCTCGCCCCGCTTCAGGTGCATCCCTGGACGTACCATGTGCTGGACGAGGCGGTGAAGCTGAGCCGTGAGACAGAGGGGGCCTTTGACATCACCGTGGCCCCCCGGCTGGTCCGCAGCGGCCTGCTCCCGAGGCACGGCTCGCTGACTTCACTGGCCGAGGCGGGGCGCTGGGAGGAGATCGTGCTTCACGGAGGTCGCGCGGTTTCCTTCCGGCAGCCGCTTCAGGTGGACCTGGGGGGCATTGCCAAAGGGTTCGCCGTGGACAAGGCGGTGGAGTTCCTGAGCACCCTCGGCTTGGAAGGCGCCATCGTGAACGCGGGCGGCGACCTGCGCGTGCTGGGCCAGATGGACAGCCGGGTGGCGATCCGTGACCCGAGGGACCCGCATCGTGCCGCCGTTCCAGGCGTCATGCTGCGTCCGGCGCTGGCGACGAGCGCGGCTTATTTTGTGCGCGCCGCCGGAGGCTTGAAAAAGACGGCCGCCATCCTGCATCCGCGCACCGGCAGGCCGATGAAGAGCAACCTGAGCGTCAGCGTCTTCGCCCGCACCTGCATCGAGGCGGACGCCCTGACGAAGGCCGTGCTGCTGGCGCCCCAGAAGCTCTGGAACCAGGTGCTGGCGACACGTGACAGCGTGGCGCTGCTGCTCACGACGAAGGGTGAGCAGGTCTTGTTTCCCGCCTGAATCCGCCACGGACCGCCATGATGCAGGCACCGGATTTTCAAAGCCGTTGGTTACGTCGTGACTCGTGGGGCGCCGGCAGCTGGATGATGGATTTCAAGGAGGGGCGCATCCTCGGCCTCCTGGTGCTTGAAGGGGAGCTTCAGCTTGGCTGGCCGGGCAGACTGGCCCAGGAGATGCGGCCCGGGCAGCTGGTCTGGCTGAACCTGGACTCCGGTCGGCCCAACCGCTGCGGAGTCATCGGCCCGGTTGATCCTGAGGTGCTGCTGCTTGCCTACCCCGTACCCTGGGTCGTGAGCATGCTGGCCAGTCTGAAGGACCAGCTCTCTCCGGAGCTGCGGGCCCTGTTTCTGGGGCACGAAAGCGCGACGTCCATGCTCAGCCGCGTCCTGGAGCCCGAGGACCGGTTGTGGGCGCGCAGCCTGATGGCCTCCACCCTGTGCTCGGAGGCCAGGCGGCTGCTTGAAGGCAGCCGCATGAGCGAGTTTTTCTTTCGCAAGGTGTTCGCGGAGACCCACCTGGGGGACCCGGTATGCACTCGCACCCAGCGTCTGGCGCTCGATCGCGTGGCCAAGGTGCGTGAGGTGCTGCTGCGGGATCTGGAAAACCCACCGCCGCTGGAGGAGCTGGCGCGTCTCTGCGGTTGCCATCCTCATTATCTCTCCCGCACTTTTTCGGAGGCCGCCGGCATGACGATCAGCCTGTTTTTGCGCCGACTGCGCATTGAGAGGGCTGCTGAACGAATTTCGACCGGACGCATGAACGTGAGCGAGGCGGCCCTGGAGGTGGGCTACCGCAGCCTGAGTCATTTCAGCCAGGCCTTCCGCGCGGAAAAGGGCTGCTCACCCAGCGCCTGGATGCGTGAGCTGAGCGGGCGGAATGAAGCGCGGAACTCGGAATCCGCAGCATGACGAAAGCAGGGGGAAGCTGGCGTTTGGGAAGTTCGTGTGTGTGTGCGAACCCGCTTGCGGCGGATTTGGAAATTCGCACTCCGGTGCTGGTGCGAAGATCGGAAGGTTCTACGCCTTGGCCGCCGCTTCCAGGGTTCAGCTTTCGAGGCCGTAGAGGCGGTCGATGAGCCCGATCGACTTGGGGCCGGGCAGGGCGCCGGTTTCCATCTGGTTCATGGTGTAGGCAAAGCTGATCTGGTTTTCCGGATCGGCAAAGGCCAGGCAGCCGCCTGCACCGGGATGGCCAAAAGCCTGCAGGGAAGGGCCGTAATGGCGCCTGTGCTTGCCGGGCGGAAGCGCGGGGTCGGTTTGCAGCGGGTCCTTCATGACCCCGGCTCCAAACGCGATGGGGGTGCAGAGCACGAGATCCTCCTGCTCGGAAAGCGTCCCACTCAACAGTCGGATGACGTCGGCTGGAAGGATCTGGCGCCCGCCCCAGACGCCGCCCTGCGCGAGCATGGCGTAGAATTTGCCGAGCCCGCTGGCGCTGCCGACTCCGCCCATGCTGGCAAAGCCTTGCTGCCAGGTTTCGGGCTGGTTGAAATCCTGCACAGCGTTGAGTCCAAGGGGCGAGCTGAAGGTGCGTTGGGTGAGGCTGCCGGAGGTGCTGAAGGCCTTCAAAAACGGGCGGTTGCCGTCGGCAATGCCGATCTTGCCTGGATAGACCGTGGCCACGCGTCCATGCTGGGCGCTGGGCAGGCCGATCCAGAAGTCGAGCCCCAGCGGACTTCCGATCGCCTCTCGGAAGTATTCGCCCAAGGAGACGGCACCAATGACCCGGCGGACGATTTCATCCATCAGGAAGCCGAAGGTCCGGGCGTGGTAGCCCTGCTTCGACCCAGGTTCCCAGAGTGGTTGCTGGTGTTCCAGCGCCTGGATGACGGCCTCGTAGTCCAGGATGGAGACACGTTCATCCAGGGCGCAGAGCCCGGCCGTGTGGGAGAAGAGATGGGCGAAGGACAGGTTCTCCTTGCCGCCGGAGGCGAACTCCGGCCAGATTTCGGCGACCAGGGAATCGATGGGCAGAGAGGCCTCCTCCATGGCCATCAGGGCGCAGACGGCGGCGGGTCCCTTGGTGGCCGACCATACGGGAGCCAGTGTCTCAGTCGTCCACGGCCGCGACTGGGAACGGTCGGCATGGCCATGGGCCAGGCTGAGGATTTCCACCCCGGACTGCCAGATGGACACTGAGGCACCCAGCTCTCCCCGGCTGCGGAAATTGTCCTCAAACCAACGGGTGACGGCATCGAGATGACCTGGGGCGGGACGGAACATGAAAGAGGGCGGCGGCCTGATGCGGTCAGATGTTTTCCAACTGCTGCCGGAGGTTGTGCAGGTCAGGGTCACGGCGTGCGTCGCGGCGCAGGTCACCGTCCATTTCAAAGGACTGTTTCAGAAGCTGGAGCGCCTTTTCCTCCTGCCCGAGGCGTGCCAGGTAGCAGCCAAGGTTGTAGTAATACACCGGCTTGGTCCTCAGGGAGGAGGGGCCGCGGGAGAGCAGGTCCAGGGCTTCCTCGGTACGGCCGAGTTCGTGAAGGCAGAAGGCGGCGTGGATGAAGCCTCCGGGTTCGTCAGGCTGAAGACGGCAGAGCTTCTGGGAAAGCTTCAAGGCCTCCGCCCACTGCTGCTCGTGCATGTGGCAGAGAACCCGGATCTCGATGACATCCACCCGGTTTTGCTGGTCGGGAGGCAGGGGCAGGAGTTCCCTCCGGGCCTCGTCATGGAGGTCGAGTTCGACATAGCCCTGTGCGGCCACAATGCGGCGATCCCACTCGGTCATGGTGTGTGTGCTGCTTTTCCCGCTCATGTGAACAACAGGGCGGGGCGCTGGACAAGCGGTTTGTCTTCGCCTCCCCGCTTGCGCACCCGGCATCTGCCGTTACTCTCGCCGCCCCTCTCTATGGCCCTCGCAAAAGCCCCCACGCCGAACCCCGCCGCCGCTCCGATCAACCAGAAGCTCACCGCTGACGACAAGATCGAGCTTTACCGCAAGATGGTCCGCATCCGCCGGTTCGAGCAGGTCTCCCTCCAGCACTACCAGGCCGGACGCATGGGCGGCTTCCTGCACCTTTACATCGGCCAGGAGTCCGTGGCCGTGGGCTGCGTCTCCCTGATGGGGGAAAACGACCATGTCATCACCGCCTACCGTGACCATGGCCATGCCCTCGCCGTCGGCATGGGCATGAACGAGTGCATGGCCGAGCTTTTCGGCAAGGCCACCGGCTGCTCCAAGGGCAAGGGCGGTTCCATGCACTACTTCGCCCCGGAAAAGAACTACTGGGGGGGGCACGGCATCGTCGCCGGCCAGACCCCGCTCGGCCTCGGTCTCGCCTACGGGCTTAAATATCGTGGCCTGAAGGGGGCCGCCCTCTGCTTCCTGGGGGATGGTGCTGTGAACCAGGGCGCCTTCCATGAATCCCTCAACATCGCCGCCCTCTGGGATCTGCCGGTCATTTATGTGATCGAAAACAACGGTTACTCGATGGGCACCAGCCAGGCCCGCAGCTCGGCCTTTGACGAATGCCTCGCCAAGCGCGCCGAAGGCTACGGCATGGCCTGGGACCATTTCCTCGGCGAAAACCTCTACGAGGTCCGCGCCCGTGTCGGCGCCGCCATCGAGCGCGCCCACGAGGAGAGCAAGCCCAGCATCCTGGAGATTGCCACCTACCGCTGGGAGGGACATTCCGTCGCCGATGCCAACAAGCTCAAGTACCGCACCAAGGAGGAGGTCGAGCGTTTCCAGCGCGAGCACGACCCCATCCAGGTCTGGAAGGGAGTCCTGATCAGCGAGGGCGTGGCCACCGAGGAGCAGCTCAAGAAGATTGATCGTGAAGCCCAGGCCGAGGCCGAGGCCTCCGGCGAATTCGCCAAGGCCAGCCCGTATCCCGAGCCGGAGTCCATCTTCGACGACGTGTACTGGGAGGTTGACAACAAGACCGAGGCAGGCCAGACCGGCCGCCACTTCTTCAACGACTGACCCGGGCATGGCGAACAGGCGTCCCGCCCGTTCGCACCGGCAAGAAGCAGGTGCCCAGGCTTTGACATTGGGTTTGGACAATTCGTCCCCGCACGAGTAGCCTCCGGTCATGTCTGTGAGAGCCACGCTGCCTTTTCCTGAACCGGGCCGGTTCAGGTTCAATCCCGTCAAAATCCTGGGTGGCGTCGTCGCCCTGGTCCTGGCCATCGGGCTGTTTTCCAGCTTCTATCAGGTGCCGATCAATTCGGAGGCCATCGTCCAGCGCTTTGGCAGGTTCCAGCAGATCACCCAGCCCGGCCTGCATTTCAAGCTGCCCTGGGGCATCGACGAGGTGACGCTGGTGGAGACGAAGCGGCAGCTGAAGCTCGAGTTTGGCTACGGCTCCCGGGGTGCCACCAACGAATACCAGTTCAATCATGACTTCGAGGACATGGAGCTGGAGAAGAACATGGTCACCGGCGACCTGAATGCGGCCGTGGTGGAGTGGGTGGTGCAGTTTCACATCAGTGACGCGCGCGCCTTCGTCTTCAATTTCATCGAGCCCCAGGCCACCCTGCGCGACCTTTCCGAGTCGGTGATGCGCGAGGTGGTGGGCGACCGGACGATCGACGAGGTGCTCACCGTCGGACGCCAGGAGATGGAGGTGAAGGCGCTGGAAAGGCTTCAACTGATCGCCAGCACGCTGAGCATGGGCGTTCACATCGACCAGGTGCAGCTTGGCAATGTCAATCCGCCCACCCAGGTGAAGGACAGCTTTGACGAGGTCAACCGGGCCCAGCAGCAGCGTGAGGCCGCCATCAACGCCGCCAACGGCGAATACAACCGCGTCATCCCCGAGGCGCGCGGCAAGGCGGAGCAGAGCATCAGCCAGGCTGAAGGCTATGCCACCGAGCGCATCAACCGCGCCGAGGGCGACGCCACCCGCTTCATCTCCCTGCTGACGGAATACAAAAAGGCCCCCGAGGTGACCAAAAAGCGCATTTACCTCGAAACGCTGGGTGAAGTGCTCCCGACGGTGCCGGGCAAGATCATTGTCGATGACAAGGTGCCGCAGTTCCTGCCCCTCATGCACCTTCAGCAGCCCAAGACCTCCACCCCCGCCGCCCGATGAAAGCCGGACTTTCCCTCCTCATCCTCGTCATCGGCTTCGCGCTCTACATCCTGGGAAGCGCCAGCTTTTACTCGGTCAGCGAGACCGAGCAGGTGATCATCACCCAGTTTGGCAAGCCCGTGGGCGACACCATCAAGGACGCCGGCCTTCACTTCAAGACGCCGTTCATCCAGCATGTGAACCGCTTCGACAAGCGCATCCTGGAGTGGGACGGCCCGCCGGTGAACATGCCCACCCGCGACAAGCTTTACATCGTGGTCGACAGCTTCGCCCGCTGGAGGATCAGCGACCCCCGGGTGTTCTTTGAAAACCTGCGTGATGAACGCGGCGCCGAATCGCGTCTGACCGACATCGTCGGCAGCGAGACCCGCAACGTCATCGCCCGGCACGACTTCATCGAGGCCATCCGCAACACCAAGGACCGCAAGGTGCCGAAGGAGGTGGCTGCCGGCGTGGGCTCGTCGCTGGCCGATTCCCGCATCGGCACCCTGCCGCCCATCCTGAAGGGCCGATCCGAGCTGGAGAAGGAGATCTACGCCAACGCCGCGCCGAAGGTGAAAGGCTTCGGCATCGAGCTCATCGACATCCGCTTCAAGCGCATCAACTACACCCCCGCCGTCAGCCAGACCATCTACCAGCGCATGGTCAGCGAGCGCACCCAGATCGCCGAGCGCTTCAAGTCGGAGGGGGCGGGTGAGGCGGCGAAGATCCTCGGCCAGCGTGAACGCGAGCTGAAGCAGATCGAGTCCGAGGCCTATCGCAAAGTGCAGGAGATCGAGGGCGCGGCCGACGCCAAGGCGACGGAGATCTATGCCAAGGCCTACAACCAGGACGCCGAGTCCGCCGGGCTGTTCGAGTTTCTGAAGACGATGGAAGCGTACAAAACCGTCATCACCCCGGACACCAGCCTCATCCTGAGCACCGACAGCCGGTTTCTCCGCTACCTGAAGTCCGCCGATGACGAGGGCGGGGCCGACAGGCCGGGAACGGTGGTTTCAGACCCTCTGAAGAACCTTCCCAGCCTGCTGGACATGGTGAAGCAGTGACGATGGCGGCCCGCCCATGCCGCCGCTCCGCTTCGGTGCGCCGGCCTGATCTCGTGCCGGCCCTGACCTGACGCTTGCCATCGGGCGGGATGGATTCCACTATCGCCGCCCGCCATGCCCAAGTACATCGTCACCATCGGCCTCGAAGTTCACGCGCAGCTCACCACACGCAGCAAGATGTTCTGCGGCTGTCCGGTCGAGTTCGGCGCCGAGCCGAACACACACACCTGCCCCACCTGCCTGGGGCTGCCGGGGGCGCTGCCGGTGCTGAATGAAGGCGCCATCGAGAAGACGCTCCTCACCGGCATGATGCTCGGGTGCGAAACTCCTCCGGTCGTGAAGTGGGACCGCAAGAACTACTTCTACCCGGACATGCCGAAGAACTACCAGATCACGCAGTTTGACCTGCCGCTGTGCATCGGAGGTGGCGTGCCGCTCTATGACCTGGCCTATCCCAAGGATGCCCAGAAGAGCATCGCCAGCCCGGGCAAGGTCGTGAAGCTCACCCGCATCCATCTGGAGGAGGACGTTGCCAAAAGCACCCATCACGACAAGTTCACCACCATTGATTTCAACCGGGCCGGCACACCTCTCATGGAGATCGTGTCGGAGCCTGACATCGACAGCGCCGAGGAGGCCTTCGCCTATCTTGGCAGTCTTCGCCAGATCCTGATCTATGGCGGCGTCAGCGACGCCGACATGGAAAAGGGCAACATGCGCTGTGACGTGAACATATCCCTCCGCCCCGAAGGCCAGAAGGAGCTTGGCTCCAAGGTCGAGTTGAAGAACCTCAACTCCATGTCCGCCGTGCGCCGGGCCATCAAGTATGAAACCGAGCGCCAGATCGACTGCCTGGAACGCGGCGAGAAGATCCTTCAAAGCACCCGCCGCTGGGATGATGACCGCGGAGAAACCACCCTCATGCGTACCAAGGAGGATGCGCACGATTACCGCTATTTCCCGGATCCGGACCTGATCCCGCTGCGCACCGCCCCTCTCCTGGAGCGTGTCCGCCCGCAGGTTCCCGAACTGCCGCACGAAAAGCGCTCCAGGTTTGAGCGTGATTATGACTGCAGCGCCTATGATGCCGGGGTGCTGGCCAGCGAAAAGGAGCTTGCCGCCTACTACGAAGCAGCCGTGGCCGCCGACTCCTCCGTGCCTGCCAAAAAGATCGCCAACTGGGTCATCAACGACCTTCTCGGCCTGCTCAAGGACAGCGATGGCGGCATTTCAGGCTGTCCTGTCCAGCCTGAATCCCTCACCGCCCTCGTGGCCATCGTTGAGGCCGGCAAGATCTCCAACAACCAGGCCAAGGAAGTCTTTGCTGAGATGTTTACCTCCGGCGGCAGTGCGTCGGAGATCGTCAAGGCCAAAGGATTTGAGCAGGTGAGTGACACCGGTGCCTTGGAGACCATCGTGGATCAGATCCTGGCATCCAATCCGGACAAGGTCGCCGAAGTCCGGGGTGGCAACGAGAAAGCCATGAACTGGTTCACCGGTCAGGCCATGAAGGCCAGCCAGGGTAAGGCAAACCCCAAGATGGTGACTGAAATCGTGCGCAAAAAAGTCCTGGGTTGATCCGATGGTTCGAGACTTTTGCCTACTATGTTCAGAATAATTCCGATTTAATATCAATTATTTGCTGATCGCTGAAGATTTGTATTGTCTTTGTATTTGCGATCCTTGAAGATAAAAAACTTTAATTACCCAAAACCAAGCCCCTCCCCATGAAGCAGTCTTTTTTGCAGCGTGTCCTGACCTGCCTCGGCCTTTTGATTCTGCACACATCCGCTGCTGAAGCGGGAATTGTCATCGCCAATCAACCGCTCAACCAGACGGTGACGGATGGCACCACATTGACCTTGCAGGTGACGGCGAGCAGCAATTCAGTGCCTCCCAATCCGCTTCTCTTTCAATGGTTCAAGCAAAATGGGGCCAACTTTGATCCAGTCAGCTCGCCGGGAACGAGCAACAAGCTGGTGATCCCCAAGGTGACGGCCGCCGCCGCCGGGGTCTATCAGGTGGAGATTTCAGAAACCAATCAGGTGCCGCCCGTCACCGTGACTTCGAACACGGCCACCGTGACGGTGATCACCAGTCCCAAGATCATCCAGCAGCCTGCGGCGCCGACGGTGATGAAACGTGACGGAGAAAGCGTTGACTTCACGGTAACTCTGGACCCGACAAGCACGCCTGACTTTACGTATGCCTGGCAGAAAAAGGTGGGATCCACTTACATCACCCAGGGGGTGCCGGTCACCAAGGCTGGACTCACGGACACCTTCACCATCAACAATCTCACGCTTGCGGACGCGGGCACCTATCGGGTCAGGGTTTCCTCCACCCTTTCGACGGTGGTGGCCATCAGCAAGGACATTGTTCTGAAGCTGAACTCCAGGCCGGTGATCACCACCTCTCACGCACCTTCCCTGAACATTGCCTTCGGTGCTTCGGGTACCTTGAAGGTGGTGGCATCAGGCAACAGCCCGATGACCTTCGAATGGCTGAAGAACAATGTGCCGATCCCGAAGTCCAACAAGTCGAGCCTGACGATCAAGGGCAACGACAACCTTGCCGATGGCGTGGCCGAGGGGCCCGGTCAGTATCGCGTGCGCATCACCAACAGTTACACGCCTGATGTGGCGACTCCCACGCCTGTTTACACCGAGAGCGTGGCCTCGGTGGTTCGCGTGATCCGGAAACCGAAAATTGCCACCCAGCCTGAGAAAAAGAAGGACATCAGCATCGTCGGCGGACCGGCCGCCCACAATTTCAGCGTGCTCATGGACCCCACGGGCAATGATGTCGGCACCTTCACCTACCAGTGGTTCAAAGACAACAAGCCCTACGGGGGCCCGGGAGCGGCGACCAGCACGATCAACTTTCCCTCCGTGGCCTGGCAGGACCGTGGCAGCTACAAGGTGCTGATCAGGAACGAGGTGGGTTCCGTGACCAGTGCTTCCGGAGTTCTGAATGTCATCTCCCCACCCCTGATCATCAGCCAGGGAACCGGGCCGGTTTTTGGAGCGACCAAGGGCAGTGTCAAAATTCCGCTCGTTGGAGGCGGGACATCCCCCTTGAAGTTCGAATGGTTCTTCAAGCCTGTCGGCGCCCCGGATTACGGCGCGAATGTGGTGGGCAAGACCGCCACGCTGTCCCTGTCCGCCCTCAAGACCACCAACACCGGCGAATACAAGTGCGTCGTCACCAGCACGGCCAAGCCCAGCCTTGGCAGCGTTGAATCCGTTCCGGTCTTTGTCCAGGTTGATGATGCGCCCAAAATTCTGACCCAGACCAAGGTTGACGGCACGGACACCCCTTCGACCAGCATCATGCTCAACAACAAGCTGCACCTGCTCGTCGTGGCATCCGGCACCCATCGTCCCCTGGCCACTCCCGACAACCCGGCCAATCCGCTGAAGTATCAATGGCAGAAAAACAACGTGGACATCTCGGGCGCGACCTCCGCAGATCTTGAGATCGACAACGCCGCGGTTGCCGACACTGGAAAGTATCGCTGCATCGTCTCCAATTTTTCCGGCACGGCAACCAGCAACGCCCTGTCGATTGTTGTCAGCGGACCGCCTGTGGCCGTGGAACAGCCCAGCGCCACAGCCTCCGGCATTGAGGAGTCCAAGGTTGAAACCGCCGTGGGATTCACCGCCTCACATCCGACGCCAGTTAAATACAAGTGGCAGAGGCGTGCCGGCTCCGCTGCGCCTTTCACCTGGACCGACGTCGCAGGCAAAACGACCCAGAAGCTGACGTTCACCAAGGTAAGGATCACGGATGACGGCACCTATCGCTGCGTAGCCTACAACGTCTTTGGTGAGAAGACTTCCGACGATGTGGTTATTTCCGTCCTGCCCATTCCTGCTGCCACGCTGGGTCCCAAGCCCGGAGTTTCAACCGTGGAGTTTTACCCTCAAAGGGCGATGGCGGGTGATAAAGTCAGGATTTTTGGATCCAACTTGAACTATGCCGCCGAGGCTTATTTTGGAGACAAGAGGGCTACCTTTGTCCAGGATACGAACGATTCACTGCTTCTGACGGTTCCGTCGGATGCGCCGACGGCGCCGGCGGCCATCAAAGTGGTGACCAAGGGCAAGGAATCCACCTCCGTGGGTGGAGGAGAAGCTGTGACAACCAGCTTGTTTGAACGAACGCTGACTTATGCGAACAACCTGCCGAACGCCACGATTCTGCCTGGTGCTTCGGGCACCATGGTGGTTCGTCCAGGTGACAATACATCCTTCCAGACCGCAGATGCATTGGGGAGGGTTTATTACACTTTTAAGGCAACCAAGCGCTCGATCATTACAATCAACGTGGATGGCGGCTTTGTAGGTGGAACATACATGGATCCATCACTTCAGGTCTATCTTGAAACGCCTGGCGGTGGGCCTACAACTTCGTTCGCAGGACCGGATGGTGTCACAACTTACCCCAACATCTCTCAGCAAAACTCCCCCTTTGTGGGAAATGTTTCCGAAGCTGTGAGCTTTACGACCAGCTTTGATAATCAGAATATTTTGATTATGGTTCGCTCCAGCGCACCTCCAGGCATTGGTCTGGTTGGATTTGGGCCGTTTACCATGACGTTGATGGTTGCGGCGACGTCTTCTTCCAGCTCAGAAGCGGGGACTGCGGCTGCTGCAAAAACAACAGTCAAGGCTGACAACAGGGAGACGCTGGAGTGGCAGTCTGGTTCACATTACGGTTTGACGGCAGACGTGACCGCTGAAGGTGACAAGGTGTTTCGCTTCGGGGGTGATCAGGTGAAATCATCCGAGCCTGTGGTGATCTGGAGCGACAAGGCGGGTGAGGCGGTTGACACCAGTGGTCATGTGACGGCTGGTTTCACGATGAGCCTGGAAGAGGGTGCTGCTGGTGGGGACGATCAGTTCTCCTGGCAGATCAATGACTCAACGGGCAGGTCACTTGGAGCCCTGTGGGTTGATACGGCAGGCGGGGGCATCCGGCTGGTCGAACCGAACGGAACGGTCCATGCCGCGACGCAGCGCATGACTCCCGGCGGTGGCGCTCATTATTTTGTGATTGATGTGGATGGTGAGTCCTCCAGTTGGACGGTTTCCATGGATGGCGTGACCATCACGAAGCCCGTGCCTTTGGTAAAGGGCTCCAGCTATGGCGAAATCTTTGGCGTCTGGGATCTGGGTGCTGATGCCACCGCCAGCGGGGCCTCCATCATCTTCAAGGATTTCCGAATCAGCAGCAACCGCTGACCGGTAGCTGAATTCCAGGTTCACCCTGGCCAGGAGAGTTCTCTTTCAAAGGTCGCAACGGCCCGCCTCATCGGCGGGCCGTTTGTTTTGCAAGTCACGGTGTTTCGTGCCAGAGAAGCGGCGTGACCCGCCGATTTCTATTTCTTGCCGCCAGTCTGCCGGCCTTCCTCCTTTCCTCCTGCGGCCCGGTGGACCGGGAGGGCATGTCCCTGGCCGAGTATGAATCCGCCTCCACCGAGGCCCTGGTGCGTGAAATCCTGAAGACCCTGCCGGACCTGAACCCCGGGGTGCAGAAAAGCCATTCGATCGCCCTGGGCGAGATCATCCGGGGCAGGGACTTCACGCCCGCCAGCGTGCCGTTCATGAAGCGTTTCGACGACCTGAAGCTGCGCATCATCAGCCCCAGTGTTCTGGCCACAACCCTTCCGGACAATGTCGCGATCGATCCCGATTACCGGGTGCCGGTCTATGTCATCCAGGTGCGGACCATGCGGCAGACAGCAGGTGATGCCTGGGAATACGAAGCCGCCTGGTCCTACAAGAAAACCTTCCAGCGCCGGACCTGGAAGGTCACGGGCAGCAACGGAGTCATGAAGGCGGAGCCCGGTCCGGTGATCGATGGCAACTGGCAGGGGTGACCGCTGGGCAGGCGGTTGCTGCAGCGGCAGCCCGGCTGTGAGGGGCGGCCTGCGAAAGGCCTGGAGGATGGTTTGCACTTCGGAAGGCAGGCTGGGCCCCTCCGCCCCTTGCGCTTGCCGGTTTTCCGCCTATCAAGCGCGCCCTCTCATGCACCGCTTTCATTACAACCAGGGTCAGCTCTTCTGTGAAAACGTCAGCCTTCAGTCGCTGGCGGAAAAGCACGGCACGCCGCTGTATGTTTATTCCAAGGGCACCATCACGGACCATTTTCAGCGCCTGGACGCTGCGCTTGGCGAGCTGAATCACCTGATCTGCTACGCGGTGAAGGCCAATTCCAACCTCTCCGTGCTGGCCACGATCGCCCGCCTGGGCGGTGGGTTTGACATCGTCTCCGCAGGAGAGCTTTACCGTGTGATCAAGGCGGGGGGGGATGCGGGCAAGTGCACCTTCGCCGGCGTGGGCAAGACGCGCGACGAGATCGCCTATGCGCTGAACCAGGGCATCTACTGCTTCAACGCCGAGTCCGAGGCCGAGCTGGAGTTCATCAATGAAGTCGCCGGAAGCCTGGGCAAGAAGGCCCCGGTGGCGGTTCGAGTGAACCCCAACGTGGATGCCAAGACGCATGCGAAGATCACCACCGGCAAGAGCGAGAACAAGTTCGGCATCGATTTCGACCGCATCCAGGCCGTCTATGCGCGCATCGCTGCGGAAATGCCCAACCTGGTCATCAGGGGCCTGCAGATGCACATCGGCAGCCAGCTCACCAGCGTGGATCCCTTTGTCGAGGCCGTGAAGAAGGTCGCACCTCTTGTGGCCGAGATGAAGGCGAAGTATCACCTGGAGTTTTTCAGCATCGGCGGCGGCATCGGCATCAACTACCGTCAGAGCCTGGACTCCGGCGACGCCTCCTGGTGGGAGAAGAACAGCGCCGAGCAGCATCCGCTGACCATTCAGAAGTATGCCGAATCCGTCGTGCCGCTGCTGAAGCCTCTCGGTCTGCGCATCCTGTGCGAGCCCGGACGTTTCATGGTGGGCAACGCCGGCGCGCTGATCACCCAGGTCCTTTACGAGAAGCGCGGTGCGGCCAAGACCTTCAAGATCGTGGACGCGGGCATGAACGACCTCATCCGCCCGACGCTTTACGAAGGCTGGCATCAGATCGTGCCTCTCAAGGAGACCCCGGGTGCCGCCGAGCTGGCGGATATCGTTGGTCCCATCTGTGAGACCGGTGACTACCTGGCCCAGAACCGTGAGGTGGCGCCGGTGAAGGCCGGTGATTACATCGCGGCGATGAGCGCGGGGGCCTACGGCTTCAGCATGGCCTCCAACTACAACACCCGTCCGATGCCCGCCGAAATCCTCGTCGACGGCGATCATGCGCATGTGGTTCGCGAGCGTCAGACCCTTGAGGATGTGCTCAAGGGCGAGAAAGTGGTCTGAGTCCGTTTGTCAGGCCACCAGGGGCAGGTTGGGATCCACGTCCGCCTCCAGGGCGGACGTCTGTCCCAGCCTGAAGCGCTGTGCGGCGGCGTAGGCGATCATCGCCGCGTTGTCCGTGCTCAGGTCGGGTCTGGCAAGCAGCAGCGTGAGGCCTTCCTGTTCGCAGCGTGAGGCCAGCTTGGCCCTCAGTCCTCGGTTGCAGCTGACGCCACCGCTGACGGTCACGAGTTTTTCTCCGGCCTGCCTTGCGGCAAGCACCAGCTTCTCGACCAGCACCTCGCAGATGGCCTCCTGCACGCTGGCGCACACATCGGCCAGCACGGCGGGATCCTCGAGCTTGAGGCGCGGCAGCTCGTAGAGCACGGCGGTCTTCAGGCCGCTGAAGCTGAACTCGAGGCTGCGCCCGTCGAGGAAGCTGCGCGGAAAGGCATGGGCGTCCCCGCGGCCCAGGCGCGCCAGCTTGTCGATCTCCGGGCCGCCGGGGTAGGGCAGGCCGATCATCTTGGCGATCTTGTCAAAGGCCTCGCCGGCGGCGTCGTCACGCGTCCTGCCTAACAAGCGATAGCCGCCAACTTCGGTCATGTGGACCAGCATCGTGTGGCCGCCGCTGACGATGAGGGCCACGCTCCGCCGGGGCGGGCCGTTGCCGGCCATGAAGGGCGAGAGCAGGTGGCCCTCCATGTGGTTGACGGCCAGGAAGGGTTTGTTTTCCGCGACCGCCAGCGCCTTGGCCATGCTGGTGCCGATAAGCAGGCTGCTGACCAGGCCCGGGCCGCTGGTGGCGGCAAAGGCCTCAATGTCAGCCAGCCTCACCCCGGCCTCCGCAAGCACCTGCTCCACCAGGGGGCGGACATGGAGGATGTGATTGCGCGAGGCGACTTCGGGCACGACACCGCCATAGCGCCGGTGGATTTCCACCTGGGAGGCCACGGCTGAGGCCAGAATCTCACCCTCCGCCGTGCAGATGGCGGCGGCGGTTTCATCACAGGAGGACTCCAGGGCAAGAAGCATGATGCATCGGCGGAAGGCGGGTGCCTTCCAAGGGGCGGATTCATTCAGGCAACCTGGCCGTCCCGCCAGCAGATTCTCACAGGCCCGCCATGAGCTGGACAAAACGCAGGCCTTCGACGGTCAGCTTGCCGCTGTTGCTGATCAGGCCTCGTGTCTGGTAGTAATAGGGAGTGCGGCTTTTGCCCAGCCAGGTCAGGGCGGCCCCGCCGGTGGGTTCGGAAGAGGCGGTCACGGAGAGGGGGAGACCCCAGCGGTTGCAGCGGATCTTCCAGGAGGCGGGCCTGCCCGGGCTGCCGCCGGCTTCACGGAGCCAGGGGTAGCGCCTGAGGATTTCCATCTGCGCCGTGCCGGGCACGGTGACTTCAAACTGGGCCTCGGACTGCCTCACATGGGATGCCACTGAAAGGGCCGGGCTTTTTGCATGAGCCAGGTAGAGTCCCTGGATGTCCAGCCCCAGAAGGTTCATGCCGTTGTAGATGCCATGATGGTTGGGCGAGCGAAAACCCGTGCTGTGCCAGAGGTCGAAGCCGGTGGAGAGCATGATGTTGAGCTCCACGTGCACATGAGCGCGGCGTTGGTCGATGCCGCTGCCCGTATGACCCATGAGGGCGATGGCCTGTCCGGCGGCCACCTTTTGTCCGGCCTCGACCCGATACTCCTTGAGATGGGCGTAGAGCGAATAAAACGGCCCCTCGCCCCAGTCGTGGCGGATGACGAGGTAGCTGCCGTAGTTGCTTTTTCCCGGAGGGGCGGCATGCACGACTTCACCGGCGAGGATGGCGCGCACCTCGTCCAGGGGCTCGCCCCGGGCGTCACGATGCAGGGGCTTCACGTCCATGCCTTCATGAAACCGGGCGTAGGCAATGCCCTCGCCCACACGGCGTGGGTCCCGCCAGAAGCCGAACTGCCCGCCTTCCCAGGGGTAGCTGACCTGGCCCTCGAAGTTGCGGTCCACAAACTGGAAGTATCCCGGGCCGTCGCCCTTGATCAGCAAGTCATTGTCAGTCGGCAGGCGCAGGTCCAGCGTCTGGGCGTGGGCCAGGCTGCAGCCAGAACCAAGGGCGAGAGCGAGGAGGAGGATTCGCATGGGGCGTGAATTCTGACACACTTTGCCGCTGATGCACGCGGGGCTGGCGGCAAACAAAAAGGGCGGCCGACGGGGCCGCCCTTCCTGAAGGTTCGGAAGCAGGTTACGCGACGGGCTGGAGCTCACGGTTGCTCTGCAGCACCTTGTCCACCAGGCCGTAGGCGCAGGCCTCCTCGGCGGTCATGTAGTTGTCGCGGTCGGCGTCCTTCTCGATGATCTCCGGGGTTTTGCCGCAGTGGTGGGCGAGGATGCGGTTCAGGCGGCGCTTCAGCTTGTACATGAAATCCACCGTGCGCTCGACGTCGCTGGCAGTGCCGCGTGCGCCGCCGGAGACCTGGTGGATCATGATGTCGCTGTTCGGCAGGGCGTAGCGCTTGCCCTTGGTGCCTGCGGAAAGCAGCACCGCGCCCATGCTGGCGCAGATGCCGATGCAGTAGGTGTTCACGTCGCAGGTGACGAACTGCATGGTGTCATAGATGGCCAGGCCGGCGGTCACGGACCCGCCCGGGCTGTTGATGTAGAAATGAATGTCCTTCTTCGGGTCCTGCATCTGGAGGAAAAGGAACTGGGCGATGATGACGTTGGCGACCTGGTCGTTCACGTCTGTGCCGAGGAAGATGATGCGATCCTTCAGCAGGCGGGAGTAGATGTCGTAGGCGCGTTCGACACGGCCTTCGTTTTCAATCACCGTCGGCACGATGAAGTTCGAGGGCGGCGTGAGGGTCGAGGAGGGAAAATCGGCGGGGTGGTGGGACATAAGGTGAATCAAGAGGTGTCAGGCAGCCTTGTCAAACTACGGGCGTCATGCCCAGCCGGATGGGTTTCGGCATTTTCCTGCCGTTGCCATGGCTTGCAGACGACCGGGCATGTGGCCGCAGATCGCGGTGATTCAACCAGCCCATGTTCAGAATCAGCGCCGATCCACATGAGGTCATTTTTCGAGCCGGCGTTCCATCCTGCCTAAGGCCAGTTTTTGCCCTCAGGTTGTCAAAATTTTTTGTGGTGTGCGGGTGTTTTTTTAGGCGGACCCAGATTGAACTGTTGTTAGGATGCGGGTAAGGCAATCCAAGCTTCATGCCCTCCCCCCGCGTACTTTTCTCCTGGATTGTTGTCATGCTTGGATGCGGCATGATGGTCGCCCAGGAAGCCTCGGTCCTGCAACTGCCCGAGACCCTTTCAAACGACTCCTACGTTCACTGGAGCAAGCTGGTGGTGAATGAAGGTTCTCTGACTGCTTTCGGCACGAATCAAAGCACGTCGGAAGTAGTCACCTGGACTCCGGGCGATGGACTCCATGTCGTGCCTGGCAGCGCTGGCAAGACACTGAGGCTGGTGAGTCCTGAGGGTGAGCGAATCGTCGTGGCGTCCGGCAGTCCCTCCCTTCAAAGCCTGGTGAATGTGGTGACGGGTCAGGTGGATCCGTTGGCAGCACGACCACCCCCTGAGGGCTACAGCGCCATCAGCACGGTGGCTCACGGCTTTCTGGGCAATGGGCGTCTGTTGAGGCTGTCTGAGTCCAGGCCCCTGGCCGGATTCGGCAACAAGGTCCAGGCGTGGATCCTGAACCCGAATGACATGACGGAGGTGGAGGTCCCCGCAAGTTCTCCCGCAGGCACAGCCTACACGCTTGTTGGACACAGCATTTTTTTCAGCAGCGGCACCACTCGTCGTATCATGGGCCGGGGGTTCAGCAGCCTGTGGTTCACGGATGACGAGGGTTTCTCCAAGGAGGTCGGCCCTTATCCGAATTATGCGACGCTGCAAAATGCCGTCATCTCGGCCAATGGGCTTTGGGCGGTGTGTGACAGCTGGGTGCTGGGTGAACCTCGGATAGGAGACAACGTGGGCGACCTCATTGACCTGGGGGCAGCCACGCCGGTCCTGAGGCGTTTGAGCCAGCTGCCCAGGTTTTCCTCTTCTCCAGCGGGTCATGGTGAATTGTCTGTGTCCAGCGTCCTCAATGATGGCACGATTCTGGGAACGGTGCAGGGCACCGGGCCGGGCTACAGTGATCTGAGGACGGTCTGTGTCTGGCATACGAACGGAGCCCGTGTGCGCCTGATGGATGCGCTTCAGGAGCACTTCGGCATTTCCATGGAGGAAACCCTGCTGCAAGGGGTGGTGGGGGCATCCCCCGACGGCACGCAGATCCTGGTCTCAGGCGTCTCGCCGAACCAGGCAGGGCGAAGTGTCTTCCATCTGATCACGCTGCCGACTCCGCTGCCATGGAAACCGGGCATCCCGAAAATGTGGGCCATGTGGTGGAAGGGCGCCCACAATACCGAGCTGCCGGTGAAATTTGATCCGGTCCTCAGAGACTATTTCACCGGCAGCGTCTCATTGAGTCTGGTCAACACGGGAGATGCACCGTTGGAGATCATCAACGTCGTGATCGACGGCCCCTCCGCCGCCAAATTCACCTGCAACCTCACCGAGGATTTCCCCACGGTTCCGGTCGGTGGCAGGCAGGGGCTTGGCATCTATTACACGGCGACTGGTCCTGAGACTGACACTGCCACGATGCGGATTTACAGCAATGACCCTGCGGCCCCGGTGCTGGTGATTCCCATCGAAGCCCAAGGTCCTGCGCCTGTGCTGAGCCTCACTCTCGAGCGTTCCTCTTCCGCCGGTCCCCTGGTGTTTGCCGCAGCCGTGGGTCGCGGGGTGGATGCATCGGTCCTTCTGAGCAACCTCGGGAACCGAGCCGCCACCCAGGTTGTTTCTGAAATCGTGGGTGATCCTGAGGAGGAGTTCAGCATCGTCAGCGCCCCGGTCGAAAATCTGGACACCTCCACAACCTTGACGGTGCGCTGCACGCCCAAGAGCGCCGGTATCAAGCACTGTCAGATCCAGGTGACCAGCGCGACTCCGGGAGCCAACGTGGAAACGATGGACGTCACCGTTCACGCATACGCTCCGAAGATTCTTGAAATTGAGGACGAAGCAGGCCTGCCGCTGAACCTGCCGGAAGAGCCGCTGCTGTTTGGTCAGGCCTCCATCAACAATGACATCTATGCAGGGCGGAGTTTCTACCTGCGCAATTCGGGGACTGAAGACCTGGAGGGGTTTACCTTCCGGCTGACGGGAGCTGCTTCAGGCGAATACATCAGCACGCCGAACACCGTGTTCTTGCCTGGGGTCAACGACTCCCGCACCATCAAGGCAGGAGCCAGGCTGCAGGTTCATCTCAGCTTCAATCCGAAGAACCTCCTGAGCCGGGAGGCCAGCCTTGTCATCGACAACCCCGGCCACTTTGTCGAGCCTCTGGAGATCAGGCTCATCGGTGAAGGTGTCGCCAAAGGCGCTCCGGTGTTTGTCTCCTCACCTGATTCCGAGATCAACACGCTGACGTTGCAGAAAGCCGTCTTCCGCCTCACGGGGGCCAGCCCGATGCAGTACCGGGTCGTGAAGGACGGCGCCCAAGACCTGCCAGGCGACTGGAAGTCCGCCTACTACGAAAATGCCGTCACGATGAACCTGTCCACGCAGGATCAGAACAAGGATCTGGCCATCGAGGTCAGGAACAGCCACGGCACCACGCGTTCGCCTGTTTTTCGCAGGCTGCATGTGACCCTCCCCCCGGCTCAGGTGGACACACTGCCCGCCAGCAAGTGGCCCAAGTTTGTGCCATCCTACCCCAGCTTCATGGTGACCGGGGTCGGCAGGGCGGTTTTCGAATGGTTCAGGGATGGTACGTCGCTTGGGATCTCAGGGATTGGCATCCAGTTTCCGCAGGCCTCTGCGGCAGACGAGGGCAGCTACACCTGCCGGGTGTCGGTGCCCTTGATCGGCGGCGGCCACACGTCCGTCCTGCTCGGCCCCGTGATCCTGAATGTGATCGATGCTCCACAGGTCATTCCGTTCACCCTTCGCCCGGCTTCGGTCCTGGAATCTGTGTCCTGGGGGCTCAAGGCCACGGACAATCATGCCACGCCCACCAAGTTCCGGGTTTCAGGCCTGCCTCCAGGCATCACTTACAATGCAGCCACCCACCATGTGGGCGGGCAAGTTCAGCCATCGGCGACCCACAAGGCTCCCAGGGATTATCTTGTCAAGGTGCAGGCTGTAAACGCGGTGGGGCCTGGTCCTGTGCATGAGGTCATCTGGCGCATCCTGCCTTACCAGCCACAGGTCAGCGGCACCTATCATGCCACGATCAGCCGGCATGACTGGGAGCCTCTGGGGCAGCTCTCGGGATTCACGACCACCACCATCTCCACGACGGGCAGCTACTCTTCCCAGACGACCTTTCATGGCGTGACCTACCGGAAGACGGGCAAGATCAGGAACGTCAAGCCTGTCTCTGCAGAGCCCGCCCAGGCACAGGATCCTTTGTTGAATGACCTGGAGGATGTGATGATCTTCGATCCATCCTACTCGACCCGGGCGGATCCTTTGAGAATGCTCCTGATGACCTTCCATGGTGACGATGTGGATGGCAATCTGGGGCTTGTTCAAGGGCAGGTTGTCCGGGGCTGCAAGGTCCGCCCAGCTCCCGCGCATCTCATCAAGGCCGATCCTGTGGCACGGCATCATTTCGCGCTGAAGATGCTGGGCAATCCTGCCGGGGTGGAGCCTGGAAACAGCGGCTTCCTGGCCGCCAGACTGCTTCGAAACGGAGCCTGCAATCTCGTCTTCAGAATGCCTGACGGAGTGGGGTTTACAGCGTCCACAGGCATCGGCAGGCGCTCTGACACTTCAGCCTGGATGGTTCCCCTGCATCAGGTGGGTTATTCCAAAAAGGGGGCTGTCACCGGCCGTCTGCTCTTCCCGGATGATGAGGCACTCTCGCATGTGGAGCTCGACTGGCACAAGGCCTCCCCGGTGACGAATCTGATGGGTGCTCTTTTCCCCTCGATCCACGCCACCTCCCTGGATGGTGAAGGCAGTCATTATCAGGCTGGTGCCGCGAGCGAGCCGTGGCAGCAGGCGTTTGACTTCACTCTTCCCGGCGCCAACGCCATCTGCAGGCTCCAGGGGGCTGCGCCAATCTCGGACACGGCCGGGATCCTCAAGCTTGGCAGCAAGGGAACCATTACCGCGCCAAGCCCTCAGCCTGCGCCAATGACGGGTCTGCGGGCCACATGGAGCGCAGCCACAGGCCTGTTCACGATCCATGGTTCGGTGAGCAGCCAGAAACCTGGAACCAACCTTCTTAAACCGGCCGGCTCCCTGAATGGGCAGGCATTGTGGATCCCGCACCTCCGCAGTGCGGTGGGCAATTTCATTTTTACGCGCACTCCCATGTCACCTCCTCCAGAAACAGGCTGGATCCGCCTGTCTCCAAGCACGATGGACTGAGGATCACTCGCCGTTTCGTCTGCGTGCACGGTATTCCGTCGGACTGCACTTTTGCAGGCGGCGGAAGAGGCGGTTGAAAAAGGAGACCTGGGTGAAGCCGCAGCCCAGGGCGATTTCCAGCACTCCGCGGTCGCTCTCCACCAGCTCCCGGCAGGCGGCCTGGAGACGGAGGTGGTTTAAAAATTCACTCAGGGTCCTGCCGGCGTGCTTTTTGAACTGGCGTGCAAAGGTGGGCCGGCTGAGGCCGCTGACGGCCAGCACCTCCTCAAGCCGGACAGGCTCGCGGAAGCGGGCGATCACATGGCGCAGAGCCCGGGAGATGGCCTGCTGGTAGTGGGATTCGGCGGCCAGGGCGAAGGAGCGTGCCGAAAGGCGGACCCGCTCCCTGGCCGGCGCGCCGTGGATGACCGCCAGCACCCTCAGCAGCAGGGCGAGCTGCTCGACCCCCTGAGCGGTGGTCATTTCCTGCATGAGGTTGGCGACGCGGGCGGCGGTCAGGCCGCTCAGGCGCAAGCCGTGTCCGCTCTGCTCAAAGAGGGTGCGTATCGGCAGGGTCTCCGGGAAGGCCCAGAACGGGTGGCCTTCAGGAAAATGCCACTGCACGGACAGGCCGCTGGAATGAGCCCGGGTGTGCCAGTAATGGGGCAGTTTGCCGCCTAGAAGCACGAGGTCGCCCGCTTCAAAGGCGCCGATGTGGTCGCCGACAAAGCGCGTGCCCTGGCCTTCGCGGAAAAGCGTCAGCTCCATCTCCGTGTGAAAGTGCCAGTGCGTTCCTTCGCCAGTCAGCTTTTCGATCCGGCCGGGAGCCAGAAGACACTCCACCTCACGCAGCGTGCGTGACCAGCGCAGCACTCGGAACGAGTGTCCGCCCGGCATCTGGATTTTTTCACGCTCGACACGCATGGGCACTATCGTGACACGAATCCTGCGGTGAGCCAGGATTCATTGAGACGATAGTCGAAGTTGTGGAGACTGGAGACGTAGCGCCGAAGCCTGCGGTCCTGCTTTAATCAGTCCGCCATGAGCAAACCCACCAAGTATCGTTTTTCCTTCGGCCCCTGGAACATCAGCGAGGGCGCCGATCCCTTCGGCCCTGAAGTGCGTCCCGTGTTCCCGCACGAGAAGAAGTTCGCGCTCTACCGCCCGATGGGCTTTGAGGGCGTGCAGTTTCATGACGACGACGTCGTGCCCGGCATTGACGGCCTGACGCCTGCGCAGATTTCCAAGCAGTGCGCCAAGGTGAAGAAGATGCTCGACAACCAGGGGCTGGTTCCCGAGTTCGTCGCGCCACGCCTTTGGTTCGCGCCCCAGACCGTGGACGGCGGCTACACGGCCAACAGCGCGAAGGACCGCCGATACGCCCTGGAGCGCACCCTGCGCAGCATTGACGTGGCCCGCGAGATCGGCTGCGGCGCGATGGTGCTCTGGCTGGCCCGTGAAGGCAGCTACATCCGCGAGAGCAAGAACGCCCGCCTGGCCTACCAGCGCATCCTGGAGACCCTCAACGCCATGCTGGCCCATGACAAGGACATCGAGATCTGGATCGAGCCGAAGCCGAACGAGCCCACCGACGCCGCCTATGTGCCGACCATCGGTCATGCCGTGGCCCTGGCCTACGCCTCCAGTGATCCGAAGCGCGTCAAAGGTCTCATTGAGACCGCCCACGCCCAGCTCGCCGGCCTGGATCCGAGTGACGAGATGGCCTTCGCCCTCGCTCATGACAAGCTGGGCAGCGTGCACCTGAACGACCAGAACGGCCTCAAGTACGACCAGGACAAGAACTTTGGCTCCGCCAACCTGCGCGCCGCGTTCAACCAGGTGCGTGTGCTGGAGGAGGCGGGCTACGGCCGCCGCGGCGAGTTCATCGGCCTGGACGTGAAGGCCATGCGCACGCAGAAGGGCAGGGGTGTCACCGCCCACCTCACCGGCAGCCTGGAGATCTTCAACCACCTGGTGGCCAAGGTCCGCTCCTGGGACCGCAAGCTTGAGCAGCAGCTGATCGACGCCCGCGACTACGAAGCGCTGGAACTTGCCGTGATGAAGCACATCATGGGCGTCCGCTGATCGTAACCATCCATCCCCCCCAACCACTCCGATGAAACAGTATCGTCTCAACCGTCTCTTCAACGCCAAGTCCGGCCGCTGCTTCGACGTGGCCGTGGACCATGGCTTCTTCAACCAGCCCGGCTTCCTCCAGGGCATCGAGGACATGCGCAAGGTCGTGAAGACCCTTGTGGACGCCGCGCCTGACGCCATCCAGCTCACGCTGGGCCAGGCACGTCATCTCCAGGAAGTCCCCGGCCGCTTCAAGCCCAGCCTGGTGCTGCGCACCGACGTGGCCAACATCTATGGCAAGGAGCTGCCATCCTCGCGCTTCAGCCTGATGATCGAGGAGACCATGCTCCAGGCCGTGCGCTACGACGCCGCCTGCGTCTGCGTGAACCTGTTCCAGATCCCCGGCGCGCCCGAGGTGCATGAGCAGTGCGTGGACAACATCCTCCGCCTCAAGCCCCAGGCCGACTACTACGGCATGCCGATGATGGTGGAGCCGCTTGTCTTCCAGCCTAACGAAAAGGCAGGCGGCTACATGGTGAACGGCGACCTGACCGCCATCATGCACCTGGTCCGCCAGGCCGTGGAGCTCGGCGCCGACATCATCAAGGCCGACCCGACCGATGACGTGAGCGTCTATCACAAGGTGGTGGAGACCGCCGGCGGCATCCCCGTGCTGGTGCGCGGTGGCGGCCGGGTGAGCGACAAGGAGATCCTGGAACGCACCCAGGGTCTGCTGGAGCAGGGCGCGGCGGGCATCGTCTATGGCCGCAACGTCATCCAGCATCCGAAGCCCAAGGGCATCACCCAGGCGCTCATGGCCATGGTGCATGACGGTGCCAGCGTGAAGAAGGCTCTGAGCCTGATCAAATAACCACGGCGGCGACAGCCGCCTCAACGATCAATGAAAGCGGGCCGGGGGAAACCTCCGGCCCGTTTTTGGATCAGGCGTTGTAGCGCGCCAGGAGTTCGGCGGCCTTGGCGGGATCGACCTTTTCGTAGAAGTCATCCTCGACCATGCAGACGGGGCCGAAGCCGCAGCTGGCCAGGCATTCGGCAAACTCAATGCTGTACTTGCCGTCTTCGCTGACTGCAATGGGGTGGTGATGGTCGGTGTGGCTGCGGTCGATTTTGGCGGCGGCGCAGAGGGCGTCCATAAGCTCGTAGCTGCCGGCCATCGCGCAGGAAAGGGTGCGGCAGACGCGGATATGGAACCTGCCCGGGGCGGACTGGCGGAAGCCGGGGTAGAAGGTGACGACTTCCAGCACTTGGATGGGTTCCAGACCAAGCTTGGCGGCGACCCAGTTGACAGCTTCATCGGTGATGTGGCGGAAGTGATGCTGCAGGAGGTGCAGCAGCGGCAGCACGGCGCTCCGTTTGGACACCGGATAGTGCGTGATGACCTCGTCGATCTTGCGTTCGAGTTCGGCGGGGATTTCGAGGGCCATCGGGATGCGCGGGGGGAAGGATTGGTTGGGGTGATGGGGTTCAGCGGTCACACTCACCCATCACGAAGTCGAGGCTGCCGAGCACCGAAGGAATGTCGCTGAGCAGGTGGCCGGGCAGCATTTTCGGCAGGATGCTCAGGTTGATGAAGGAGGGGCTGCGGATCTTCAGGCGGTAGGGCACGCCGCCTCCCTTGCTGTGGATGTAGAAGCCGAGCTCACCCTTGGGGTTTTCCGCCCCGAAGTAAACCTCGCCGGCCGGGGCGTCGATGCCCTGGGTGGCGATGATGAAGTGGTGGATCAGCTCCTCCATCTTCATGAGCACCTTTTCCTTGGCCGGCAGAAGGCCCTTGGCCTCGCTGACGTTGATGGGGCCGCCGGGAAGCGTGTCGAGCACCTGGCGCAGGATGCGTACGCTCTGGCGCATCTCCTCCATGCGGACGAGGTAACGGTCAAAGCAGTCACCCGTGGTGCCGATCGGGATGTCGAATTCGTACTTCTCGTAGCCGAGGTAGGGGTTGGCCTTGCGCAGGTCGTGCTCGATGCCGGAGCCGCGCAGGTTGGGGCCGCTGATGCCCCAGGCGATGGCGTCTTCCTTGGTGATGATGCCGAGACCCTGGGTGCGCGCCATGAAGATGGCGTTGCGGGTGAGCAGCTTGTCCACCTCGTCGATGACCGGCTCCAGTTCGGCAAGGAACGTGCGAACGGCTTCGACGAAGCCCGGTGGCAGGTCACGCACCTGGCCGCCGACGCGGGTGTAGCTGGTGGTGAAGCGGGCTCCGGTGAGCTGTTCGCAGAGGTTGTAGATCTTTTCGCGTTCCGTGAAGGTGTAGAGGAAGACGGTCATCGCACCGACGTCCATGGCGAACACGCCGACGCCGAGCAGGTGGGCGGAAATGCGGGCCAGCTCACAGCAGATGACACGGATGGCCTGGCCGCGTTCAGGAACCTCCCAGCCCATCAGTTTCTCGACGGCGAGGGCGTAGGCGACGTTGTTGGCCAGGGGTGCGAGGTAATCCAGCCGGTCCGTGTAGGGCACGAACTGGTTGTAGTGCATGTTCTCGGCGATCTTCTCATCGCCGCGATGCAGGAAGCCGACATCGGGCTCGGCCTTGCTCACGACTTCACCGTCCAGCTCCAGGATCAGACGCAGCACACCATGGGTGGCCGGGTGGGAGGGGCCCATGTTGAGCACCAGCTTTTCGCCGACAATGTCCTTGGCGGCGGCGTCCATGCCCTCGGCCTGCATCGCTGCCTTGGCGGCGACATCAGGGGCTTCGTACTCTCGCGTGACTGTGGGCATCAGGTATGGGGGATTTGGCAGTATTCTACGCGGCAAATTTACCAGCAAGGCGAATTTGTGAAAAATTTCACAAGCTCGGCAGGCCGGGCTTTGGATCTGTCCCTGGGAAGGGCGGATTCAGGCGGGGGTCAGGCCGTTTTTCGGGTTTTTCGCATCCAGAGCAGGGCAATGATCAGTCCCACCAGCCCGCCCAGGTAGCTGGCGTTGTGAATGTAGGCCACCTGGACGAAGGCCACGGGGTCGATGACATCCCGCCCGGCCAGCATGCGTTCCCAGGTGTTCATCCGGGGATCCTCGGGGATGGATGGGGCCATGAGATAGGAGGCGGAGGCGAAGACCAGTGAGGTCAGCATCATCACGGCGACACCTTTCAAGCTCAGCCGGGCGGCATGCCGTGGATTCAGATGGGGAAGGGAAATCCGGCCCATGAACCAGCCGGCGAAGAAGCCGACCCACCAGGTGGCCAGGAAGCCAATTTCGGCCACGACGACCCGTTCAGGCGGGGTTTTGGAAAGATAGTAAAACTGCTGAAACTTGAACTCGGTGAAATACTCCGGCCCGATTTCGAACGTGACCTGATCGTGGAGGATGCCATAGACCCCGGCAATCAGGGCTGCGCCGAAGCCGAAACCGATGTTCCAGAGGAACTGACGCAGCGTCAGCCGGGGGTAAAGCAGGTTCATGATGGCGTGCAGGGCGCCGGGTCAGCGCTGCACCTTGCCCAGCAACGGATCCAGAGGCTGGATAAAGCCGTCTGGATTGTCGGGCCAGAAGGCGCCGTCCTCGATCCACTCATGAAGAGCGCCCAGCTCCCATTCTGTCAACGTGCCACGGCCCCTGGGTAGGGTGCTGGGGTGGCTGCCCCTGGCCTCCAGGGAGGTCAGCAGCAGGCTGGCGGAGGGATCTCCTGGCACCACGAATGCCCTATCGCGTTTGCGGGGGGCGTAAAGGCCGCTTCGCTGGACCAGGGAAAGGCCTGCCGGGGCGGCTGCACCGCGATGACAGGCGACGCAGCGCGTGGCGAAAAGCGGCTTGATGTAGTGGAGGAAATACTGCGTCTCAGCCAGTGCCTGGACGGGCTTTTCGGGGGCGGGCCTGCTTTTGCAGGCTGCCAGCAGGGTGGCAATGACCAAACAAAGGGATAGGCGGGACAACGGCATCTCATTGCCATTAGCCCCGGAAGCCGTGCCTGTGACAAAGTCAGGCCGCCGTGTCAGCCGAGGAAGTCGAGCCCGAGGTCCAGGGCGCGCACGGTGTGGGTGAGGGCGCCGACGGAAATGGCGTTCACGCCGGTGGCGGCGACGTCGCGGATGGTTTCCAGGGTGATGCCGCCGCTGGCTTCCAGCCAGAGCTTGCCGGAGTTGAGGGCGACGGCCTGGCGCAGGCGTTCACAGCCCATGTTGTCGAGCAGGAGCATGTCCACTCCGCGCAGGGTCAGAAAGCGCTGCATCTGCTCCAGGGTGTCGCATTCAAGCTGGATCCGGGTTCCCGGTCGATCGGCGCGCACCCGGTCGATCGCGGCCTGAAGGGCTTCGTTGGAGCCGTTGGCGGCGATGTGGTTGTCCTTTACCATCACATGGTCGTAAAGGCCCATTCGGTGGTTGGTGCCGCCGCCTGCCTTCACGGCAGCCTTTTCCAGCAGACGCCAGCCGGGGGTGGTCTTGCGGGTGTCCCAGATCTGGACGGGATGCGGGCGGACGGCCTCCACGTAACGGCGGGTCTGGGCGGCGATGCCGCACAGGTGCTGGAGGAAGTTCAGGGCCGTGCGCTCTCCGGTCAGGATGCCGCGGGTGGGGCCCTCGATTTTCAGGACGACATCGCCCTTTTCGAAGGCCTCGCCGTCCTGCTTCAGGGGAGCCGTCCGCAGGCGGTCGTCGACGAGTTCAAACACCCGCCTTGCTACGGCCATGCCGGACATGACGCCTGGCTCGCGGGCGACAATGACCGCCGAGGAGGCGAGGGTTTCCGGGACGAAGTAGGCCGAGGTGACGTCGCCAGGGCCGATGTCCTCCGCGAGGGCGGCCTGGATGAGGGATTCGGTGGCGAGGTCCATGGGATGAGCTTACGACGACACGGCGTCGGCGGCCAGGGCGGCGTTGCCGATGATGCCGGCCTCGTTGCTGAACTTGGCGGGCAGGATCTGCAGGCGTTCCCAGACGACGGTGCTGAGCATGGACTGCACCTTGCGCTTGAGAGGATCAAAGATCAGGTCGCCGGCCTGAGCGACGCCGCCGCCGATGATGAAGGCGTCTGGATTGAGCAGCCAGGCGATGCTGGAGATGGCGGTGCCGAGCCAGTCGGCGATTTCATCCCAGACCTGGCGGGCGATGTCGTCGCCGGCCTTGGCGGCTTCGGCGATGTTCTTGGGGGTGCAGTCCTCCAGGCTCTTGGTGATGTGGGCCTCGGCGTAGCGCTGCACGGCGTGTTCGGCGATCTCCTTGTTGCCGGTGTATTTTTCCAGGGCGCCCAGGTTGCCGTAGTGACCTGCCCTGCCGTCGCAGTCGATGCTCATCTGGCCGACCTCGCCGGCCGCACAGCCGCTGCCGCGGTACATCTGGCCGTTGAGAACGAGCGCGCCGCCGATGCCGGTGCCCATGGTGAGCGCGACAACGTTTTTCAGGCCGCGGCCTGCGCCGTAGCGGAACTCGGCCCAGGCCATGGCGTTGGCGTCGTTTTCCACCACCACGGGGAGTCCGGTCTTCTCACCCAGGATGGCCTTCAGCGGCACATGCTTCCAGCCGGGAACGTTGGTGAGGATGTGGATGAAGCCGTGCTCGAAGTCCACCAGTCCGGGCACGCCGACGCCGATGGCGCAGATGTCGGGGTAGGCCTTGCGCAGCTTTTCCACACGCGCCGCCATTTCAGTGATCAGGGCGGCGGGGCCGGCGAAGCTGGAGGTCGGGATGGGCTCGTCGGTGAACAGGAGCTCGCCGCCGCGGCAGACGCCGATTTTCACAAAGGTGCCGCCGAAATCGATGCCGACGGTGGTGCGCTGGGGATCAGACATGGGAAGGAAGAGGGCGCGGAGGATGCCGCTGGCCCGTTGGGGCGCAAGGGCAAAACAAGGCCGCCAGCCATCTGTCCGAAAACGTCCGGCGGGGCGGGCAGTGTCTGGAAGTCCCGTTCTGGGACCAGGATGGAGCCGGCAAGCCTTGAGTTCCCGCCTGCGTAGTTCCGCCCATGAAACGAGCCCTGATCCTTCTTGCGTCCGCCACCTCGCTCCTCGCCGCTGATGTCATTCCGATGGGCTCCCGGCGTGAGCTTTTCGTGGACGACCACCTCATCGGCGGCCTGACCGGCAGGGCCGAACAACGTTTGCATCAACCGCAGCCGCGGGAGGCCGCCCTCACCCATGACGCCCCCTGGGAGGGCAGCGGCACCGGCTACCACAGCGTCTTCCGCGACGGCGGCAAATATCGGATGTACTACAAGGCCTGGCAGCTCACGGTGACTCCCGGCAAGGTGAACACGGGCGAGCATCCGCTCTTCACCTGCTATGCGGAAAGCGACGACGGCATCCACTGGCGCAAGCCGGAGCTGGGCCTGTTTGAATACAAGGGGTCCAAGGCCAACAACATCGTCCTGGCGCCTGGCAAGATGGGTGCCGCCAGGCCTGATCCGGGGCACATCGCCGTGTTCAAGGATGACAATCCCGCCGCGAGGCCGGAGTCGCGCTACAAGGCCATTGTGCGTTCGGATTCGCCCAAGGGCCTGCTGGCATTCCATTCGCCGGACGGCCTGCGCTGGTCGCCGATGCAGGAGACGCCGGTGATCACCGACGGGGCCTTTGATTCGCAAAACCTGGCGTTCTGGGATGCCAGCGCCGGACTCTACAGGGCCTACTGGCGCTATTTTACGGGTGGTGTGACGGATGAGAAAAACTGGAAGCCGGCGGGCGACCGTGCCATCCGCACGGCCACTTCGAAGGACTTTCTGCATTGGGAGAACCCACGTGACCTGGCCTATGCGGACTCCCCCGGCGAGCAGCTCTACACCAACCAGGTGAAGCCTTATGCTCGTGCGCCGCACCTGCTGCTGGGATTTCCAACACGCTATGTGGAGCGTGGCTGGTCGGAGAGCCTGCGGGCGCTGCCGGAGCGGGAGCACCGGGAATGGCGCTCGAAGGCCAGCGACCGCTACGGCATGGCGGTGACGGAGGGGCTGTTCATGGCCAGCCGTGACGGGGTGAATTTCAAGCGCTGGAACGAGGCCTTCCTGCCGCCGGGCATCGAGCGTCCGGGCACCTGGAACTACGGCCATCAATACATCGCCTGGCATCTGGTGGAGACGAAGTCGGCGTTGGAGGGGGCGCCCGATGAACTGAGCCTGTATGCGACCGAGAGCTACTGGACGGGGAAAAGCAGCGTGCTGCGCCGCTACACGCTGCGGCAGGATGGTTTTGTGTCCATTCATGCGCCGATGAACGGCGGTGAGTTGATCACCAAACCCCTGACCTTCAGCGGCAAGACGCTGACGATGAACTTTGCCAGCTCGGTTGCCGGCGGGGTGCGGGTGGAAATCCAGGATGCGAATGGCTCGGCCCTTCCGGGCTTCAGCCTGGCGGATTGCGAAGAGCAGTTCGGCGATTCGCTTCAGCGGTCGGTCGTGTGGAAAAACGGTGGCGATGTCAGCCCGCTGGCCGGCAAGGTTGTGAAGCTGCGGTTTGTGCTGAAGGACGCGGATCTTTACTCGATCAAGTTTGAGCCGAAGCCGTGAGACGAGATGCAAGGTCCCATGACCAAGGAATGACCTAACGAACCAAGGTGCAAACAGGCCGGGATGGGGAAGGGCCAATGACCAAGTCTCAATGACCAGGGAATGCCCAAGACACCAAGGTTCAAGCGGGTCGGCGCGACGTTGCCCAAGGAGGCTTGAGCTTCATCTCATAACCGCATGGAAGGACCTTCCGGCACGGCCTTCATCCTGGGGAATTCGGGCCTTCCTTGGACATTGGCTCCCTGGGCTTTGGTCATTTTCATGGCAGCCTGCCACGACGCTTCCTCAGACGCCCTGGCGGTCGCCTTTGAAAACGCGGGGATGGCCTTGCCTCGTGAATCTCACCAGGCCCACTCCAGGCCGTAGTTGCCGGCGAGAGTGACGAGGTCGTCGCGCATGGCCCACTCATCGGCGCGCGGCTCCATGTCGGCGGGGTGGCGGTTGCTGGCGCCCTTGAGGGCCATGCAGCCGGTGTTGTCACCGATCTGGCGGATGGTCTCGATCTCCTCGCGGCTCAGGCATTGCTCGGGCAGGGCGGCGAGATCGTCGAGCTTGCTTTCGATGCTGCGCGCGCCTTCGCCATGCTCCTGGATGAGGGTGGGGACGACGCTTTTCACGGCGGTGTTGCCAAGGGTCCAGAGGCAGGCGAGCTGCAGCATGCTGAGGCCATGTTTCTCGGCGATGGGGCGGACTTTTTCCAGGCGCTCCACGCCGTGCTCGATCCACTCGCCCGGACGATGGGTGCGATGGTCGCCGTCACGGAACTTGTGGCCGGGCTTCACATCATCATGGAAGAGACCGCCGTAGTCGACCACGCGGGCGAGGATGTCGACCTTGTTCTTCTCAGCGGCGGCGAGCACGTGCTGTCCAGGCCAGGGTTCAAAGGGGTTGAGGATGATCATCGCCCAGTCCATGCGGTCGCCGTAGCGCTCGAAGCACTCGATCATGTCGAGGGTGAAGCCGTTGGCGGGGCCGGGGGCGATGCCGAGGCGGTCGGTCATGCCTTCGTCACGGATGCGGGTGAAGGCGTCCCAGACCTTTTCGCTGGTGTAGCTGATGCTGTCGGGGTTGTGCAGCATGAGCAGGTCAAACTTGGCGCTCTGGCAGCGCTCCAGGCTCTTCTCCGTGGCCATCCTGAGATAGTCGTAATACTTGTCGGGACCGCGCAGGGAGGGGTCGGTGAAGCGCGGGTAGCCTCGGGAGCCCTGTCGGATGCCTTCATAAATGTCATGCCCGACGATGCCGACGAGACAGTATTCCTCGCGGGGGATGCCCTTCAAGGCCTCGCCGAGGAGGGCGTCGGCCCGGCCCACGCCATAAACATCCGCCGTGACGAAGGTGCGGACGCCCTTGTGGAAGGAGTCGCGCATGAGCTGCATGTAGTGCTCCTCGGAAAGCTGTTCACCGTAGTGCATGAAGCGGCCACCACTCCAGGTGCCGTAGGCGGTTCGAGTCAGGTTCATAGTCGGTCGGAAAAAGGGATTGGAAAAACGGAAGGCTTCTTTGCCAGCGAGGATGGGAAACGCAAGCCCAGGGTGGAGCCTCGCAGGATGCGGGCTGTTCTCCCCAAGAAACGCCAAAGGCAGGCCTTGCGGCCTGCCTTCAGGTGGTTTTGGGGTATGAAATGTGGGAGGGCCGATCAGAGCAGGCCGGCTTCCTTGAGAACCTTGAAGGCACCATTCTTGTTCACGGTCTTCAGGGCGCGGGCAGTGAGCTTCACGGTGACAAACTTGTTCAGCTCAGGAACCCAGATGCGCTTGGTGCGGAGGTTCGGGAGGATCACGCGCTTCACGCGCTTGGTGATGTGCTTGCCGATACCGCCTTCTTTCTTGGCTTTACCGCTGCGATGAATGTGATGGCCACGTGTGACGGTGACTCCGGTGACTTGACAAACTTTGGCCATAAGGTGCTTGGGCTGTAGGTTTCGGGGGAAAAGGGTCGCGAGATTAACCGACT